>CAMNRO010000023.1 GCA_946553045.1 uncultured Porphyromonadaceae bacterium | reverse complement strand
GTGACGAAACTGTCAATTCAGAATTCATCATTCATAATTCTTAATTTAGTTGGACATCCAGCCTTTGTGCTTGAAGTCGCAGCCTCTCCAGCCGTCTTCGATGCGCACGTAGGTGTCTTTAATCTTGTTTTCGAGCCATTTGTTGATAATCTCCTCGCGACGGGCATTCTCGTACATGTCTTTTATTGTCTGATAGTCGTCGGCGAGGTTGGCCTGGTGAGAGTCGAGGCGTGACGACAGCTTGACCATCGCTACTATTTCGCGGTCGCGTTTGGGGTCGCGCATGATGAAGGGCTGCGAAATCTCGCCGGGCTGCATTGTGCTGATTGCCTTGGCGATTTCCTGGGGCAGTTCCGACATCTGGAAGCGGGTCGTACCGTTTTCGGCGTTTACCATCACACCGTTGCTGAAGCGGGTGTCTTTATCCTGTGACACAAGGCGCACGGCGTCTTCGAATTTAAGAAGATTGCGGTCTACGACATCGACGCGGATACTGTCGAGTCGTGCCAGAGCTTCGGTTAGGTCTTTTTCAGCTACCTTCGGACGGAGGAGGATATGGCGGGCGTTGATACGGTCGCCGCGTTTTTCGATGAGCTGTATGATGTGGAAGCCATATTCTGTTTCAACGATTTTAGACACTTTCTTGGGGTCGTTGAGGTTGAAGGCAACGGCTGCGAACTCAGGCACGAGCTGGCCACGGCCCATGAAGCCCATTTCGCCACCACGGCGTGCGCTGCCCGGGTCTTCGGAGTAGAGGATTGCAAGAGTCGAAAAATCGCTTTCGCCACGGTTCACACGGTCGGCATAGTCGCGCAGACGGGCCTTGACATCGTCGATTTCCTGGCGCGGAATCGCCGGATTCAAGGTCAGAAGCTGCACTTCTACCTGCAGAGGTATGAAAGGCACGCTGTCGGCGGGAAGTTTGTCGAAATATCGGCGAACGTCGCCGGGGGTTACCTTGATGTCTTCGGTGAGTTTGCTGCGCACCTGCTGTATGCGCGAGCGGTTGCGCAGATTTTCGGCATAGTACTCGCGTATGTCAGGGAAGGGCTTGCGGAAGTACTGTTCTACTTTCTCGCGAGAACCGAGGTTGTTGATGAGATAGTTCATCTGCTGGTCGAGCTGTATCTGCACCATGGATTCCTGCACTTCTATGGTGTCGAGGTCGGCCTGGTGCAGAAACAGACGCTCTATGGCAATCTGTTCGGGTATAATGCAGTATGGGTCGCCGTCAATGGGAACGCGTTCGCTCTGCATTTCCTGATACATGCGTTCGATTTCCGATTTATAGATTGGTTCGTCGCCTATCATCCAGGCCACTTCTTCGATGACGTTGCCCGGAGTTGCGGCCCATAGGCCGATGGCGCTCAGAAGAGCGGCAATAGGCAGTAATTTCTTTATTTTCATAATGTGTATATTCGATCGATTGTGCAAAGTTAAGCTTTTTTTCGTGTGCTGCACAACTGTTAAATCTTTTTATGAAAAATATCTGCCAAAAGCACATCGTTCGAACCGGGGAGCCATACTGTTTGTTTCTCTTATTGAACTAATGAAACTAAAACTATAATAATATGAAATCTACACATCAGAAAGCGGCTCAAGTTGCCGCAAAAGTGTCGGCTGAAGCGGCCAAGGTATCTGCCGCCGCCGCAAAGGTGGCCGTAGGCCAACAGGCGGAAGCCGTTGAGGACGGTGCTGCCGATCAGGCCGCACAACTCAAAGAAAAGGCCGCCCAGGTGGCTCAGAATGTAAAGGAAAAGGCCGCAGGAGCCGTAAACAACGCCAAAGAAGGTTTGTCGCAGGCAGCCGCGGCAGCCCAGGAGGCTATCGAACGGCAGAAGTCGGATCCGGATTCGGCTCTCAACCAGACAAAAGAAGCCGCCGGCGGTATTGTCGACAAGGTGAAGGGCGTCGCAGCCTCCGCCATGGAGAAAGGCGCGGACGTCCTCGATGATCTTGCCGATAAACTCCGAGGAGAATAACCCGGAGCAGTCTTAATAATCTCTTGAAAGAGAGGTTGTCACGTCGACAGCCTCTCTTTCATTATTATATGATACGAATTATGGGGGATGCGATTGCTCTGCCCGAACTATGACGGGCGGCTTTTGTTTCAATAAGAAAAGGATACAGCCATGTTCAGACGTCTATCTTTCATTGTGGCATTTATTGTAGCAGCCACGTGCGCCAGAGCGCAATATTATGAACTTGCCAACCAGCTTACAAATCTGATATCTCCGGCTCTCAGCGGGTCGGCCACATACCGAGGATATGTCGATCTTACGGGAACGGCCGGAATCGGTGTTAACCGGGCGAATTTTGTCGGGATATCTACATCGCAGGGGTTTCAGTATGCTCCGTGGTTTTTCATGGGGGCCGGTCTCGGCATAGATGTTGCAATGTCGCGGGGCGATGATGCCATCTATGAAACGCCGGGGTACTATGGCAGCCGGACGACCCGGACTCAAGCGATGTTGCCGGTATTCTCTGATTTCAGGTTCAATATCGGTTCGTCAAAGACGACGTCGTTCTTTGCCGATGTCAAAATAGGAGCCGCCTGGTTTCTCGGCGGAAAGTATCTTGAGATGACCGATTTTACAATGGGGCATGGCGCGCAGTTTTTCCTCCGTCCGACCATCGGTCTTCGTATTCCGGTGAACTCAGCCAATCCGAAGCAGGCTTTCAGCATAGGCGTCTCCTATCAATTGCTTACTTCGAACAACAATTATTGCCGAAATGGCGCGTCGGGTACTCTGAATGCTTTCGGTGCGACAATCGGATTCGAATGGTGAGCTCATTGGCCGTTATCACAATATAGATAAAAGAATAGAGAGCATGCGTCCGCGCTTGGTGCAGATATTCCGAAAAATTTGTATCTTTGCACATCGATGGACGAGAAGAAAGAACAAATTGACAATCTGACGGCAAGGCTTCGCGACCCTGCCACTGTCCGTGCCGCCTTCGGTGAGATGGTGGCCGAGTACAGCCGTCCGCTCTACTGGCAGATACGACGCATGGTTCTTAATCCGGACGATGCCGATGATTTGCTGCAGAATACATTTATGAAGGCCTGGAATTCGCTTGAGAATTTCCGAGGAGAGGCAAAATTGTCGACATGGCTTCATAAAATAGCTATAAATGAGGCGATAAGTTTTCTGGAAAAAGAGAAACGCCGGGCCGGAGTATCGCTCGATGACCCTGACGGCGCTCTCGCGGCAGGTATTGCGGCCTCTCCCGACCTCGATGGCGAGTCTCTGGGAGCACATCTTCGTCAGGCTGTGGCAACGCTTCCTGATAAACAGAGGCTTGTGTTCAATATGAAGTATTTCGATGATATGAAGTATGAGGAAATCTCTGAAATACTCGGCACTACCGTAGGTGCTCTGAAAGCCTCATACCATCTTGCCGTAAAAAAAATTGAAAAGTATATGGAGCGATTTGACCACGGTGATTAAACCTTGGGGCCGAAACGCAGTCACATCTATATAATAAATTGACAGTTAATATGGACCGGAATAAACCTCATATACTCGAAACAGCCCGAAAGCAAGGTCTTGCGACGCCTTCGGCCGGGCTTGATGTGCCCGACGGTTATTTCGACTCGTTTGCCGCACGCCTGACGGCACAGTTGCCTGAGCGTCCCGAGCTCGAGCACCCGGACGACATAGAAGCTGAGTCTGCACCCCGCACATTATGGCAGACTGTAAGGCCATATGTTTATATGGCGGCCATGTTTGCCGGTGTATGGCTTATGTTGCAACTGTTTACAATGCTTTCCGGCACCGGGCGGCTTCAGCCTATGGATTCCAATCCTGTTCTTGCCGAAGCACTTGACAATGACGCTTTTCTGGAGCAGTTTGTCTATGATGATATTGATTCGTGGGACGTCGTCGACGAAATGGTTGAAGACGGAAGCCTTGATGCCGGTTTAGATTTTTTTGCCGATGAGATACCCGATGATATTGTGCTCCCTCAATAAACCATGTAATATGCTCAATCGTACTATTTCAATTCTATGTGCAGTCGTTGCCGTATTCGTATTCTCGGCCAGAGTTTCGGCGCAGGCTCTTAACGAAGAAGACCGCAACCGCTATGTCACTCAGATACGGGCTTACAAGCACGATTATTTTATAAAAGAGCTCAATCTGTCCAAAGACCAGCAGAATGCTTTTTTCGAGTTGTACGACAAGATGGAAGACCGCATAATGGATCTTGGAACAGAAATACGCGCGCTTGAAAAAAACGCTCTTTCTGAAAACGCTTCTCCCGAAGAAACCGACGCGGCCATTGACGCTATTTACAACCAGAAGAAGCAAGAGGGGGATATAGAACTGGAATATTACGAGAAATATAAGAAAGTCCTGACGCCTCGTCAGATGGTGATGTTGAAACAGGCCGAGCGGAAGTTCACCCAGGAGCTCATGCGGCAGCATCGCCGTATCCGGGGCGAACGCAGAAACGCACGTGAAAACAAACGCTGATGCCCATGCCAGTACGTACACCTTCTGAAACTGTAGAACTCGCCGAAGCGGCCGGTATAGCCAAAAGCCGTCGTCCTCTTGGCCGTCTTTTTGCCGGCAGCGCGCTCGCCGGTGCGTATATAGCTCTCGGTGGAACTCTGTCGCTTCTCATCGGTTTTGGTTTTCCCGAGATTACGGCTGCCAATCCGGGACTGCAGCGTCTTCTGAGCGGTCTGGTCTTTCCGATAGGTCTGATGCTTGTGGTGATACTTGGCGCCGACCTTTTTACGGGCAACAACGCTCTCCTTATTCCTCCCTTCATCAAGGGGCGTCTGTCGGGTCTTGAAATAATACGCAACTGGATTCTTGTCTGGCTCGGCAATTTTGCGGGTGCTCTTGCATTCGCATATTTTCTGGTCTATATTCCGGGTTTGACGTCTACGTCGTGTTATGCCGACGCACTTGCCGGCATGGCTACGGCAAAGACAAGTGTCTCCTTCGGCGTTATTTTTCTGAAAGGTATCGGTGCCAACTGGTGTGTGTGTCTGGCCGTATGGCTTGCTCTCAGCGGTCGCCGTCTCGGCGAAAAACTGCTGGCATGCGAGATTCCTGTAATGGCATTCGTGGCACTTGGTTATGAGCACTGTGTTGCCAATATGTTTTTTCTTCCGCTTGCCATGATGCAGGGTGCGCCGCTTGATGCCGGAACCTTGTTTATGGCAAATCTCCTTCCTGCTACCCTCGGCAATATTGCCGGAGGCGCATTGTTTGTGGGAGCCCTGCAGTATTATCTACATTCGCAGAAAGCCGTTAAATAGTGTTAAACACGACTGCGTTCATGCAGTAATCGGGTTTTTGCTTCTCTTATCTATGTAAGTTCATCACATGGATAACGCAAAACTCATAGAACAGTGTTCGGCCGGCAGCAAGGAGGCGATGGAGTCGCTTTATTGCCGCTACAGCCGCCGTATGATGAAGGTTATCAACCGTTATGTGAACGACGGCAAGGGCGTTGAGGATATTCTTCACGATGGTTTTGTGCTCATCTTCACTCATATATCTGAAGTCCGACAGCCTGAGTGTCTTGAGTTCTGGATGGGCACTATCATGAAGAATCTTTGCCTGAATTATCTGAGCAATCTCGATGTCATGACCATACTCGACGAAGACGTCGAGGTGCCCGAGATACCCGACCTTGAAGATATCCTAAGCTACGAAGAGCTTGAGCAGCTTATCAACCAGCTGCCCGACGGTTATCGGACAGTCTTCAAGCTTGCCGTGTTCGAAGGAAAATCGCATAAGGAAATAGGCCGTATGCTCGGCATATCTCCAAACACATCTTCCTCACAGCTTTTCCACGCTAAAGCACTGTTGCGCAAACTCATAATCGAGCGTAAAAAGCAAGTGGGGCTCATTCTCCTCTCTCTCCTTATTGCTCTTGGTGCGTTTGTTGCCCGCTTCCGTAGTGTTTTGCCCGAGGACAGCCTCAACCTTGCTGTTGTATCGTCGGAAGAGTGCAGAGGTGGGTCTGTTGTTGAGTCTGTGCCTCCTGTTGTTGCCTCTGTCGTTCAGGAGCGCAGTGAGCGGCCCCGTAAGGCTGTTGCTGTTTTGCCTGCTGAGACACCAGCCGGCGTGGTTGCTGATACGATAGCCGATACGTCTCTTCCTGAGTCTCGAAAACCGGAAGAATCTGTCGCAGCCGGTACGGATACCATCTTATTGCCGGCCGGCAAAGAGCACCGGCAAGCCTCTGACTTCAACATTCCCCGCAAGGCTATCGCCAGTGGCGGTTGGAGTTTCGGAGCGCACTATTCGGCCGGTTCGCAAATGCCCTCGGCAGAAGGTGATTACGTTAGTCGCTCTTACGAATTGCCTTCAGACCTGATTATGCAGGCGCCTGAGCCGGTTCCTCTGCCTCCGCCATCGTTCTATAGCGAAATTGACTATGATATTCCGATAACTGTCGGTATTTCAGTTGCAAAGAAATTGAGTTCGCGGCTGAGCCTTGAGACAGGTCTGAACTATACCTATATGAGAGCCAATATAAGATATACCTCTCTTAAGGTGGACCGGGTAGTGAAGTCAAACTTTATCGGCATTCCTTTGAAGATTGATTATACGGTATATAGCCGTTCGAAATTTTCATTCTATGCAACCGCGGGTGCGACGGTAGACTTTCCGGTAGGAACACAGGAAAAGATTCAGGTAAATAGCAATTCTCCTCTCCCTGTCGAACTGCCGGAACTGAAGTCCAAGCCGGAAATATCGGTTCATGCAGGTCTCGGACTTCAGTATTCCATAACGCCGGCTGTAGGATGCTATGTAGAGCCCTCGGTTCAGCACTATTTTAAGAACGGGTCTACATCGCCCTCGTACTGGCAGGAAAACAGAACTCTAATTACAATTCCAATAGGTCTCAAAGTAACATTTTAATTAATAATTAAAAAACAAAAAAATGAAATTTACACATTATCTTGTTCTTGCAGCAGCTGCGCTTTCTCTCGGCTCCTGTAACAGCGGCGGAAGCGAATCCGTTGCTTACTTCACAGACATTGTGACACTTGATTCGAGCACAGACGCAGGTTCTGTAATGTCGTTCCGCGAACTCAACGACTCTCCCGTCATCACTCTTACAAGCACCAAACCTCTCAACAAGGAGCAGGTCGGCAAGAGAATCGTGATTGTCTACAGCCCTGTTGGCACAATCCAGCATGGTGTGAGCGGAAACGTAAACCTCATCAACGCCGGACTTACCTACGGAGCCGGCGCAGCTCCCCTCGACGCTGTTGTCGATTCTCTCGATAACTGGAAGAGTGGTGAAATCAGCTTCATGCAGGCATATCGTTCGGGCGAGTACCTGAATCTCGGTATGATTCTTCCTACCAACGCAACTCTCGAAAAATTCCGTTGCTATATCGACATAACCACTCTCGATAATGAATACCCTGAAATTCATGTGGTTTACAAGGCGAAAGACGGCTATGACTCTGCTTCGGGCAACTTCTTCGGCTCTTACAATATAAGTGGCATCTGGAACCGTCCGAATGTAAAAGGTATTAAAGTGTTGTACAAAGGCTATAATAACGGCTCTACGATAATCGAAAAGTCATCGTCGACCGAACCTGAGGAATAAATTCACGATTCCATGATAGAAAATGCACCGGCCTCCTTTCGAGGGAACGCCGGTGCATTTTATTGTCAATCTGTTTAGTTTCTTATTTGCGAGAAATGCGCCATATTGTGCCTTCGATGAGAGATACGAAGATGTCGCCGGTAACGGGGTCGAGGTCGATTCCGTTGATTTCGCTCACCCCGAGAGGAAGCGAGGCTACAAGTTCGGGGCCATCGGCACGGGTTATGGTCACGATACCGCGGCGGCTGCCGGCGTATATGTAGCCGTCTTTTTCGAGCACGATGCAGGGTGCGTGTTCGTAGCCGATGCCGAGGTCTACTGTCCAGAGTTCTTTGAAGTCTGGAGTTGTGGCATCGACGGCCACGAGTTCGCCGTCCATTGTCTTTGCATAGATTCTGGTTCGGTCTTCGCTGTGTCCGAGGCTTTCGCGATAGCGATGGCTGTTGTCGCGCCAGAGCTGGCGTCCGGTTTTGCGGTCGAGGGCGGTCATGAATCGGTCGGGCGCAACCACAAATACTTTATCGTCTGTAATTACAGGCACTACGTTGCCGGGACCGAGCATATTGGCGCTTTTGCCGTTGTTCCACACCCATTTGAGCTTGCCGGTGTTAAGGTCGAGTGCACGAAGGTTGGTGTCCCAGGCGCCGAAAACGAGGTCGGTTCCGTCGATGGCAGGCGCGGCTTGGCAATAGTTGAAGATAGAGTCATAGCTCCACACGAGCTTGCCGTTGTCGGGGCGGCGGCGTTCGATGCGCTTGTAAGCACCCTGGATATATCCTTTTCCGTCGGGTGTTATAGTGCCGTCTGCTACGTATGGTCCTTCTTTCGAGGTCTGTCTGGCGATTGTGCGTCCGTTGCGTGCATCGAGAATGAGAATGCCGTCGTGGGCGGGGAAGGCGACCTTGCGGTTCTTGAGCGCTACGGGGCGGCTGAAGAGGCTCGCGCCGGTGGGCGTGCTCCAGGTCCGGCCGGTAGCGCGGTTGAGTGCGCGGGCCTGTCCGATTGAGTTGCCGAAATATATATTGTCGCGGTCGAAGCCGAGGCGTGTGAAGATCGAGGCGCTGTCGGTCCATACTTTGTCGACGGCGAATCCGTCGGGAACAGTGATTTCTCGTTTTTCAGGGCGCTTGGCTTTTTTGTGGTCGGTTTTGACGGGGAAGGCAAATTTTGCTTCGGGTGTTTCGCCGATGTTCTTATTGTAGATATGGACCCATGTCGGGTCTACTTCTATTATGGCGTAGCCGTATTTGCCGTCGCGCATATCGAGTGCACGTGTCATGGCGCACGGAATGTCGCTTCCGCTTTGGTCGCCTCCGGCCTTATAGCGCCGCCATGTGTGATAATGGCCGTTGATATGACCTATCACGGGATATTGCTCAAGAATTTCGAGATAGTCGGCGCAGTTGTCGAGGTCGTCGAGAAGAGGGTAGTGGTTGAACGAAAGAACGCGCTTGCCGGGGGTGACAAGAGAATCGAGGGTGGCTTTGAGCCAGTGCAGGTCTTCCTGCTTGATATGACCGTCGCCCATTTTCATAAAGGGGCCGCAGTTGATACCGATGACAATAAGAGAGTCGAATTCGGCAACAAAGCGGTCGTTGCCCCACAGGTCTACAAATGTTTTTGTAGCGCTCTGGCTCCAGTTGTTCTCATGGTTGCCCGGAAGTACGAAAAGAGGAACTCTGACTTCGTCGAGTATGCTTTTTATGTTTTGGAGCTCTATGTCGGAGCCTTCGTTGCCGAGGTCGCCGTTGATAATCACTAAGTCGTAGGCGCCTTTGTTGATTTCGTCGACAGCCATGCGAAGCTGAGGCTCATTTGCGTTTCCCGGCGTGACATGGGTGTCGCTGAGCACGGCAATGCGTTGAGCCGACATAAAGGAAATGGCAGAAACCGATAGCGCGGCTGCCAGTAAGACTTTGCGTAGATTCATGGGTGAATGTTGTTTTTTGTGTTTTTCGTTGTGCAAAAATAACCAAAAAACAACGACCGGCAAAACTTGTCGAACAAGATTTGCCGGTCTTGAAATTGTCTCTACGACTTTCGTGTTATGAGCCCGACGAGCCATAGCAGGACGATGGCTCCGACCACCGAGGTGATAAGGCTTCCGATGAGTCCGCCTGCGGATATGCCTAAGAGGCTGAAGAGCCAGCCGCCGAGGACGCCGCCGATAATTCCGACTATAAGGTTGACTACAAGCCCGAAACCGCCGCCTCGCATAAGTTTGCCGGCAACAAATCCTGACACAAGGCCGATGAGAATAAACCAGATAAAGTTCATGATATGATGTTTTTATGATTTTATCTGAAAACGTCGGCGGTGGTTCTATTGTTCAGATTTGTATGTCGAACAGATTTTGAGCCTTCAGTAGATTTTCGTGCTCGGGGTGGAGCATGAACAGGAGTTCGCGGGCAAGAATGTCGGCCGGAATGTCTCTGCTTGTTTCAGCGGGGCTTATGGAGCGGGAGCTGCACGGTGTTGCGCGCAGATTTATGGTCCAGGATGGGGTGTGTCCGTTGGCTGCAAGGTCGGCAAGGATATTTTCGGTTTCGCTGGAGTCGGGATATAGGCGCGCACCCAGTCGCTGGGCTAAGACGGAGGCTTCTTTTCCTCCGTTGCGGCAGCACAGGGCCACGCTGATGCCGGCATTTCTCAGAGTCGATACATATGGCTGGGCTTCGGCTGCCGTATCGGCGATAATTGCGGCCCACATTGGCGGGAACGTAAGGTGAAGACCGGGCGATAGCACTCCGGCCCGGCGCACTGCGCTTTTCGCCGACGGTCTTGTCTGGCCGCGGCGATGCTCTTCCATTTTATTTTCGAGATAATTGTCGGCCATATTTTTTGAGGCAAAGATACGGATAATAGCCGATAAAGACCGTATGGAAGAGGTGCGATTTTTTTTGAAAAAAATTATCAAAATATTCAGAACCTTTTTTCCTGTAACCGTGTTGTAATATCAAATCGGATAAATCAACTATCTGAGAGACAAAAGAGATAAGAACACTATTATTAATATGTCATGAAAAGAATCGCATTCATCCTCGCTGTTGCTCTCGGGAGTGCAGCAGCTTTCGCCCAGGTGAATAAGGGCGAGCTTAAACAGCTTCAGAATTTTCTGGCACAGCCGGCCGAACATGCCGCTACCAATGCCGAAGCTCTAAAGATTACTAACATCAAAGACCCGTCCACCTGGGAAGGTGTCACAGTCGTAGGCCGTAATGTAACTGCAATCGACTGGAAAGACAAACACCTCGCAGGCGTTCTTGACCTCAGCGGTTTCTCCGCTCTTACCAAGGTTGACGTGTCGCGCAATAAGCTTCAGGGCATCACCGCCAAAGGTGATGCGGCTCTTACGGAAGTGAACGCCTCGCGTAATAGAATTTCAGAAGCTGATTTCGACGGCTGTACATCGCTTACCAAGCTTACGATAAACAATAACCGTATCGCGGAATTCTCATTCAGTGATGTGCCTTCGCTCAAGAACCTCAATATTGCCTCGAATCTCCTGGCTGCGCTCGATTTGCAGTCTTCGCCTACTCTTGAAACTGTAAACTGCCAGAGCAATCACCTCGAAAGTCTTGTGATTTCCGACTGTACAGCCCTCAAGAACCTTTACTGCGGCTACAACAAGCTGACCGGCCTTACCCTTTCGGGCGTCACAAGTCTTCAGAACCTCAATGTGGACGATAACCGAATTGCAAACATGATTGTTTCCGGACTGCCTGCTCTCTCGACATTCATCTGCTCCGACAACAATATGAAACAGCTCGGACTCCGCGAGTGCAACGCTCTTCTCGACATCGTCTGCTCTTACAATGACCTGACTTCCTTCGAAGTGTCGAATTGCCCCAACCTTATTTTCGTGGACTGCTCTTACAACGACCTTACCCAGCTCACTCTCAGCAATCAGACCTTCCTGCAGCGCCTTCTTTGCAACAACAACGAACTTACAATGCTCGATGTTTCCTTCGACCAGGCTCTTACCTATATCAACTGTCGCTACAACATGATTACCGACATGCGAACCATAGCCTGCCCGAATCTGAGAATGATAGCCTGCCAGTGGAATTACTAATATAGGCAATGCGATAGACAAATACCCCCCGAGCCGGGCGGAAGGTCGTAAAAGCCTTTCGCCCGGCTTTTTCTGATAGAGTGGAACCGGTCTGTTTGAAAAAGCGGAACGGTTTCATTATCTTTGCAGATGTTATGGAAATTTCATTTGAACCCGCTATAAAAGACGCGGCGCCGTCGCTGACGGTGTTGTGCATTGAAGCCGATATAGAGAACGGACCGACGTCCGATGCCCTCTGGAGCGAAATCAGCCGCTGTGCAGCCGACATTGCGGCCTCCACGCCGATGGAGGCCGTGCGTCATCGTCCTGCCATAGACGCTACCAGGGCTGTCTACAAGGCTCTCGGCAAAGACCCTAACCGTTATCGACCCAGCGCGGAGGCTCTTTGCCGCCGAGCCGTAAAGGGGCTTGAATTATATCGCACTCTTACCGTCATAGACCTGATTAACCTTCTTTCGATGGCTACAGGGCACTCAATAGGCGGTTTCGACGCCGATAGAATCGAGGGCGGCCGGCTCACTCTCGGTGTAGGGCGCGCCGGAGAGCCATATGAGGCCATCGGCCGCGGCCAACTTAATATAGAGGGGCTGCCGGTATATCGCGATACCGTCGGCGGAGTGGGTACGCCGACGTCCGACAATGACCGCACGAAGCTCTTGCCCGACAGCCGTAATCTGCTTATGACAGTCAATATGTATGGCGCTTCGGAAATGAGCGCCGATGAGGTCGAAGCGATGTCTCGCCGTCTGCTCACAGACTATGCCGGGTCGAAAAATATAAAAGTAACATACTGGAATCCATGAAAATACTGACTGTCTATCCGAATTCGATAAATCAACGGCACATCGACGAGGCTGTAGAAGCACTGCGCCGCGGCGAGATAATTGTCTATCCGACCGACACTTTCTATGCCCTCGGTGCCGATGCGCTCAACAATAGGGCTGTCGAGCGTCTTTGCCGTCTGAAAGGCATGAATCCTGATAAGAATCTGCTTTCGGTTGTATGCTCGGGCCTGTCGCAGGCGGCTGAGTATGCGCGGATAGACAATCGTGCTTTCCGGCTTATGAAAGAGAATCTGCCGGGAGCATTCACATTTATACTTCCGGCCTCGAGTACGCTCCCGAAGGTTTTCAAAAGCCGTAAGACGGTCGGTGTACGAGTGCCCGACAATGCCATCGCACTTGCCATTGCCGAAAACCTCGGCAATCCTGTGATGAGCGCCTCCGTGCCGCTCGGCGACGGCGACGACGCTCTCGATGAGGTCGCCGACCCTCGCGCGCTCGGCCTGCGCTATTCGGGCACTCCTGAAGTGACCATAGTCATAGACGGTGGCGACGGCGGCACCGAAGGCAGCACCATCGTAGACTGTCTCGACAGCACCGCCCCCGAAATCGTCCGTCAAGGCGTCGCCTCTATAGTATTATAGTTCATAACAAGTAAAAATAACAGCTCTTTGGGAATCGTGTTGCCCAAAGAGCTGTTATTCTTATCTTCTTAACGTCTTAAGCCTCGGACGGTTTTGATTGCGAGGGGTCGAGCATGAGTTCGTAGATCTGGCGCGTGTCGGCAGGGGTGAGTCTGTAGTAGTTGCCGAGGGTCTCGCCTTTGTTTTCGTGGAGTTTGCGCACAAGGGTATCGATGTCGGGATTTTCTATGCCGAGAGCCTTGAATGTGGCGGGCATGCGGAGCATTGCGGTAAAGTATGCCTTGAGGGAGGCTACGGTCTCGATGGCTGCCGAACGGTCATCGTTTGATTCGATGCCAAAAATGCGGCGTCCGAGCTGTGCCACTTTCGATGGTTTGTGGTGCGCCATAAACGACATCCATGCCGGCATGACCACCGCAAGGCCGGCTCCATGGGCCACCTCGGGGTAGAGGGCGCTGATTTCGTGCTCCATGGCGTGCGAGCTCCAGTCTTCCTGGCGTCCGCAGCCTACAAGACCGTTGTGGGCGAGTGTTCCGGCCCATTCTATGTTTGCGCGAGCCTGATAGTCGGACGGATCGGCGAGTGCTTTGGGGGCTTCGGCCATAAGTGCCATAAGGAGACCTTCGGCAAGGCGGTCGGAGACTTCTACGCGAGTGGTGTTTGAGAAGTAGCGTTCGAGAATGTGCGCCATCATGTCTACGACGCCTATTGCCGTCTGTTTCGCCGAGAGGCTGACGGTCATTTCTGGGTTCATGATGGCGAAGCGGGGTTTTAGAATGCTGTCGGTGCGTACGCTGATTTTGCGTTTGTCGGCCGAACGGGTGATTACGCTGTTGCCCGACCCTTCGCTGCCGGCGCCGGGGATAGTGAGCACGACGCCAACCGGCAGCGCCTCTTCAATCTGGGCTTTGCCTTCGTAGAAATCCCAGAAATCGCCTTTATATGGAACTCCGGCGGCTATGGCCTTGGCCGTGTCTATGACAGAGCCGCCGCCGACGGCAAGAAGCCCGTCGACTTTTTTCGCGCGCGCGAGCCGGATGCCTTCATATACGAGCGTGTCGGTGGGATTTGGCTCTACGCCTCCAAGTTCTACATGCTCTATGCCAAGGGTGTTGAGCGAATTTGTAATGCGGTCTATAAGGCCGTTTGTCTTGGCATATTTACGTCCATAGACAATCAGCAGCTTCGAGGCTCCAGTGAGGAAGGTCAGCATACCGACTTTTTCCTCGGCACCTCGGCCGAATTCGAATAGAGTGGGGGAGTAGTATGAGAAGTTTTCCATAATGCGATGGTAAATCGAAGGAGAGGATTAGTGTTGCATTTACATCAAAACCAATTCGGAGGCCTTATTGTTCAGTCTTTCTAACTTCGAGAATATGCACGGTCTGAGGTGCGGCATCTGTGGTGCGCTCTCCGTCGCCTTGGGAGGCCGCCTGCACGTAAATGTCGAGTTCTTTGTGCTTTGCCCAGCGGTCCGGGTCGATGCTTGGTTCCCATGCATCGACCGAGAAATCGGTGAGGTCTGTCACGGTCCAGTCGGTTTCGGCGTCGGGCCGGTAGGCGAGGCTCACGCGGCTGCCACGTTCGGCATCGCGGAATACAAAATAGATTTCGTCGCCGTCAGCCACAACCTGAGGACGGGCTATCGGAATCATTTTTGTGCCTCCGCCCGACAGCGAGAACGGTGTCTTGCGAGTGCCGACCGTGCTCATGTTCCAGCGTTTGCCGTCGTGGCTCACTAGGCGATACTGGGGTATGGAGTCGTTCTGTTCGCGCCAGTATGTGGCAATCAGAGGATGGCCTTTGCTGTCGGCTGTCATAGATGTCTGGTTGATGAGTTCGGATTTCTGCGGCACAGCCCAGGCAATTTCTGCGTCGGCCTCTTTTATGGGCAGCACATAGGGGGTGCCGTCGCTCCGTTCCCACGATATGCCGCCGTCGCGCGAGCGCGCATAGCACAGGTCGTGGTTGGTTTCTACGAGCCCCGACTCGCGCCATACCCACGACAGATGGATTGTGCCAAGGTCGTCGGCTGTCATCTGCCAGTAGGCGTTTCGGTCGCCTTCGCCGTCGAGGAGCACGGTGTGTACGCGGCTCCATGCCTTTGTCTCAGGGTTATAGCGGTTCAGCACCATATTGCCTCCGCCCGAAAAGCCCGATCGATATGCGAACATAAGTGTGCCGTCGGGCAGGAGATGAAACTCAGGATAAGTGACATCGGCTTCGTTTTCGCCGGTCATGGGCTCGAGAGAGCCGAGAGTCAGCGAGCCCGGCTGAATGCTGCGGGCGTAGTGGAGTGAGTCGCCATGATGGTCGAAAGCGGCGTGGATATATCCGTCGCCGTCGATGCCGATGGATATCACATTGTGGGCATCTGTCACTTTTCCTTTATATTGAGAGCGCTCTATTGTCCAGACGTCGCTGTCATGTGGCCGCGAAGCCAGGGTGACATATCCTTCAGGGTCATAATAGGCCGCATACTGGGTATCGCCATGGCTGACAACTGAGTTTGTTCGGAAAACGGCCGTATTGACCGATGTCGCGCTATATCCCGGAGCTATAGACGACAGATGGGGATTGAAGAGGGCTGTGTTTTCGTTAGTTGTGTGGCATGCGGCGAGGGCAAGAGTAATCACCGATGCTGCAAACAGGGTATAAGCTTTCATGTGAATGTCAGTTTTTGCAAATATAAGCAAAAAAACTGATAAAAAATAAAGCCGACCTGTTCGGGTCGGCTTTATGCTGTGATGTCTGTAAATCCTGACGGCCTTGCGCATTGGCTGTCCGGAGTCGGAGACAGAATTTATTTTTTGTTGCGAACGCTGTAGCGGCTCATGAACTTGTCTACGCGGCCTGCTGTGTCGACGAGCTTCTGCTTGCCGGTGAAGAAGGGGTGCGAAGAGCTGGTGATTTCAAGTTTTACCAGGGGATAGGTCACGCCGTCGATTTCGATTGTCTCGCGGGTGGCTACGGTCGAGCGGGTGATGAAGATTTCCTCGTTCGACATGTCTTTGAACACCACTTCGCGGTAGTTCGCGGGATGAATGTCTTTTTTCATTGCTATTCTCTCTTTAATACGTATTAATCAGTCTTTTAGAAACGGCGATGGTAGGTCGCCAATTCGTAATGGCCTGCAAATTTACGAAAAAAATCTTATCTGCCAAAATATTATGTATCCAAGTTGCATAATTGAAACATAATCCATTTTATAAGGGTGCTTTATTTCAGCTGTTTGCGATATATGAGTCGTACTTTGAACGCATTTTAACATGAGGAGTGTCTGTATGAAGTATTTTTTGTTTAACTTTGTGGCTCCAAACGAATCTGCCGTTGCGACGATTATTAATATATCTTATAGTACTCGGGGCCATATCGCTGGCTTTTTCGGGTAAAGGCACATCGCTGCCGGATATGCCAGACGGGGTCTTTGACTCCGTCGTGCCTGTATCTGCGCCTGCGATTCTGGCCGCGGACACAGTTGCCATAGGCGATTCGGTGCTTGTTGTGCCTGCCGATTCGTCGCGAGCGGTCAATCGGGCGATAGCTTCGGCACCCTCGCGCATGCGCTATACCAAAGTAGACCTTGATGCTCCTGTGCTGTTCAATTCATCGGATTCGATGCTTATCGTCCGTCGGGATTCGGCATTCATGTATGGTTCGAGCTCGGTCACATATGGAGATATAAAGCTTGACGCGGAGCAGATTGAAATGAATCTTCGCGATAATACGGTTTATGCTGTAGGCCGCGAGGATACAACAGGAGAGCTTATCGGCAAGCCTGTGTTCAGCCAGGGCGGTACCGACTATGAGGCCAAGACGATGCGGTATAACTTCCAGACGGAGAAAGGTTATATTAAAAATGTAATCACCCAGCAGGGCGAGGGGTATCTCACCGGAGGCACAACGAAGAAAGATTCGACCGGTAATTTCTATATCGGCGACGGCCGCTACACGACCTGCGACAATCACGAAGACCCGCATTTCTATTTCCAGATGACCAAGGCAAAGGTAAGGCCGGGCAAGAATGTTGTCTTCGGTCCTACATATATGGTGCTGGCCGGGTTGCCCTTGCCACTTGCGTTGCCGTTCGGTTACTTCCCGTTTACAGACAGCTATGCGTCCGGCATTATCGTGCCGACCTTCGGCGATGACTATAACCGCGGATTCTATCTGCGCGACGGCGGTTATTATTTTGCAATCAACGATAATATCGACCTGGCTCTGACCGGTGAAATCTATACCAAAGGTTCGTGGGGCATAAACGCACGCTCCACTTATGCCAAACGATATAAATATAACGGTAATTTCAGCCTCAATTATCTGAAAACCATTCTTGGCGAGAAGGGTTCGCCCGATCATTCTGTCCAGACCAACTTCCAGATTCTCTGGAGCCACAGCCAGGATTCGAAGGCCAATCCGAATATGTCGTTGTCGGCAAGTGTCAACTTCACAACGTCGGGATATACCCGAAACGACCTCAATTCATATTACTCGCCATCGTTTACGGAGAATACCAAGAGTTCGACTGTCAATATGACCTATCGCTTCCCTGGCACCAAATGGAGTCTGTCGACAACCATGAACGTGACACAGCGTACCCAGGACTCGACTCTTGCCGTGTCGTTCCCTAATGTGACCTTGACGATGTCGCAGATATATCCGTTCAAGCGTAAGAAGGCTGTCGGCGCTGAAAAGTGGTATGAGAAAATCAAATTGTCGTACTCCGGCCTTTTCCAGAATTCGCTTACGGCCAAGCAGGATGTTTTCTTCCAGAAGAGCCTTATCAAGGACTGGCGCAACGGTATGCGGCATACTGTGCCTATTTCGGCTACGTTCAACGTATTCAACTATATAAACATTACTCCGTCGGTCAATCTGACCGACCGCATGTACACCACGAAGGTAAACCGCAGCTGGGATGCCGAACGCAATGTCGAGGTTATGGATACGGCATACAGTTTCTATAACGTATGGGATTTCACGGCGTCGGTGTCGATGGATACTAAAGTCTACGGTTTCTTTCAGCCAATAGGGCCGCTTGGCAAGAAGATAAAGATGATACGTCATGTGATGACGCCGTCGATATCGTTCAGCGGCAATCCTGATTTCTCGTCTCCGTTCTTCGGCTATTACGGTCAGTATGACTATGTCGATACCCGGGGGCAGCAGCAGATGAAGAAATACAGTTACTTCCCTAACTCGCTTTTCGGTGTTCCGGGCCAGGGCAAATCGGGTACTGTAAGTTTCTCGCTGGCCAACAATCTTGAAATGAAGGTGAAATCCGACAATGATTCAATCGGAGAGAAGAAAATATCGCTTATCGAGAATCTGAATATTCAGGAGAGCTATAATTTCGCCGCCGACTCGCTTAACTGGAGCGACCTGACGACATCGATACTTCTCCGACTTACCAAGGGATTCAATCTCAATCTTTCGGCCACATGGGATGTATATACCTATGCGCTGAATGAGGCCGGAAACCCTGTGCGTGTCAACAAGACCCGTCTTGCCGCCGGCAAAGGCATCGGCCGTCTCATGCGTACGGGTACGTCGTTTTCGTACACATTCAACAACGACACCTTCAAGAAGAAAAACAAGAAGGATAATCCGAACGATAATAATAATCAGGACAATAATCAGAATTCCGGCGCCATGAACGAACGCAACCAGCGCGACAAGGAAAATGAGGGGAGCGGAGAGTTTTCTGCCGACGGATATTCGAAGTGGGAGGTCCCGTGGAGCCTGACGCTGAACTATTCCGTGAATTACGGCTATGGCACTTTCAACAAGCAAAAGATGGAATACGACAGCAAGATAACCCAGAATCTGTCGTTCTCAGGCAATATAAGGCCTACGCCTAACTGGAATTTCTCCTTGTCGGCGTCATATAATTTCGATACGCACAAGATTGCATATATGAACTGCAATATATCGCGCGACCTGCACTGTTTCTCGATGAGTGCAAGTTTTGTGCCTGTCGGGCCATATAAAAGCTATAATTTCCATATAGCAGTCAAATCGGCCATGCTCAGCGACTTGAAATATGACAAGCGCTCCTCGCTCTCTAATGGCGTGACCTGGTATTAAGAGGCTGTTGTATAGTTTCTTAATGATTTGTCTGATTTTTTTCTGTTTTCATCTGTAACATTAAGGGGGCTTTGTGCGTCATATATATACACAGCTTCTAATTTCTACAACTTAAAACATGAAAATCTTATCAGCAATCATTATCGCAGCCGTAGCCGCCATGCCGGCATGCGCACGTACGGTGACTCCGAGTTCGAACATCGTAAGCAAGACAGTTTCTGTCGGTTCTTTTGATGAAATAGATGTATCGAGGGTCAATCTGGTAGTGCATATCGGCAATCCTACAGGTTCGGTAAAAATCAGTGCTCCCGACAATCTTATCGAGGAATTACAGGTAAAAACCAGTGATGGTGAATTGGATATCAGATTTCCTAGAAATTTCAACTTCAAGGGTGATTCCAAAACAACGGTAGAGGTAACGGTTGGCTCGCTTAAGGAAATTGACGCATCGCTCAGTTCGAAAGTCGAAATCCGCGGTGCGCTTGTTGTGTCTGAAGACATTGACCTTTCTGCATCTACCTCGGCCAGAATTCTTTTAGGAAAGGTGAGTGCGTCCGATTGCGATATTGAAGCATCGACGTCGGGCTCTGTAAGCGTACAGCAATTGAAAGTAAGCGGAAAGGCCGATGTGCATGTGTCGACATCTGCTTCGGCAAAAATCGGTTTGCTTCAGGGCGGCCAGTTCAAAGCAGAAGCCAATACGAGCGGTTCGGTCACCGTCAATGGCGGCAGTGTGGACAAAGTCGATTTCAAAGCAAACACCTCAGGTACTGTCAACGCTGTTGCCATGAAGGCAGAGACAGGAAAGGCCGAGGCCAATACAGGCGGTCAAGTGAAGTGCAACATTGCGCACCCGACAAGCATTTCTTCGAATACCGGAGGTCGGGTAAAAAATAATTAGCATTATCATAATAAAAAAGCGGGCACGTCTTCTCACGAGGACGTGCCCGCACCTATTACTAACCGATGTTATTCATATCGTATGGCCTCGATAGGATCGAGGTTTGCGGCTTTCTGGGCCGGATACCAACCAAAGAAAATGCCGGTGATGGTACATACTGCGAATGACAGTACCACTGAATAGGGTTGAATGTAGACGGGCCAGTGGGCTATTATGTTGACAAGCCAAGAGGCAAGTACGCCTACAAAAATGCCGATGACGCCGCCGCTCACACTTATTATCACAGCCTCGATGAGGAATTGAGACAATATGTCGATGCCTCGTGCGCCGATAGACATGCGGAGGCCTATTTCGCGGGTGCGTTCTGTGACGGAGACATACATGATGTTCATGATTCCAATACCGCCGACGAGCAGCGATATGCCCGCTATACAGGCGAGAAGAACTGTCATCATGTCGCTTGTCGAATTCATCATCTCGCTTAGCTCCTGCTGGGAGCGGATTTCGAAGTCGTTGTCGGCGTCTTCTTTTATCTTGTGACGTGTGCGGAGGACTTCTGTGATAGCTTCGATGGTCGCTTCTGTCCGGTCTTCATCGGTTGCGCTGGCGAATATGCCTTGTATGTAGTCTATGGCGAGAATGCGCTTCATTACAGTTGTATAGGGTGCAAGCACGACGTCGTCCTGGTCCTGACCCATCGAGTTCGTGCCTTTCGATTCGAGCACTCCTATTACGGTAAGCGGTATTTTTCCGAAGCGTATCACGCGTCCTACCGGGTCGTCGCCGTTAGGAAATAGATTGTCCACTACCGTTTTTCCGAGAATGCACACTTTTGCAGCCGATTTGATGTCCTGTTCGGTAAACATGGAGCCGTCTTTCACCTTTAGTTTGCGGATATCGAGATAGTCGGGCGTGATTCCATATATCGACGAGGGGTAGTTGTTGTTTCCTATCACAAGCTGTCCGTTTGAATTGACAGAGGGTGAGATTGCCGCTATTCCGGGGAGCTGCTGCAGTGCTTCGTAGTCTGAAACTTCGAGGGTCTGCATGTCGTCGGCGCTCTGG
Source organism: uncultured Porphyromonadaceae bacterium (assembly GCA_946553045.1). Taxonomy (GTDB): domain Bacteria; phylum Bacteroidota; class Bacteroidia; order Bacteroidales; family Muribaculaceae; genus CAG-873. The sequence continues at coordinate 16,902 of CAMNRO010000023.1, read as the reverse complement.
CGAACGCCTCCGCGCTGCATGTTGCCCGGGTGAATCATTATCATGTTCGACCCCATTTCGGAAATCTGCTCCTTGATGCTGTTTTTCGAGCCTTGGCCGATGGCGAGCATGGTTATGACCGATGCCACGCCTATGATGATGCCGAGCATGGTGAGAAAACAGCGCAGCTTGTTATTGTTGAGCGCCTTAAGCGCTATTTTCAATAGATTGGCTATATTCATTGTCAGTCATTGTCTTTCGGAAGGTTTTCGAATGCTTCTTTTGCCGATGCGGGGTGCGGATTTGCTGTGTCGGAAACCACTTTGCCGTCGCGCAGCACGATGTTGCGCGATGAATATTCGGCCAGTTCGGGGTTGTGGGTCACAAATATGATTGTGCGCCCCTTGGCGTGGAGCTCCTGGAAGAGCATTAGAATGCTGAACGAGGTGCGGGTATCGAGGTTGCCGGTGGCTTCGTCGGCGAGGATAATCACCGGGTCGTTGACAAGGGCGCGGGCTATGGCTACGCGTTGCTGCTGCCCGCCTGACATCTGGTTGCTTTTGTGATTGAGGCGGCTGCCGAGTTCCACAGCCTCAAGAGCGGCGATGGCCTTTTCCCGACGTTCGCGTGCGTTGACCGCCGAGTTGTAGAGCAGGGGTAGCTCTACGTTTTCTATTGCCGTGGTCTTGGGCAGCAGATTATAGTTCTGGAACACGAAGCCTATTTTGCGGTTTCGGGTGATTGCCCGCTGATTCTTGCTCATGGTCTGCACCGACACTCCATCAAGCAGATATTCACCTGAAGTAGGGGTGTCGAGGCAGCCAAGAATATTCAGCAAAGTCGATTTTCCGGAACCTGAGGTGCCCATTATGGTTACAAACTCTCCTTCGTAGATAGAGAATGATACTCCACGCAGGGCTTTTACCTTTTCTCCGCCGACGATAAATTCGCGGCGCAGTTTTTCGACGCGTATTATTTCTTTATCGTTGCTCATTGTCTCATTTCTTTTTGTTGCGGCCCGGGGGCTGAGGGGCGAAGGGGCTGCGTTCGCTGTCGGGTGACGCTGCCGGTTGGACCGCTGTATCGTAGTCTTCTGCAACGATTGCGCCATCGGCAATGCCGGCTGTTATCTCTGTTTTGATACCGTTGCTTGCACCGGTGGTCACAGCCGTGGGTACAAGTCTGTCGCCATCCACAATCCATATCAGTTTCTGATTTTCGCCGAGAACCGGAATATTGTCTGTCGCCTGCGGGAGGTTTTTGGTATTTTCAGTATTCAGGGGCTCGAATGTGAAGACTTTCGTCGGTAGCAGAAGCACGTTCTGCTCGCGCATGACATAGATGGTGAGGTTGGCGGTGAGTCCGGGTATTAATTTATGCTCTGGGTTCGGGGCGTTTACCACGACCTCGTATGTCACGACATTACTTTCTGTTGTGGGGTTGAGGCGTACCTGGGTGACATTTCCTTCGAAAAGCTCGTCGGGGTAGGCGTCGACCGAAAACGTGACTGACTGGCCGACCTTAACCTGTCCGATGTCGGCTTCGTCGACATTGCCTATAACCTGCATGTTGTCGAGGTCGGCGATGGTGTAGATGTTGGCTACAGTCATGTTCGAGACCACAGTCTGGCCCACTTCGACCTCGCGCGAAATAACGATACCGTCGATTGGCGAATAGATTTCGGCGTAGTTCAGATTCTTGGCAGCACGTACGCGGTCGGCCTTTGCTTTGTCGTAGGCGGCTTTCGAAACGTCGAGGTCTTTGGTGGTCGTCTGGAATTCATAATCGCTTATGAGCTGCTTGTCGTGCAGGGCTTTGTCGCGATTATAGTTAGAGAGATTGTATTCATAGGTCAGGCGTGCGGATTCGACGTTGGCCTCGGCGCTCCGAAGGTCGCTTTCGAGCAGTGTCTTTTCTATTTCGGCGATTAGTTCGCCTTTGCTTACCACGCTGTTGTAGTCGGCATAGAGTTTGTCTATAATGCCTGTTCCCTGAGTGCCGACATCAACCTGTGTTACGGATTCGATTGTGCCAGTGGCAGTGACTGTTTCAGTCAGTTCGCCTCGCTCGGCCTTTACGGTTGTGAGGCTCACAGACTGTTTATTGCCGCATGCGGCGAGCATGAGAGCAAATGCGGCGATGATGGTTAGTCTGCTTGTTATCATAGTGTTATTTTTGCGTTTCGGTAGAATTCAATCATTTTTTGTCCGAGCATGGCCATGTACTTGGCTTGGAGCAGAGTATGGCGCGCTTCGATATACGCCTTATGAGCGTTCATGAGCTCGACGGTATTGACGTAGCCGAGACGGAAGCGTTCGTCGGTGAGTTCTTCGGTCAGTTGAGCCGATTCGAGCTGAGTTTCCGCGGCTTCGAAGCGCGACTGGGCCGAACGGGTGTCTATATACCAGTTTTCGACGGTCTGTGCCAGGTCGGTGCGGCGTTTCTCGATGTCGAGTTCGGCGCCAAGGCGAGTCACTTTGGCCCGTGCTACAGCTGTTTTGGTCTTTTTGTTGTCGAGGATAGGTATTGCGAGAGTGAGACCTATGTTTTCGTTCCATGCCTGCTTGAGAGATGTGCCGAAAGCTCCGCCCGGAGCAAAGTATCCGGTTCCGACGCCTGCATTCAGCGATATCTTGGGCAGGCGTCCGGCTTTTGCTATGGCTATGTCGAGATCGGACGATGATTTCTCCATCTCAAGTCCACGTATCCGAAGGTCGGTTTCGAGAGCGAGGCGATAGCTGTCGTCAATCGGAGGCAGCTGAGCGAGGACCTGCTCGGCTGTCCATTCGACATCGGCGAGGCTGATGTTGTCGTCGATACCGAGTTCGAGAAGTTGCTTCAGTTCCATGCGTCGGGTGTCGTAGGTGCCGCGCGCGTTTACAAGCGAGTATTTGTCCTGTTCATACTGAGAGTTAAGGCTGGCATAGTCTACCTTCGACAGTTTTCCGGCTTCCATGAGCTGTCGGGCTCGGTCGGCCTGAGCTTCGCTCACTTTCACGGCTTCTTCGTAGATGTCGATAGCCTCGCGGGCGTATAGGATATTCATGTACACCTGCAGCAGGTCGGTTTCGAGGGTGCGCATGATATCGCCGGTGTCGAGGCGGTCTATTTCGGTGCGCAGCCGGCTTTGTCGGATGGTATTTTCGCGCAGGCCACCGTTCCATACGGTCCAGCCGGCATTGAGGCCATAGCTGCTGTTGTAGCTGTTCTTATTGCCGTCGGCCCATGGCGTGTTGCTCAGTGTGTGGGTGGTGGAGAAATCGAGGCTCGGCTGCCACTGCGCCTTAGCCTCTTCGAGGTCGTAGGCCGAGGTTTCTTCTTTGAGGCGCGATTTCTGCAGCGATATGTTGTGCTCGCGGGCATATGCCACACAGTCGGCATAAGTCCATGAATTCTGAGCCGAGGCAATTGTAGCCGTCAGCATTATCGCAGTCGAAAGGATGTAATGTTTCATCGTGGTGAAGCTATAATCTAATCGACTGCAATATTACATCAATATAGTGTAGGACGGAATTATATTCAACCAACAGCCGTTTTCAGCCGATGAAACGGAAATAACGGGTTTGATGATTATATTTGCATAAACATTATTTTATGACAAAGAAAAATAAACTGAAGCTATGCGACTGGTCGCTCCTGGTGCAGACTGTTTTTGTCCTGGTTTCCGGGCTCTATCTTGAACTGACCAATAGTCAGGATTTGTTTTGGGTGTGGGTTCATGTCGTGCTATGCTCTGTTTTTATTGGAGCGGTAGTGTGGCATTTGTATCTGCATTTCAAATGGAAATCGTGGTTTCAGCGGTTGAAAGGGCAGAAATCGCCTGTTACACGACTGCTGGCATTGTTCGGGGTGCTTGCTTTTGTGTCGGGTATAGTTGCGACAGCGCATTGGGTTTGTTCATATACGCATGCTTCTATCGGGGGCGTGCATGGAAAGCTGGGCTTTATCTTTATAGCCTTGGCTGCAGGCCATACAGCCAAACATTTTAAATTTTTCAAAAGATAATATAGCCATGAAAGTAGACCATATTGCCATATATGTAAGAAATCTGGAAGTTGTAAGACAATTTTTTATCGATTACTTCGGTGCTGTATCGAATGAGATGTATCATAATCCGAGAACAGGATTGCGTTCGTATTTTCTGTCGTTCGGCAGCGGTTGCCGGGTGGAGATTATGGCAAGGCCTGAGGTATGCGAAGTGGAGTTCGATGAGTATAGGGCCGGATTTATACATCTGTCGTTCAAGGCCGGAGGCCGGGAGATGGTAGATGCTCTGACCGCTCGGTTGAAAGCGGACGGATATGAGGTGCTCTCCGGCCCCCGCACGACGGGCGACGGATTCTATGAGAGTTGTGTTAAGGCCGTTGAAGGCCTTATGATTGAAATCTGCGAATGATTTATTTTCGGCTATATATCAGTTCGGCTACGTCGTCATAGCGGTTGATATTCGAAAGGGTGTAGGTGGAAAATGGCAAGCCTTCCTGAAAGAGTCGGATGTCGGCACCCAGCGTTACGGGTAATATGGTGAGATATATGATATCAATCTGCCCGGAAGCCATAAGCTGATTAGCAATAGAGGCGCCTCCGCAAATCCATATGTCTTTGCCGGGGCGTTTTTTTAAGCGTGCTATGAGGTCGGACGGGTTTTCATCTGTGAAAAAGATGTCGTCGGTGCTTGTGTTTTTTCGATGGGTGACGATATATGACTGCAGCCCTTTGTAAATCCAGCAATCGGGTGATAATTCGGTGACAATCTGATTGTATGTCGTCCAGCCCATGATTACGGTGTCGATATTCTTTATGAATCTGTCGTAGCTGCCGGCAGCTTCCTCTGAGATATTGCACTGGTCTATCCAGCTCACTTTTCCGTCGGCGTCGGCTATATAGCCGTCGAGGCTTGATGATATATATAAGATTGTCTTTCTCACGATTTATGGTTTGATTCGTAGTCGGCACGATGCTTCATTACGCTTTTCATGTTGGAGAGAGCCCATTCGGTGAGTTGCATAATGATAGGTATTAAGGATTTGCCGGTGTCTGTGAGGGAATATTCTACTTTCGGAGGAACTTGTGCATAGACTTTCCGTGTGATTAGGCCATCGGCTTCGAGGGTTTTCAGGGTGCCGGAAAGTACCCGTGTCGATATGTCGGGAATGAGACGCCCGAGTTCGTTGAACCTGACTGTTTCTGCATTGTCGATAACGAGCAGGACGAGCAGCGACCATTTGTCGCCGAACCGTGCCACGATGTTGCGAATCGGGCATATTTCTATTATGGAGTTTGAATCTTCTCTCGTTTTCATTTTGTGGTGTGCTTTACGATGTAAAGTTACTAATAAATCTGCATATACATGCAGTTGCAAAATTTTTTTATAAAAAGTTGGTTTTGTAATTGTCTGCAATGCAGCAAAAGTGATAAATAGGTTACTATGTGCTGAAAAAGTAACTTCTTGACACGCCTGTAGTTCTGTCGTAATTTTGTGGTGTAAAATCTAACAGATACAATAAAATTATGAAAAAAATTCAGAAACTTGCAGAGGCGGAAAACTACAGTGCAGTCAATCTTGGCCGGTTGGCAGATGTAAAAGACTATGTGCTCGAACTCGGGCCCGAAATCAAAATACCGGGAAAGGTGTTCGGCGGCCAGGCTCTCGGAGCGACCGGAGGGGAGTTTTCTCTTCAGGTTTTCGCTTCCGGACAGGAAACCGGATTCCTGCATTCCCACAAGAAACACGAAGAACTCTATTTTTTCCTTGGCGGAAAAGGTGAGTTTCAGGTTGACGGCGAGATATTCACCGTAGAGGAGGGTAGTGTGGTTCGTGTGGCGCCTGAAGGCAAGCGCTCGGTGCGCAACAATGGCGCCGAGCCTCTGGTGATGCTCTGTGTGCAGTATTGCAGCGGAACTTTTACGGATGAGGACGCCGCCGACGGTATTCTTTTTTCAGAACCGGTGGTTTGGTAAACCTGTTCAGAGCCATTTGAGCTTGCGGAGAGCGAAGAAGGCGAGGACGGTGAGCACAGCCGCAATGCCGAGTATTATCCAGAAGGCATAGGGTGAGGATATTAGTATGTCGACATTCATGCCGTAAAGTGAGGCTACGAAGGTAGGCACGATGAGGATTATGGAAAGGGCCGACATGCGCTTCATGACGTTGTTTACGTTGTTGGATATAATAGAGGCATAGGAGTCCATTGTGGCCTTTATGATGTCGTTTGATATTCCAACAGTGGTGTCGGCCTGTTTCATTTCTATGTCAACATCTTCAGCGAGATCCTCGTTAAGCTCGGTTCCGTATATTTTCTGAATCCTTTCGAGAACCATCACATCGCCTTTTATTGATGTGCTGAAAAGGACCAGTGATTTCTGTAGCCGCATAAGCTGTTTGAGGTCTTCGTTCTCTACCGATTTTTCGAGCGATTTCTCTGTGCCGATGACATATTCCGACATTTGCCTGAGGAATTCGAGATACCAGTATGCGGTGGAGAAGAATATGCGCAGAGTGAATTCGGAGACGGTTTTGGTTTCAAGGCTGATCTGGCAGGAATGCTCAGCAAAAGAATCGGGCAGGGGTGTGTCGTGGTAGCAGACGGTTATCACTCTGGCCGATGAATTGCTGATGATGCCAAACGGAACGGTAGTATATGGCATTACGCCGTTGTCGCATTCGACAGGAACGCGGACTATGGTCATGAGCCAGTTGCCGTTTCGCTCGACGCGTGGACGTTCGTCTTTGTCTTCGAGGTATTCGAGAAGAATCGGCGGCACTCCTTCCTCTCCGATAAGATAGCCGATGTCGTCGCGGTCGGGGGCGGAAATGTTGACCCAGTAGGCTTCTGCCGGATTTGTGGTAGGGTGAAAACCCTTGTCGTCGTAGAAATATCTTCGCATCTCGGATTGAAGTCATAACGTGTTGGTTATGTAACAATCAGGATGCTATTTTGTTTTTCCGACGATATGGGCCGAGAGGTGTTGGAGGAAGCCCTGACGGTAGCTTTCGCCTATGGGAATGTACTCGCCGTCGTCGGCTACAATGCGGTTGCGTTCTATCCGGTCGATATGGTTGGTGTTTATTATATAGGAACGGTGTACTTGCCTGAAGTTGCCGGAAAGGCGCTCCAAAACAGACGCGAATGAGCTTAGCGTGAGATACGGCTCGGCATTCGTGGAGGTGAAAATCTGGAGATATTCGCCAAAGCCTTTGATATAACGTATGTCGGCGAGTGCCACACGGACATAACGGTAATCGACTTTTATGAAAAGCGAGTCTGCATCTGACCGCGGTGTGTGCGGTTCCTGCCGCTGTCTGTCGCACTGCGAATAGGCTTTGGCGACGGCGCGGTTGAAATCGACAAAGCTATATGGCTTCAGCAGATAGTCGATGGCCGATACTTTATAGCTGTCGACAGCGTATTGTGCATGCGCCGTTATGAAGATGACCATTGGCGGAGAAGTGAGCGTTTTGATGAAGTCCATGCCGTTGAGGTCGGGCATGTTGATGTCGGTAATCACAAGGTCGGCTTCATGCGAGGCAAGATAGTCGATGGCTTCGAAACCGTTCCGGCATTCAGCCACGAGTTCGAGAAAAGGAGTCTTGCCGACGTATGTGCGCAGTTTTTCGAGTGCGATTGGCTCGTCGTCAATTATGAGAGTTCTGAGTTTCATGAGCCGGAATTGTTAGATGGACAGTATAAACTGATTCTGTGTGGACGATAGATAGGTTCGCGCCTGAGCCATAGAGCAGTTTCAGCCTTTCTCTGATGTTTTTCAGGCCAATGCCTTTGTCTGATTCGTTGTCGCAGCTGTGTGCGCTATTCATGCAGCTGAAGCGAACAGTAGTGCCGACAATCTCGATTGATACGCTTACGAAGGAGTTCGCGCGATAGCTGACGCCGTGCTTGAAGGCGTTCTCGATAAATACAAGGAACAGTAGCGGCGGAATGGATATGCCTCGCATTTCAGTTTCGGGAGGAAAATGAGAACTTATGCTCAGACGGTCTTCCGGGAAGCGTTGACGCATCAGCCGCAGATAGTTCTGAAGGAAAACGACTTCGTCGGAAAGCGGTATGATGGGTCGGGAGCTGTCGTAGAGGGTATATCGCATTAGCTGCGACATGTCTATGACCATGCTTTGGGCCTGTTCGGGGTTGATTTCAATCATGCCGTGGATATTGTTGAGCATGTTCATGTAGAAATGCGGATTTATCTGCGCTTTCAGGTATGTGAGCTGGGTTTCGGCGTTTGCTTTCATCAGACTCTCACGGTCAAGTTTATCGTCGAAGCGCTGGAACATCAGGGCAATCGCCAGGTTGCAACCTACAACAAGCAGTGCGTATGTGAAATCGAGAACCAGAGGCATTGGCAACAGCGAACGCATATGGGGAGGCGGTATCGGACGCGCATCGGCAGGCAGGATTGAGATTTTATGTATAAAGTAGAAGTATTGGTATGTCCAGAGCACTATGACGAGTGCCGCTGTAAGGATGAAATAGGGGAGAAGCCTGTTCCTGAGCAGCAGACGGGGAATCAGGATTACATTATTAATCAGGAACAGACCGAAAAAAGGAAGCATGGTGCTTAATATGGCTCTGACGACTGTATGGTCTATGAGCGGCTGCGACATCTGTGCACGGTTGCGCATGATGTCCAGCATATAAATGCCGATGGCAAGGGCCCACAGGCCGGCATATACCATTGTTTCTGTTTTGCGATTGCGAGACTTACCCATATGAACCAAGTGGTTGTAGTGAATGTTGCAAAGATAATGAAAACATTATGACGGGCATAATTCATTCAACGAATACGTTGTCTGAGCCTACGAATACCGCTATGTCTGTACTCCGGCCGGAATTGTAAAAAGCCCTTTTAACATTGGCCGGACGATTGTGTTTTCATTTTTTATGCTTACTTTTGTGAGCCTTTTTCACGGCTATTATCTGTCAAGAAATGTATTTCTCACCTATAATATCATTTACGGCCCTGTGGCTCATTGGTGTTTGCGCATTGTGTGTGCTGGCGGTGGCGGCTTATTATTTTTTCAGAGTAAGGACGGTCATCAATTATCGTAGAAGCGCAGACAATGAGCGCCCGGATAAGCCTGATGCGGATTATCTGCCGGCATCGGTGATAATATATTCGCAGGGCGATGCCGAAAATCTGCGGGAACTCCTCGAGGTTGTTCTTAATCAGGACTATCCGGCGGCTTATGAAGTGATTGTGGTAAACGAAGGCGAAGCCGGCGATGTGCGCGACACTGTCGGCATGTTGCGTGGCCGCTATTCTAATCTGTATCTTACTTTTACGCCCGAGGGCGTTGTCAACCTCAGCCGTAAGAAGCTGGCCCTGACTCTCGGTCTGAAAGCGGCCCGCTATGATGTGGCTGTGCTTACGACATCGGCGGCCATAGTAAGATCGCCCCTGTGGCTGCGTCGCATGACAAGCCGTTTCGGCGAAAATTCGCCCGTCGAAGTTGTGCTCGGTCTTGCGGCAGTTGACCCTGAAGAGGATTCACAGTCAGGACGGCGTCGGCGTGCTTTCGACTTTGTGGTCGAGAATGTGCGTTGGCTTGGAGTGGCAATCGCCGGAAAACCATTCCGCGGTACGGAATACAATATCGCCTACCGACGGTCAGCTTTTCTGCGTAATAAGGGATTTGCCCGCTCGCTCAATCTGCACTATGGAGACGATGATATTTTTATCTCTGAAATAGCTCACGGTTCGAATACAGAGGTTGAGCTGTCGGAGGACTCCATCGTATGCCTGCGTCATGGGAATCACCCGCGCCTGTTCAATGAGCGCGTGTTGCGGCGAATATTCACCGAGCGGTTTATCCGTCGCAAGCCACGCCTGCTGCAGCCTCTTGCAGGCATACTTCAGATTGTGGCCATTGTGGCAGGAGCGGCTGCCGCTTTTATCGACTGGCCAAACCTGCAGGTATCGGTAATTGTGGCAGTAATATTGGCGGCTATGATTGCTATTGATATTATTACCTGGCGCAACGCTATGAAAGCATTGAAGTCGCGTCCGCTTTTGCTCACTATTCCATGGTTCGTGCTCACCCATCCGGGCCGCAGAGCAATAGCCCGGCTTCGTTCCCGACTGAGTAAACAGAAAAAATATACATGGGATTAAAAAAATCCGGAGGTCTTGGATATATAATTCAGATCTCCGGATTCTTTATTCTATGTCAGTCGCATTTGCAGCCCGATACCGGCATCTTTTCGATGCGGCGGGCGTGGCGGCCGCCTTCGAAGTCGGTAGACAGAAAAACATCAACAATCTTAAGCGCGGTTTCTGGAGCAATGAAGCGAGCGGGCAGCACAAGCACATTGGCGTCGTTGTGGGCGCGTGCCAGGCGAGCAAGTTCTGGCGTCCAGCACAGAGCCGCACGGATTCCCTGATGCTTATTGAGGGTCATTCCGATGCCGTTGCCACTGCCGCAGATAGCGATTCCGGGATAGTTCTCACCCTTTTCTACTGCTATCGCACACGGATGAGCAAAATCGGCATAATCGCAACTCTCAGAGCTATGAGTGCCGAAATCAGTACAGGAAATACCTTTCGACTCAAGATACCCCTCTACGATACCCTTGAGTTCATATCCGGCATGGTCGCTGCATAAGGCAGGCTGCAGGCCTTCTTTTAGAATAGTCATAAAACGTATTATATTAATAGATTAACGTATAAGGCATAACAACTGCAAACAAAAAATTGCATACATCGACACAAAAATAGTAAAAAAAATCCGTCAAAAATTTCATATTAAAGAAAAAAGCACTAATTTTGCAACGCAAAAGAGCAATAGCTCACCTATGCCCAGGTGGCGGAATGGTAGACGCGCTCGTTTCAGGTGCGAGTGCTGCGAGGCGTGCAGGTTCGAGTCCTGTTCTGGGCACCCATTAATCCCGTAACTCATTGATAATCAAGAGTTGCGGGATTTCTCTTTTGTTTTTGTCTGCAAATTGTCTGCGAACTTGAGGTCAATAACGCTTTGTCCCCTTTATTTTTGAGAAAAATTTTCAATGTTGGGCTGATTTTTGGCTGCCGCAGACAAAATAAAATGTTAAAAATGTCGCTACCCAAACATTAACATTAGTTAAATAGTTAATGTCGACGTTTGCTTCCACTACCCTTGTAGCAGCTAACTTTGAATAAAAAAAGTTTCACGACTTCCGAAAGCTTTCCGTTGACGAACCCTCGCTTGTAAAAAAGTGTTTCTTTATTAAATCCCCTCTCGGATGAATAGACACGACCTCCCATATTACGAAAACATACTCTGCATAAGAATGTCGTTTATTGAACCTTTCTGCACGGAGTGGGAAGCTGTGACTGTTAACCATCTTATAGAGCTGAAAAGATGTTTAGTCGAAGAATGGCTCAATTTTCAAAGAGCTATAATCGAGGATATCAGATGTGGATTCTCCGCTACCTATTGCGTTCGGTCAATCTACCAAACCCTAAAAAAATTCTCAAGATGGTTCTTTAGTCTTAAAGATACTATTGGTCTGGCGCTTGGTCATACGGCTAAAGTTGTAGTTGATAAAGCTGCCATTGCGAAGGAGATTGCAAATGTAATTGAAATCCTTTGGATTCCATTTATTTGGGAACGGTATGAAGAAATAAAAAAGGAAGCAGAGAGATTGCCTGAAACACTTACCTCGCTTGAATATCGGCAAAAGAGGATGCTGAGTCTGGAAGAAGAAAACCGGGATAAAGCATTACGCACCCTATATAGCTTGATTATAGGGTCGAGTATAGATGAAAAGAGAAGGAAATCTGACATTATGAGAGATATTCTGAATGGAATGAAAGGAAAGGTCGTTGCAACATATATTCAAGCCGCCATCGAACTTAATTGGTTATCCGATGTCCCCGAGTTTTCAATAATGAAGATGTTCTGGGGCATAGAAGGCTCTCAAGGTGCAATCAGCAAAATGTTCAGCACTATTGGAGGCAGCCTTATCAAAGAAGAAAATTTACAGAACGCAAAAGAGAATTTGCGCTTGAAATTATCTAAATAACAACGCATTACATTAAAGTAAAATAAAGTAAAAGTAAAACTTCGGTGATTTTACCAAGTTTTACTTTTCTTTTCCATATGGGGGTGGAGTCAGCCTTAATTTTGCGACAGAAAATTATAAATATTGTCGCAAATGAAAAAGAATCTATATGAACGGACAGTTAATGAACTCCGGATGAGCATTGAGAACATCTGGGAGATGATCCATGTCCAGCCGAAGGAGGATATGCCCCCGATAGTGATTCCAGTGACGATAGAAATGCTCAGTGAGCTCACAGACCGTGCTGTCATCCGGACTCTTGATGCCATGTCAGATATGCTGGCAAGATTTAGTGAAATACCCACACTTTCTCGTTCTTCAGCTGCAAAGTTGCTCAATAAGACTCCTAAGACTTTGCGAGAATGGGAAGATAAGGGAACTCTTGTACCTGTATATATTGAAGGCAGTCCGTATTATCGTCTCAGCGATATAGAGGAGCTGAATATAAAGAAAGGGATGTAATATGTCTGAAAAGTCTTTATATCCCAGGTCATTTGTTAGAAATTGCGGAGGGCCAAAGTTTCAACATGAAGCCGGCCACTTTCGTGAAGCAGTCGATACAACAACTCACCTTGTTACTTTCGGGGATATCCACGAAAGACATGACGAGTATCCCACTGCAACGAGTTTGACGAATCGCAATTCAGACAAAACGATTACACTACGGTGCCCGCAGACTGAAAGTTCAAGAATAAGCGGCAGTGACATAATCAAACCGACATACTCTATGAACTATTTAGAGAATTTCCTGCGGATGCCACTGTCACTATTCGAATTGGCAGACAGAATCAGAGATATACCAAGTCCTCGGAAAAGACTCTTTCAACTTATCGTTACGATATCAGGACTTACTCCCAATACTGTCAAAATGATATTGAGTCCATCGTCTTCCGGCATTTATCCAAGCGAACATATCCGCGTGAGAATTGCCGCATTCATGAAAATGGATGTCAATAGATTGTTTCCGGCAAACAGACAACAGAGAGGCTCAATCGTAGATATCTATTTGCATCTGCCCAAAAAGAATATAGAATATCTCAGGTTTGTCAATCTGTTATGCGAGGCATCACACTCACACCGGAAGACAGTCAAAAAATGGCTGAAAGTTCGGAACGTACCCAGAAGTTCTGTCCGATATAAGATAGCGGAATTCATAGGTGTGTCAATTTCACAACTCTTTCCTCTCAGTGAGGGAAATCAAAACACACCGGTATGAGAAAAGTGACTTTACGCCCGGACAAATATTATTCTGTGCATGAACTTTCAGAAGTGCTCGGACTTGCTCCATATGACTTGTTCAACCTCATAAACAAAAGCAGAATAATCTACGATTTGGTAGATGACAAGGCTGTTTATAAGGGTGCAGTTATTCAAACATTGATAGAATCAACACGATGTATAATTCAGGATATATTCCCTTCTATCGGGACGAGTTAGAAGACTGGCTGATTCAGGATCCACAACGGTTCATGTGGTGGATATGGATAAGATGTCGCGCAGCCTACAGACCATGTATGCAGTGCGTCGGACAAGCTCGTGTTGAAGTGAATCTCCAATACGGAGAACTCGCTGTAACAAAAACGCATCTGAAAAATGTATGGGGCGTTAACATAAAGACCGTTGACCGCTTTTTGAAACAGATGATTAAAGATGGTCGTATCTCCTGCAGAGATGAAAAAGGCGTCCTTATTATCAGGATAGTAAGAGAGGAGCTTATAGCCGCTCCTTCAGGCAAAATACAAGAAACAAGTGTTTACTCGGACGCCCCGATGACAACAGCGGCGGATGATGACATGATAAGTGAGATGTGTGTCGAAACGGATACCGAAATACCGAATGAGATACAAGGCGAGCTACCAATCCAGATGACAGCTCAAATACCAATGATTATAAGAAATAAAGAAAATAATAAAAAAAAATCTGATATTGATTTACCCGCACGAGAGAAAGAATTTTTTGAAGAATTAAAAAAGTCAGACCTTACGCTTGAACAGATGGCATACAGCCTCAAACCCGAAAGCGGCACTGAAGGACTTTTACTTCTCTTGGAGGAGTTCATCAACCAGTGTCTTAGCACTGATGAATTTCACAATACCTTTTCCGAGTTCAAGAAACATTTCATGAATTGGGCAAGAAAAGAAATACGTTCACGAATAACCGAAAACAAAAAAATAATACGAAATGGAAAGAAAGAAAAAGAACCGGGCCAAGAGTCCGGGACAGCCCGACGCCGAGGTGCTGAAATCAGCGCGCGAACTGCCGCAGACTATGAAAAGCCGTTTTTGCCTCAACCTGATGCCGGAAACTATTGAAGAGTCACTCATTTACTGCCTGAATTCTTTGGGCTGTGAGCGTGGAGAATATTTTGTTGATTCTGCGGATTACCACCTCATGCTGGTTACACTCAGCAAAGAGCTTACAAGCGCCCAGTCAAAATGTGGTCTAATGTTTTACGGACAGTTCGGCACGGGGAAAACAACATTTATATTTGCTCTTCTCAAGTTCTTCAAGCTACTAAGTTCGTATCCAAGCGCATGGACATATCAGGAAGTCGATTCCCTTGAAAGCTGTTATCTCCGTGCCGAAGATTTGCGATTTCCCATAATTTCTCACGAGAAATTCCTTGAAGCAGCTTCTTCGCCAATACTGTTTCTTGACAACCTCGGATTGGAGTTGGACAAGCCGCAGGATAATCTTGCCGTCGAACTGATAAAGAATCTCATCCGCCTGCGCTATGACCTTCGCATGATGACCATCGTCTCAACCCCACTCGACGGCGAAAGCATTCGTGAAATATATGGTAACCAGATAGCATCCATCATAAGGGATAGCTATTCGGTCATTGAATTTGAGTGGTTGCCGTTCAGAAAACAACCGTGATTATGAAAAATAAAGAATTCCCATCCGTTAGCGATGTCCTTAATGAGTTCGGCATTTCCCAGGACCAACTTACAGACCAGACTGCAACTGTCAGGGCCATGCAACAGATGTCGCCTTGTTTTCGCTTCAACATAGAGCCGAAAGAAGCCTTCTTGATGCTATACAGGCTCTATCAAGAGGAAGTTCAGGGTCGTTACTTGGATTTTTGCAATGATGCCTATACACAAGAAGTTGTCGCAAAGGTCATCAAACATCTCACCAAGCCACATCCCGAATCTGGCATAATGCTTTGCGGAGTACCCGGCAATGGTAAGACAACGCTGGCAAAAGCTATCTTAAGAATGGCGAGAATATTAAACTCACAGGGTGCGTTTAGTTACATGGGAGAGTATTTTCGCTTTGAGACGCGGTTCATCACAGCTACCGAAGTCTGTGAGTATTACAAGAATCAAGATGATGATAAGATTATAAGGCTCAAAGAAATTCCCCTTCTTGTCATTGATGATCTCGGCGAAGAGCCATGCGAAGTCCTATCCTTCGGCACCCCGGCGCATCCGGTACGCAGGCTTATTGAAAAAAGGTATGAAACCATGAGTTTTACGGTCATCACCACTAATCTGGTGTCTGATGATCTGTTCAAGCAATACGGATGGCGCGTGATGGATCGCATACAGGAGATGTATCATAAAATCATTCATCAGGCACCATCCTACAGAAAATGAAGTTTATAAATCTAAAACTGTTCCGAAAGGAACGGAATCTCACCCAGCGACAGCTTGGTGAGGCTTTACAACTGCCTCAAAGCACAGTCTCCTATCTGGAGAATGGTCTGCAAGAGGCAACGGACAATTTGTTAGAGTGTATAAAGAGTACATTTCAAGTTAACAACCTTGACGGTTATGTATATGAACGTAAGACTTTTCATAATCCGGGAGTTCTGCACCTTACGAGTCTGGAAAAGAAAGATATAATCTTTAATAATGACTGGAACGAGATGATGCCGATAGACACTATCGAGGGTTTTGCAGTCATATGTAAATCCGGCAAGATCAATATAGCAAAAGATGGCACTTTATTGATAGACCGTAATACAGGAATTGGCTACTGCCTAAGTTATTATATCATCTGCCCAAATAGATTCAATGACTCGAATCTCCTTCTGTCCTTGATAGACAAGAAATGGTTTGATGATGAGACACTTGAAGATTTCAAAAGGGCTTACTATATAGGATGCCGTATCGCAGGCATTATTCCTGCTCAACAATTAAAAGAGGAAGCTACACCAAAACTGTTTCCATAAAACATTACTTCAAAACGTAAGACAGCGAGAAGTCGTGAGATTTCTCGCTGTTGGCTTTTTAGAAATGAGGTTTAGACCTCCTGAAATTCGTGTAGATAGATGTATGCGTCGTGATGTTCTTCAGACCAAGCGGAGTTCAATCCCTCGATGTCCTCGCAGGTTATGATATTGGTGTCCGCGATTTTCTCGATGTAACGAAACGCATCATCAATGTTCTTGAAATATTCGTGAAAGTATTCCTCTTTGGGAGTGCAGATGTCAACGTAATAGTTATCCGAGAACCACTCTTTCTCAGGGTGGTCTCTTTTAAGATAGACCTCACACCCTGACTCTTCGCCGATGAAGTACGCGGCAAGAGAGTCATACTTGGAGCAGATGAAATCCCAAGCCTCGTATATAGGGTCCCATGCGCTTTCAAGACTGAAACTGATACAGTCTTCCTCTCTATCCAATTCATTCCACCATCCCCTTACATATAGATGTTCGGGGATTTTGTCATTGAGGGCTTCGACGATATGTCCGACCCAGTTACCATTTTCTTTTTCTTTCTCCAGTCGGCTCATAAGTTCATAGAGAGCGTCAAGTTCAGATGCTTCGCCTGTGATGCGGTAAGTGCTGTTACAAAGATTTGCCTGTAAAAAATAATCGAGAAGTGCGCCAGGAAATCTAATCGAGAAGTGCGCCACC
>CAMNRO010000022.1 GCA_946553045.1 uncultured Porphyromonadaceae bacterium | reverse complement strand
TTTAGCCAGTTTAGACTATAAAAAGAGACTGCCCAAACTTGTTAGACAGTCTCTTGACTTGCTGGGCCGCTTTGGTCAGAGGCGCTGTACCAGCGTCGATTGCGCCCTTTGCTTTCATTCTGGGCGCTTTTCCGACCATACGCGCAGCTTCTGCTTGTAGTTTTACGCGGATTACACCGGCGCGGGGCTTTTCGGCCGTCTCGACGGTGTTTTCACGCGCATGCAGATTCCCGGCTGTGGCAAGCAATGCTGCCACGACCAGAAATCGGACAAAAAGTTTGTGCATGATTGGTTGATTTATTGATTAATATATAAAGGATTATTGGCTAAATAGTATGATTTTATATTGGTGCGCAAATGTTATTTACTTAAAAATCGAAATCAAGCGTAAATGACGGTTTTTGGAGGAAAATTATTATCTTTGCAAATATAATATTAAAAATTGAAACTTTTTATATGGATTACGATATATTTGAGAATTTTAGCAGGACACGTCTTGTGGCAGGCGATGCCATGATGGAAAGGTTGGCAGATACACGGGTGCTGGTATTCGGTGTCGGTGGTGTCGGCTCGTGGTGTGTTGAGGCTCTTGCCCGTACCGGAATCGGACATATAACGATGGTGGATTCCGATACCGTTGCGGCAAGCAATATAAACCGCCAGCTGCCCGCAAGTGTCGATACGGTCGGAATGCCAAAGACCGAGGTCCTCGCACGTCATATTCTCAGTATCAATCCTCTGGCGCATGTCGAGGCGCTTCAAGCGAGGTACACGCCTGAGACAGCCGCCGGTTTCGGTATCGAGGAGTATGACTATGTGATAGATGCCATCGATTCGCTTGCCGACAAGGCCGACCTTATATTGCGTTGCACCGACCCGGCAACGGCGCCTCGCCGAGCTTTTTTCTCATCGATGGGTGCTGCCCGCAAGCTTCACCCCGGAATGATACGCACGGCAGAGTTCTGGACGGCCGAAGGGTGTCCGCTGGCACGTGCCCTGCGCACGCGCTTCCGTAAGGCAGGAATATTCCCGCGTCGGAAATTCAAATGTGTATATAGCCCCGAGACTCTTCCGCATCGTGCCGAAGGACCGGCCGGTGTCAACGGCACTTTCATGCACACAACGGCCATCTTCGGCCTGACCCTCGCTTCCCTTGTCGTCGAACAGGAATACTGTGATTAGGCGGCTAAGCAATTAGGCTGTTAGGCTGATAGGAGATTAGGAGGTTATGTTATTAAGCTGATGGGCTGGTAGGCTGTTAGGAGGTTGGGTGGTTAGGAGGTTATGCTGTTAGGAGGTTGGGAGGTTATGTTATTAAGCTGATGGGCTGATAGGAGATTGGGAACTCGTACCTCGCCCCTAAAACCTAATTTCCGGAGAAGCGGCGGTAGGCGGCGGCCATGCGGGTGTGGTAGCCGCGAGAGGCGTATGAGGGGCCGTTGTAGATTTTGGCGAAAGCGGCCCAGTTTTTTGTTTTGAGGTGTTGCACAAGCCCTGTGTTGCGCATATAGTTGGCGAAGAGGCGCAGCTGGTCGTATTCGGAGCGCTGCATGCGTCGCACGAAGTCGGCGCGCGATTCGGCGCCGCATAGTTTCCAGTTGAATCCTCCTATCTGGAACATGCCCCAGAACGTGCTTTCGATGGCAGCGATGCTGTCGATTGTCATGGCGGCGTCGAGACGCGCCTGCTGAGCGCGTTGCTGCGAGCCGTATTTGCGTATGTTGGGGGCCGAGAATACGGTAGGATGTGTAGATGTGTACTTCGACAGGTTTATGCCCCGGCGTGCGGCGGCGCGGCGGAATACCGGTAGGTCGAAGTTTATTATCGGGTAGCCGTCGGCATAGAATCCGTGGCGTGTCTTGCCTGTCTCTATTTCTACGACGGCGTGTATTGCGGCCGGTTCCACGTCAAGTTCTTTGGCGATTTCTCGATAGTCTGTTTCTGTGAGTGGGCCGTAGTGTGGAATCTCGGGTGGTTCGGGCAGAAAAGATGTATGGATAGTGTCGCCGTTGAAAATCATTATTTCACGGTCGAGCGAGTCGGTGAGCACTTCCTGGAGTTCGATGGCAAATCCGTGATGGACCGGCTCATCGGCAAATAAGCCGCAGACAGCCCACGCGAAGAGGGCTGCTGCGGCTGAAATGCGATATATTGCGGCCTTGCGCATAGGCGCGTCAGGCTTTCAGGTCGGCTACTTTTTCGAGAGTGCGGGTAAGCTGGCCCCAGAAGCGTTCTACGGCAGGGATATGCATTCTCTCGGAGGGCGAGTGTACGTCGCGCAGTGTCGGGCCGAACGATACCATGTCGAGGTGCGGATATTTCTGGAGGAAGAGGCCGCACTCGAGACCGGCGTGGATAGCCTTGATGGCGGGTTTGATGCCATACAGTTCCTCGTATGCCTCAGATGCGATGTGCATGATGGGCGAGTTCATGTTGGGAGCCCAGCCGGGATAGCCGTCGCCGTGTGTCACTTCTGCTCCGGCCAGACGGAAGAGGGCTTCAACCTGGCGGGCGATATCCCACTTGCGCGATTCAACCGACGAGCGCTGCGATGTGGTGACTAGAATCTTGTTGTCGGGCTGCATTTTTACCGAAGCGAGGTTGGTGGAGGTCTCTACGAGGCCTTCGAGGTCGCGGCTCATGGAGATAACACCGTGAGGAGCGCAGTAGAGAGCTTCGATGAGCGCAGTTGTTGTATCGGAGTCTACGGCGTATTCGGGTTTGTCGGTGGTTTCGAGGTCGAATTTGAGACCGTCTTCGAGGCCTGCGTATTCATTTTCGATTTCAGCCACGAATGTGTTGAAAGCTACGCGTACGTTTTCCTTGCTTGCGGCGTGAATGCCGAATACGGCATGTGCGGCGCGGGGAATGGCGTTGCGGAGGTTGCCGCCGTCGATTTCTACGAGCGAAAGTTCGTGCTCGAGGCTGAGTTTATAGAGGAAGCGTGCCAGAAGCTTGTTGGCGTTGGCGCGGCCCAGATGTATGTCGCCGCCCGAGTGTCCGCCGAGGCCGCCCGAGATGTCGAAGCGGAAATAGTGGAAATCGGTGGGCGCGAAAGAGCGCTTGTATGTGAAAAGACATGTGGTGTCGACACCTCCGGCGCAGCCTACGAAGATTTCGGCGTCGTCCTCGGAGTCGAGGTTGAGCAGGATAGAGCCGGTGAGCATTCCCTCGCCGAGGTTGTTGGCGCCGGTAAGGCCGGTTTCCTCATCTACGGTGAAGAGTGCTTCTACGGGACCGTGAACGAGGTCTTTGTCGACCATCACGGCCAGCGATGCGGCCATGCCGATACCGTTGTCGGCGCCGAGAGTTGTGCCGTCGGCACGCAGCCATTCGCCGTCTATGATAGTGCGGATAGGCTGGGTGTTGAAGTCGAAATTCTTATCGTTCGATTCGCACACCATGTCCATGTGCGACTGGAGCACTACTGTGGGTGCGTTCTCCTTGCCGGGAGTTGCCGGCTTGGTCATCACTACGTTTCCGATTGCATCGGTACGCACGGCGATGTTATGACGTGCCGCGAAGTCAAGCAGATATTCGCGTATTTTTTCTTCTTTCTTGGAGGGGCGGGGCACATGGTTGATTTCATCGAAAATCGAGAATACCAGAGCCGGTTTGAGGTCTTTGATCGTCATGGTAGTTTTCTATAGTTTGAGAGGGGTAAAAGTTCTAATAAAGATTTCGGTATGAGAAAGAATGTTAAAAAACAATCTATTCATGCCCCTAAATTACAAAATAAAATCCGTACACCGAAAAAAAACCGTCATTTTAGCTATATTTGCAGAGTCAATCAGCCAAATGGGCCATGAAAACAGTCGTACTGACAATAATACTGCTTTTGGTCTGCATTGTCCTTCTTGGTGTGAAAGTGCTTTTTATCAAGGGTGCACGTTTCCCCTCGGGTCATGCAGGCGCCTCGCCTCATTTACGGCGCAAAGGCATCGGCTGCGCTACTGACGAGCGAAACTTGAAATAATCAAAATCACATATTATAGATATAATGAAAAAACTGTCTCTTACAGTAAAGACACTTATGGCTTGCGCTCTTGTGGCAGCCGCAGCATCGTGCTCTAAGCAGGAAGCAGCTCCGGCAGCCGCTCCCGTCGCCGGCGACTCCACCGCCTGCGCAAGTCTCAAGATAGCTTATATCGACGCCGATTCAATCATGAGCGCCTATAGCCTTGCCCGCGAAATTGCCGAGGAAGGCCAGCGTCTGATGAACAACTATCAGCGTCAGGAGCAGTCGAAGCAGCAGGAAATCCAGAACTTCGGCAACAATATCGAGCAGAAGCGCCAGAACAACGTATATCTCTCGGAAGCCTCTTTCCAGGCCGATGTGGAGAAACTGCAGAAAATGCAGAACGACGCCGCCCGCGTGCTCACCAACCAGCAGAATCAGATTCAGAATACCATAGCCCAGGCTCAGGCCCGTCTTCAGGACTCTATCATGAGCGCTGTAAACGCTTATAATGCTCAGGCTGGATACGACGCTATCCTCATGCGCGAATCGGGAGTGTACTTCAACCCCTCGCTCAATGTCACTTCCGACATCATCGAGATTCTGAACTCCCGCTACACCGCAGCGAAATAAAAGGTAGCCGGTCTGCCGGATAGCTTAGATGCTTGAAAAACCGGCAAAATCCTTAATGGCAAGATAAAGTATTGACCGTCGGGTCCGATATCAACGGACCGGGCGGTCTTTTGGCATATATGAATTTTCATCACGCTTATGGACTCTGTGTTTATATTCCTCATTGTAGCCGCCTATTTCGTGTTCGCCATCATTCGGAGCGGCAAGCTCTTCAAGCGTCTGCGCGATATAAGCGACGGAGTGGACGACGTCAATGCGAAAATCGAATATCTTGAGCGAAAAATCGAGCGTCTGTCGGCATCGCGCGGAAAAGAAAATGACGCGGCCGATGCCATTCTTCCGCCCGAGCCTCTGCTCGCGGAAGAGCCGCTTGTCTCGGTTGAAGAGGAATGCGCCGCCGAGCCTGATTGTCGGGAGGCTGTCCCGGCGGCGGTGGTAGAGCCTGAGCCTGTTGCCGCGGAATCGGCGCCGTTGTCGGCCGAGCCCCGCGTTGGCGACAATGTGGAGCGCTTTATCGGAGTCAATCTGTTCAGCAAGATAGGCATAGCGGTTCTGGTGCTCGGCATAGGCTTCTTTGTGAAGTATGCCATCGATAATTCGTGGATAGGAGAAGTTGCCCGGACTGTGCTCGGCCTTGTGGCAGGCGTGGCACTATGGTCGGTATCGTATTTTCTGAAAGACAAGTACCGTTCTTTCTCGTCGGTTCTTGCCGGCGGCGGTTTTGCCGTCTGCTTCGTCACGATTGCTGTAGCTTATAATTTCTATGGTATCTTCTCCTCACTGGAAGCATTTGTTATCCTTATTGCACTTGTCTTGGCCGAGATTGCCGTGGCGCTGTGGTATAATCGCCGCGAGCTCGCCGCTGTCGGCATTGTGGCGGCTTTTGCCGCACCATTCCTGTCGGCGGGGTCCGACGGAAGCACTGTTGCGCTGACGGGCTATGTGCTCGTTCTTAGCGCGGCGATATTTGTTGTGTCTTTCCGCCGCCCGTCGTGGTATGAACTGCCTCTCATAGGGTGTGTTCTCAGCTGGATTATAGCCGCACTGGCAGCCGTTTGGGTCAGAGAGGGCGAATCGCATGCGCTGATTCTCGTGTTCGACACATTGATATTTATAATATACTCGCTTCCGCTGTCGAATATGCTCGGATTGTCGCCTGAGGGGAAGAAACATGTCGGGGCTATTGTCGGGGCCATGTTTGTCAATAATTTTGTGTACGTTGCAGCCGGTCTCAGTCTTATGGACGGCGTCGGCCTGCCTTTCAGGGCCAATGGATTTGTGCCTCTGATTGCGGCTCTTGCCGACGGTTTTGTTTTCTACAGATATTATATGAAGAAACAGCCATCGCTGCCTCAGGACATTCTGGTGCTGCTTATAGCCGTGAGCAGTTGCCTTGTTTTTCCGGTGCAGTTCCGCTCGCAGTGCGTATCGGTAGCCGCTGTCGCTTTCTATGCTTTTGCGCTGAACTATCTGTACTGCCGCACGGAACGCCGTATTTTCAAAGGACTTTTCATTGCCAGTGTCGTTGCTCTCTTCGTAGCGCTTGATCAGTTGCGAATGTTCGATTCGCCGGTGAGTGCCTTCTTCAGCTATGTCTTCACCGGCGCCGCTCTTGCCGGAATTGCGGCGACGCTGTCGTTCTATCGCACGGCATATTCGCGTGACAATGCTATTGTCTATACCGCTGCGCTGTGGCTGGGCATAGTGTCGTTTGTTTACGGCACATTCCTCATCATTGAGCCTCAGCTTGGTTTTATATCAGCTCTCCGCGGGGCTGTGGCTGTCTATCTTGCCGCTACGCTGGTCTTGACGCTACTCACCGACAAGGGCGGAAATGCCGGCTGGCTTCAGCCATTGCTCTCGGGCCTGGGTGTAGCCTTCGTCTGTCTGCCCTGCGCCGACACGGGCACGGCGGCCACGGTGCTGTTCTGGGTGTGCATGGCGTTCTATTCTTTTGCCATCGTCATTCAGAGCCGCGAGTGTTACCGCAAGGGGTATTTCGGGGCCTGGGGCAAGAATGTGTTTACAATCCTGCTCATAGCCTCTGCCGCCGCTGTAGCTATAGCCGCAGTATTCAATATCCTCATGCTGTGCAGTCTTCAGAAGCTGAACAGCGCCGCCATATCGGTGCTGCTGTCGGTGGCCGGAGCAATAACCGTAGCCCTCGGACTGCGGCGACACGACAAGGCGCTCCGTCTCACAGGTCTCTGTTTCTTCGGCATAGTGCTTGTGAAGCTGGTTTCATATGATTTATGGAATATGCCGTCGGTAGGCCGCATTATAGTCTTCATAATACTCGGCATACTCCTTCTCGGTATCTCATTCTTATACAATAAGCTACGCCGGGCTCTGTTCGACGACTGACCGGCTACCGGCGGGAGGCGTACTGGCCCGGTGTGCAGCCGAACATCGCGGCGAAGCATTTGCTGAAATAGCTCGATGAACTGAACCCTACCATATACATCACTTCGCTGACCGAGAATTTGCCCTGCTCGAGGAGCATGGCTGCCTTGCGCAGGCGTGTCTGGCGGATATAGTCGACCGGAGATACGCCTACGAGTTTCTTTATGAGGCGGTAAAGTGATTTCGACGACATTCCGAGAGTGCGGCATACAAAGTCGACGTTAAGGTCGGGGTTGGACAGTTCGGCCTCGATGAGGTCGGTCACTGCCGCAAACTGTTTTTCCTGAACGGAGTCCTCGACAGGCGCGTTGTCGGTCCGGGTGGAGCGGTCGAACAGTTCGGACTGCCGCATACGCTCGGCACGGCCCAGGAGCTGACGCACCTTGGCCGTGAGTACCGGAGCCTCGAAAGGCTTGGCCATGAAGGCGTCCACGCCGCTGTCTATGCTCTCGCATTCCATGCCGGGCTCGTCCTTTGCCGTCAGCAGTAGTATCGGTATAGAGGCCGTCGCCGGATTATGGCGCATGCTCCGGCTCATCTCGAGTCCGGTCATGACGGGCATCATTTCATCGGCTATTACTATGTCGGGTCGGAACGACGCTGCCCGCGCCAGGGCCGCTTTGCCGTTTGAGGCCGTAGCGACATTGTAGTCGGCGCTCAGAAGCGAGGCAATGAAATCGGCAATTGGCTTGTTGTCGTCCACCACGAGCACTCGCTTGCGCTTGTCGGCGGCAGCCGACACCGGGTCGGACTGGTCGGAAGTGTCGGACACGTCAGAGCTTTCGTCTGTCGGGAAACTCAGGCGGAATGTCGTGCCCCGGCCCGGTTCGCTTTCAAGGACTATCTCGCCTCCGAGCAGGTGCACATACTGCTTCACCAGATAGAGGCCTATGCCGGTGCCTTCGCGTTCGGCCGCGGTACGTGGCGAGCGGTAGAGGCGCTGGAACACAAGCTGGTGCTCGTCGGCCGGAATGCCTACGCCGTCATCGCTGATGTCTATGTCGTATCCGTTTTCGCTGCGGTGTACGGAGCAGCCGATGGAGGCGTTGTCGCCTGAGTATTTTACTGCGTTCGACAGCAGATTGTTGATGAGCGATTCGAGTTTAACGGCGTCGGTACGCACGTAAATGTGGCTCTCGCCGGCCGTAAAGACGAAGTTTCGACCCGGCCACGATTTGCGGTATGCCTCGAAAATGCCCCGGCAGAAATCCACCACATCTATACGCGAGAATATCAGCATGTCGTCGGGCGCAGCCTCGAGCCGGTCTATTTCGACGGTCTGATGTATGAGCGTATTGAGCTTCATGGCGTTGCTGTAGGCTGTCTCCACGTCGCTTTTCTCATTGTCGGGCATTGGCATGGTGCGCAGTTTGCTCAGCGGGCCTATGATCATGGACAGAGGTGTTTTCAGCTCATGCGATATGTTCGACAGGAAGAAAAGCCTGTGGCGCACGGTGGCGAGGGCGTTTCGCCGTTCGAGGTCTTCGATTTTGCGCTCGTGGCGCCGCGAGGACCTGATGGTGAGAACCGATGCTATGGCTATCGCACCAATTATATATGCGCAGATGGCCCATGCGGTCAGATACCATGGCTGCGACACCTCTATGTCGACCCGCACCGGCGAGCGCCGTTCGCCCGAGACTGTGATTTCCACCGTATGTTTGCCCGGAGTGAGCGAGGTGAGGCGTATTTTATTGTCGCCGTCGTCAAGGAGGTGCCAGTCCGTGTCGTCGAGCCTCCATCGGAAGCGCAGATATTCGCCTGGCGAGAACGAGGCCGTGCCTATGTCGATGGTTATATCGCGGTTATCGGAGCCGAGTCTTATCTTCAGGTTGCCGGAGTCGGCGTCGGTATCGGTTGTCACTATGTTGCCGCGGTCAAGCACGCGCAGAATATCTATTCTTTCATCGCGTTTTTCGGACATGAGGCGTCCGGGTTCGGCTGCTACAATTACGTCAGCGGCACCGAGGAGGGCCTTTCCGGTCTCCTTGTCGTAATATATCACGCTGTATTCCTTTTCCGGCAGGGGCAGCATTGTCATGGTGCCTTTGGCCGGGTCGAGACTCCAGACGGCATTCTGTGTCGCTATCCATATGTCGGCTTCGACCGCCGCCATCGTCCGCACGCTCATGTCGGAGTCTGCCGGAAAGCGGAACAGGCTGTCGAGAGGCGTTCCGTCGGGCGAATAGGCTGTCACACCGCCGTAGAAGCCTACCCACACACGCCCGTCGGCGTCGGTGCATAGCGCCACGGGGTCGGAGCCGGTGCGGCTGCGCAGCGCCAGGCGGTCGATAGCACCCGAACTGCCGTCGACGCGGGTTATGGCAGAGTCGCGGAAGTTGAAAATCCATTTGTTGCCTCTGGAATCGCGCACCATATTGCCAATATAATCGTTAGGCAGGCCGTTTGCTGAATTTATGAGCCGGTCGGCGGTATGGTTCTGTCCTTCGTTCCTGAAATGGTCGAGCGATTCTATAAAAATACCACCGAGATATCCGGCAGCCCATAGCGTGCTGTCTGCCGGTTCTTCGAGAATGGCATATACCCAGTTCGCCATAGACCGGTGTGTGCTGTCTGTGAGCCTGTGTTTGCTGAAAGAATTGCTTTTTCGGTCGTAGGTGTTGATGCCGCCGTCGGTGGCCAGCCAAATTCCGCTTTTGCTGTCTTCGTATATCTCGCGCACGCGGCTGTGCGAAAGGCCGTCGGCTTTAGTGCCGGCGAAATACCAGTCGGCTTTTCCCTCCGAATCTATTCTGATGGCTCCGTTGGAGCCTCCGAGCCAGAGGTTGCCATGCGAGTCGCGCAGTATCGTAGACACGTCCTGTCCTTCTCCGCTGCCGGTGAGGTCGGCTATACTATAGATTTGCACCGGCGAATCGGGGTCGGCAATGGAGATGCCGCTTTCGGTGCCGGCCCATACGTTGCCCTCGGAGTCGGCCATCAGCGACCATACCACGTTCGACATAATCGACGATACCGAGCGCGAGTCGTGGCGCATGAGTCGCGAACTGCCGTCGGGGCTGAATATGAACAGCCCGTTGTCGGTGCCTGCAAGGAGCACTTTTCCCGGAACTATGCACAGCGATTTCACCGAGTAGCCATTGCAGATGTCGACCGTGCTTGCCGCTCCGGTCGAGGGTGTGTAGCGTATGAGGCCGCTCTCGGTGCCGAGATAGAGGACGCCGTTGTTGGAATTGCGGCATATGGTATTTACAAAAAGATTTGGCTGCAGGGCCGGAATGGATATGGGAATTGTCTCGAAGCCACCTGCGCGGGTATAGCGGCAGAAACCGTTATACGTGCCTATGTATATGCTGCCGTCGGGAACCGGAAGCAGAGAATACACCGCCTTGTGCGGAAGGCCTTCCACAGGCCCCTCGAAACTGTCGCTGTCGGGATGGTAGAAATATAGTCCGGAGAGAGCGCCGAGCCACAGCCTGCCGTCGTGATAGGCCATGGAGCGGATTTCGCGCGGCGAGTCGTTCCACCGCACGCTTTCGATATGGAGAGTGGCGGTGTCGACGGCGTAGAGTCCGTCGTTGGTGCCCACATATATGCGGCCATCCGCCTCGACCATGGCGTATATCTGTGCATGGAGTTCATATCCGTCGGCAAAGGTGCAGGGATATGTGTCGTATCCGGTAAAAAGATAGAGGCCGTTGTTGGACCCTATCCATGTTCGTCCGCCGGAATCGCGGAAGATATCGAAAACGGTTTTCCGCGAATCGTCAACACCGTAGTTGAACCAGTAGACCGGTGCGGGCGAAGTGCCGGAAATAGCTCTGGCATTTATGAAACAGCACAGGGCGGAGAGCAGGATAAGAATATATTTTTTCATGGTCTCGGCATATTTTACAAAAGTAAACATTATCCTCATATCGGCAAGGGCATAAATCGGCCAATTAGGAATAATAATCGGACACATATGAGTTTAAAACGCTCCAGACGACATTTTTGTCCGAATATTATCCTATTATGTCCGCTGTGTGCTTTCATGTCTTCGTTTCCGGAAGTAATTTCGCATCAACCAAAATACCATGAAACAGACACATAAAATCATCGTCATTTTAGCGGGTCTTATGTGCGCCCTCGGAGCCAAGGCTCTCGACGGAGGCCCGTACTACGGCACCAACTACACCGTGCCGTTCGCACATGCCTATCGTGCCCTCAATCGTCTCGGTGTCGACCACCGTGCGGCAATCGACCGCGATGTCTATCATATGTCGCGCCTCGGTCTGAACGCCTTCCGGCTTCATCTGTGGGATGTGGAAATGAGCGACGGCGACGGCCATCTGCTCGAAAACGAGCACCTCGACCTGGTTGACTACCTCCTTGACCGTCTCGAGGAGCGCGGCATCAAGGCCATCCTCACCGCCCAGACCAATTTCGGCAACGGATATCCCGAGCGCAACAGCGACCCTAACGGCGCATTCTCCTATAAATACGAGAAATGCCATGTGCACGACAACCCCGCCGCTCAGGATGCCCAGGAGCGCTATCTCCGGGCTCTTGTGACACATGTGAACCCCTACACGGGCAAAAGCTACGCCGCCGACCCCTCCCTCATAGCCATTGAAATAAACAACGAGCCGTGTCACAGCGGCACCCACGGGGAAATAACGGCCTATGTAGACCGCATGGCGGCCGCAATGCGCGACGCCGGCTGGAAGAAGGACATTATCTATAATGTGTCGCACAATCTCTGGCGCACATCGGCCTTCTACCGCGCCGCCATCGACGGCACCACCTACCAGTGGTATCCCACGGGTCTGGTGCACGGTAGCACGCGCCATGGCAATTTCCTGCCCGTGCTCGACAGCTACGACATACCCTTCGACACCGTGCCGGGCTATGCCGCGCAGCCCAAGGTGGTCTATGAGTTCGACCCGGCCGACGTGCTCGACACATATCTCTATCCGGCCGCGGCCCGCACATTTCGCAAGGCCGGTTTCGACTGGGCGACTCAGTTCGCCTATGACCCCATCGACATGGCCCGGTTCAACACCGAATACCAGACTCACTTCCTGAACCTCGCCTATACCCCCGGCAAGGCAATAGGCATGGCTATCGCCGCCGAGGTCATGCGCCGCATGCCTGCCGGAGCCGACTACGGCAAATATCCCGCCGACACAGTTTTTGGTCCTTTTACCGTCAGCGCCCGCCGCAATCTTGCCATGCTCGATGACGGCGAGAAGTTCTACCACACCAACAACACCGCTTCGGCACCCTCGAAGCCCAAAAAACTCAGAAGCATAGCCGGTGCAGGCTCGTCGGCGGCAGTGAGCACCGACGGTACGGGAGCTTACTTCCTCGACCGTCTCGACAAGAATGTATGGCGCCTCGAAGTAATGCCCGACGTCATAATCACGGCCGATCCATTCGCCAGGCCTTCGCTTGAGCGCGAGATTGCGGTGACCGTGGATTCGCCGGTTGCAATGACCATAAATCTGCCCGGCTTGCCCGATGGTTTCCGCTTCAGGGGCGAACGGGCCTCAGGAGCCGCCGAGGGCAAGAGCATATCCGTTCTCCCCGGAGTCTATCTGCTCGCCGCCGATGAATCGATGATGGCCGCCTGGCCTGCCGACAGGAGCTATGGCGACGGATTCCGCAAGGTAGGGGAGTATGTGATGCCTCCTCTGAGCAAGCTCGATACTCCTGTGCTTGTCCACGAGCCATCGCTCTCCGTAGCCGCCGGCAGCCCTCTGCACATATCGGCGACCATAGCCGGCGAGCCCGATTCGGTGATGATATATCCGGCCTCAGCCGACTTCTGGCGCGATGATAATGTGCTCGTGCCCATGGTCAGGACCGGAAAATATGAATATAGCGCTGCCATAGATTCCGGTTTATTTGGTAAAAAAGATCGGTTTGACTACCGGATTGTGGTTTTCAAAGGCGCGAAAGCCGTGACATGGCCTTCGGGTGAGCACGGCACTCCATTGGACTGGGACTTCGGCGCGGGCCGGGGGGCTGTCGCATGCTTCACTACCGCCGTGCGTCCGGCCGGAGCTCCCCTTGTCCTCCTCGATGCCGCCTCTGGCCTTGACGGAATTGAACTCTCCACGATTCCCGAGGTATGGCAAGGCATAAGCCTGAATGCCGTTCGGGCCACACCCTTCGCCTCGCCGGTGCTTGAACTCTGTGCTGGGCCAGGCATACAGCCGGTGGAGACAATTTCGGTGAGCCGCTATGTCGCACCCGAGGTGCGCGCGCTCGGCGGAGATGTGCCCTCTGCTGCCATCAGGATTTATACAGCCGAGGCTGAAGGCGCCGACAAGGTCCGTATCGGCCTCGTGAATGCCGACGGCTTCACATTCTGGACCACAGCGAGCCTCGCGCCCGACTCGGTTGCTACCCTGCCCCTCGACGGTTTCAGTCTTGGCGAGACTCTGCTCAATCCTGCTCCCTATCCGTCGTTCCTCGGCCGTCGCTTCGAGCCTGCGGAGGGCACGGCGGCTACTCTCGACCCGGCTGAAATAGAATCGATAGTCATCGCGGCCGATTCCGCTCCCATCCGCCTGCAACTCCGTGCTGTGGTGCTGGAGTGAGTGTTGGGTGGTTAGTGGTTAGTGGATGCTCCGCTGAACCCGGAAAAAGAAATCAATTCAAAATCATAATAAATAAACCAAGGAAAACATGAAAAATCTACTGCGCACTTTGGCCGTGCTCCTCTTGCTCGCAGCTTTCGTGCCGGCGACATGGGCCCAGACAGCGACGACTGTCAGCGGTGTTGTCTCCGACGAGACCGGGGAGCCTCTGATCGGTGCTTCGGTAACCGTGCCCGGCCATTCTGGCGGCGTCACCACCGACATCAACGGCAACTACCGTATCGCCCTTCCCGAGGGTGCCCGTCAGCTCACATTCTCTTATGTGGGCTATAACACGAAGACTGTCGATGTGACAGGCTCTAATATCGACGTTCAGCTCGAACCGGCCTCCGAGGCTCTTCAGGAAATGGTGGTTATCGGCTACGGTACTACCAAGAAGAACGACCTCACCGGCTCTGTGACCGCCATCAGTGAGAAAGACTTCAACCAAGGCGTAATAAGCTCGCCCGAAGAACTCATCAACGGCAAAATCGCCGGTGTACAGATTACCAACTCGGGCGGCTCGCCAAACTCGTCGAGCACAATCCGTGTGCGCGGCGGCGCTTCGCTCAATGCCTCGAACGACCCCCTTATCGTGCTCGACGGCGTGCCTATGGAAGTGGGCGGCGGCATTACCGGCTCCAGCAACTTCCTGAGCCTCATCAACCCTAACGACATCGAGTCGATGACTATCCTCAAGGATGCTTCGTCGACTGCCATCTACGGTTCGCGTGCCTCAAACGGTGTCATCATCATCACCACCAAGAAAGGCTCGGGCGAGGGCGTGAAGGTGTCGTTCAGCACCACCAACTCCGTATCGACCAAGACCCGCACCAGCAAGTCGCTCACTCCCGAGCAGTTCCGCGAAGCCGTGTCGCTCTTTGGCACAGAGGCCCAGCAGGCTCTTCTGGGCCGTGAGTCCACCGACTGGAACGACGAAATCTTCCAGTCGGCCTTCGGCACCGACAACTCGCTCGCCATCTCGGGCCGCGCCGCCTCGTGGCTGCCCTTCCGTGTGGCTCTCGGCGCGATGTATCAGGACGGTATCCTCCGCACCGACAACTCCACCCGCTACACCGGTAACCTCAACCTCAATCCGAGCTTCTTCGCCGACCACCTGCGCGTGAACATCAGCGGCAAGGCCACCTATGCAAACAACCGCTTCGCCAACACCGGCGCCATCTGGAATGCCGGTGCCTACGACCCCACACAGCCCGTTTTCGGTACCTATGGCGCCGACGGCAAGCAGCTCATCTTCACCGACGGCACGCCTCTCTTCGGCGGATATCATGAAACCGTAGACAACACCGGCCGTCCGGCCCAGGGCGCCCTCGCCAACCCCGTGGCAATGCTCGAACTCTACGACAGCCGCTCGAAGGTATGGCGCCTCATTGGCAACATCGACCTCGACTACCGCTTCCACCCGCTGCCCGAACTCCGCCTGCATGTGACCGGCGGCTACGACTACAGCCGCGGCACCCAGACAGTGCACCAGCCTATGAACTCATTTCAGGGCTACAACTCGGGCGGTTACGGCTACGAGCAGGGTCCGCAGAAGAACTACAACCGTCTGCTCACGACCTACCTCAACTACAATAAAGATTTCGCCGCCATCAATTCGAGCCTCGACGTGACTCTCGGATATGACTACCAGTACTGGCGCAACTACGGACCGGCTTACCCGACTTTCGACGACGCCGGCAACCAGACCAACATAAGCACACCCTGGGATAACCGCCATACTCTAATAAGCTACTACGGCCGCGTGAACTACAGCTACGACAGCCGCTACCTCCTCACTGCCACATTCCGCCGCGACGGTTCGAGCCGCTTCGCAAAAGACCAGCGCTGGGGCACATTCCCCTCGGTGGCTCTGGCATGGCGTGTTGCCCAGGAGAAGTTCTTCGAGCCTATCCGCACCGTGATGAACGATCTCAAACTGCGTGCCAGCTACGGTGTGACCGGCCAGCAGGACGGTATCGCCGACTACGGCTATATCCCCAACTACACCGGCAGCCTCGACGGCGCATACTATCCTATCGACGGCCAGTGGCGCCCCACATTCCGCCCCCAGGCTTATAACGACAAACTCAAATGGGAGACCACCAAGAGCTGGAACTTCGGTCTCGACTTCGGTTTCCTCAACAGCCGCCTCTCCGGTTCTGTGGAATACTTCACCCGCAAAACCCAAGACCTCCTCGCCACCGTGCCTGTGCCCGCAGGCATAAACTTCGACAAAGCCATGCTCATGAACGTCGGCAACGTCAGCAGCAAGGGTGTCGAAATAAGCCTCAACGCCAATATCATCGATACCAAAGACCTGCAGTGGACAGCTACATTCAACGCCACCTGGCTCGACAACAAAATCACCAACCTCAACCTCGTGCCGGGCACCGATGCCTCCGACACATATGTTGGCTGGATGGAGTCAACACCTATCCAGGTCTACAAGACCGGCTACACGCCCCGCACCTTCAAACTCTACAAGCAAATCTATGACCGCGAGACCGGACGCCCCATCGAAGGTCTCTACGCCGACCTCAACGGCGACGGCCAGATTACCGAAGACGACAAATACTACGGCCACAGCAGCATGCCCGACTGGACATTCGGTCTCAGCACCTCGCTGCGATGGAAGAAATGGACTCTCAGTACCGCGCTCCGTGCTTCCGTAGGCAACTACATCTACAACGGCGCCCAGGCCAACCTCGGCGCGTGGGAGTGCACCTCGTGG
This sequence comes from uncultured Porphyromonadaceae bacterium, assembly GCA_946553045.1. GTDB lineage: Bacteria > Bacteroidota > Bacteroidia > Bacteroidales > Muribaculaceae > CAG-873. The sequence continues at coordinate 27,694 of CAMNRO010000022.1, read as the reverse complement.
AGCACCGGTTCGGTCAACAATCTTGCTTCGAGCTTCCTCGACACTCAGTTCCGCTACCGTCAGTATCCTACCGACCACTATCTGGAGAACGCCTCCTTCCTCAAGATGGACAACCTCCAGCTGAGCTATAATTTCGGACGCATCTACCGCTCGCTCGACCTTCATGTGTCGGCAATGGTGCAGAATGTGTTCACTATCACAAAATACAGCGGCGTGGACCCCGAAAGTGCCTCCGGCATCGACAACTCCACCTACCCCCGTCCACGCACATACTCCGTTACACTGGGTCTCAACTTCTAATGCCTGAACAACAATGATTAAAAAAGTATATTTAGCACTCATAAGCCTTGTCACACTGCTTCTTGCCGGCGCCTGTACCGGCGACCTCGACCAGAAGCCGGTGATAGGCGACAGCGCCGACAAAGTCTACTCGACCATCGAAGGCTACAAGTCGGTACTCGCGAAAATCTATGGTTCCTACTCCCTCATCGGTCAGGAACGCGCCGGTAACCCCGACCTTTCGAGCAACAAGGGCCAGGATCTGCTCCGCAATCTGTTCAACATGCAGGAAGCAGCCACCGACGAAGTTGCCAACACATGGCTCTCGGGCGAGAATCTCTCGGCCCTCACATATATGAACTGGGATGCCTCCGACGTATGGGTGGCCGACACTTACTATCGCCTCTACTATTCCATAGCGCTCTGCAACGAGTTCCTCCGCTACACCGGCGAAGGCTCTATCGGCGGTTTCAGCGACTCCGAAAAAGAGCTTATCCGCACCTATGCCGCCGAAGCACGCTTTATCCGCGCTCTCGACTACTGGTTCGTGCTCGATCTCTTCCGCCAGGGCCCGTACGTAGACCAGGACACCCCCACTACCGGAGTGATACCTCCCGCCTACGACGGCAAGCAGCTCTACGACTATATAATGTCTGAAATAACCGAGCTCGAGACCCTTCTGCCCGACACCAACTACTACGGCCAGGCCGACAAGGCAGCTCTCTGGTCGCTTGCCATCCGTCTGACCCTCAACGCCGAAATCTACACCGGCACCGCCGCCTACACCGAGTGCGTGGGCTACGCCAACAAAATCATAAACACCGGACGCTATTCCCTCGAACCGGAATACCAGAAGCTTTTCAACGCCGACAACCATCTGCGCACAAACGAGATTATCTTCGCTTTCTCGGCCGACGCCGACCAGGCTACCACATGGGGCTCGGCAACCAACATAATCTGTTCGTCCTGCGGCAACAACTCCACTCAGGACCCCGCAAAATACGGCATTGAGAACGGCTGGGGCAACTGGCGCGTGCGCGGCGAGCTTCCCGCTCTCTTTGACGCCGCCGACGGCCGACGCCTCTTCTGGGAAGACGGCCAGACACAGTACTTCACCGACGGCATCACCACCGACTCGCAGGGCTTCTTCAGCGAGAAATGGACTAACCTCACAGACGCCGGCCAGGCCGCTTCGGCCTCTGCTGCCCGCGGCTGCTCGACCGACTACCCCATGTTCCGCCTTGCCGAGGTATATCTCAGCGCCGCCGAGGCTGTGCTCCGCGGTGGTTCTGGCATGAGCCGTCAGCAGGCCCTCGACCTTGTCAACGCCGTGCGCGAGCGCGGTTATGGCGACGCTGCAGGCCGCATTTCCGACGCCCAGTTCAATCTTCCCTTCATGCTCGACGAGCGCGGCCGTGAGCTCTATCACGAAATGCACCGCCGCACCGACCTCGTGCGCTTCGGCCGTTTCACCACCGACGCTTACGTATGGCAATGGAAGGGCGGTACTCTCGACGGTACATCTGTCAATGCCCGCTACAACATCTATCCTATTCCTCTGAGCGAACTTTCGGCAAACACCAATCTTTCGAATCCTCTTTATTAAAGATAAACCATGACTTTCAATAAATATATAGCGGCCGCAGGTCTCGCCGCCATGCTTTTCGCCGCACAGAGCTGCGACAAAGACGGCGACACAATATACACCGACGGCCCCGACCGCGCCGAAGTCTCGGGCGTAGCGTCGGACATCGTGCTCGACAAGAACCATCTCCAGTCGCTTGCGCTTACTCTTTACTGGAACGAAAACGGCAAAATCTCGCTTTCCGACCCGCGTGTGGCCGCTCCCGACGGCGCAGCACATAATACCGTGCAGTTCTCGGCCGACCCCGAATTTGCCTCTGTGGTAGACGACAATGTGGAAGCAGGCGTATATTACCGTCAGTACACATGCGAGACGCTCAATAACCTCGTCGGTCGTCTCGGACTTGAGGGCGGAGTCAAGGGTACGGTCTATATCCGCGTGAAAACCGTTCTCGGTGCCAATATCGACCCCAAGTACAGCGATGTTCAGGTGGTTTCCATCACTCCATACTTCATCGATATGAGCGTGGGCTTCGTGCTCGATGCCTCGCAGAACGATACGGGCCGCACCCTCTACTCGCCTGCCTCCGACGGCATATACAGCGGCTTCATCGGCGCCGGCTCGTGGGAGAACTGGTGGCTCCGCGAGGGTAACAACACCGTGTGGGGCAACGACGGCGTCACCGGCACAGCCTTCGTGATGGGCAACAACACCACCGGCCTCGACGTGTGGAACTTCTGGTATCCCTCGCCCTCGGGCTGCTACTACACTGTGGTAAACACCCGCACCAACGAGTGGAGCGCGCTCTACATCGGCGAGCTCAATCTCGGCGGCGACATTACCGGCGCCATGACCTACGACCGCAAGGCCAACAAGTGGACCTACACCTTCGACGCCGCTGCCGGCACCATCAACGTCACGCTCTCGGCTAACGGCAAGCAGTATAACACCGCCACAGGCACCGACGATGCCGCTGCTGTCGACACCCCCGTTGCTTTCGGCGGAGAGGCCGGTAAGCTCACCTTCGGCCAGGCCGCACAGGCTATTGCCGTAGATGTGGCAGCCGCAGGCGAGACCACCCTCACACTCGACCTGTCCGACCCCCGTGCATGGACTCTTACCGCCGGCGCCGGCTCGGCAGGCCCTGTGGAGACCGTACCTCCGGTGATTTACCTCTCAGGCGTGCAGCCCGACTGGGATTTCAGCAACTATCTGAAGCTCTACAATGAGGACAACCGCACCTACGGCGGCGCCCTCCAGGTGAACAGCGAGTGGGGCTACCGCATCTACACCGAGGCTGAGGCCTGGGATAACTACTGGACAATGGTAGACGGCGGCACAGCTTTCTCCGGCCAGCTCGTGAACAACGGCGAGGGTAACATTGCCGCTCCCGAGGCCGGGTTCTATCTCTTCGACGTGAATATGGGCGACCTTACCTATAAACTCACTCCCGTGACCAAGGTAAGCTACACCGGTCTCAACGATGACTGGAGCCTCACCGAAATGACCGCTACCGGCGAGCCCGGCGTCTACACCGCACAGTTCGAGAAGACAGCCAACACTCCCTGGGGTGTGAAGATTGTGCTCAACGACAACTGGGACCTCTTCTTCGGCGGCAACGGCACTCGCGGCGAGCTCGTGCTCTACCGCGACGGCTTCGAGGGCGACAACGAGCTCTCCAACGGCACCCATACACTCACCGTAAACCTCTCGAAAGGCACTTATTCCTACGAATAATCAATAGTTTAAAAAGTAAAAAGTCGAAAAAGTCAGGAATACACACCATTTTCTCAACTTTCTTCACTTTTTACTTTTTCAACCCGGCAACAACAGATTAAAAAGATGAAATTCAATAAGATTCTCAGCATAGCAGCCCTCGGCGCCACACTGGCGCTGGGCGCCTGCACCCAGGACAGCCCGATAACCAATCCGCCTGTCGAAGACAAGCCCGTAGAGATAGAGCGCGGCACATATGCCAAGGGCGCCGATGTGAGCTGGCTCACACAGTTCGAGGCCCAGGGCTACAAATGGCAGACCCGCGGCGGCGAGCAGAAAGAGCTCATGACACTTCTGCGCGACGACTGCGGCGTGAACGCTATCCGTCTGCGTGTGTGGGTCAACCCCGAGAACGACGCCACCGTTGAAGGCTGGTGCAATACCGCCGACCTCGTGGTGAAGGCTCGCCGTGCCAACGCACTCGGCCTGCGCGTGATGGTAGATTTCCATTTCTCCGACACATGGGCCGACCCCGGTAGCCAGACAATGCCCGCCGCATGGGACGGCCTCGACCTCGAAGGCGTGCTAAAGGCCATGACAGGCCACGTCGACGAAGTGCTCGGAGCCCTCAAGGCCGAAGGCATAGAGCCCGAATGGGTTCAGATTGGCAACGAGACCCGCACAGGCATGATGTGGCCCCTCGGAGGCATTGGCGATGACTGTGCCGACAACTTCACACGCATGGTCAATGCAGGCTACGATGCCGTGAAGGCCATCTTCCCCGAGGCACAGGTTATAGTGCACGTCGACGGCGGCGACCAGCAGTGGCTCTACGACCGTCTCTTCGGCAAAATCACTGCCGAGGGCGCCCGCTTCGACATGATAGGCATGAGCCTCTATCCCGAGTCCCACAACTGGGAGACTGTGGTCGACGACTGCATAAACAATATCCGCTACTGCCAGAAGACATGGGACAAGCCCGTGATGATATGCGAAATCGGTATTTCCTATGACCAGCCCGAAATAGCCGACAAAATGATGCGTCGTCTCACCGAGGGCGGAAAAAATATTGACCTTAAAGGCATTTTCTGGTGGGAACCGGAAACTCCTGTCGGTCACGGATATAAAAAGGGTTGTTTCGATGAAAACGGCGCTCCGACCGATGCTCTCAATGTTTTTTTAGATTAATTCGTGAACATAATCGCGAGAAATTTGTTATATTGGAGACGGAGTGTGGAATCACTCCGTCTTTGCATGGCATTTTAAATAAACAGACATAGATTATATTACCTTGAATCCAATTTTCAAAACCACTATTCTGGCTCTTTCGGGAGTCATTGCAATGGGCGCTTCGGCGCAGCGTAGTGAAACCACACTCAACGAAGGCTGGCTCTTCTCCAGAGGCGATGGTGCGCCAGGTGCCAAATGGCAGCAGGTGCGTGTGCCTCACGACTGGGCCATTTACGGACCTTTCGACCGCGCCAACGACCTACAGACCGTGGCCGTGGAGCAGAACGGCGAGAAAGAAGAAACCGTCAAGACCGGCCGCACCGGCGGTCTGCCCTTCATAGGCAAGGGTGCCTATCAGATTGACTTCGAGTTGCCCGACACCACGGGCCGCGCCACGACCCTGGTGTTCGACGGCGCCATGAGCAACGCCCAGGTGTTCCTCAACGGCAAGAAGCTCGGCACATGGCCCTATGGCTACAACTCGTTCTACATCGACGCCACCGGCACCGCCGTTCCCGGCAAGAACCACCTCGAGGTGAAGCTCGAAAACAAGGAGCGTGCCTCGCGCTGGTATCCCGGCGCTGGCCTTTACCGCAACGTGCACGTCATTACCACCGACAAGGTGCATATTCCCGTCTGGGGAACCTACGTGACCACTCCGAAGGTGACACCCGAGTATGCCTCGGTGCATCTCCAGATGAAGATAGACGGCGCCAAACCCGACCAGTGGGTGACGGTCAGCACCGACATTCTCGACCCCGCCGGTGAGGTGGTGGCCTCCGACCGCTCGACATACGTGGCCCGTGGCCAGGAGTTCGGCCAGAACTTCCTCGTCGGTTCGCCCAGGTTATGGACTCTCGATAAGCCTGAGCTCTACACAGCCGTCACCCGCCTGAGCATCGACGGCAAGGAGGTGGACAGCTACAAGACCCGCTTCGGTATCCGCTCTATCGAATATATTCCCGAAAAGGGATTCTTCCTCAACGGCGAACTCACCAAATTCCAGGGTGTGTGCAACCACCACGACCTCGGCCCTCTCGGCGCGGCCGTTAACCGCTCGGCTCTCCGCCACCAGATAGAACTGCTCAAGGACATGGGTGTGAACGCTATCCGTACATCGCACAATATGCCTGCGCCCGAGCTTGTTGAACTTTGCGACGAAATGGGCGTAATGCTCATGGTAGAGCCTTTCGACGACTGGGGCTTCCGCCCGAAATCGCCCAACGGCTACGGCTCGGTATTCAACGAATGGGCCGAGCGCGACATCACCAACATGGTAGAGCATTTCCGCAACAACCCGTCGGTTGTCATGTGGTCGATTGGCAATGAGGTGCCCTCGCAGTGGGGGCCCACAGGCATGGCGGAGCTTACCATGCTCCAGGACCTGGTGCATAAGCTCGACCCCACCCGCCCGGTGACCTGCGGCATGGACCAGATTGGCGCCGTGCTCGACAACGGCTTTGCCGCCGCCCTCGATATACCCGGCTTCAACTACAAGCCGCAGTACTACGACAAGGCCTACGATAAGCTTCCGCAGAAGCTTATCCTCGGTTCGGAGACTGCTTCGACCGTGTCGAGCCGTGGCAAGTACTACTTCCCGGTCGAGTTTGGAGAGCACCATGTGGCAATGCACCCCGATAACCAGAGCAACAGCTACGACAACGAGTCGTGCTACTGGAGCAACACTCCCGACCTCGATTTCGAGATGGACGACGACCGCCCCTGGGTAATTGGCCAGTTCGTGTGGACCGGTTTCGACTATCTCGGCGAACCGTCGCCCTACGATACCGATGCATGGCCCAGCCACAGCTCTTACTTCGGCATTATCGACCTTGCATCGCTCCCCAAAGACCGCTTCTATCTCTACCGTTCGAAGTGGAACAAGGACGACGAGACTCTCCACGTGCTCCCGCACTGGACATGGCCGGGCCGCGAAGGCGAGGTGACACCGGTGTTTGTATATACTTCCTATCCGTCGGCCGAACTTTTCATCAACGGCAAGAGCCAGGGGCGCCGCGAGAAGAACGACAGCAATGTCATCGACCGCTACCGCCTGCGCTGGAACGACGTAGTGTATGAGCCCGGCGAAATCAAGGTCGTGGCCTACGACGCAGCAGGCAATCCTGCCGCCGAGAAGACCGTGCGCACCGCCGGCAAGGCCGCCTCGCTCCGCATTACGCCCAACCGCGACAAGATTGCCGCCGACGGCGACGAGCTGGTATATTTCACCGTCGAGGCCCTCGACCGCAACGGCAACCCCGTGCCCGACGCCGACCAGCTGGTTAAATTCACCGTTACGGGAGCCGGCACTTACGAGGCCGGAGCCAACGGCGACCCGACCTGCCTCCTGCCCTTCCAGAAGCCCGAAATGAAGCTCTTCAGCGGCGCCGCTACAGCTATAGCGCGCTCCGCCAAGACCCCGGGCACACTCACCATCAAGGCCACAGCCAAAGGCCTCAAGCCTGCTACCGCTACAGTTACCGTCGAATAAGACAGATAAAAACAGAAAGTGAGGACAAGATTTCCCCCGATGGGGTTCTTGTCCTCACTTTTTTTATGTGAATTTCTAATTTCTAACCATTTACCGACTGGTCGAATTCGGCAAGGATTTTGTTGAGTTCTTCTTCGGTGCGGGTGAGGCGTGCACGGCATTCGCTCAGCAGGGTTGCGGCACGGCGTGTTCGCTCGGCCAGAGTGTCGATGTCGCTGTTGTCGGCGCGGAGCTGTGCGAGGATTCTTTCGAGTTCGGCGAGGGCCTCGGAGTATTTTATATTGCTGTTTTCCATTGTTATCACGGGTTTATTGTTGATTTTCTGGTGCGTCCGCCGGCAAATGTGGTGGTTATTACGGTGCCGGGTTCGAGGCTGTCGTCGGCGGTCACGGCGTGGCCGTTGACGCGGGTTATCGAGTAGCCTCGCCTGAGTGTCGCCTCGGGAGAGAGGGTGTCGAGGAGCACGCCCATGGCGTTGAGGCGTTCGGCCGAGCGGACGAATGTGCTGCGCACGGCGGCGGTGATGGCAGCCGGAATCTCGGGGCCGAGGCGCTGGCGGTTGCGGTCGATTATGCTGCGTGCGAGGGCCGGTATGGAACCCTGGTAATATGCAAGCTGCTGCCGCTGACCTGATATGCGTTCGCGCACAAGGGTGAGGATGGCGTCGCCGGTGGCTCGCAGGCGGTCGTAGGCAGCTCCGGCCATGCCTATGAGAGCCTCGGCGGCTGCTGTGGGGGTCTTGACGCGGGTGTTGGCTACGTAGTCGAGCACGGTCACGTCGCGCTCATGGCCTATGCCGACGATTATCGGCAGGGGGAACTGGGCAACATTTGAGGCGAGGGTGTAGTCGTCGAACGAGGCGAGGTCGCTAACTGCGCCGCCTCCGCGTATCAGGACCACACAGTCGAATTCGCCGTCGCGGGCAGCGATGGCCTCGAGGGCCGCCACGACGCTCGGCACGGTGCGCTCGCCCTGCAGAGTGGCCTCGAAGAGCTCTGTCTCGAACCGCAGGCGCTGCGGGTTGTTGTGGAGGTGCTTCATGAAGTCGCCGTATCCGGCGGCGCCGCGTGCCGAGATGATGGCCACACGCACGGGCAGTTGCGGCCAGGGCAGGCAGCGGTTCATGTCGAAGACGCCTTCGGCGCGCAGACGGGCTATGATTTCGTTTCGGCGACGGGCGAGGTCGCCGACGGTGTAGTCGGGGTTGATGTCGCTGATAACGAGCGACATGCCGTAGACGGGGTGATAGTTGGCGTTGACTTTCACCATTATCTTCATGTCGGAGCGCAGACGCGTGCCTGTGGCGGCATAGAACATTGCTCCGAGGCGCGAGAAGGTCGACGCCCACATCACGGCGCGGCTTTTGGCCAGAGGCGAGCCCGTGCGTTCGTCTTTCTGCACCAGCTCCATGTAGCAGTGGCCTCCCGAAGAGCGGAGGTCGGAGGTCTCGGCGGTTATCCACACGCCCTGCAGGCCGGGTGCGACCGCGATGGCCGATGTCACGCGCCGGTTCAGCTCAAGCAAGCTTATGGCCTGTTCTTCCATCACTTGTTTTCGGTGAATTTAGTGCCGGAGAGGCGCATTTCTATGTTCTGTCTGAGCAGGCGGAGTCCTTCGGGACGGTCAGCGTCGGTGTAGTATGCCGGCGTGGTGTCGGTGAAGCGGAATAGTGTGGTCTCAGGGTCAAATTCGGCTCTCACGAACAGGTACTCGGGCATTTCGGCTGATTTGAGCTCCTTGCGTCGCGCCGGGTCGGCAAACTGAGCCATGCCGGGCATGGCGGGCGAGGGGAGCTCTGTCCAGTCTGCCGTGCGGAAGAGACGTATGCTGCTGTCGGCCACCGGGGTAAGGACGGTCTCTATTACAGCGATGACGGTGTCGCGTCCGTTGGCTACGAGGGCTATCTGCATGGAGGCGTCGCGGCTCAGCTCTATGGTCAAGGCGCGGTCTGTCAATGCAGTGATGCGCGAACGGCCTCCGAAGGTGTTGGCCGAGGGTGTGGACAGGCCGCTGTTGAAATAGTCGAGCATGTCGAGCCTCGTATTGGTCTGGAGCAGGGGCACGACTGTTGCCGGCGCCTCTTTGAAGACGTCGGCCGCCGTGCGTGCTTCAGCGGTGAGGGCGGCGCAGGCTGCCGCTACGAGAATGAGAGCTTTCAGGTTCACTGCTTCTTATTATATTTTTTCTTTGTCTTGCGTTCGGACGTGCGGGCATAGTCGCGTTCGGGGTCGGCAATCTCGCTGAATACGCGCTTGCCGAAGAATTCGAGACCTTTGAGGGCCGCCACCACACGCTTGGCATCGGCTTTCTTGACGTCGAAAAGCGAGTAAGAGGGCAGCAGGTCGATACGGCCTACGTCTACACGGCGTCCTTCGACGTTCTTGTTGAGCATGTCGATGACATTGCCGGCGAAGAATCCGTCGGCCTTGCCGAGGTTGACATATATACGCGCCATTCCGCGCTCGGCGGTGCGGCGGTCTTTCTCGCGGTCGGTGGGGTGTTCTTTGGTCTGGCGCTCCTTGCCTTTCTTTTCCTTGGCCGGTTTTTCGTCGATGAAGTCGATTTTCGGGGCGTCCTTGTAGTAGTTGAGCAGACGGTTGAATTCAAGCGAAAGCACGCGCTTGAGAAGGTCTTCGGTCGAGAGCCACGACAGTTTCTTGATAACGCCGGGCAGATATCGGTTGATTTCCTCCTCGTTGACTTCGACGCGCTCGAGGCGGTCGGCGAGGTTGTAGAGCTGCTTCTCGATGATGTGCTCGGGGGTGGGCACTTCCTTGCGCTCGAACTTTTTGCCGATTATGTGCTCTATTTCGCGGAGTTTGCCTTTCTCGCGCGAGTGGATAATGGCTATGGAAACGCCGGTTTTTCCGGCACGGCCTGTTCGGCCGGAGCGGTGGGTGTAGACGGCGGTGTCGTCGGGCAGACCGTAGTTTATCACGTGTGTGAGGTCGTCGACATCGAGACCGCGGGCTGCGACATCGGTTGCGACGAGGAGGGTGATTACGCCGTCGCGGAATTTTTTCATCACAATGTCGCGCTGCTGCTGGCTGAGGTCGCCGTGGAGTGCGTCGGCGTTATAGCCGTCGGCAATGAGGTGGTCGGCGATTTCCTGGGTGTCGCGGCGTGTGCGGCAGAAGACGATTGCGTAGATATTGGGCGAGTTGTCGGCTATGCGCTTAAGAGCGAGGTATTTGTCGCGCGCGTTCACCATATAGTATATGTGGCGTACGTTTTTGGCGCCTTCGTTGCGGGTGCCTATCACGATTTCCTCGGGCTTGTTCATGAAGCGCTTTGAGATGCGTGCGACTTCGGCGGGCATAGTTGCCGAGAACATCAGCATTTTGCGGTCTTCGGGCACATGCGACAGAATGTCGTTGATAGAGTCGACGAAGCCCATGTTGAGCATTTCGTCGGCCTCGTCGAGCACTACGGTGTGCACGTGCTGGAGCTTCACGACGCCTCGGTTGATAAGGTCTATGAGTCGGCCGGGGGTTGCGACGATAATCTGTACGCCTTTGCGGAGCGCGCGAATCTGGCTCTCGATGCTCGAGCCGCCGTAAACGGGCAGTATTTCGAGCTGAGGCACATATTTAGAGAAATCGGCGAGGTCGCCGGCAATCTGCAGGCATAGTTCGCGCGTCGGAGCGAGAATCAGGGCCTGCGGTTCGGCGCGGTCAAGGTCTACGCGCTGTATCAGGGGCAATCCGAAAGCTGCCGTTTTGCCGGTACCCGTCTGTGCGAGGGCCACGAGGTCGTGGTCTCCGTTGAGGAGAACGGGTATCACTTTCTCCTGTACTGGCATAGGGTTTTCAAACCCCATTTCGGCAATGCCCTTGAGTAAGTCGGGGCGCACGCCTAATTCTTCGAAATTTAGCATAAAATAAATTTAAAAATGTAACCACAGGCCTAAGCCTGTGGCACTTGGTAAAAGAGCTTGCCCAATTAAAACGTACGGGCGGGTGTCTTTGTTGGCATCAGTCATCGCCGTGCTCGCGCAGGAGTGCTGCGGCGCGCTCGGCCTCGGCTTTATCGACGAAGAGCCGCACAGGCGCCCATGTGGCGCCTGCGCCGTAGAGAGTCGACATGGCATCGTCCATCACATGGCATGATATGCCGTTGTTCTCAAGCATGCCTGCGGCTATGGCGGCATCGCGCGAGTTGGTGAATTCGGCCACTACGACCATGCCCGCGCTTTTCATCGGGCTATAATGAGGAAATATTGCTTCTTGCCCTTCTGCACGATGATATATTTGCCGTCGAGCAGCATTTCGGGCGAGGCGGCAATCTGCGGGTCGGTCACTTTCTCTTTGTTTATGGAGAAACCGCCACCCTGCACGAGTTTGCGCATTTCGGCCTTGGAGGGGAACACGGCAGCCTTTTCGGTGAGGAGGTCGGCCATGCGCATTCCGGCTTCGATGTCGGCGCGGCTTACCTCGAAGGTGGGCACGCCGTCGAACACGTCGAGCAGAGTTGCCTCGTCGAGTTTGCGGAGGGCATCGGCGGCCTTGTTGCTGAAGAGTATCTGCGAGGCCTCGACAGCAGCCTCATAGTCGGCGGCAGAGTGCACCATGGTGGTGATTTCCTGGGCGAGACGCTTCTGGAGGGGGCGACGTCCGGGGTCTTCGGCCTGCTCGGCTACGAGAGCCTCGATTTCCTCGCGCGAGAGCGCTGTGAAAATCTTGATGTATTTTTCGGCGTCGGCGTCCGATACGTTGAGCCAGAACTGATAGAACTTGTAGGGCGATGTGCGGGCGCGGTCGAGCCATACGTTGCCGCTTTCGGTCTTGCCGAATTTGCCGCCGTCGGCCTTGGTGATGAGGGGGCAGGTGAGGGCGAAGGCGTCGTCCTTGCCTTCGATACGGCGGATAAGTTCGGTGCCGGTGGTCATGTTGCCCCACTGGTCGGAGCCACCGAGCTGCAGGCGGCAGCCTTTTTCCTTGTAGAGGTGCAGGAAGTCGTAGCCCTGCAGGAGCTGATATGAGAATTCGGTGAACGACATGCCTTCGCGGCTTTCGCCCGAGAGACGTTTCTTCACGGAATCTTTAGCCATCATATAGTTGACGGTGATGTGCTTGCCGACGTCGCGGATAAAGTCGAGGAAAGAGAACTGCTTCATCCAGTCGTAGTTGTTGACGAGTTCGGCTGCGTTGGGAGCGTCGGAGTCGAAATCAAGGAATTTGGCGAGCTGCGCCTTGATGGCTTCCTGGTTGTGGCGGAGTGTGGGCTCGTCGATGAGCTTGCGCTCCTGGCTCTTCATCGAGGGGTCGCCGATCATGCCGGTGGCACCGCCGATAAGCGCGATAGGCTTGTTGCCCGAACGCTGGAAGTGTTTGAGCATCATCACGCCAACGAGGTGGCCGATGTGGAGGCTGTCGGCTGTGGGGTCGATGCCGAGATAGGCGGTGGCCATGCCCTCGGCGAGCATTTTATCGGTTCCGGGCATGACGGTGTGAATCATGCCGCGCCAGGTGAGTTCTTCTATAAAATCCATCTTTTTTAGGCTATTGGGCTGATAAGCGGTTATGCTGATAAGCTGTTGGGCTGACAGGTGGTTGGGCTGACAGGCTGTTTGGTCTGAAAGCCGATTGTCAATTTATTAAAATTCAACGAAAGCGAGGGGGAGGAGCGACTGCACCGAGGGGAGGCGGTAGACCTCTTCGGCCCCGGCAAGCAGAACGGGCACGTGGTGTCCCGACAGTTTCTCATATTCGAGGAGAGCCTGTCGGCATGCGCCGCAGGGTGCGGTCGGTTGTGCTGTCGGCAGGCCGTCGGTGCCTATGGCGGCGATGGCTATCATCTCGAAAGCTACGCCCGGATAGTTTGCCCCGGCCCAGTAACATGCTGAGCGCTCGGCGCATGTGCCCGAAGGATATGCCACGTTCTCCTGGTTGGCGCCGGTGGCAATCTCACCGTTGGCCAGCAGGATAGCTGCGCCGACCTTGAAATGGCTGTAAGGAGCGTAGGAACCCTTCAGGGCTGCCTGCGCGGCCTCGACCAGACGGCGCTCGGTGGCGTCGAGTTCGGCGTAGGTCTTTGCCTTTATCGGTGTGATTATTTCTATATCTTTCATTCTCAAATATATTTTTGCAAAAATAGCTCTTTTTCCATTATAAACCAAATTCGCCGCTTGTTAGGTTCTGAAACTCAAAAAAAAGGGCTAAAATTTTTATATTTGGCGGAGAAAACGTATTTTTGCAAGCTGAAAGCGGAGTGTCTCCGCATGCGCCCCCGCGCATACCCCTGAATAGCATAAAAACGAAACCAACAATATCAATGGAAAAGAAGACTCCCGCCACCGAGCAGATCGAACAGGCCGAAGACATCGTTGCAAAAGCACGCGCCAACAAGAAAACCTTAGTTGGAGTTTCGGTAGCTCTCGTGGTTGTAATCGCAGCCGTACTCGTATGGCTTCTCGTAGCCCAGTCGGGCAGCCGTAAGGCCGACGAGCTCATCGCCCGTGCCGATGCCGCCCAGAACGACTCTATAGCCCTCTCGCTCTATGCCGACGCTGCCAAGGCCGGCTATAAGAGCGGCAACCGTGCCAAAGCCGAGATGGGTATCCGTCTCTACCGCGAAGGCAAATATGAAGAAGCTCTCAAATATCTCGATGACGCTTCGCTTGACGACGAAATCGCAGCCGCCGGCGTATATACCCTCCAGGGTGACTGCCACGTGAACCTCGACCAGCTCGACCAGGCTCTCAAGTGCTACGGCAAGGCAATCTCGAAGGCCGACAAGAACCCCGAAATCGTGCCTTTCGTTCTTATCAAGGAAGCCAATATCTATCGTGCGCAGGAGAAGTATGCCGATGAGGCCAAGGCCTACAAGACAATCCTCGACGATTATCCTACATACGTTGCAACCACCCGCGTGGATATCAAGAAGTACTACGAGCGTGCCCTTGCTTCTCAGAATCAATAAGAATATCAAAAGCCATAACTCAAAAAGGGCGTCTGCATCAGCAGTCGCCCTTTTTCTAATTATGAATTATGGATTATGAATTAAGAATTAATCCGATGCAATCCATAATTCATAATTATTCTGATTAGCCAGAGGAATGGAGTCGTGCAATCAATTCATAATTCATAATTCATAATCCATAATCCATAATTCATAATTAAAAACCGTGGATAGGCTTGAGGAATTGGCGAATAAGCCTGTGGGGCGTCTGCTGTGGCAGTATAGCGTGCCGGCGGTGGTCGGTATGCTCGTAATGGCCCTTTATAATGTTGTAGACCGTGTTTTTATCGGCCAGTGGGTGGGGCCCGATGCTATCGCCGGGCTTGCCGTGACGTTTCCGATAATGAATCTGGCAACGGCAATCGGCGTGCTCGTCGGAGTGGGCGCCTCGTCGCGGGTGTCGATAGTTCTCGGCGGGGGCGACAAGCGTCAGGCCGAGATGCTGCTCGGCAATGCCATGACACTCACCCTTGTCAATGCCGGCATATATATATTGGTGTTTTCGGTCTTTATAGATGAAATGCTGCGCGCCTTCGGCGCCAGCGACGCAACGCTGCCATACGGACGCGAGTATATGCTCACGCTCATGCCCGGACTGTTGCTTACCAACATTGCCTTCGGCTTCAACAATATAATGCGTGCTTCCGGCTACCCCAAACGGGCCATGGCGACGATGCTTCTCGGGGCGGCAGTCAATGTGGTTCTCGACCCGATATTTATCCGCGTGCTCGACATGGGCATTGTCGGTGCAGCCATAGCTACCGACATCGCCATGGCTGCCTCGGCATGTTTCGTGATGACCCACTTCGGCCGACGCGATGTGTCGCTGCGCTTCCGCCGCGGCACTTACGGACTTAAATGGAGCATTATATGGGGCATAATTAGCATTGGTGCGGCTCCGGCCCTTGTCAATGCCGCCTCCTGCGCCATAAATGCCATCGTCAACCGCTCGCTCAGCGAGTGGGGCGGCGACCGGGCAATCGGTGCGGCCGGTATCATGATTACCTTTACATCGCTCCTCGTGACCGTCGTGCTCGGTATCTGCCAGGGCATGCAGCCGATAGTGGGGTATAACTACGGCGCAAAGCAGATGCACCGTCTCAAGCGCACCTACTGGCTGGCCGTGGGAGTGTCGTCGCTCATCACTCTGGCCGGTGCTCTCTTCGGGCTGTTCTTTCCTTCGGCAGTGGCGCGTGCTTTCACGTCCGACGCCGACCTTATAGCGGCCAGCGACCAGGCCCTCAGCCTCTGTCTGCTGTGCTTTCCTTTTGTGGGCTTTCAGGTTATATCGACGGCCTTTTTCCAGAGCATAGGCAAGGCCGGAAAGTCGATTTTCCTGAGCCTTTCGCGTCAGGTGATATTTCTCATTCCTCTTTTGCTGTGGCTTCCGGCCCGGTTCGGGGTTTGTGGTGTATGGGGGTCGTTTCCGATATCCGATTTAGCCGCCACTGTGGCTACGGTATTGATGATAGCGTGGGAATTCCGACGGCTCAGCCGTCGCACGGCATGAAAAAATCCCGGGCAGACTTCACCGTCTGCCCGGGATTATTGTATGTAAGGGATAGAAAAAGTTTATTTTACGAGTACTTTGCGGCCGCCGATGATGTAGAGGCCGGCAGGGAGTGTCGATGCGCTTTCGCCGGGCTGGAGATTGCCTACGTAGACGCCGGAGAGTTTGTAGACTTCGCGGACACCGTTTTCGGTAGCCTCGATGTTGTCTATGCCGGAGGTGCCGGCCTTGACGATGTTGTATTTGCTCCAGTTGGCGTCAGCCATGAATGAATCGTAGGCTGCTTCGGGAACGATGATGGTGAGGTCTTTGCCGCGGGCAGGAACAGAATTTACTTTGAATGCAGGAGCTTCGGTGCCTTCGAAGAGAGACCAGTCGATGGTTTCGAGAGCGTTGCAGCGGTCGAATGTACCACCCTGTGCGAACGAGAAGTTACCGGGAAGAACAACCTTGGCCAGTGCGCCGGCATTGTAGAATGTGTTCTTGGTGTTGTTGAGTCCGGTGCAACCGCTCAGGTCTATTTCTGTGAGGGCCTCGCAGAGCTGGAATGCAGTTTCGAACGAGCGGAAGTTGGCGGCTTGCTCTGCAACGGGCATAACAACTGTCTCGAGAGCCTTGCAGGACTGGAAGATGCCTTTGGTGACACTGCCGAAGATGCCGGGGAAGGATGCGCTGAGGTTGGTGGCGATGGCTATTTCGGCTTCGCTCATGTCGACGAGACGGAGAACGCCGTTGCCGCTTGTGCCGGTGTTGTTGCCGATGGCAGTTGAGAGAGCCTTGAAGCAGTCTGTATCCCAGTAGCCGGAGAGATAGAGCTTCACGGCGTCGGTAAGGTCAGAGGGTATGTTGGAGCCGCTGATGTGATATGTACCTTCTTCAACTTGTTCTACAGGTTTCAGATTTACATACTGCCATGTGGCCTGAGACTTGAACGAATCGTAGACAGATGCGGGCACCATGACGGTGATGAGCGCTTGCTGTTCTTCTGTGAGGTCCTGGAACACTTGGTCGGTTTCAGGTACTACTTGCGCTGTTTCGGCTGCAAAATTGCTCCAGTCGACCAGGCGCAGCGCCGAGCACGAGTTGAAGAGATACTTGCTTATCGTGAAATCAGCGGGGAGCAGTACGGTTGTCAGTTTAGCGCATTTGCCGAATGCGTCCTCGCTCTTGGTGACGGCATTCCATGCCGACATGTCTACCATTGATACAGATGTGTTGTAGAATGTGCTTGAGATATCGGTGGCATTAACAAGGCGAGAAACGTCGCATGAGGTAAGGTTAGCGCAGTTCCAGAAGCATTCGCTGAGGTCCACGATGTTGGCCACGCTTTCATTGTTGGGGAATTTTACAGATTCGAGAGCCTTGCACATCTTAAACACACCGGCGTTTTGCATTCCGGCAGAAACATTCATAGAGGTATTGGGTTTGATTGTTGCGGCCGACATGTCTACAGAAACCAGAGTAGTGTTGCCTACTGGAGGGAATCCCAAGTTGGCGCCGATGGCATTGCAAAGCTTGCTGAATTCGTTAGTGCCCCATTCTCCTGTGAGGGTGAGCTTGACTGCTGTTTTCAGCGACGAAGGTATGTCAGTAGCGTCGATTACATACTCGCCGGGTTTGGGAGGAGTTGGCACGCCTACGGGGATGGGTGATGACTCGAATGTAGCATTGCTGTCGTCAACGTAGTTGCCCATTTCGCCCCAGCGGTTGGTTCCCCAGCCGTATGCGGAGCCGTTTTTATCGAGAGCAATTGTGAAGCGTTGGCCGGATGAGATTGTAAGGGGCTCGAAGCCTTCGGGAAGCTCTACACTTACGGGGGTATAGCTGAACTGGTTGTTGGCAACTTCGTAAGCTTCGCCTTTGCCGTTGCCAAGAGCGCCATTTGCATTGGCTCCCCATGCGTATACCTTGTTGCCGGCAACGGCAACGCGAACATACTGGCAGCCTGTGATGGCCGTTATGGGGCCTTCGAGAGCTGTAATCTGACGAGCTTCTTTCACGTTGGGTAGGTTGCCGTCAGTATCAGTGTCGTCCATTTTATCGTTAAGGCCGAGGATATTGAGCTGATTGTCACCCCATGCCCATAATGTGCCGTCGGTCTTGACTGCGTAAGAGGCGTTGTCGATGGCATAGACAGCGCTCCAGGTCTCATCGCTTATCTTGGTGGGAACGCGGACGATGTTTTCGTTGGTGTTGAGGAGTTGGCCGTATGAGGCAAAGCCCCAGCCCCACATTGATCCGTCGTTCTTGAGGGCCAGCACATGTGACGCTCCGACAGAGACCGATTTCCAGTCGTTGTCTTCGCCTACACGGATGGGAACGGCGCTGCTTTCGGCCTTACCGTTGCCGAGCTGGAAATCATCTCCGTTGCCCCAGGCCCAGAGAGAGCCGTCTGTCTTAAGGGCGAGTACGGTGTAGCACCATGTGATGCTGGTACTTACCGAGGCCCAGTCATTATCGGTGCCGATGCGGGTGAGTTCGGTGTGTTTGGTTACACCGTCGCCGACGCCTGACATGCCTTTCTCATTGTTGCCGGCTGTCCATAGCGAGCCGTCTTCTTTGATGCAGAATACTGCACCTCGGCCTCCATACACTGATTTCCATGTGTTATCCGTGCCAATCTGGAGAGGCCTTGCAGAGAACTTGAAAGCCGGCCCAACGCCAAGTTCGGCGTCTTCATTAGAACCCCAGGCCCAAAGCGTTCCATCGGTTTTGATGCCGTATGTGCTGTGGTCACCAGTTCCGATGGCTTTCCATGTCGGAGCTTCGGCTGCGTTGGCAACAGTTGCAGAAGCAATGGCCAAAGCAAGAAATGATGTAAACAAATTTTTCATATACGAGTGAGATTAGTGTGTAAGTGTCGTGGTTTATTGTCTCAGACTTTGAATTTTGCGGTGTTGCCTGCGGCGTCGCGCACGATATAGATTCCGTGTGCCCAGCCGGCGGTGTCGAAGGAGGTCTGGCCGGCGTCGATTGTGCCGCTATACTGAACAGCTCCCGATATGCTGTAGACGGTGAAAGCGCCGTCGGCACCTGTCAGAGTGGCTGTTCCGCCGCTTACGGTGCATTTTACGGAGGCAGCGGTGTCGGTAGCTACGTTTGCAATGCCGCTTTGCTGCGGGGTTTCATATCCACGCACGAGGGGGCATATCATGAAGCTGCCGTAGTTGCCGCCATAGAAGCTTACGGGGCGCAGATAGTCGGTTTCGCCTTTGAGACGTGCGAATGAGTTGTGAGCAAGGATATTCTGGGCATCCTGAGGGCGCATTATCTGATTCGGCTGTACGTCCATGAGTATGGTCATGTCTTCTTTGGTATAGTCTGTGCCCCAGCCGGATACAGATATGAAGATGAAGGGTTTTCCGTAGAGGTCTACGGGCTCATTGAAGCGAATCGGCATTACGGCGCCACCTACGATAGGCACATAGGCTCCGTCTTCTTTGGTCTTGATTTTGTCGAGGGTGATAGAGCCGCTTTCAATAGTTCTGAGAGGTGCTGTAAACGAAACGCTGCCTGTGGACGGATCAATCTCCGACATATACACTGTAATGGTAATCTTGCGTCCTTCAGGCCATTTTGTCGGTTTGGAGAGCAGATAAACGTTTACACCGTCGAGGAATATCTCGTTGCCGGGCATCATGTAGAAATTACCTACACCTTCTATATCCAGCTTATTGGCGCCACCGAGCACTCCGTTTATGTCGGAATATTTCTGATGTCCGAGGGCATATGTGTTTATCCATTCGCGGGTATCGGCCAGGCAAAGCTCGGCCACACCGCCTACTTTAATTTTCAAGTCGGGTGCATATGTTTTCTTACCGCTGCCGAAGGTCACGGTTTCGGCAGGGAAGTTGTAGGTGCCGGCGGTCTTATATTCCACTTGGGCATCCTGCTTTGTGAGGGTCGAAGGAGTGGCTCCGTCGCAAACCCAGCTCCACGCTTTTGGGCCGCCGGTAGATTGGTCGGTGTACAATATGGTGCTTCCTACCGGAGTCCATAAAAAGGCATTTTCATTTATAGGATTCCGCGATAGATAGCTGCAAGCCGGATTTATTCTCTGGTCTTCGATTGTGCCGATGTAGCGCAGGCCTTTCGGATTTTCGTAGACCGCTTCCTGTGCAATAACCGGAGCCGATGCTGCCGCAGCAAGAATAAGAAATGTGTAGAGCTTTGTCATTTACGGATAGTTTTGGTTGTGTCTTTTTGCAAAGATGTGCGATTTGAAATAAAAAACGCAACATTTTGCGGTCTACTTGCGGTCTACAGCGTGGCTTTTAGGAAGTTTAAATAAAAAATATGTATCTTTGGGCTATGAAAAATCTGATGCCCATTGCATTTTTGCTAATATTTCTGTCGGCGTGTTCCGACAGTCACCGCAGGATAGAACCATTCCGCTGGACGGCTGTCTCGCCTCTTGCCGACAGTCTGACTTTGTCGCTCGAATATGGCTTTGTCGAATATGAACCGGTAGAGACGCTTTCCTCGAAGATTGCCGCGCTTGAGGAGGCTATGTCGCGTGGTCGCGAAGGCGACAGCGTTGCCGTTGTCTGTCGTATGGGCTTGTGGCGCGGACGTCTTTTTCAGAGGCTCGGATATCCGGATTCGGCGCTCGAAGTTATCAAGCATGCGTATGAGGTTTGCGACTCGGCAAAGTATCCTTATGAGTTCAATCGTTTGCGCGGGCTGCTCAGGCAGCTCGAAAGAATCGGTGGAACCACGGCATATTGTCAGCTCGACGAGGAGCTGAGATTCTACCAGGACATCGGCGATGTTCCGATGACGGCTGTGGCATATATCAATTTAGGAAGCAGGCTGTATCATGTTGGAGAGTATGCCCGGAGCCTCGAATATCTCAAGAAGGCCAATGAGATAAATTCGGACATCGGTTTCAGGAAGATGTTGTCGAAAAATTCAATAAACATAGCCAATGTGGAGTTTATTCTCGGAAATGACAGCGAAGGGCGCGAAATACTGCTCGGATTGCTTGATTCCGACGACCTTGAGGGCGACAGTACGACAATAAATCTGATATATCGCAATCTGTATGCCCATACCGATGAAATCGAATGGCTCTTCAAGGCATACGGAGGTGTGAAAAACGACGATAGCCGCCGCGATCTCAAAGGCTTGTACACAGCTATGCTGAGCAAGTATTTTTTTGTCAAACAGCAGCCCGATTCGGGCCTGTGCTACAGCGAGATTGCCTATTCGTGTCTTCCGGCAGTTGCAAGCTACGAGAACAAGGCTTCTGTTCTGGACGTCTACGCTTCCCGGCTCGAAATTAAAGGAGAGATCGACAGTGCCCTGCAGATGCGCAAGCAGATGGAGCTATATATCGATTCGGCCAATATGGAAATGCAGCGCGACGATGTGGTGCGTCTTTCGAATGTGCGTGAGATTCAGCTGGCTATTGCCGCCGAGCGCGAACGTGCGCAGAAGATGAAGCTCAATTATCTGGGCGTGATATTCGTGGTTCTTGTAGTGGCTGGTATCATTTTCTTCCTTTTCTATCGCCGATATCAGCGCGACCAGATAGCGCGCCGCGATAATAGGCTCGAAATAGAGAAGGAGCAGAGGCATCTTCTTGCGCTGACTCTGGCAATGGAAGAGAAGAACAATACCTTCCAGTCGATAGTAGACGAAATCGGGCGCATGCGCAAGGAGGGAACTATCGATTCTGCCGGAGCTGCCTTGTTGCAGAATATAGTGAAGATGCATCTTGCCGGAGCCGAAGAGCGCGACAGTTTCAGACGAATGTTCATAACCGTAAATCCCGAATTTGTGCAGCGTCTCAACGAGCGTTGCCCGGGTTTGTCGGAGTCGTATGTCAAACTGGCTACATATATCTATATAGGACTCGACAACAGTCAGATTGCCCGTCTGCTGGTTATCAGGCCCGAATCGGTCAAGCAGGCCCGCTGGCGTCTCCGTAAACAGCTCGGCCTCGAAAAAGACGAATCGCTCGACGATGTCATCCGCTCGCTCGTTTAGGCAGCTGGGCGGTTGGGCTGACGGGCAGCTGGGCTGCTGAGCTGACGGGCTGTTGGGCTGACGGGCTGTTGGGCTGACGGGCTGTTGGGCTGACGGGCCTTTCTTCCTACTTCCCTAATCTCTTACTATCCTAACCTCCTAACTTCCCAACTCTCCTAATCTCCTAACATCTTAACTTCCTAACCTCCTAATCTCTTGTCAGGGTGATGAAGGAGAAGCCGTCGCGGCGGTCGAGTGCTGTAATGCGGTAAGCGTCGAGGTCTATGACGGGGAAGAAAGTGTCGGCTTCAGGGGCTTCGCGGTCTACGACAGTGAGGTCGAGGACGTCGGCCAGGGGCAGAGTGGCGGCGTATATCTGTCCACCGCCGATGATGAATGTGTCGCCGGGCCCTGCGGCGGCCATGGCGAGTGCCTCATCGGGCGATTTCGCTGTCTCGACGCCGGGTGCCGAGAAATCTTCCGAGCGCGTTATCACAATATTGCGCCTCCCGGGAAGAGCGCCTCCCGGGAGCGAATCGAAAGTCTTGCGGCCCATCACAAGCGTATTGCCCATTGTAATGGCCTTGAAGCGGCGAAGATCGTCGCGGAGATGGAAAAGAAGGTCGCCGTTCTTGCCTATGGCGCCTTTGCGGTCTATGGCTACTATAATGTGTATCATACGCTTACTTCAGCTTTGATGTGTGGGTGAGGGTCGTAACCCTCGAGGGTGAAATCGCTATATTTGAAGTCGAAAATGCTCTTTACTTCGGGGTTGATAACCATTCGCGGCAGCGAGCGGGGCTCGCGAGTGAGCTGCAGACGGGCCTGGTCGAGATGGTTGAGGTAGAGGTGGGCGTCGCCGAGAGTGTGCACGAAATCGCCGACTTCGAGACCAGTCACCTGGGCCGCCATCATGAGCAGCAGGGCATATGAGGCGATGTTGAATGGCACGCCGAGGAAGCAGTCGGCGCTGCGCTGGTATAGCTGCAGGCTGAGCTTGCCGTCGGCCACATAGAACTGGAAGAAGGCGTGGCACGGCGGCAGATTCATGTTCTTGAGGTCGGCTACATTCCATGCGCTCACTATTATCCGGCGCGAGTCGGGATTGTGCTTTATCGTTTCGATGGCTTCGGCTATCTGGTCGATAGTGCTTCCGTCGTAGTCGGGCCATGAGCGCCACTGGTAGCCGTAGATATGGCCGAGATTGCCGTCGGGGTCGGCCCATTCGTTCCATATGCGCACGCCGTTCTCCTGGAGATAGCGCACATTGGTGTCGCCGGCAAGAAACCACAGCAATTCGTGTATTATCGACTTGAGATGCAGTTTTTTTGTGGTTACGAGCGGAAAACCGTCGGCAAGATTGAATCTCATCTGATAGCCGAACACCGATATGGTTCCGGTGCCTGTGCGGTCGGTCTTGACGGTGCCGTGCTCGAGTATATGCTTTAAAAGTTCTTGATATTGCTTCATTTTTCAGTTAGAAATTACAAGTTAGAAGTTAGTTGTTGGAAATGAGGAATTAGCAACTACTAACTCCTAATTTCTAACTCCTAATTATTTTAGGATTGCTTTGCGGGAGAGGATTCGGTGGCCGAAGCGGCAGTAGAGGCATTTGCGGGGGTCGCAGTAGCTGCGCCTCAGTTCGATGAGAGCCTGGCTCGAAAAGGCGTCGCGGCATTCAATAGCGGCGTCGGTGAAGGCGCGAACGACAGAGTTGTTTTCGGGCGGCAGGGCAGATAGTATGTCGATGGCGCGTTCGTGGAGCTCGGGTTGTCCGTAGCGGTTGCCGTAGGCCGACAGCGCCGGAACCACGACATTGATAATCAGCGAAGCTATCGAGGCGTCGCTGAGCACGCGGGGAACGCGCGCATCCTGCGCGCCGCCGAGGCTGTAGCGTCGGCGCCAGTAGTCTGACGGCGCAGTGTCGAAGAGTGCTCTCGCCGTTGCCACATCTTTGACGTCAAATACCCCATAGCCCGCTCTGAAGCCGCCCGATATCATCGCCGCAAGGAGGGCTATGCGCCGGTGGGGCAGATTCTGGGGGCGTATGCGCCCTGTTTTCCAGCCGAGATTGCGCGGTGCCTGAAGTCCGAATTTGGCGCTCATGAAGGCATATTCCTCTTTCAGGCGTGCGCAGTAGGGGTCGGAGGCAGGGGCCTCGTCGAGAAATCCTGACTGTCCGAAGAGCATGGCCTCGACAGACAGGGGCGAATCGGCGTGCTTCATGAGCACGCGCAGGGGCAGCGACAGGGCCAGACGCTCGAATGGCTCGGCGTTAGTGCCGAAACCGAGGGCTCGGGCCAGAAGCACATATACGGCGGCTGTCCAGTCGCCCTCGAAACGGTCGGCCAGAGAGGCTGCATGGTCGCTCTTGCGGTAAAGCCGCTCGAAAGCGAGCGCCGACAGCCAGTCGGCCACATGCAGCGATGTGAAACCAGGGAGATATGCGGCGCAGGCAGGCCCGTCGGCGTAACGGTTCACGAGTTCGTCGTAATGCCTTCGGAATGCGGGGTCGCAGGCCATGACGAGTTGCGGAATCTCGCGTCCGTCGGGGCGGCAAATCCGCGTGTCGTCGGTGCCTACCACATGCAGAATCACGCTGTCGTATGCGCTGTCGGCGCTGTGGCCGTGGCGCTGCCAGTCGGAGGCACGCACGTGTATCTCTACGTTTCCGGCCCACATTCTGTCGCCGATACGTATCTTGGCATTGAAAAAATCGGGCCCCGAGCCGGTGTTCAGCAGCCCGGGGTCGATGATGTCGATTCGTTCGCCGGAGACCGCAGTCATGTGCGCCGCCGGCCAGAGGCGGTGCTGCCACACGTACTGCATGAGTTTCTCCATGACTCTGCCGAGAGTCTTTTAAGCCTCTTTAAGCTCCTGAAGACGGGCAAGATACTTGCCGATGATGTCGAATTCGAGGTTTACCACCGAGCCTTTTTCGATTTTGCAGAAATTGGTGTGCTCGAAGGTGTAGGGTATGATGGCCACGCGGAAGCTCGACACGGTGCTGTCGCACACGGTGAGGCTCACGCCGTTTACTGTCACCGAGCCTTTTTCGACGGTCATATAGCCCTTGAGAGCCATTTCGCGGGGCACATTGTATTCGAAAGTGAAGTATGTGCTGCCGTCGGCCTCTTCTACGGCGGTGCAGACAGCCGTGGTGTCGACATGACCCTGCACGATGTGGCCGTCGAGGCGGCCGTTCATAATCATGGAGCGCTCGAGGTTCACAAGGTCGCCTTCTTTGAGAAGACCGAGATTGGAGCGGTCGAGGGTCTCGCGGATTGCGGTGACGGTATATGTGCGGTCGGGGCGCACTTCGGTCACGGTGAGGCACACGCCGTTATGAGCCACAGACTGGTCTACGTGGAGCTCATCGGCAAACGAACAGCTGATAGTCAGTTCGATATTTCCGCCATCGCGGCTGACGCCCGTCACACGGGCCGCTTCTTCTACTATTCCTGAAAACATATTCTGATGTTATATCTTAATTTATTTCTTATTCCTTATCACTTATTACTTATTAACTGTGATATCGGTGCGTGAGCCCGGAGTGTAGCGCACGGTAAATTCGACCGTGCGCGCCTTGGGGTCGTAGCGGTATTGGAGTATTTCCTTGCCGGCCTTCACAGTGCGGGGCGCTGCACCCTGGCAGTTTACCTTGAATGTGAGTTCGACTATTGCAGGAGCGCCAGGATATGTGCCTTCCGAAGAGATTCGTATGCTTGTCTTTTTGGCGCTGTCCTTACCCTCGAAGTTTATGAGGCGATACTGTCCGCGCTCTATGGTGCCGGGAGTCATGCGGTTGTCGTCGTAGAGAGTGTAGCTGCTCTTCACGTCGGGTAGAGGGTAGTAATTGATAGTGAAGCGGTCGGCGCGGTAATCGCCTGTATTGTCCATGCTGTAGTCGGCTGTCGGAATGAAGGCTCCGGCACGCACGAAGACGGGCAGCGTGCCCAGAGGCGCAGGATACGCCGCCGCTGTGCTTCCGCCGGCATAGACAGATTCGGTGTTGTTCATGTCTATCCAGCGCGAGCCTCCGGGTAGATAGACATTGCGCGAGCGGGCACCTTCGGTCAGCACCGGTGCCACGAGGACGTCGCGCCCCCACAGAAATTCGTCGTCTGTGCCCTGGCCCTTGTCGCCGTGGAAGTCGAGCGGGCGTACCAGAGGCCAGCCTTTGGTGCTGTTTTCGTAGGCGAGAGTGTAGTTGTATGGCAGCCAGCGGTAGCGGTCTTTCACCAGCTGGAGGAGTTCCTTTTCATACATCGGATAGTGGTATGGCTCGGCGAATTTGGTGCCATGTGTGCGGAATACCGGCGAGAACAGGCCTAGTTGCAGCCATCGCAGATATAGCTCGGGTATGTATGCCTCGTCGCCCACGGCAAAACCGCCGAGGTCGCTGGCCATATAGCCGAGACCGCTGAGGCCAGAGTTGAGCATTATGCGTATCTGAGGCTCAAGTCCGCCCCATGAGCGCGATACGTCGGTGCTCCACGGGAAGACCGAGAAACGCTGCAGGCCTGTTGTGCCGCCGCGCATGAGGGTCATCAGGCGTCGGTCGGGATATTTCGATTCATAAAGATTGGCTATTATTTCGCTCCAGTCGTTGCCATATTTGTTGTGATAGAGGCGTGCGGGAAGACCGTTGGCATGCACACCGCCTTCGGGATGCACTTCGGGCTCGCCGAGGTCACCCCACCAGCCGCCCATGCCCATGTCGGTGAGCCGGCGGTATCGTTCGGACAGCCACTGGCGGTCGCGCGGCGACGATACATCGAGCATGGCGCCTTTTCCGACCCATATTTCGACCGGCTGTACGGCGCCGGAGGCATCGCGCAGCAGTGCTCCGGCAGCGCTGAGCGAGTCGTAGTTGGCCGCTCCTCGGCCATCGCGTATCACATAGGGCTGCGATATGGCAACGGTGTTGACTCCGCGGTCTTTCAGCGAGGCAAGCATGCCTTTGGCGTCGGGCCATTGCTCGGGGTCCCACGCGAGTCGGCCCATATCCTCCTCTTTGCCGTACCAGTAGAGGTCGAGCACTATACCGTCGAGGGGGTATCCGGCCTGTTTGAGGGTGTCGACGGTGCCTTCTGTCTCTGCCTGGGTGCGGTAGCCGTATTTAGAGGTGATATATCCGAGCGCCCACATCGGCGGAAGAGGCTGACGGCCGGTCAGTTCGGTAAGATTGCGGGTGAGTTCGGCGGGTGTTGCGCCGTAGACGTAGTAGTAGCTTACTGGTTTGCGGCTCTCGGTGATATATTTGACCGGATTTCCTAAAATAAGCTCTGCGGCGGCATAGTCGTCGAAAACGAGGGCGAAACCGCGGTCGGAGAGCACCACGGGCATGGTGATGTTCATCTGCTTTATGCGCGGGTCGGAGCCGGTATAGCCGTAGTTCTGACGGTTGTACATCACGAGGGTGTCGCCGCTCATGGCTATGCTGTGGCCGCGCTCGCCGCCTCCGCGCCATGTGCCGTGCTCGCCTATGAGAAGCGATGTCTCGGTGAGGCCGTCGTTGCAGTCGCGTGTACCAGGGTCAACGAGGCTGTTGAGCGGAGTGGTGATATGGAGCGAGCCGTCTGGACCGAAGCTGAAGCGTATGTTTGAGCCTACAGAGAAATCGCCCGTAGGCATTGCCAGAACCGATTGCTCGGGAGCGATGTTCTCGCCTTTTGCGACATTGTCTACGCGTACGATAGACGGCGACATCGCAGTAACAGTGGCCGTTCGGCCGTCGGGATATATGTGGGTGAGAGTCTGCGCAGTGGTGCAGAGTATGCTCACGGCTATAAAAACGCCCGATATAAAGGCTTTTAGATTCATTTAAGTCTATTTAAAGTATGATATACAAAAATACTCATATAATCTAATATGGCAAAATTCTTTTTAGGGGCGAGGAAAAATTCCGATAAGAAGTGCAACGGGCATTTTCTCACTCCTCCTCAGGGGA
>CAMNRO010000021.1 GCA_946553045.1 uncultured Porphyromonadaceae bacterium | reverse complement strand
TTTAGCCAGTTTAGACTATAAAAAGAGACTGCCCAAACTTGTTAGACAGTCTCGTATGGCAAACAATTCCGTAAATTTTCTGGTGCAAAATTACGGACAAAGCGGCTGTTGGTCAATACCCTCGGGAGGGTAATTTCTCGTGGCGGCTTATTTGGTCACTTTGTCTTTTACCTTATTGAATAGGTTGACGGTGCCGTCTTTGGCCTTGTTATAGGTCTTGACGGTGCCGTCGCCGACTTTTTTGGCGACTTTTACGGTACCGTTTTTGGTCTTGTTGTAGGTTTTGACGGTACCGTTGCCGACCTTTTTAGCTACTTTGACTGTGCCGTCTCTGGTTTTGTCGTAGACCTGTACGGTTCCGTCTTCAACTTTCTCTATTATGGTCTTTGTGCTGTCGTTTTTGGCCTCGCCTGAATCGGTGGCCATGGCGGTGTAAGAACCGAATGCGAGCATAAACGCCGCCGCTGTAAATATAGCCTTTTTCATAATCCAAACGTTTTTTAGTTTGGATTATAAACGACCAAGGGCAGTTAATCGTTTCTTAACAAGCGATAAAGGGTGTTAAGCGACGATTCGGCACC
Source organism: uncultured Porphyromonadaceae bacterium (assembly GCA_946553045.1). GTDB lineage: Bacteria > Bacteroidota > Bacteroidia > Bacteroidales > Muribaculaceae > CAG-873. The sequence continues at coordinate 46,774 of CAMNRO010000021.1, read as the reverse complement.
GTATCAGAGCCAGCCGGCCCGCATCAGAATCGACGAAATCTTGTTACCGGTCTCGAGACGATCCCAGTCGGGCCTGTTCGAGAGTACGAAGACAAATATTTTCTGTTCGGGATAATAGCACTGGTATATAGAGAAACCTCCGTTATAGCTCATATGGAATGCCTTGTATGGCATGCCCGGTGCCGATTCGAGAAATACGCCGAGTCCATAGCCTATATTGGGTAGTTTGGTTGCTATCTGCCAGTTGTACTGAGCCGCAACAGAAGGCATGTCTATTACGCGGCCGCCGTACAGGGCTTTTATCCACTTGAAGTAGTCGCGGGCGGTGGTATAGATTCCGCGGTCGGCTCTGGTGGGGAAGAAAGCCGCCTCGCCATAGTCGTATTCCTCCCATTTGCCGTCGTCGCTCACAAACTGGCCTTCTTCGCTCATGCCGTCGGCGGGGGCATAGCCGTGGGCTTTGTTGACTATAGGTCTATCGGGGTCGAAAAAGCATGTTTCCGTAAGTCCGGCCGGTGCAAAAATGCTGTCGGCCATATATTTTTCGAACGGCATGCCCGAGGCCTGCTCTATCACGGTGCTGAGGAGCATGAATGGAGGGTCCTGATAGCGGTATGCGGTGCCGGGTTCGGCCTCGAGGCGGTCTACCGATTCAAGAAACTTTATCATCTCGGGCTCACGGCCGTAGAGCATATAGTCTTCGCTCACACCGAATGTTGAGTCATGACGGCGTATATAGCTCTTCCACTGGTCGGGGTTGCGGGGGCGCTTGTCGGGAAGTCCTGTGGTATGCGAAAGAATATGCCGCAAGGTTATTTCCTTAAAAACGGGCGATGTGAAGTTAGGAAAGAACTCGGCGATAGTCTGATTGAGCGAAAGCTTGTGCTGGTCTACGAGCTTCATCACGGCTGTTGCGACAAACATTTTGGTAGCCGAGCATATGTTTGTGGCCGTACTGTCGGTATATGGCTTGTCGGTATCGAGGCGTGCCTTGCCGAAGCCGTGGAGGTAGACGGGCTCTCCGTCGACGGCTACGCCTACAATGGCACCGGGCTCGTTGCGGGGAAACATGGCGCCGAAGAGAGAGTCGAGGGGCTCGGCAATCGCGCTGTCAGCGCAGTCGGAGGGTGCACTGTTCCGGCTGCACGACGATACGACCGCAACGGCCAGAACAAGAGAGAGAGCTATGAGAATGTTATTTTTCATTTCATGAATACTGACAATAATGCCACTGCCCCGCGGGGGATGCAGCGGATATAGTTGAATGCGAGGCGCAGCAGAAGACGCTGCCGACGGCCCGCGGTGCGCGACAGAGCGGTATGATATATCTGCATGGCTTTCTGCCGCACGGCGGCATCGCGGCTCTCACGCATGGCCTCGCCGGCCGCAAGAGCAAGCTTGACCGAGGCATAGCATTTGCGGCGTGGCGGCAGGTTTGCCTCTATCGTGGACATGACGGCCTCGATACGGTCGAAACGCGTCAGCCATGGTTCGTTGCTGATGGAGGCGTCGCTGAATTCGACATCGACCGTCGGCTCTCCGTTGAGGTGCTTTATGACGACTCCGGCCTCTATGAGACGTGTGCCGAGCTCGATGTCGTCCCATATGGCGACATGCTCATTCCAGGCGCCGACACGGCGGACTGTCTCGGTGCGGACACACCAGCGGAGTGTGGCGAAGCCGCCGTGGAAGAGGTTGTCGAAGTGCCTGTTCTTTCCGGCAAACCGGCCCAGGCGCTGTCCGGCGGGCAGACTGATGTTCACATTCCAGCCTATGATATCGACGCCGGGTGCGGCCGCTTCCATGGCTCTGGCGCAATGCGAGGGGCGCATGGTGTCGTCGGAGTCGAAGAACATCACCCACGGAGTATCGACCCGTGCAAGGCCCGCATTGCGTGCGGCGGCGGCTCCCGGAGTAGTTTCTGTGAGCACTTCCACCTCGAAATCGGGCGCCGAGACTTCGGCCTGCCAGGCACGGAGCACGGCGGCGGTGTCATCGGCAGAAGCGTTGTCTACCAGTACTACTTTGAGCGGGCGATAGGTCTGAGCGGCTATCGACCGCAGTGTGCGGCCGACGATGGTCCCGCGGTTATAGACGGGGATGACGATGCTCAGTTTTTCTTCCATTGCGCTGCAAAAGTAAAATAAATATCGCGCCGATGTTCCCACCCGGCGCGATTTCATAGATTATTATATATTTCGTTACTTATTTGTAACCGTCAGAATGTGCATGTGAACGCAAAACCGACCGTGCCGCGGCCGATAGTCGGCATGAACGACGAAACGGCGCCGGGACGCTCTTTGAGGTGAAGCCTGCGGGCCGGATTGCCCGAGAAAAGCCCGACAACCTCGTTGACAGGGTCTACAAGGAATGCCACTATGTTGCCGACCACAGGCGAGCCCCACAGGCGATAGTCGTTGGCCACGACATGGCGTTTTAGCTTATAGAACAACTCGCCCATGACACTACCCACAAGCGGCGTTACGAATATATCCTGAATCGAGGGCCGCTCCATGCATGCCTCTATGCCGAATTCCCAGCCGACGGTCGATATACATGCGCAATAGAGCAGGCTCTGGTAGAAATTGAAGCCGCACGAACGTGCCGACATGAAATATACCGCTCCGGCATAGGGGTGGAGCACGTAGTTGAATATCGGGTTGTCGTGGTCCCACTCGGGGCCTCGCTTGAATACGTTGAGGAACCAGCGTTTCTGTGGCGGGTCTTTCTGCAGGGCTGCGCGGTTCCACGATGTAGCGTCTTCGGGCAGACATTCGAGAACAAGGAGCGTGCCGACGAATGCTCCGGCGAAAACGGCGGTATTGACCCAAAGCCGATGCCAGTCTTTGGCGCTTCCGCGCATGGAGTACGGCAGCTGATAGATAGACGGAATTGTGCCTTTCGACATGAGTGGCCGCAGAGCGTCTACATATGAAGTGTCGATAAGGGCCTGGTCTGGCCCGGGGAGCTGAGAAGACACGGAAACATCGGTGTTTTCAATGTACAGAGCCACGATGCGGTCGGCCGGAGAGGCTTCGGCCAGAGCGGGAGTGGCGAGCAACATTACCGTGATGATGAATTTTAAGATAGAACGCATCGGATTGCAGATTAGAGTTTCAAAGATACTCTAATAACAAACGCGAGCGTCATATGACAGCTGCCGAGACTAATTTTAGCGAATTTTAGGCAATTTTCCGGCGCAGGCACGGGCTGCATTGCGCCTCAGGCCGTCGGCTTTGGCGCGTTTGACGGCACTGCGGCGGAATATGCGGCGGAAATCGTCGTCGCTGATTGCGGCAGCGGCGTCGAGCGTCAGAGCCATCAGTTCTTCGGCAGGAGCGAAAGCCGGCAATATGGCATTACGGACGTTGCGGTTGTGCGGACACACGTTCTGGCACACATCGCAGCCGTAGATACGCCTTCCTGCAAGCGAGAGCCCGTCGGGGAGCTCGCCCCGGTGCTCTATGGTGAGATAGGAGAGACATCGACGCGCGTCGAGGCCGCCGCACCCATCGAGCGCATGTCCGGGACATGCCGCCACGCACGCGCCGCAGCCTTCACACGCCGTCTGCCGGAGGGGCGACGACGGCCCGGCCTCAGCCGTCCACAGTATTTCGGCAAGAAACACCTTCGAGCCGGCGCCAGGCACTATAAGGAGGTTATTGAGGCCTATGAAACCGATGCCTGCACGGACGGCCCATACTCGTTCGCGAATCGGGGCCGTGTCTATGCATATGCGCGTCGCCGACCCCGGCACGGCAGCTTCCATAGCCGCAGCAACAGGGGCAAGAGCGGCGCGGAGCACGGTGTGATAGTCCTCGCCGAGGGCATAGTCGGAAAAAAGCGGACTCGGACGCTCTGCGGGCCCATAGGGAAAAGCCACACACAGCACCGAGCGGGCGCCGTCGAGCAATGTCCGCGGGTCGGCGCGCAGTGCGCCATATTTCTCCATATAGTCCATGCCGGCGTGACGGCCGTCTGCAAGCCAGCGGTCGAATATGGCAATCTCGGCCTCGGCGAGCGGAGCGGCCTCGGCGAAGCCTGCGGCACAGGCGCCGGCCTCTTTCGCCAATGCGAGTATATTGTCACATAGGGAGGCGGTGGAACTCATATCCTTGCTCGAGAAGCCACTCTATGGCACGCGGCAGAGCCGCCCGCATGTTGGCGGAGGCCTTCAGGGAGTCGTGGAAGACTATTATGGAGCCGTTGCGGACAAAGCGGCGCACGTTGTCGAAGACCTCGTCGGCGTCTACTTTGCGGGCATAGTCGCGCGTCACAAGGTCGTACATCACAATGTTGAAATGCTCCTTGAGCACCTTGGCCTGCGCCCAGCGTATGAGGCCGTGGGGCGGTCTGAAAAGGGTGCTTCCGATGAGGTCGTGTGCCTCTGCGACATCGCGCAGATAGCGTCGCGCGGTCACTTTCATGCCCTGCAGATGATGCATGGTATGGTTGCCCCAGCTGTGGCCGCGGCGCTTCACCTCCTCGAGCAGTTCGGGGTGGCGGCGCACATTGTCGCCGACCATGAAGAATGTGGCCTTGATACCGTAGCGGTCGAGCACATCGAGCACCCAGGGGGTTTCCTCGGGTATCGGGCCGTCGTCGAAGGTGAGGAATACCTTGGGCGCGACTCCAGTCATCTTCACTCTCCAGAAAGCTTCCGGAAAGAGAAGACGATAGAGCAATGGCGGCTGGGTCACCAGCCTGGTAAGCATTTTCATCGCAGTACGTGCTGCCACTGGGCGGCATTGAAACCGTAGCGCTGCATCAGGTCGTTGCTGTAGGCCATGGGGTCTACTCCGGCGGCCTCGTTGGCCTTGAGCATGGCTATTGCGGCGAGAAGCACGGGCTTCTGTGATTCGGCAAAGGAGGCGAGCTCGCGTTCGAGAGCGTCGGCGCCATAACCTTCTACATATATCAGGGGCGCGATACGGAGATCTGTGTCGAGTCCGACGCCTATAGCCTCGCGGGCCTCGGCATAAGCGGGGTCGGTGGCGATTTCGGGCTTTGCGCGCAAGATGTCGATTCGGTTTTTAAGAGCCACAGCCTCGCTCAGATACTGCATGGCGTATGTTTCCGAACGGCCCAGAGCGGCGAAATCGGCAGGCGACAGAGAAGCGCCGTAGCGCACGAACTGCGCATAGCGCTCGGCCTCGGCTTCGGCAAGAGCCTCGGCCTTGTCAAGGTCTTCGGGCTTGCCGTTGGCAAGGTAAAGGTCGAGATAGTCGCGGCTCATATAGAGGCCGAGCATACCGTCGAGGGGCGAGGCGGCTGCAGGCAGCTTGGTGCGGATTATGTCGAGGAGCTGGCGGGCCATGTCATCGTATGTGGCGGGCGCCTCGAGGCCTGCCTTCACGGCAGCCTGACGGCTCTGCTCGGAAGCGGGCAGATTGCCTGCGGCCATGAGGTCTTCGGCTATGGTGAGGATAGCCGAGCGCACGGAAGCGACCATGCGGCGCACGGTCTCGTCGAGATAGAGTTCCGAGGGGTTCTCGCCGTCGAGACCGCCCCAGCGGTATTCGCCTACGACATTGCGGTAGCCGGTCTCTGCCGTGGGACTTACGGCCGGATTGGCGAATGGAGTCACCTGATATGCCAGGCCAGTAGCCGAAAGGAACGGGGTGAGGCCGAGGTAATACGACGAGGGCACTGTTGTGGCGAAATAGGCAGGGCGTTTCCAGTTGCCGGCAACACTGTTGGCTACAATATCGAGCGAGAGGGTGCGGCCCTGATTCATTCCGCTGCCCATAGTCGACAAATCGGTATGGACATCGGCCACGTAAGGAGCGAGATATAGGCTGTCGACCGCAGGTGTTCCGGTGCCGAATACAGCCATTGCGGCAGCACTGTCTACGGGCATGAACACATTGGGGCGCGACATCACGGGAGCGCCGTAGAGGTCGGCGTCGGAGGCATAAAGCTCTTCGAGAGAGGTGCGGGCATCGGTGAGGTTGCGGTCGCGGGGCACGACAAAGCTATATCCGAGGCGCTCGTAGGCATAGTCCTTGGGCTGGGCGTACATGTCGACCGGAGCGGCGTCGTAGGTCGGGTGACGGAGCTGGTTGGCATACCAGTCGGTTGTGAGATACGAAAGGTTCACAACGCGCACATCGGTGCGGTAGCCCTCGACTTCCTGGGCGTACCAGAGGGGGAAGGTATCGTTGTCGCCGTTTGTGAAAATCACGGCGTTCGGGGCCAGGGAGCTGAGATAGTTGAAACCGAAGTCGCGTGTCGTGTAGCGGCCGGAGCGGTCGTGGTCGTCCCAGGTCTGCGATACCATCTGCACTGGCACGGCAATGCCGACAGCACATGCCACGGCGGCCGACACAATAGCCGGAGCGCGGCCTGCAGTCTCTTCGTCCTTCTTGCCCTGCAGCAGATTGCGCAGGAATACGGCGATGGCAGGAACGCCCATGCCAATCCAGATTGCGAAGGCATAGAACGAACCGGCGAAAGCATAGTCGCGCTCACGCGGCTGGCCCGGAGTCTGGTTCAGATAGAGCACGATGGCGATACCGGTCATGAAGAAGAGGAAGAACACGACCCAGAACTGCTGTATGCCTCGCTCGGGGTTGATGCGGTGGCGGTAGAGAGCCTGATAGAGAAGACCGATTATGCCGAGTATGAGAGGAAGCATGTAGAACACGTTGTGGCCCTTGTTGCCCTCGCCGAATTCGTCGGGCAGGAGCGACTGGTCGCCGAGACGGGCGTTGTCGATGGCGGGGATGCCCGAAATCCAGTTTCCGAGATGGGGCTCTCCGTTGCCCTGGAGGTCGTTCTGGCGTCCGGCGAAGTTCCACATGAAGTAGCGCCAGTACATGTGGTTGAGCTGGTAGTTGAGGAAGTAGCGCAGATTGACGTCGAATCCGGGCTTCCACACGGCAGTCTCGAGCACTGGCTCGCCTGTAGTGGAGTCTATGTTCGTCACCACCGTCTGCATATTGTTGAGATAAGGCAGAAGCTCGTATTTCGGCACGTAGCCCTGCTGAGCCCAGCGGGCACGCACTTCCTGCGGAATTGTGTAGATGTCGGGGGTATTATATCCGGCCCACGACTTGTATCCGGCCACAATGCGGCCCTCGGGGTCGTTGCCATAGATACGGGTGAAAATCATGTCGAGGTCGGGCATGGTGCGGTACGACGGACGCTCGATTTCCTCCACATATTCGTCGGGCTGGTCGGGCGAGGTTTTCACCACCTTGGTATAGCTGTTTTCAGGCGTGTTGAAGGCGGCGTTGCGCTCGTCGCGCAGATAACCGTCGACAATACGTGTGCGCGGACGGCCATATTCGTCGACAGGCACAAAGAACTCGCCGGAACCTTCGGGATATTCCATTTCCTCTATTGTTTCGGCGAAAACGGGGCCTTTGAAGAGAGGACGGTCGCCATACTGCTCGCGGTTGAGGTATGATGCAAGGGCGAAGACATTGTCGGGAGCATTCTGGTTCATCGGAGTGTTGGCCGAGGCGCGTATAAGCAGCAGCGCATAGCTCGAATAGCCGATGAATATCACGAAAATGCTGATGACGGCAATGCTGAGCACACGCACCGGCAGAGGACGGCAGAAACCGAACAGATAGACCGCGAGAGCCACTATGACAAGTATGCCGAACCACACGGAGTGACCGATAAAGGGCATACCCGACAGGGCTACCGACAGTAGCACCATAAAGCGGATATATCCGGGCTTGCGGCTGCGGTAGAGGGCACGGATTGTGAGTATGAACACTGCCACAAGCAGGGCGGCGTATATGAGCACACCCATATTATAGCTCAAGCCGAAGCCGTTGATAAACATCAGCTCGAACCACTGGGCTACCTGCACGAAGCCGGGCACAAGTCCATAGAGGATAGCTCCTACAATGACACACGACACGCCAAGGGCGATAAGCGACCCGACGGCGTTGACCTGCTTCCACTTGCGGTAGTAGAATATGAGGCCAAGGGCCGGAATACAGAGCAGGTTGAGCAGATGGACGGCGATAGAAACGCCGATAACGTATGCGATAAGAATGAGATAACGGTCGCTGAAGGGCTCGTCGGCACGGTTTTCCCACTTAAGCATAAGCCAGAAGACCAAGGCCGTACAGAACGACGAGAACGCATAGACCTCGCCTTCGACGGCCGAGAACCAGAATGTGTCGCTCCATGTATAGGCAAGCGCTCCGCACAGGCCGGCGCCCATGGTAACGACAAGCTGCCACATGCTGATGCTCTCGGCGTCGTCGCGCACGAGCAGACGACGGGTCAGGTGTGTCACCGACCAGAAAAGCAGCAGGATGGTTCCCGCGCTCAGAAGCGCCGACATCGAGTTGACGGCCAAGGCCGCTGTATCCATGCCTCCGCCGAAGAGCGTAACGAAAAAGCGCGCCGCAAGCATGAAAATCGGGTTGCCCGGCGGGTGACCCACTTCGAGCTTGGCGCCCTGCGATATGAACTCGGGACAATCCCAGAAACTTGCGGTCGGCTCGACCGTCATGAGATATGTCACAGCCGCCACCACGAAGGCGAACCAGCCCATGACATTGTTGACAAGGTTATATTTTTTAAGCTGCATGATTCTTTGCACTTTAGCGGCAGGCACACGCACTGCCCTAACAAACCGCAAAATTACCTATTTTCTCCAAACAAACCTACCCCTTAACCTTTTTTATCAGGCAAACACGCACTTTTGCCACGATTACCCTCTTCATGCGGGCACTCCGGACTGGTTGTAATAAACCGGCGTCGCCTGAGCTATCCGCGAGGTGCTCAAACGACGCCTGGTGTATGTCCGGACAATCGGTGGCCGTTATTTCACAAGGATTTTTTTACCGTTTGTAATGTAGAGACCGGCAGGGAGGTTTTCGATGCCATTATCGGAAACCTTGACACCCAAAATGTTGTAGACAGCTTTATCGGCTGGTTCAGCAGGCTGCGCGGAGATTCCGTCGATGCCAGAGCTCTTTTCCACATATACGATTTTACCGCTGGCCGTCCAGTGTTTGCAATACTCGGTGTAGCGCGACTCGTATTCGCCCACATAGGAGAGGCAACCGTCTTCGACAGCCGTGCCGCCGCGTGTATAGTCGGCAATCACGTAGCTTGTGACGGGTTCCGATTCCGGAAGGCCGGGGGTGCCGGCCATAGTTGGCGAAATAATTGTGCTCACACCCGCATTAGGACGGAATACGACCATGACATCGGTATCAATAACAGGAGCCTCCTCACCTTTTGCGGGCGCAAATTCGATGGAGTACCAGTAGCTGCCCTGATATGTGTCGTATTTCTGAATGGCGGTATTCACATATGTGGCGAGTTTCTTGCCCAGCTTACCGTCGGCGCCAAACTCGTAAATATCGGCTTCTATCTGATTGGCCTCGGCCTCGGCTCCGGTATAAATCAGCGCCATACGAAGAGCGTCGAATTTGTATGTAGCTCCACCGTAGCGGAATAGTTCGCCCCAGCCCTTGATGGCTACATCAGATATCTTGAGAGGATATTCGGCCGCAAAATTTTTACCTGCGTCCTCGTAGTTTACGGCAAGGGCGGCGACATTGAAAAACTCGCTGTTGAGATTGGCGACATTGAGGTTCGTGGCATAGAAATTCTCATAAAAGCCCTGCCCGAACAAGATTCCGCCTCGGGCCATGGTATAAGTGCCGCTACCTCCATAGCCCTGAGCCCAGAGGAACGGAGCGTCTACGACACTGAGACTTGCCACATTCATGACTATATCCGTATTATCTGCCTCTACCGTCTTGCCGGCAGAGTTGACATAGGTCCATTCATAGTCGTTGTAGTCGAGGTCTATATCGGTGCTGAATGTAATGTCGGTATTACAGGGCGCGACACCGTACTCCGGCACATCATAGTGGCTGTTGTCCATCGGAAGGCCGAGATAGAACACTCCGGCAGGCGCCGGATAGAACACTTCATAGTCTGAAGACGCCCTGGAAACGACCTCAGTGGCATTCTTTTCGGAAGCATAAGTTTTCACGGCTGTCGAACCGACCGGAATCAGCGGAGCAGACGCACCGGCCGAAAAAGCAAGGCTTACGGCCACAGAAAGAGTAACGACTTTATTCATACTGCTATAAATGGTTATGTATTAGCGTTTGATTATTTTTTTACCGTTCGATATGTAAATTCCGGCAGGCAGACGGTCCATATCGTCTATCGAGCCGACACAGACACCGCCCAGATTATAGACCGGAGCATCGACCTCGGAAGTGCCGACAATGACACCTTCGACTCCTGACAATGGTTTTTCATATGACCCTTTGACGCCGATTGCCCAATGATTGAGGAATCCGGCCGAAGTGTCATCTTCGTTGGTCACTTCTGTCCCGAAGAAATCCAGGCACTGCAGGCTCGCTTTCTTTCCTGTGAATTTGAATGTGGCATAAAGCGATGCCGTGCCCATGTTTGACGACCGATAGTTTTTCTGCAAAGGCATCATCGGCGAGAAGCGTGCAGAGCTACCTTCGGCCGGAAGCACCACCACCTGCATTGCCGAAGTGATAAACACCGGCTCGGCACACTTGAAGGAAACATAGTAGCGGTTGTCGCCGATGGGCTTCACTTCGTCGGTTTCAAGCTGCGCAAGCTCGGTTTTATAATCCACACTTGTCTTCTCGCGAAGAAACACTTTGACAGCAATATCGCCAGCTGTAATATTTTCTTCGCTGTAAACCATGGCATTGACAGCCTCAAGATAAAAATCACCGCAATCATAGAATGACTCACCGAAACCATATACGGATATATCAGTGAATAATCCTCCGGCCATCACCATATTGAGATATGCAGTAGCGGTGGGGTCGTTCGTAGACAGAAGCTCGTGAGCCTGACCGACAATTGTGGTGAGACCCGGCTGATAGTTTACCGCATAATTATTCCACGTTCCATATTCACCGTATTTTATGCCGTCGGCTGCCAACGAATACGAAAGTTTGGCGCCACCGTACTCCGCAGTTAGAACCGGCGCCGAATAAAGACCTTTTTCTTTAATGCGGAACTGAAACTTCTCTGCCGTAGATGTCGATGTCTTTTCGACACCATATTCATTTTTAGAAACAGGATACAACCAGCTATATTCGGCGCCGTCCGGACTTGCCTCGGCAACCGTATTAAGCCATTTTCCGGCAGGTGCGAACGCATAATCGCCGCTAAAATCACCATTGCTGTCCATACCGGCGAATGTCACCCCTTCGGGTGTGTGATAATAGACATCAAGTGCTTTCGGAGCAGCCTGAACGGCTTTAGGCTTTAATGTTGTTACGCCCATGGCGGCTGAAGTACCGAGAATGGCGCCTACCGCAAGAAATGTAATTTTTATTCGAGACATTTAGCTTGAAGTTTTTTTGACAGAAACAGTCGGGTTATATAGCACTTTGCCGCAAATTAACAAACAATAATTGACTTATGCAATAAAATAAGCCACAATTCAAGCGTTATGCCGCGTCTTTTTCTAACCATCCGCAAACAGTCCAAACAGACGCCCCGCACGCTTACATCTGGCTATCAACACATTCAAGAACCCAACAGCACAAAAAAAGAAGTATCGAACAACTTCAACCCAAACCATATAAAAAACTATCAACAAGAACCGAGCATATCATTACTTTTCATAATATCAAACCACACATCATGCTTAAGTCCCCTATGGACCATCAATTCGTAATTGTCGGGCGTCTTAAATCAGCATGTAGTCCTCCAGCCGAAACGTTTCTGCCCGGAAATACTGAGATGACACAGAAATACTGATATAGATATCGGGGGAATTTTGTAATTTTGCAGTTTGAAAAACTGTATGATATGGCTTTAACCGACATTATATTACTTGCCATTGTGGTGATAGCAGCCGTGACGGGTGCCATGCGCGGCATTGTGGCGCAGATTGGCGCGATTGCAGCTTTGCTGGCAGCGATTCTGGTGTGCAGGTTTTTCGGAGGCACCATAGCCGATGCACTTGTGAGTCACGGCTCCGAGCACGAGACGACACTGCGGGTGCTGTGCTATGCGCTTGTTTTCGTTGCGACCTACTTCGGCGTGTGGCTGCTTGCGAGGCTTTTCGGAGCGGCGGTATCGGCCATGCATCTGCGGCCGTTCGACCGTATCGCCGGCGCTGCATTCCGCATAGCGGAGTGGCTGATTATAACGAGTATTGTTCTCAACGTGTATCTGGCAGTATGCCCTTCCGACAGAGGCGCATTCAGCAATCCGGCAAAGCCATGGCGTACTGCCGTGGTAAAAATAGCTCCAGCCCTGGCCGGTTATATCACCAAATAAACCTACGAGGCCTTTGTGCCGTTTATCATTCGATATGAACGAGAATCAACATAAACCCGAAGACGACAGCCGCATCATAGAGCGCGCTACGTCGGGAGAATATAAATACGGCTTCACGTCGGATATCGACACGGATATCATTCCGGCCGGCCTCAACGAAGACGTGGTGCGACGCATCTCCGAGCTTAAGGGCGAGCCACAATGGCTGCTCGACTTCCGCCTGGAGGCTTTCCGCTACTGGCTCACCCTCGAACCTCCGACATGGGCCCACCTCGACATTCCGCCTATCGACTTCCAGGCAATAAGCTACTATGCGGCCCCGAAGAAAAAGGAAGGGCCAAAGAGCCTCGACGAGGTCGACCCGCAGCTGCTCGACACATTCAACCGTCTGGGCATACCACTGGAAGAGCAGAAGGCTCTTTCGGGCATGGCCGTCGACGCAGTGCTCGACTCCGTGTCGGTGCGCACCACTCACCGCGAACGCCTCGCCGAACTCGGCATCGTATTCTGTTCGTTCAGCGAGGCCGTGCTCGAGTATCCCGACCTGGTGCGCAAGTATCTCGGCAAGGTCGTGAACTACCGCGATAATTTCTACGCCGCCCTCAACTCGGCGGTGTTCTCCGACGGTTCGTTCGTCTATATCCCCAAGGGAGTTCGCTGCCCGATGGAACTGTCGACATATTTCCGTATCAATTCGGCCGGCACAGGCCAGTTCGAGCGCACTCTTATCGTAGCCGACGACGAGGCATACGTGAGCTATCTCGAAGGCTGCACCGCCCCGATGCGCGACGAGAACCAACTCCATGCCGCCATCGTCGAAATCATCGTCGAAGAGCGCGCCGAAGTCAAATATTCGACCGTTCAGAACTGGTATGCCGGCGACGCCGAAGGTCGCGGCGGTGTCTACAACTTCGTGACCAAACGCGGCCTATGCCGCGGCGACTACTCCAAGCTGTCGTGGACACAGGTAGAGACCGGCTCGGCCATAACGTGGAAATACCCCTCGTGCATACTCGCAGGCGAAGGCTCGGTCGGCGAATTTTACTCCGTCGCCGTCACCAACAACCGCCAGCAGGCCGACACAGGCACGAAGATGATACACATCGGCTCGAACACCACATCGACAATAGTCAGCAAGGGCATATCGGCCGGACATAGCCAGAACAGCTACCGCGGCCTGGTGAAAGTCGCTCCCAAGGCCGAAGGCGTGCGCAACTACACCCAGTGCGACTCTCTGCTGCTCAGCGGCACCTGCGGCGCGCACACCTTCCCGGTCATCGACGTGGCAAACAGTTCGGCAGTGGTCGAGCACGAAGCCACGACTTCTAAAATATCGGAAGACCAGATATTCTACTGCAACCAGCGCGGCATTCCCACCGAAGAAGCCATCGCCCTGATTGTGAACGGCTATGCCAAAGAAGTGATGAACAAGCTCCCGATGGAGTTCGCCGTCGAGGCCCAGAAACTCCTCGCCATCACCCTCGAAGGCTCCGTCGGATAATTTAGTTTATATAGTGTAAAAAGTGAAAACAGTTGAAAAGAGACCATTATCTCGACTTTTTTAACTTTTTCGACTTTTTCAACCATTAAAATACACCATTACAAATGGAAGATTTACTGAAAGTTGAGAATCTGCGTGCCGGCATTGACGGCAAGGAAATACTGCGCGGTATCAATCTCACCGTGCGCCCCGGCGAAGTCCATGCCATAATGGGCCCCAACGGTTCGGGCAAAAGCACCCTGTCGGGCGTTCTTGCCGGCGACCCCCGCTTCACCGTGCTCGGGGGCTCGGCGACTCTGGCAGGCGTCGACCTGCTTGGTCTCAGCCCCGAAGACCGCTCGCACGAAGGCCTCTTCCTGTCGTTCCAGTACCCGGTCGAGATTCCGGGTGTGACGATGGTCAACTTCATGCGCGCCGCCATCAACGCCAAGCGCAAATATCTCGGCCTTGAGCCGATGAGCGCCGCCGACTTCCTCAAGACCATGCGCCAGAAGCGCGCCGTGGTAGAGCTCGACAACAAGCTCGCCTCGCGCTCGGTCAACGAAGGCTTCTCAGGCGGCGAGAAAAAGCGCAACGAAATCTTCCAGATGGCAATGCTCGAGCCCCGCGTAGCCATTCTCGACGAGACCGACAGCGGCCTCGACATCGACGCCCTGCGCATCGTGGCCGGCGGTGTCAACAAACTCAAGACCGACCAGAACGCCACTATAGTAATCACTCACTATCAGCGCCTTCTCGATTATATCAAGCCCGATTTCGTGCATATACTCTACAAAGGCCGCATAGTGCATACAGGAGGTCCCGAACTGGCTCTCGAACTCGAAGAAAAGGGCTATGACTGGATTAAGCAGGAGGTTGACAATGAGCAGATCTGACAACGCATTCAACCAGTACCTCGACCTGGTGCGCGACAACGCCGCCGTGATGGCCAAAGGGCGCCCCGCCCTGCTCGAAGCCGTCAACAAGGCAGGCGCCTCACGTCTGGCAGAAGCCATCGAGGCCTATAAACCGGCATCGGACGAGATTCCCGAATGCCGCCTTGACCGTCTCTTCGCGCCCGACTATGGCGTTAACATTGCCCGGGTGCCGATGACAGCCGATGTGGCCGCATCTTTCCGCTGCGGCGTTCCCCAGCTCAACAGCCTTCTCGCCGTTGTTGCCAACGACATCTTCCGCCCAACCGACGTACTGATGCGCAACATGCCTGAGGGCCTTACCGTGTGCAGCCTCCGTCAGGTTCCGGCCGAATTCGAAGCCGATGCGGCAGCATTGCTGGCCGACGGCGCCGACAAGAACAGCATAGCCGGAGCAATCTCCGACGCTCTCGCTCACGACGGTATCTATGTCCGGGTGGCACCGCGCACAGAAATAGAGAAAGCCGTGCAGATTGTCAATATCTTCAACTCGCCCGTGCCCATGCTGACGCCCCGCCGTCTGCTCGTGCACGCATGCGAAGGCTCTAAGGTGAAGATTCTGCTTTGCGACCACACCCAGACCCCGGCCGTGCAGCACCTCAATCTGCAGAATGTATATATAAGAGTGGATGCCGGCGCGGAAGTAGAGTTCTACGACATCGAGGAATCCTCGGCCGCAACACACCGCCTCTTCAGCTTCCGTGCCGTGCAGCACAGCGACTCGCGCCTGACGGTAAACACCGATTTCCTCAGCGGAGGCGTGACCCGCAACGAGTTCGACATCTCCGTGCCGGGCGACGGCGCATATACCTCGCTAAGCGGCCTCGCCATAGTATCGGACGAACAGATTTGCTCTGACAGCGTTGTCCTGCGCCACCTCGGCTCACACTGCACAAGCCGCCAGATATTCAAGAACGCGCTGTTCGACAAGGGCCGCGGCGCTTTCGGAGGCCGCATAGTGGTCGATGAAGCCGCACGCTTCACCGACGCCGCCCAGACCAACCGCAATATCCTCGAATCGCCCTCGGCACGCATGGAAGCCTCGCCTCAGCTCGAAATATACTGCGACGAAGTGAAGTGCAGCCACGGCGCCACAACTGGCCAGCTCGATGAGCGAGCCCTCTTCTACATGCAGGCGCGAGGAATTCCCCGCGACGAAGCCAAACGCATGCTCACACAGGCTTTCATGGTGGATGTAATCGACAACATATCGTTCGAGGTTCTCCGCCAGCGCCTACACATACTGGTCGAAAAACGCCTCTCGGGCGCTTCGGCCGACTGCAGCACATGCGCCACCGCATGCCACTCTCAAGCTCCGGAAGAATGAAAGAAATCTACGACGTCGAAGCACTGCGCGCCGACTTCCCCATACTAGCCGAGACCGTCTACGGCAAACCGCTCGTATATCTCGACAATACCGCCACTTCGCAGACTCCGCGACAGGTGGTGGAAGAAATAGACCGTTTGTACACCCACACCAAGGCCAACGTGCACCGCGGCGTGCACTGCCTGTCGCAGAAAGCGACAGCAGCCATGGAGGCCTCGCGCGAACGAGTTCGGGCTTTTATCGGTGCCGACTCGACCGACGAGATTATCTTCACCCGTGGCACCACAGAGAGTCTCAATCTGGTGGCGGCGTCCTACGGCTCGCTCCTTGACGAAGGCGACGAGATAATCCTCACCGTCATGGAGCACCACTCCAACATCGTGCCATGGCAGCTCCTTGCCGCCCGCAAGGGCGTGGTGATTAAAGTGGTGCCCTGCGACGACCGCGGTGTGCTCGACCTCGACGCCTACCGGGCGCTTTTCACCGACCGCACCCGCCTGGTATCGTTCTGCCACGTATCGAACGTGCTCGGCACCGTGAATCCGGTAGCGGAGATGGCCGCTTACGCCCATGAACATGGAGCCGTTGTATGTATCGACGGAGCCCAGGCCATAGCCCACGAAAAAATCGACGTCAAAGCCCTCGGAGCCGACTTCTACGCATTCTCATCGCACAAGATGTATGGCCCGACAGGCATAGGCATACTCTACGGCCGCCGCGACCTCCTCGACGCCATGCCTCCCTATCAGGGCGGCGGCGAGATGATCGGTCACGTCAGCTTCTCGGGCACCACCTGGGCCGACCTTCCATATAAATTCGAGGCAGGTACCCCCGACTTCATCGGCGCGGCAGCTCTCGCCAAAGCCATAGACTATATGGAAAACGTCGGGATAGAGCGCATTGCAGCCCACGAAGCAAAGCTTCTCGAACGCGCCACAGCCGCAATAGCAGACATTCCGGGATTGCGGATATTCGGCACCGCACCGGGCAAAGCCGCCGTACTGTCGTTCCTTGTCGGCGACGCCCACCACTACGACACCGGCGTCCTCCTCGACCAGATGGGTATTGAAGTGCGCACCGGGCACCACTGTGCCCAGCCGCTGATGGAACGATTCGGAATCGAGGGAACGGTCCGCGCCTCCTTCGCCCTCTACAACACCGAGGCCGAAGTCGACGCCTTTGCCGCCGCCCTCCGCCGCGCCGCCGCCATGCTCGCCTAAGGGCGGCTCACGAGGCGGCCGAGAGCCTCTATTTTTTCATTGAGATTGAAAAGACGGTCGGTTTCGTACCATGTGTCGAAAACGCCGTGCTGCGAGCTCAGCAGAGCTCTGCGGGCATCTTTGAGACAGCCATGCGCCGCGACGAGATGCTGGCCTGGGTCATCGTCGCCTCTGTAGGCCTTAAGGAAATGGCCGACACCTTCAGAGAGCGACGCCATATAGTGGGCATAGCACGACAGATTATCGTAGAAGAACCGCTGCCTGGAAACAGGCAGACGCCGGTTCATTTCATCGCAACGCTGCGCCACGGCCCGGAAACGGGGCGAACTCTGCTCCATGCCTGATATGATTTCATCGACCTGATTGTCGGTGACAAGACGGAACGAACGGCCTTTGACACGCTCGAATCCTATATCAGACAGCGGATTCGGATTAAAGTCGTCGAACCGCCGCAACACCTGGTTAAGGACCTGGGCATGCCTGAGGTCCTGGAATATGAACTGGCGGTCCATTCCCGGAAATTCCGAAGGGCGCTGAAGCCAGTAGGCATTATAATAATCGCGGTATAACTCCGCTATATCGCCGGCAAATTCCTCGCCGTAATACCGGGCACAGAAAGATTTCAGGAACGAATCGGTGTCGTATGTCTCCATATCCCACATCATGGCCGCATTGGCCGACATTTCCATCACAAACTCGCGTATATTGCCGGCATTGACAACGCTGAAACGCAGCGGACCTCGCGATGCCACATAGCGATAGTTCTGTTCCATCTTCCACGGACTTTCTGCCGGAGCGAGATGTGCGCCGGTAGAGGTGAACTGAAGATTCATGTAATAGCCCAGCTGCATCGGCTTGGAAAAATCGTAGTTCACCAGGTCGTCGTAGGGGTAGTGGTCGCGTCGGCCGGCCACAAAAGTCCACAGCATATTGCTCGCGGCCGGAGGCTCGAGATAACCTTTGGCGAGAAGGTCGGACAACTCGTCGTAGAAAGTCATTCTCACGAAGGGGTCGTCCTCGCCGGTGGCCTCACGTATCATATCATACTGGATACGCACCATTTTGTTGATGACCTCGGCACGCTCCTTTTCGCTCTCGGGCGAATCGGGGAAAATATTCCAGAAAGGCTCGTCGGTGCGGCCGCGGAATGCTATCTGCCATAGGTTTTCCTGGTCGTTGCGCATGATGGTCTCTATGTTGTAGGCCCAGAACTCCTTCATGGCGTCGAGATTGGCGAGTTTAAGCTCCGGCGCCTTCATGCCTCGCACCTGCTCCCAGTACTTCTCCCAATTGGCGAAACTGTTGTTGAGACCCACCATATGATGCGAAGTCAGCACCAGGCCGTATTTCCGCAGCAAATCGGCATTATGGCTCATTTTATAATCGGGATAAGTCACCGTCGGGCCGAATTCGACCGTATTCAGCTTAAGCCGCAGCATTGCCTCCAGCCACAGCTCATCGTTCTGCGGACTCTTCTCGCGCCATGGATTCAGAAGGTCTTCGTCATTAGGAAACCAGGCTCGGAATCTCACTTCCGGCGATTTTTCGAGGCAGTCGTAATTATCCGGAAACTCAATCCTGTTCTTGTATTCGGGCACCCAACTGCTGAAATACCACAGCGGAGGCACTCCGAGAAATTTCTCCGAAAACGAATACAGAGCGTAGATAGCACCGCGCATATCCTTGCCGGCAAGCACAATATCGTCGCCATCGGCATAGATGCGATGACTTTCGAAACCGTCGAGACTGCGTATGCCCTGCTCTCCGGCAACAGCGGCGTCCACCACTCTGATATTTGTCATGCCGGCAGAGGCAACGCTGTCGATGTCGGGAATCCAGTGCATCACTTTTCCAAAATCGCGTGCAACACTTCGGGCGGCAAGCATTTCGGGCTCCGGACTGTTTGCAGGCATTACGATACGGAAATTTCCAGGCTCGAGAGCAATAGCCCTTGACACCACCGCACAACCGAGTGCGACGGCAAACACAATATATCTTTTCAAATTCATCGGTAACTACAGGTTCTGTTCAATCCGAGACAAAGATACGCAAATCATCGCAATTTTCCATCATCACGGCCGCCCCGGCCCCATGTCGGAACACCAGTCTTCAGAGACAGAAAAAAGGGCCATCGGCCGGTCGGGGGCTATTTCATTGGTGGTATCATTCGATTAAGTCGGGGATTTTATGTAATTTTGCGGCTGATAAACCATTTGCTATGAATCAATGTGTTTTAGGAGCGGGTGCAGACGACGCACTCCGCCAGGAAATATTGCAGCTCAAGAAGGATAAGAATGCCGTTATCCTTGCGCATTATTATGTAGACGGAGCCCTCCAGGACCTCGCCGATTACGTCGGCGACTCGCTTGCCCTGGCTCAGAAAGCGGCTGAATGCTGTGCCGATGCCGATATTGTGGTGATGTGCGGCGTGCATTTTATGGGCGAGACCGTCAAGGTGCTGTGCCCCGACAAGAAAGTGCTTGTGCCTGATGTCGATGCAGGCTGCTCGCTGGCCGACAGTTGCCCCGCTGCTGAATTCGAAGAGTTCATAAAGGCGCACCCGGGCCACACGGTGGTTTCGTATGTCAACACCTCGATTGGAGTCAAGGCGCTCACCGACATACTCGTAACCAGCGGAAACGCCCGCAAAATCATAGATTCGCTCCCGGCCGATGAAAAAATCATTTTCGGTCCCGACCGCAACCTCGGCGGCTATATCAATGCCGAGACCGGACGCAATATGATTCTCTGGGACGGAGCCTGTCATGTACACGAGCGTTTCTCGGCCGAAGCCATCGCCGAACTGAAAAAAGCGCATCCCGAAGCCCCTGTGCTTGTGCACCCCGAGTGCTCGCGCCCTGTACGCCTCATGGCCGACAAACTTGGCTCGACAGCCGCTCTGCTCGCCTATGCTCTCGCAAGCGACGCCCGCGAGTTTATCGTGGCGACCGAAAGCGGAATCCTGCACCAGATGCGCAAGAGCGCGCCCGAAAAGACATTCATAGCCGTTCCGCCATCTGACAGCACCTGCGGCTGTAATGAATGCGCATACATGAAACTCAACACGCTCTCGAAGCTCCGCGACTGCCTGCGCGCCGAGAGCCCGGAAATAATCATTGACGAAGACATGCGGCTGAAAGCTCTGCGCCCGATAGACCGCATGCTCGAACTTTCGAAATAAATAAATCTGCTGTTACGGCCATTACCGCCATATTATGGAATACAATCACAAAGAAATAGAGAGCCGCGTGGCTCAGTACTGGAAAGACCGCAATATCTATCACGTAGAGATAGACCGTTCCAAGCCCAAATATTATGTGCTCGACATGTTCCCCTATCCTTCGGGAGCCGGCCTGCACGTAGGACACCCCCTTGGATATATTGCCAGCGACATCGTAGCGCGCCACAAGCGCCTGCAGGGCTTTAACGTGCTCCACCCCATGGGCTACGACGCATATGGCCTTCCCGCCGAACAATATGCTATCCAGACCGGCCAGCACCCCGAGGTAACAACCCGAATCAACACGGCCCGCTACCGCAGCCAGCTCGACAAAATCGGTTTCAGCTTCGACTGGGACCGCGAAATCCGCACCTGCGACCCCGAATTTTACCGCTGGACACAGTGGGCGTTCCTCAAAATGTTCGCCTCCTACTACGACAAGACCGCCGACCGCGCCATGCCGATTGAAAAACTCATCGAAAAATTCGAAAGCGAAGGCGCCGAAGGTGTAAACGCCGCATGCAACAAGGAGCTGCATTTCACCGCCGACGAATGGAAGGCGATGTCCGATAAAGAAAAGAGCGATACTCTGATGAACTATCGTCTGGCCTACCAGGCCAACACCATGGTGAACTGGTGCCCCAAGCTCGGCACCGTGCTCGCCAACGACGAAGTGAGCGAAGGCGTATCGGTCCGCGGCGGCTACCCCGTGGAACAGAAAGAGATGTGGCAGTGGTGTCTGCGAGTGTCGGCATATGCCGAACGCCTCCTTCAGGGCCTCGACCGCATCGACTGGTCTGAATCCATCAAAGAGACACAGCGCAACTGGATCGGCCGCTCGGAAGGTGCTGAAATGCACTTCAGAATCGATGGCCGCGACGACATAGACCTCGAAATATTCACCACACGCGCCGACACCGTCTTCGGCGTGACTTTCATGGTACTCGCCCCCGAGAGCAAGTATGTGAAAGAACTTACCACCCCCGAACAGAAAGAGGCCGTAGACGCATACCTCGAAACCATCAAGCACCGCACCGAACGCGAACGCATGATAGATAAGAAAGTGACCGGCGTCTTCAGCGGCAGCTACGCCGTCAACCCGCTGTCGGGCAAAAAAATACCCGTTTATATCAGCGACTACGTGCTCGCAGGCTACGGCACAGGCGCCATCATGGCGGTTCCGGCCCACGACAGCCGCGACTATGCTTTCGCCCGCCATTTCGAACTGCCGATTATTCCTCTTATCGAGGGCGCCGATGTAAGCGAAGAAAGCTTCGATGCCAAAGAAGGCACAATGATAAACAGCGATGGCCCCGAGCTCAAGCTTAACGGTCTCAGCGTGAAAGAGGCCATAGCCGCCACCAAGCGCTTCATCGAAGAAAAGGGAATCGGACGCGTCAAGACAAACTACCGTCTTCGCGACGCCATCTTCAGCCGTCAGCGCTATTGGGGCGAACCTATTCCTATCTGCTATGTAGACGGTATTCCCACCGCTTTTGACCAGCTCCCTCTCGAGCTTCCCGAAGTAGACAAATATCTGCCTACAGAAACCGGCGAGCCCCCTCTGGGCCGCGCCAAGAACTGGAACACACCCGAAGGCTATCCGCTGGAGCTCAACACCATGCCCGGTTTCGCAGGCTCATCGGCATACTATCTGCGCTACATGGACCCGCACAACGACAAGGCCCTCGTAAGCCGCGAAGCCGACGAATACTGGCGCTCCGTCGACCTCTACATCGGAGGTAGCGAACATGCCACCGGCCACCTCATATACAGCCGCTTCTGGAATAAATTCCTCTACGACTACGGCGAAGTGGTAGACGACGAGCCCTTCCACAAGCTCATCAACCAGGGTATGATACAGGGTCGCACAAGCTTCGTTTATCGTATCAAGGACACCAACACCTTCGTAAGCGCCGGCCTCAAAGACCAGTATGACACCACACCTATCCGCGTGGACATCAACATGGTGAGCAACGACGTACTCGACATGGATGCCTTCCGCGCATGGCGCCCCGAATTTGCCGACGCCGAATTCGTGCTCGAAGACGGACGCTACGTCTGCGGCCATGCCGTCGAGAAGATGTCGAAATCGATGCACAACGTCGTCAACCCCGACGATATGGTAGAGCGCTACGGAGCCGACACTCTCCGCCTCTATGAAATGTTCCTCGGCCCGCTGGAAGCAAGCAAGCCCTGGGATACGAACGGTATCGACGGCGTGTTCCGCTTCATCAAGAAGTTCTGGGGCCTCTACTGGAAAGGCGATGACTGCCTGGTGGATTCTTCCGCTCCCTCACGCGAAAACCTCAAGAGTCTCCACAAACTCATCAAGAAAGTAAGCGCCGACATCGAGGCATTCTCCTTCAACACCTCTGTGGCCGCATTCATGATATGCATCAACGAACTTGCGCAGCAGAAATGCCGTTCGCGCGAGATTCTCGAGCCGCTGGCCGTGGTCCTCGCTCCTTTCGCACCTTTCGCCGCCGAAGCCCTCTGGCAGGGTGCTCTCGGCCACGACAGCAGTATCTGCGACGCCAGCTGGCCCGCCTACGAAGAGGCACACCTCAAGGAAGACTCCGTGACAATGGCCGTGTCTTTCAACGGCAAGGCGCGCTTCAACATCACCGTGCCGGTCGACATGGCGCGCGAGGACGTCGAAAAAACAGCGCTCGAGGCCGAAGGTGCCGCCAAGTGGCTCGACGGCAAGACCGTGCGCAAGATTATCGTCGTGCCCGGCAAGATTGTGAACATCGTGGTTTCCTGAGCGGAACAATAAAGCCACAGAACGATTCGTTATTCTACTATGCGACAAATCGTTTTTGCAAGCAACAACACCCATAAACTGCGCGAGCTCCGCGAAATCCTCGGCGAGGGTTTCGAGGTGCTCGGGCTTTCCGATATCGGCTGCCACGAAGACATTCCGGAAACCGCCGATTCTTTTGAAGGGAACGCCCTCCTCAAGGCATATTTTGTAAAAGAGCACTATGGCTACGACTGCATAGCCGACGATTCCGGGCTCGAAGTCGATGCACTCGGCGGAGCCCCCGGAATCTACAGCGCACGCTATGCCGGCCCGGGCCACGACAGCGCCGCCAACAACGCGCGCCTGCTCCGCGAGCTCGCGGACAAGCCCGACCGCCATGCCCGCTTCCGCACCGCCATAGCCCTGCTTATGGACGGCTCGGAGCCCCGCTTTTTCAACGGAACCGTGGAAGGCGAAATCACTACAGAACCGTATGGAGAAGGCGGATTCGGCTACGACCCCCTCTTCAGACCCGAAGGATGGAGCAAGACATTCGCACAGGCCACTCCCGACGAGAAAAACGCCGTGAGCCACCGCGGACGCGCGGTACGCCAGCTCGTGGCCTATCTCGCCTCACTCTCCCAACAGCTCTAACAGATTCCTCTCAATGATTAAGAAAGTATTTCTCCTTATCGTCGCAGCAATGGCGACCATGCTCCAGCCCGTAAGCATTTCGGCTGCAACCGACATGACCGGACGATGGGCCATCTATCCCACCATAGGCTACGACGTTAGCAAAGTGACGGAAGGCAACGGACGCATGTTTGCCGTGAGCAACGGAAAACTGTACTCGCGCGACTCCGACACCGACGAAATATATATCTACTCGACCTCAAACAAGCTGTCGGACATCGGAATAAAAGATATTTACTACAATAAGGACAGCAAGTATCTTCTTGTATGCTATGAAAACGGCAATCTCGACATGCTCTTCGACGACGGACGAGTTGCCAATCTTCCTGAAATCAAGGATGCGGTCATTTCCGGCGGCCATGGCATAAACGATGTCTATTTCGCCGACGGACGCATATACGTCGCCACCGAGTTCGGTCTCGCCATCTACGACGAGAAAAAGCAGGAAATCGTTGATTCAGGCATATACAACCTCAGCGCCGACCACCTCTTCCCGATGGGCGACCATCTGCTGCTGATTACTGGCGATTATGCCTACTCTTCGCCAAAAGACATGCGCCATCACTCCTTCGACAGCTTCACTAAAATTGTCGGCTTATGGAGCTCGGCCATGCAGCCGCTGTCGGACAACACTATCATATACAACCACGCCAACGGCCTCCACAAGGTAGTGTTCAACTTCAGTGACAATACATTTACCCGCAACCTTTATAACATCAAAATATCAGATGATATAATCCAGCGTCTGGAAGACGGGGCTGTCTTCGCCTATAACTCGGACAAGGCATATATCATATCCGAGAGCGGCTTACGCGAGACCATAGAAATCCCTGCCGCCCTGAAAGATACAAAGAAATTCTCGGCAAAAGGCCTGTCGTCGGTCTGGACGGCAGACGTAGACGGTATCGGACAATACGACATTTCCGGCTCCATACCGTCGGTGCTCATGCAGCCTTTCCGCCCGGAAGGTCTGACAGTGCACGAAGCCTGGGGCGCCACATGGAGCAAAGACGGTGAGCGCCTCTATATTGTCAAGAGAACCCCTTCGCAATATTTCGACGCCCTCAGCGTCGACGATTCAAACGGAATCCAGTCGGTAAATATATTTTACCCCGCCACAGGCCAGATTAAAGACGTGACCGTACCCCGGTTCGACCCTTCGGGCATCGTACCGGCCATGGCTAATCTTCAGAAAAAAGCAGGCTGGCCGGGTCTTGTCGGCGGTGCGAGCCGCGTTGTCGAAGACCCCGACAATCCCGACATATGGTATCAGGCCTTCAACCATGCCCCTTTCTTTGCATTCCGCGACAATGAAGTGATTGCAAATTTCAACAACACAAACTGCTACGAAGGCACCCTCAACCCCCGAGGCTACAACGTCGCCATCGACCCGTCTGGCAACCTGTGGCTCGGTCTCGGACATCGTCAGGCACCTGCAGCCACTTTCATGGTGCTCCCTTCGGAAAAACGCCGAAGCGGCCTCGATAAAGTCAGCAAGTCTGATTTCATATCTGTGGTCCTTCCCGATTTCGAAGGCTCCCGTGAACTTTCGGCTCTTTTCTGCAAGCGGTCCAACTACATTTTTATCACAGTAGGCGCAAGCACGGAATCGCTGGCAGTCATCGACACAAAAGGCACGCCGTCCGATTTCAGCGACGACACCTATATGGTTCACCATATGTTCAACGACACCGAAGGCCATTCGCTCGACGTGAAACGCCTGCCATTCCCTGTCGAAGACCATAAGGGCCATATATGGTTCTGTTCGGACATAGGGCCTCTCGTCCTGACACGCCCGGCAACTGCAATGACATCCGACCTTACGTTCAGGCGCCCCATCGTGCCGCGAAACGACGGAACCCAGTTCGGCGACTACCTTCTCGACGGCGTCCGGGTATTGTCTATATCAGTCGACCCGTCGAACCGCAAATGGCTTGCCACCGCCAACGACGGTGTCTACCTCGTAAACGAGGACGGCACCGAAATAATAAATCATTTCACAACCGCCAATTCGCCGCTCAACTCAAACACGGTTTACTTCGCCACATGCCATCCGCTGAGCAATAAAGTGTTTTTCGGAACTGCCGACGGCCTCTACTCTTTCGACAGCGACTCGTCGCCTGCGGCCGAAGACTACTCCGACGTCTATGCATACCCCAACCCCGTGCGCCCTGACTACACCGGCTGGATTACCGTTGCCGGCCTCAAAGACAATTCGCTTGTCAAAATAGCCGACATTGCCGGCAACGTCTTTTTCCAGGGCCGCTCGGAAGGAGGCATGATCAGCTGGGATGGCTGCAACAATGCCGGCGAACGCGTACGCACAGGAGTGTACTTCGTCTTCGCCTCCGAAACCAGCGACGGCGGCTCCTCCGGCGCCGTTGCCAAGATAATGGTCGTGAACTGACCTTGAACCGCAAACCCCAAAACACCGTTTTCCTGACAAGGAAATAACATATACATATGGATCACTCAACATTGCGCTACTCAGACGAGCGTGACAAAACATACGGACTCGCCGGCATGGCCATAACTCTGGTGGCTCTCGACGGCGAAA
This sequence comes from uncultured Porphyromonadaceae bacterium, assembly GCA_946553045.1. Taxonomy (GTDB): domain Bacteria; phylum Bacteroidota; class Bacteroidia; order Bacteroidales; family Muribaculaceae; genus CAG-873. The sequence goes on along the minus strand of CAMNRO010000021.1, from coordinate 20,323 downwards.
AATATCTTTGCGAAATAAGCCTCGACGCGCCTGCGGGCGAAAGCATTGTCATGAGCCACGACTACGGCTTCAAGGGCAATCCCCGCATGTCGGCACGCATTGTATGGGAACAGACGCTCGCCGACCTCCGCATGACAACTTCGATGACTCTGGGAAATATCGTGTGCCGGCGCTACGTGCTCGGCCACCGCGGCATGACCGACGACGACATGCGCCCCGTGCGCGAAGCCGTCCGTGCCGAAGGCCTCGACCACTGCGGCCTCGACAACGATGAGTCCGACCGCCTCTTCGAAGGCTGCCTCAGCTATGTGCAGCGCGTATTCCGTCACCCGGGAGTACAGGAAGTAGCACATAATTTCGCAGGCCATATAAGCCGCCGCCGCAATCTCTCAGGCGCTGAAGTCATCGAAATACTCAGTTCCTTAGGATTGTCATAAACAGGCAACACCAAATAATTATTAATTCTATATTATTAATTATCAATCCAATAAAATGTCAACCAATACTGTAGACGACAAGCGCAAGGTGACAACCTCGCGTCTTATCGAGATGAAGCAGCGCGGCGAAAAAATCGCCATGCTCACGGCTTACGACTACTCGATGGCCAAACTCATCGACGAAGCCGGTATTGACGTTATTCTTGTGGGCGATTCTGCCTCCAACGTCATGGCCGGCAATATCACCACTCTCCCGATAACTCTCGACCAGATGATATACCACGCCAAAAGCGTGATCAAAGGCACAAAACGCGCTCTTGTTGTTTGCGACATGCCATTCGGCACATACCAGGGCAATTCGAAAGAAGCTCTCGCGTCTGCAATACGCATAATGAAGGAGAGCCATGCCGAAGCCGTGAAGATGGAAGGCGGTTCCGAGATACGCGAGTCTATCGAGCGTATCCTGTGCGCGGGCATACCTGTGATGGGTCATCTTGGCCTCACCCCGCAGTCCATCAACAAATTCGGCACCTACGCTGTGCGCGCCAAAGAGGAGCGCGAAGCTGAAAAGCTCCTTGCCGACGCCCACCTTCTCGAAGAAATCGGCTGCTTTGCCCTGGTGCTTGAGAAGATTCCTGCAAAACTGGCCGAGCGTGTGGCATCGGAACTCACTATTCCTGTCATCGGCATCGGTGCCGGCGGCGGTGTCGACGGTCAGGTGCTTGTAATGCACGATATGCTTGGCATCAACCAGGGTTTCTCGCCTAAATTCCTGCGCCGCTACGCCGACCTCTCCACAATCATCAATCAGGCTGTCGGAAGATACATCGACGATGTGAAGACTTCCGACTTCCCGAACGCTTCCGAACAGTATTGATTTCAATACGGCATCTCACCGACGAATTACTGCACGTCTGCCTGCCGCGGCTATGCCCGGCATGCAGGCGTGCAATGCTTCATGGCGAGGAAGCAATGTGCACAGAATGCCTCCTTACACTCCCGCGGCTCATAGGCCATACGGGCGACACCGGCATTGCCGAAGCTCTGTCGAACGGGCCGGCTCAGCCGGGCTTCTCTGCCGTATGGTTCCGCTACAACCGCGAAAGCCCCTTTGCTGACCTTGTGCGCAGCGCCAAATACGGCGACCGTCCGCGCCAGGCCCGCTTGCTCGGCCGTGCTTTCGCACGCGAACTTATTGCCGACCACCCCGCGGCAATAGCGGCAATAGATGTGCTTTTGCCCGTTCCGATGCACTGGTTCAAGCAGATTCGCCGAGGGTATAACCAAAGCCGCGAGATTGCCGTCGGGATATCTGACATCACAGGTATCCCCGTAGGCGACAACCTTGTGGCCGCGGCGCCTCACGCCACCCAGACACACCGTTCGCGCCAGAGACGCCTCACCAATGTAATGGGCACTGTGGCGTGCCGTGAGCCGGCAGAACTCGATGGCCTCGACATATGCATTGTCGACGATATCGTCACGACCGGCGCAACATTGTCGGAGTGCGTGCTTTCCATAGGCCGGGCCGGAGCGAAGCCGGCATCAATAGGAGCACTGGCCTTGGGCGCGCCGGAATAACACTGTTAAAATAATTTAAACCCTAAAGGCAAAAATGCAAATCTCAAAAATATCATTAACTTTGCCTTTGCAAATACAATAACGGAAAGATTGGTTTACAAACCAATTACATGCCACAATAAGTGAATCATAGGTTAGGATGCAATTGCCCGGGAGGGTCGTTGCATTTTTTTTGAATAAGCAAAAAAATTTTCGCTATTTTTGCATTATGACCGATAAAAACGCCCGAAAAACAGCGATTGCGCTAATTGCAGCCACCGGACTGCTGGTTGCCGGCATGGCATCGTGGCGTGCTCTGCGCGTCAGAGAGCCACACGCCGACATCGACCGGGAGCGCTATCCTGTGACCGGAGTGGATTTGTCGGCTCATAACGGCACCGTCTGCTTCGACTCGCTGGCCGACATCGGCATCGATTTCGCATATCTCAAAGCGAGCGAGGGCATATCGTTCCGCGACCAGGCTTTTATCCGCAACTACGAGGCAGCACGCAGGGCCGGGCTTGCCGTCGGCGCCTATCATTTCTTCCGTTTCGACTGCGACGGTGCTCTCCAGAGCGCGAATTTTCTCAAAGCCATCGATAGCCTGAAGCTCGACCTCCCGCTTGCGATAGACGTGGAGGAATGGCGCAATGCTCCCGGCGAAACCACAGCCATTATCCGCGAACGCCTCGGCATACTCGTGGCCTTGCTCCGGGCCCAGGGCCACAAGGTAATCATATACACAAACAAACAGGGACATGCCCGCTTCGTGCGCAACGGATTTGCGGCGCAGGACAGCCCCGAAGTATGGATATGCTCTTTCACCAATCCTCCGCTCGGCCACGAGGCATGGCGACTTTGGCAGCACAGCCACATAGGCCGCGTTCCGGGAGTGCGCGGACATGTAGACCTCAATACATTCAACGGCAGCCGGGCCGAGTGGGATGCATGGCTCGATTCATGCCGCCCAAGGCAATAAAAGAGCTCAGATTCCGTTGTTTATGTGGTAAAAAAGTGCAAATATGACCAATCGACATATATACTCTCTCTTCTTTTTTTTCATAGCGGCGGCGATATGCTTTCTGATACCACAGGAGGCTGCGGCTTTTCCATTGAGCCACTATGCCGACAACTCGGCGCTGGCGCAGGGTCGGTGGATAAAGATACGCGTTGACAACGAGGGGCTTTACCGCATACCGGCGGCAACGCTTCGCTCATGGGGGTTCCGCGACCTTTCTCGCGTGCGCGTATTCGGCTATGGAGGCGCACGGATTTCCGATGTCCTGTCGGAGGATGAATACATAGATGACCTTCCGATAGCGCCTTGCGAAATGACCGACCGCGGACTCGTATTCTATGCTATCGGCGGAGGCGTATGGAAGGCCGTGCAGAACTATCGCCACTACGAGCAGAACCCCTACTCGTCATACGGCTATTATTTCGTCGGCGAACTTGCCGAAGGCGAAAGCGACGGCACGCTACCCTCGACCGGCACCGCACGCATTGACAGCAACCCGTCGAGAACGGCCGAAAGCCGCATCCACTACGAGCGAGAACTCACTCTCGCCGCAGACGCCGGACCTCTTATGGTGGGTGAGGACTTCAGAAACACCCGCACCCGCACCTTCACCATGGACTTTACCGACGCCTGCGAGGAGGCGACAGCCAGACTCGAATGCTCGTTCATCTCCAGCCTCAGCTCTGCGGGAAATCTTGCCATAAGCATAGATGACACCAAAATCGGCTCGACCTCCATAAACGCCAAACCGTCTGACGGATATGTGCACGGAGTAGCCACCACCGCCCGCCACACATTCGCATGCAGCCCCGGGCGCCACACCATCGGAATCGGCCTGACCACGGCTGGCACCGTCAACAAGGCGAACCTCAACTATATATCGGTGTGCTATGACAGACATCTGCGCCTTCCGTCCTCCGGCAGCCTCGCATTCAGCAGTTCGGAAAGTTCTCTGGCTCTTGACGGCGCCCGCGACAATCTGCGCATATGGGATATATCGGCCCCGACTGCAACTGCTAAAATCGATTACGTGATATCCGACGGAGAGGCCCACTGGTCGGTAGACGGGAGCCGAGAACGCAGCTATGTCGCGTGGCTTCCGGAAGCCACGCTTCCGGCTCCGACAACAGTAGGAGCAGTCTCCAAACAGAATCTCCATTCCGAAGAGGGCGCCGAAATGGTCATAATATGCCCGCAGGAATATAGCTCGGAAGCATCTCGTCTGGCCGATTTTCACAGAAAAGGCACAGAGCCGCTGTCAGTGAAGATTGTAGACCCGTCGAAAATATACAACGAATTCTCTTCCGGCGCCGCCGATGTCTCGGGGCTGCGAAAATACCTCAAAATGCTCTACGACCGAGGACTCGCCGGCAGCGGTCCGACCCTGCGCTATGTGATACTAATGGCGCGAACCACACTCGACAACAGGGGTTTATCGTCCGACGCGCCGTCATACCCCACACTGCCGGCTTGGATGCCATCGTCGAGCTCGGCATCACTGTCGGACAACGAAGGCTTCTGCTCCGATGACTTTGTTGCGATGCTCGGCGACGGAAGCGGCGCCGACATGCGCCGCGACAAGCTCTCGGTAGCCCTGGGCCGCATACCGGCAACGTCATCTTCGGAAGCATCGTCGATTGTTGACAAAATAATACAGTACGCCGCCGGTTCGCGCAAGACAGCATGGAAACAACGCTTCCTCTTCATTGCCGACGACGGCGATGCCGGCGAGCACCTGCGCCAGTCGGAAAAGATGATTTCAGAATTCGAGCATGCCGACCGCCAGCAGCACCTGGTGCGCAAAGTATATGTGGACAACTACGAGCTTCAGGGCAACGTGGCTGTGATGGCCCGCGAAAATATGTACCGATACCTGGACGAAGGCGTCGTATGGTGGAACTATATCGGACACGCCAACGAAACGAGCTGGACCTCCGAGGGAATACTCACATATTCCGACATCAACAACATGTATCTGCGCCACTGGCCTTTCATCTATGCAGCCACATGCGACTTCCTGCGCTTCGATGCAAGTCTGGTGAGCGGGGCCGAACTGCTCTTCAAAGAACGCTACGGAGGCGCAATCGGCATCATAAGCGCTATCCGCCCGGTGTATATAACTCTGAACAAATATTTTTCGAACGCCGTCGGTCGCGCATTGACCTTACGAGACGAAAAAGGACTGCTTCTGGCGCCCGGCGACATATACATGCGCGCCAAGAACGATATTCGCAACGACGACGAAAAAGTGCCCACACCACGCGCCGACGACAACCGCCTGCGCTATGTCTTCATCGGCGACCCGGCACTTAAACTTGCAACACCGTCCAATATAGTGCGCATCGACAATATAAAGGGGCTGTCGCCTCTCGGACCGGAGCAGATTATACTTTCCGCCTTCGAAAAAGCGACTATCGAAGGTAGCGTCACAGACCCCGACGGAAATGTCCTCGCAGGGTTCAACGGCATAATGCTCATAGAGATATTCGATGCCGAGCGCTCGTTCACAACCATAGGCCGTGGCGAGAATGGCAAGGAAGAGCCCTTTCAGGACTATGGCGAACGTGTCTACTGCGGCTCGACGAAAGTCACCGGCGGCCGTTTCTCTATCGAAGTAGCCATGCCGGGCGAGCTTTCACAGAATTTCCGTCCGGCAACGATGTCGCTGTTCGCATATGCTACCGACAGCAACGACGAGGCTATCGGCCTGAACCGCGACTTCTATGTCTACGGCTTCGACGAGACTGCCGCACCCGACGAGACAGCTCCGAAAATAGAATCGATGGTTCTAAACCACAGCACATTCCGCAGCGGCGACACTGTCAACGACTCGCCGATGCTCATAGCCACCGTGAGCGACGATACCGGCATAAACGTGTCGACGGCCGGCGTCGGACGCCAGATGACGGCCATCATAGACGACAACAAGACTTTTTCGGATTTATCGTACTACTACACGCCATCTTCCGACGGCTCGCCCTCGGGGGTAATAAACTATCCCTTCGAAGGGCTCGACACCGGAGCCCACACCCTTAAGCTGCGTGTGTGGGATACTGCCGGCAACTCTACGACTTCTGAAATAGAGTTTTTCGTGGGCGAATCGGTTGCGCCAAAGATTTACGAAGTATTTTCCGATGCAAATCCGGCCTTTGACAAAGCCAATTTCTATCTGCGCCACAATCAGCCGGAAGTCATGGCTACCGTCGAAGTGAGTGTTTACAATCTTCTCGGCCGCAAGCTCTGGAGCAGTTCGGTCACCGGCCGCAGCGACATGTTCCTGACAGTGCCTGTGACCTGGAACCTCTGCGATGAATCCGGCCGCCGCGTAAGCCGGGGAATCTATATCTACCGGGCCACCGTCACCACCGACGGCCAGACCCACCAGACAGCCTCGCAGCGCATAGCTGTCGCCGCCCCATAAAAAAAAAAGCGTTATAGCAAGAATGCCGTAACGCTTGTTTTTCAAGAGGGTAATTTAGAATATGTTTACTCTTAGGCCAGGGAGTCGTCGAGAGCTTTCTCGATTGCGGCCCGGTCCATTTTTCGGCCTATGAACACGAGTTTTATCATGCGGTCGCCGTAGACAGGGTCCCAGTCGGCAAGAATCGACGGGTCTTGCTCGGCCATAGCCTCGAGTTCTTCCTTTGGCGCCGTTGCAAACCACATTCCGGCCTCTGTGAGGGTTTTCTGCACACCGGCCTGCTCGAAAAGATACGACATGTCCATGTTGTGCTTGAAATATATCACACCCTTGGTGCGGATAACCGACTTTGGCCACTGCGAGTGAATGAAATAGTCGAATTTATTGATGTCGAATGGCTTGCGGCGATAATACACGAACGTTCCGATTCCATATTCCTCGGCCTCGCCTTCTTCGTGGTCGTGGTCATGGTGGTGATGGTGGTGTTCTTCATGCTCATCATGGTCGTGGTGGTGATGGTGATGTTCGTGGTGGTGGTCGTGTTCGTCATCGTCCTCATCGTGTATTCCTTCGAGTTCGCGGACCCATGTAGCGGAAGTGACAGTGCGTTCGAAGTCGAAGAGATTCGTGTGAATCAGCTCATAGATAGGAACATCGGCGTAGTCGCACTCTATGATGCGAGCCTTCGGCTGGATAGCGCGTATAATTGCGCGCACACGGTCGGCTTCCTCGCGTGTGACTTCCGAAATCTTGTTGAGCAAGATAAGATTACAGAACTCTATCTGCTGGATTACAAGATTCTCGATATCATCTTCGTCGAGATTTTTGCGTTTGAGCGAATCGCCGCATTCGAACTCGGTCTTCATGCGCAGTGCGTCGACCACAGTAGCGATACAGTCAATGCGCGGCACACCTCCACGGGTATATTCCTCGCCCATATTAGGAATTGAGCAGATGGTACGGGCAATAGGCTCAGGCTCGCAGATACCGCTGGCCTCCACCACTATATAGTCGAACTTACCGGTCTCGGCAATGTCGGCGAGCTGCTGCACGAGATCCATCTTCAGCGTGCAGCATATGCAGCCGTTCTGAAGCGCCACAAGGTCGCCGTCGTCCTTGCCGCCGACCACACCGCCCTTCTGGATAAGCGATGCGTCGATATTTACCTCACCTATATCGTTGACGATAACAGCGAATTTAATGCCTTTCTCATTGCCAAGTATATGATTGAGGAGTGTAGTCTTGCCGCTTCCGAGGTAGCCCGTAAGAAGCAGCACTGGAATATCTTTCTTTCTCATGTAAGACAGTCTTTGGAGGGGTTAATTTGAGAGATACAAAATTAACAAAAAAAGCCCAACACCGTTCACAAAAATTTCCCTATAAGGGTATGCTCAGATATATAAACAATTGTGTACATTTGTGTAATTTTGCATGAATGACTGCGATTCCCTTCAAAATATTATCTACGAGCAACCACAAACGCCAAAAATGAAACAAGAAATCAATCTATCTACCAAGGACTTGCAATTTGTACATGACCTTAAAAAAATTGTAGCGAATGCACGGCAAAAGGTCTATCAGACAGCCGACATGCTGCAAATAGCAAGCAACTGGTTGATTGGCAGCAGAATCGTCAGAGAAGAACAAAGCGGCCAGGCACGAGCAAAATATGGACAGCGAGTCTTAGAACTGGCTTCTGAAGCCTTAACAGCTGAATTCGGCAAAGGATACAGCATAGTCAATCTGAAAAATTTCAGAAAATTTTTTCTGGCTTTCAAACATCTGGAAATACCACTTTTAACAAATTATGAATCTGATATTCATTCCCGCCAAAAAGGGCAGACAGTGTCTGCCGAATTGAATATTTCAGATATTATACCACTCAATCTATCCTGGTCTCACTATGAACGGCTAATGCGTATAAGAAATGAAGAGGAACGTGACTGGTATATGCGGGAGGCTTCTGCTGAAAACTGGAGCGTACGCACCCTGAACCGCAATATCAATTCTCAATACTATCACCGTCTGCTACAGACTCCCGAGTCCAAACGTGGCGAAGTAATAAATGAAATGAAACTGCTTACAGCAGATTATCAGAAAGAACGCCACACATTTCTTCGCAATCCCGTCGTTGCCGAATTCTTAGGTTTCCCACAGGATTTCGCCTATACTGAAACCAACCTCGAGTCAGCAATAATAAATCATCTACAGAAATTTATTCTTGAACTTGGCAAAGGATATGCTTTTGTAGCTCGACAACAACGGATTAAGACCGATGCCAGCGAATACTTCATTGATTTGGTCTTCTACAACTATATCCTTAAATGCTTCCTGCTTATCGATTTAAAGACTTCCCAGATTACACACGAAGACATCGGACAGATGGATATGTATATCCGAATGTACGACGAATTAAAATGCACAGAAGGCGACAATCCTACAATAGGCCTTCTCCTGTGTTCTGAAACCAGCAAAGATTTAGCAAGATATACAATACTTAAAGACAGCAAGCAGCTGTATGCCGCCAAATATCTCACATACCTTCCAACAAAGGAGCAGCTCACCGCAGAAATAGAATACCAGAAAGAAATATTCGCACTACAGACCGGCAAAAACGATGTTTAACAAATATTTCAAGTTTTCAATATAGTTCCAGAGTGAAAAGGTGTAATTTTGCAGAGATATGAGAGAGGGAAAAATCAGAACAGTATTCATCACCGGCGGAGCTGCCGGAATCGGAGCCGCCGCGGTGCGTAAATTTGCCGCCGAAGGCTGGAATGTAGTGTTTATGGATCTCGACGAGACCGGAGGGCCGGCACTCGAGGCAGAGGTGCGCGGAAGTGTTTTCGTGAAAGGCGACACAAAGAAGCGGAGTGACATCGAAGCAGCCGTAGCCGAAGCTAAAAACCGTTTCGGCGGTCTCGACAGCGTATTCGCAAACGCAGGCATACACCGCAAGAACACTCTGCTCGACATCACCGACGAGGAGCTCGACCTCGTAATACAGACCAATCTCTACGGCACCGTCAACACTCTGCGCGCCGCCGTGCCCGAGATAATAGCCGGCGGAGGCGGCTCGGTTGTGCTGATGGCTTCCGACCAGTCTTTCATCGGCAAGACCGCCAGCTTTGCCTACGGGCTCACCAAGGGAGCCATCGGCCAGATGACCAAAAGCCTCGCTCTCGACCTTGCCGACAAGGGCGTGCAGGTCAATGCCGTATGCCCGGGCACCATACGCACTCCGCTGGTCGAAAATCTTTTCGAGCGTCTTTCGGGCCGCACCGGCAAACCCGTCGAGGAATACTTCGCCGAAGAGGGCGCACTCTTCCCCGCAGGCCGTGTAGGCTATCCCGAAGAAGTGGCCGAGCTTGTCTATTTCCTCGCCTCCGGGAAATCGCCTTTCATCACCGGCGCACTCATGCCCGTCGACGGCGGCATTACGGCCCAATGAACCAAGCACTACACCAATTCGTTAACATTACACAACATTGACACGCGCACATTCACACCTTTTAAGACTATTCCTGCTGACATTAGTCATCATGCTTGGCTCAGCCGCCACTGAAGCCGCCAACGTGCTCCGGGGCAGCAATGCCATCATAGAAGCACCCGACGGCATGACCTACGACAGCGCCCTATCGGCCAAAATGGACATGGACGTGTACCGCAGCCGCGACAACAGCCTCATCTTCGCCCTCGGCAGCCAGAAGACCGGCGAGGGTGTGAGCGCAATATCGCTCGCCGCAGTGCTTGCGGGCACCAGTGCCGGCTCGGTAGTCAAAATCGCCGACCGCGATGTCTACGCCGCTTTCGACGGCACCCGCAGCCGCGTATTCGGCGTATGTCAGGCAGCCGAGACCATGCCGATAGTTCTAATAATCGGCAACATAGACCGCAACCAGGCCATTCATTGGATTGCCACCCTCCGTGCCGCCGACAGCAGACCGACAGAAGGCTGAATGAAGCACGTTAAGTTATTTGAAATTTTGTTTAACGATAACCGGTGGTAAACGCCGCTTTTTTTGTATTTTTGCATACCGGTTTGCATTCGGCCCGTTTCAATTATGATAGAACGCATTGTCATTGTCGACAACGTCGACCCCATCTGCTTCTATGGCGTCAACAACGCCAACATGCAACTCATAAAGAACCTATATCCCAAGCTGCGTATTTCGGCACGCGGCTCGGTGATACGTGTCATAGGCGAAGAGCACGACACAGCCGAATTCGAAGCGAAAATAAAGGAACTCTCCAACTATGCCGAGCAGTATAACAGCCTCACCGAGGAGGTGATACTCGACATCGTCAAAGGCGAGGCCCCCAAGGAGCAGCGCCGCGACGGCGTGATTATCTACGGAGTCAGCGGCAAACCTATCAGCGCACGCACGCCCAACCAGCAGACGCTGGTCGACACCTTTGCGGCAAACGACCTCACCTTTGCCCTTGGCCCCGCCGGAACGGGCAAAACGTATATCGCCATCGCCCTTGCCGTGCGCGCCCTCAAAAACCGCGAGGCCCGGAAGATTATCCTGTCGCGCCCGGCAGTGGAGGCCGGCGAAAAACTCGGATTCCTCCCGGGCGACATGAAGGATAAAATCGACCCCTATCTGCAACCTCTCTACGACGCCCTCGAAGACATGATTCCGGCAATAAAACTGAAGGAATACATGGAAACGAAGGTGATACAGATAGCTCCCCTCGCCTTCATGCGCGGACGCACCCTCAACGACGCCATTATAGTGCTCGACGAGGCCCAGAACACCACCGTTCACCAAATCAAGATGTTCCTCACCCGACTGGGCATGAACGCCAAGATGATCGTGACCGGCGACGTCACCCAGATAGACCTTCCGCGCAGCACTCAGAGCGGTCTCACCCAGGCGCTCAAGATTCTCGACGGAGTGCCGGGCGTAGGCCTGGTCGAGTTCGGCCGCAAGGACATCGTGCGCCACTCGCTGGTACAGCGCATTGTCGAAGCCTACGAACGCTTCGACCGCGAGGAGAAAGCAGCCGCAGACGCCGCAAAAGCTGCCTCACGAGAACAAACAGACAATCAATCCGATAAACCATAAAAGCCAGTAAGCCTGTCAGCCCTAAGGCTTCACGACAGCTTGCCGGCACAACCGCTAAAAAACAGCCAATCATGACCCTCACTCACACCGACTTCAACTTCCCCGGCCAGACCGGCGTCTATCACGGTAAAGTCCGCGACGTTTACACTCTGGCTAACGATATCATCGTGCTCGTCGCAACCGACCGTATATCGGCATTCGATGTCGTGCTCCCCAAAGGAATCCCCTTTAAAGGACAGGTGCTCAATCAGATTGCCAATTACTTCCTCGATGCCACCGCTGACGAGGTTCCCAACTGGAAACTCGCCGAAGTCGACCCGATGGCCACAGCAGGAGCCCGTTGCGAAGGTTTCCGCGTGGAAATGATTGTGCGCGGCTATCTGGCCGGCAGCGCATGGCGCGAATATGCAGCCGGCGCACGCGAAATCTGCGGTGTCAAGCTCCCCGAAGGTCTGCGCGAAAACGAACGCCTGCCCCAGCCTATCGTCACTCCCACTACCAAAGCCGACGAAGGCCATGACGAGAACATTTCGCGCGAAGAAATCATTGCCCGCGGCCTCGTGTCGGCCGAAGACTATGCCGTAATCGAAAAATACGCTCTGCGCCTCTTCGAAATCGGCACAAAGATGGCAGCCGACCGCGGTCTTATCCTGGTCGACACCAAGTATGAATTCGGCAAGCTCGCCGACAAAATCATGCTCATCGACGAAATCCACACCCCCGACTCGTCGCGCTATTTCTATGCCGACACCTATCAGGAACTCTTCGAGCAGGGCAAGGCCCAGCGCCAGCTGTCGAAAGAATTCGTGCGCCAGTGGCTGATGGACAACGGCTTCATGGGCAAGCCCGGCCAGGTCGTACCCGAGATGACCGACGAAATATGCCGCAGCATATCAGAGCGCTATATCGAGCTCTACGAGCATGTGACAGGCCGTAAATTCGAGCCCGCACCCGAAGCCGACGCTGAGAAGCGTATCGAGACCGGTGTGCTCGATTTCCTCGCCAATCTCTGATACGGCAAAAAACCAAAGGCAGCGAGGGTGTGCGCAAAGCATGCACGTCCTCGCTGCAAAATATATTTTTATCCCTACCCATCACTCCGGAATTTGGAAAAAGTAGAAAAAATAAATCCTTACCACAACGACTCAAGGCAGAAGGAAAAACAGGTTGAAGCAATGTTCGACGCCATCGCGCCGGCATACGACTTCATGAACCGCGCAATGACATTCGGCCTCGACCGCCTCTGGCTGCGCAGACTGCTCGCCGAAGCCTCGGCCTGCGAACCCGGAGACATAGCCGACCTCGCCACAGGCACCGGCGACGTGGCGCTTGCCCTGAGCCGCCGCATACCCGCCGCAAAGGTCACCGGAATCGACCTGTCGGAGGGAATGCTCGACAAAGCACGCGAAAAGGCCGCCGCACAAGGCGCCGAAATAGACTTCCGTCAGGCCGACTGTCTCGACACCGGGCTGCCCGACAACAGCTTCGACCTCGTGACAATAGCCTACGGCGTGCGCAACTTCGCCGATATCGCCGCCGGCTACCGCGAGATGGCCCGCATACTGCGCCCCGGAGGAAAGCTCGCCGTGCTCGAGCTCTCAACCCCGACAGCAGCCTGGACAAAACCATTCTACAAACTATATACCCGGAGCCTCATTCCTCTTGCCGGCAGCCTGATTGCCGGAGACCGCAGCGCATATGCCTATCTGCCGGAGAGCATAGCCGCCGCACCCCAACGCCAACGCATGACAGCCCTCATGGAGAATGCCGGCCTCGAGAACGCCTCGTTCCGCACGCTTACTTTGGGCGTATGCACTTTGTATATCGCATTCAAACCACGACTATGACTATAAAAGCATTTATCATGGGCATAGCCGCCCTTTTGCCGGCCTATACAGCCGCAAACGCTCAGGCAATGTATTTCGATAACGCCAAAGTGGGCGAAGTGACTCCCGACACAATCATTATCGTCGAAGCTCCAGCCGAAAAAGCGCTTTCCAACGCAATGCCGCAGGCTCTCACGACGACCGAATCCATCGCCGACTCAACCCTTTACCGCGTGCGGTCCATAGAGGAAATAGACCAGTATCTCGACTCCATTAAATATATACCGCGGGAAACTACGATGGGCACCGATCCTCTGCCGTCCTACTTCTTCCTTCCGGCAGTATTCGACCACCACAAATTTCCTGCCGACAACGACCCCTTCAAGAGCGACCTCAGCGGCAACCAGACCATGCGGTGGCTCGAAGAACAGGCTGCTCTCAACAGAGCCATGGAAGCGATGAAATACAACCTATTCTCCAAACACCCCGAAAAGGTATATTACAACATCGATCTGCTCCCCGAAGCTCCGAAGCAGTACCATGCAGTCGTCGACCCGTCGAAACACACCATCGAAATCCGCGAACTCGACAACGCCAAGAATGTGGGCGCCACAATCTCGTCGGCTCCGGTGAGAAAACGCCACTGGATACGCTCTTTCAACGCATTGCTGCAGTTCTCGCAGGCATATGTGTCGCCCAACTGGTATCAGGGCGGCAACAACAATATCAACATGCTTGCCAACGTGGTCTACAACGTGAAACTCAACACCGAGTACCACCCCAACCTCCTCTTCGAGACCACCGCGCAGTATAAACTCGGCATCAACAACGCGCCCAACGACACAATACACAACTATAATATAACCGACGATATTTTCCAGGTAAACACCACATTCGGTATCAAGGCCGCAAGACGGTGGTACTACTCGTTCACCGGCCAGTTCAAGACTCAGCTCCTGAACTCCTACAATGTGAATTCGACTCAGCTCCGTTCGGCTTTCATGTCGCCCGGCGAGCTCACAGTCGGTATCGGTATGACCTACAACTACGCCAACGCCAAGAAAACATTCACATTCGACGCCTCTCTGGCTCCGCTGTCGTACGGACTCAAGACCTGCATAAGCCACCGTTTGAATCCGGCCAACTACGGCATCGACGAGGGCCGAATAACCAAGCATAACTTCGGTTCGTCCGCCGAGATACGTGTATTCTGGAAACTCTGCAACAACATTTCGTTCAACTCGCGTCTTTTCGCGTTCTCCAACTACGACAGTTTCCAGGCCGACTGGGAAAACACGCTGGCGTTCACCATCAACCGCTTCCTCTCCACCCAGATTAACTTCAACGCCCGCTACGACACCCTCACACCTTACTACGAGGACCACCCCGACTGGAAAAAGCTCCAAATCAAGGAGATTCTATCTATCGGCTTCTCCTACGCCTTCAAGAGCATATGAGACTGAGAGCCGTCATCGCCTGCGCCGCTCTTTATCTGACAGCAGCGGCAGTTCCTCCACTGAGCATTGTGGAGACAGGCAATGACGCAGAACACACCGATGCCTGCGGCGTATGGGAAACCACCGCCTCGGGCTCGGTGCTACGTTTCAGCCGCCGGGCCGGCGCACGCGATGCCTACACCGTAGCCGTTGTAGAGTCGTCGGACTACCGCATAGCCCCCGGCACTGTCATCGGCACACTCACTGCCACTGCCGTGCCTCTCTGCTATGATGCCGAGTTCTTTGCAGACCCTGCGGAAAGCTCTGTGAAGCTTAAAGACAAGAAACAAACCTTTATAGTCGAATTCGACACCGGCATGCGCTCATGCACTTTCAAGGCATACCGCCGGGGCAAGCGCGTGAATCTCAGGCGACTGTTGCCATATCTATTCCGCATAGCCGTGATAGACAGCGACAACCGACCTGAAGGCATAGACGGAGCCGTGAGAATCGACACCACGCCATCGCCTGTAATACTATGAGAAGACTGCCCGTATTAGCCATTATTGCCTTATCGCTTGCATGTGCGGCACAGCGCACCACAAGGCGCGGACTTCATGCGAGAGCAGAAGCCAAAGAAGCTTCGGCAACAGCCGTAAAGCCGGTCTACGACACCATTGCCGCGCCAGGTATAGACCGGGTTGAGGTCAAGGGCTACGACAAGCCCCTGCGCTCGCGCCGCGAGACTTTCTTCACAACAAACACCGGCACATCGACAATACGCCGCATAGCTTTCACCATCAGCTACTACGACCTCGACAAGCACCTCCTGCACCGCGCCAGCCACAACGTCGGAGCCGACATTCCTCCCGGCGAGACACGCATGATCGGAGTCCGCTCCTGGGACGTACAGCAGGCATTCTACTACACCCGCTCGACGGTAGGCCATAAATCGGCCAAAGCAACGCCATATGACGTCGAAATAGCTGTCGACACCGTCTTCACGGCAACCCCATGAATAAATCATCATTAATTATAAACCCCTAAATCACAATTAAACCATGAATCCTGTATTTTGGCTCGTACCTGTTTCGGCAGTCGTAGCCCTTGCTCTGGCGTGGTATTTCTACCGTCAGATGATGCGAGAAAGCGAAGGCACCGAGACGATGGCGCGCATAGCGTCGCACGTGCGCAAAGGCGCAATGTCTTATCTCAAGCAACAGTATAAAATCGTAGGGCTCGTATTCCTGTGTCTTGTCGTGCTGTTCTCCGTCATGGCCTACGGCTTCCAGCTTCAGAATCCGTGGGTGCCCGTCGCATTCCTCACCGGCGGCTTTTTCTCGGGCCTCTCCGGCTTCCTGGGCATGAAGACCGCCACATACGCCTCGGCCCGAACTGCCAACGCCGCCCGCGGCTCGCTCAACGCAGGCCTGCGCGTAGCTTTCCGCTCGGGAGCCGTGATGGGTCTTGTAGTGGTTGGTCTCGGCCTTGTGGATATTTCATTCTGGTATCTTCTTCTCGACTGGCTTGTCGACCTTCCCGGAACAGCTAAACTGGCAATGATCACCACCACCATGCTCACATTCGGCATGGGTGCCTCCACCCAGGCTCTCTTCGCCCGCGTAGGCGGCGGCATCTACACCAAGGCAGCCGACGTCGGCGCCGACCTCGTAGGCAAAGTAGAGGCCGGCATTCCCGAAGACGACCCCCGCAACCCGGCGACAATCGCCGATAACGTGGGCGACAACGTAGGCGACGTCGCCGGCATGGGCGCCGACCTCTATGAATCGTACTGCGGCTCCATTCTGGCCACATCTGCCCTGGGTGCCGCCGCATATCTGCTCACCGGCGACGAAGTGATGCAGTACAAAGCCGTAATCGCCCCGATGCTCATCGCAGCCGTAGGCATTCTCCTGTCTATCCTCGGCATATTCTGCGTGCGCACCAAAGAAGACGCCTCCATGAAGAATCTGCTCGGCGCACTCGCCTTCGGCACCAACCTCAGCTCTGTGCTCATCGTAGGCGCCACATTCCTTATCCTCTGGCTGCTCGGCCTCGACAACTGGCAGTGGATAAGTTGTTCTGTGGTCGTAGGTCTTCTTGTGGGCGTTGTCATAGGGCGCTCTACGGAATACTACACATCACAGTCCTATAAACCGACCAAAAAGCTTGCCGAAAGCGGCACCACGGGCCCTGCCACAGTCATTATCTCGGGCGTAGGCCTGGGCATGGTATCGACAGCCGTTCCCGTACTTGCAGTCGTAGTCGGCATTATACTGAGCTACTGGTTTGCTTCGGGCTTCGACTTCGCCAATGTCGGCATGGGCCTCTACGGTATCGGTATCGCCGCCGTAGGCATGCTCTCGACACTGGGAATCACCCTCGCCACAGACGCCTACGGCCCGATTGCCGACAATGCCGGCGGCAACGCCGAAATGAGCGGTCTTGGCAAGGAAGTGCGCAAACGCACCGACGCCCTCGACTCGCTCGGCAACACCACAGCGGCCACCGGCAAAGGCTTTGCCATCGGTTCGGCGGCTCTCACCGGCCTGGCTCTCCTGGCATCATATATAGAAGAAATCCGCATCGGCCTCGAACGTCTCGGCCAGACTACCATACAGCTTGGCGACCGCGTCGTTGACATACACCAGATGACATTCGTGGACTTCATGACACTCTATGAGGTAAACCTGATGAGTCCGAAGGTGCTTTCGGGCATGTTTATAGGTGCCATGATGGCATTCCTCTTCTGCGGCCTTACAATGAACGCCGTAGGCCGCGCAGCCGCACACATGGTAGACGAAGTGCGCCGCCAGTTCCGCGAAATCAAGGGCATTCTCGAAGGCAAGGCCGAGCCGGATTACGCACGTTGCGTGCAGATTTCGACCAAAGGCGCTCAGCGAGAAATGATATTCCCCTCGCTGCTCGCTATTGTAGCCCCGATTGTGACCGGACTCATTTTCGGCGTTCCCGGCGTACTCGGTCTCCTCGTAGGCGGTCTTTCCGCCGGCTTTGTCCTCGCCGTATTCATGGCAAACTCGGGCGGTGCCTGGGACAACGCCAAGAAATATGTTGAAGAAGGTAATTTCGGCGGCAAAGGCAGCGATGTGCACAAAGCCACTGTAGTAGGCGACACCGTCGGCGACCCGTTCAAAGACACATCGGGCCCCTCGCTCAATATTCTTATCAAGCTCATGTCGATGGTTTCAATCGTCATGGCCGGCCTCACCGTCAGCTGGAGTCTCTTCTAAGAAAACATCTGCATATCAAAGACGCGTCCTATCGCATGGGGCGCGTCTTTTTTTGTTACAAAAATATGTCGTTTTTGCCAATTGTAACAATTCTGAAACAATTTACAGCCAATTTCCGCCACTGATTATCAATGCTTTATAGCGTTTGTAATTAAATTGCCACTAATTTCACATTCGTTAACATTAAAATTCTTGACTTCATTAAATTATCAGTAATTTTGAATCGTCAAACAACAAATGACACTACAAGAACTAAAGAATCCTGTTAAAAAAACTTCTAAAGTTTACAGCTATGGCAAGTGCTAAATTTCAAAGCAACCTGATGAGCCTTCAGTCGAATCTTCTCAATTTCGCATATATGCTCACCTCGAATCGCGATGATGCATATGATCTTCTGCAGGATACAACACTAAAGGCTCTTGACAATGAAGACAAATACGCAGAAAACACCAATTTCAAAGGCTGGGTTTTCACCATTATGCGGAATATCTTCATAAACAACTACCGTCGGACAGTACGCTCGGCAACTATCGTCGACACAACCGACAACCTCTACCACCTCAATCTGAGTCAGGACAGCGGATTTGAATCACCCGAAGAAACCTATGGCGCCCACGAAATCACAGCTGCCATCAACGAGTTTTCCGACGAATACCGCATTCCGTTCTCAATGCATGTCGCTGGCTACAAATACAATGAAATCGCCGAGCACATGAATCTTCCTCTGGGCACCGTAAAAAGCCGCATCTTTTTCGCCCGCAAGAAACTTCAGGAGCGTTTTTCTTAAAAAAAATACTCTTCCACTGAACAAACTCCACCATCTGTTTTTTATATAAACGACACCTCCCCCACGATTTCACCATAATTCAAGAAAAAGGCCTAAGCCAACGATTCAAGTAAAAAACATTATACTTACTGCCATATACTACTGCTGATTATCTATCAAGTCTTACACACATGTACAGTAACGACGCCTTCCCGCTTACGAGAAGGCGCCGTTGCTTTTTCCGTGTAGATTTTACTTTTTATTTCTGCGCCGGTACTGTTTATATGCAATGCCTCCTATCAGGCCTCCTAAAACAGCACCTATAACGGGCACCAAATAGATGTAGAACGGTAGAGTCATGGTCTGGTCGTTTTGAAGTTTATCTATTAGACGCCGGGAAAATCAAAAAGTTACAGACACATACGAAAAATGCTTCACTCACAGGCATCGAGACGCGCAAGCATTTCTACGGCGGTGCGACCGCTTGCAGGGTGCTTCCAGCCGGGGGCGAGTTCGGCAAGGGGCTCGAGGACGAAACGGCGCTCCGACATGTGCGGGTGAGGCAAAGTGAGCGCAGGAGAGTTGTATTCGAGGCTGTCGACCGCGATTATGTCGATGTCGATTTCCCTGTCGGCATATGAACCGTCGGGCTTGCGGTGCGGCATCTGCGATATGGCTTTCTCAAGGGTCTTGACCCTTGCAAGCAATGCCTCGAGAGCGGCCGGCGTCCACGGGTCTGTTTTTTCGATTGCAATCAGCACTCCGACATTCACAAAACTATTGGCAGAGACAAAGCCCCAGGGCTCGCTCACTACTTCGCCACTCACCGACAATGTTCCGGCGAAGGCCGAACGCAAAGCGGCGACAGCGCGGGCTATGAAAGCCCGGCTGTCGCCGCTGTTGGAGCCTATATTAAGGTGTATTTCTGAAATCATTCAATCGAGGTACGGGCCACTTCTTTCTCTTCGAAGCCTTCGATGAGGTCGCCCACCTTGATGTCGTTGTAACCGGCGATGGAGATACCGCAGTCGTAGCCGGATAGCACTTCCTTGACGTCGTCCTTGAAGCGCTTGAGCGAGCCGAGTTCGCCGGTATAGCGCACGATACCGTCGCGGATAAGACGAACTTTGCAGTTTCGCTTGATTTTGCCGTCGCGGACAATGGCACCTGCGATGGTTCCGACCTTCGAAACATGGAATGTCTCGAGCACTTCGGCCGTACCGGTGATTTCTTCCTTGATTTCGGGAGCGAGCATGCCTGCCATGGCGTCCTTCACTTCCTCGATAGCCTGGTAGATTACCGAGTAGAGACGAATCTGGACGCCGTCGCGTTCGGCGGCACGGCGAGCGGCCACACTCGGACGCACCTGGAAGCCGATGATGATGGCGTCGGAGGCTGCGGCAAGTGTAACGTCGCTCTCGGAGATTTCGCCGACAGCTTTGTGAAGCACGTTGACCTGGATTTCTTCGGTCGAGAGCTTGATGAGCGAGTCGGAAAGAGCCTCGATGGAGCCGTCGACGTCGCCCTTGACGATGA
>CAMNRO010000020.1 GCA_946553045.1 uncultured Porphyromonadaceae bacterium | reverse complement strand
TCATGCTGAATTTCAGCGCGAAAGCCTTATTTTTTTAGCCAGTTTAGACTATAAAAAGAGACTGCCCAAACTTGTTAGACAGTCTCTTTTTTATGTTGCTCTGTTGTTTCTTAAATCCAGCGGGTAAATGCGAAGTCCTGACGATGGGGGAGATCTGCATTCTTTGGATAGAGACGGAATCCGTAGCGGAATACGCCTGCATCACGGAGTTTGGTCTTAAGTTCGTAAGTGAGGACGTTTCCTTCTTCCTTAACAACCTTGAAGGGCTCAACACGCGAAAGCGATTCGTTGCCATCCTGCTGACGATAAACAACCATTTCAAGACCGAGATCACGACCAATGCCGTTGGTATCGACAGTTACTTCGATATGTACAGGCTCACCGGCGATTGAGTTGGTAAGTTCACCGCTGTGACGGACATCAAGAACCTTGATGCCATCCCATTCCGATGCGACACGTTCTTTCCATGCGGCAATGCTCTTTGCAAGAGCGAAGTTATCGGCTGTCAGACGTTCGCTGCGGGCTGCTTCCTTGCTGTAGAATCGATCAATATAGTCATCAATCATACGCTTCATAGTGAAGTGGGGAGCGATGTCGCCGATAGAGCCCTTGATATACTGAATCCATTTGGGAGAATATCCTGCGGAATTCTTCTCGAAATAGAGAGGGATAATCTCGTTTTCGAGCATCGAGTATATTGTAGCTGCATCGAGTTTATCCTGCTGTCCCTGGTCTGTATATGTGCGCTTGTCGGTAAGGGCCCAGCCTGCATGTTCGTTGAAGCGATAGCCTTCATACCACCAGCCGTCGAGCACCGAGAAGTTGAGCACACCGTTCATTTCTGCCTTTTCGCCAGATGTTCCGGAAGCCTCGAGAGGACGTGTAGGAGTATTCAGCCAGATGTCAACACCTGTCACAAGACGCTTGGCAACAATCATGTTGTAGTCTTCAAGGAAGATTATCTTGCCAAGGAACTGAGGCATGCGCGAAATTTCGATAATGCGCTTGATAAGACCCTGTCCGGCACCGTCGGCGGGGTGTGCCTTACCTGCGAACACGAATTGAACGGGGAATTGCTCGTTGTTCACAATACGGGCGAGACGGTCGAGGTCTGTGAAGAGGAGGTGCGCACGTTTATATGTTGCGAAACGGCGTGCGAAACCGATGATGAGGGCGTTGGGGTTGATTTTGTCAACGATATTCATCACGGCCGAGGGATCACCCTGATTTGCAAGCCATTTTTCCTTGAAATCGCGGCGTACGAAGTTGATGAATTTGTTTTTGAGAGCCACTCGCATGTTCCAGATTTCTTCATCGGGAACACTGAAAATGCCCTTCCACGCTTCGGGATCGCTCTGGTTTTCAAACACCTGCGAACCGAGCTTATTCCAGTAGAATTCTTTCCATTCAGAAGCAGCCCAGGTAGGCATATGAACACCATTTGTGACATAGCCGACATGGCTTTCTTCCCAGGAATAGCCTTTCCAGATACCTGCGAACATTTTCTTAGACACCTCGCCGTGCAGCCAGCTTACGCCGTTAGCTTCCTGACAGGTGTTGAGGGCGAACACGCTCATCGAGAAACGTTCGTTCGTATCGGGATTCTCACGACCCATATTCATAAGGTCATTCCAGCTGATTCCAAGTTTTGCAGGATATTCACCCATATACTTGCCGAAGAGACCTTCGTCGAAGTAGTCGTGACCAGCGGGAACGGGTGTGTGAACAGTGTAAAGCGACGATGCGCGCACAAGTTCGAGAGCGACATTGAAGTCGAGGCCGTCTTTCTGTACGTAGTCTACGAGGCGCTGCAGGTTGAGAAGAGCAGCGTGGCCTTCGTTTGCATGGTAAAGCTGGCTGTTGACACCAAGTTTCTGGAGCATGAGAACACCGCCGATACCGAGCAGATATTCCTGCTTGATACGGTTTTCCCAGTCGCCGCCATAGAGTTTATGAGTGATAGGACGGTCGAATTCGCTGTTCATGTCGAAATCGGTGTCCATCAGATAGAGCTTCATGCGGCCAACATTAACGCGCCATACATGCGAGTAAATGATACGGCCGGGATAAGGCACTTCGAGAATCATGGGGCGGCCGTCCTTCTCCATCACCTGCTCGATAGGGAGCTGGTTGAAGTTCTGGGGCTCATAGTTGGCCACCTGCTGTCCATCGACAGAAAGTGTCTGTGTGAAGTAGCCGTAGCGATAAAGGAAACCGACTGCAGTCATGTCGACACAGCTGTCGGAAGCTTCCTTGATATAGTCGCCGGCAAGAACGCCAAGGCCGCCGGAGTAAATCTTAAGACAGTTGCAGATACCGTATTCCATCGAGAAATACGATACGGAAGGAATATCTTTGCGCATGGGCTTGCTCATATATTCCTTGAAGTCTGCATATACTTGATTAATCTGAGCCATGAGAGCCTCATCAGCTATGATTTCGGCTATACGGTCTGAGGAAAGCTGCTGAAGGAGCATTACGGGATTCTCGCCCGTTTTGCGCCAAAGGTCGGGGTTCAGAGAACGGAAGAGGTTTTTAGCCTCGCTGTTCCAGACCCACCAGAGGTTTTTTGCAAGCTCGTCGAGGGGCTTGAGCTGTGCGGGCAGCTCGGCCTTGACTGTAATGTCGCGCCACTGGGGTGCGTTCGTGTTGCTTACTGGTAATTTCATATATAAATTTGTTTATCCTCTATAAAATTGGTTTTCGTAATGAGGAGATTATTTCAATAGTCTGTTATCGCGGTGCTCAAAGGCAAGACAGTATGCATTATCATAGTATGCAATAAAATCTGTCCATTGGGCTCGTTTTGCGGTTTCAAATGCAGCTTTACGACAGAGAATCATATCATTGGTATTTAAACCGATGAGCGATTTAAGATCCTCCACAATGGACGAACAGGCTGCTTCATAGTTCGAGTCATCACGATGAACCACAGATACGCCGGAAGTTGCGAATCCCGGCTCGCATTCTTCTTCCACCCACATGCCAAATCCGGCCAGATCGGTCGTTATCGTCGGCACTCCGAAAGCGATGCTTTCGAGTGGTGTATAGCCCCAGGGCTCGTAATATGACGCAAACACAGTGGCATCAAGACCCGGCAGTATATTATAATACGAGAGGTTGAAAATGCCATCGGCACCGTCGAGATAACACGGCACATAGATAAGCGAAACGTTAGAAGCGGCATCATTGGCAAAGCCAAGGTCATGAATGCGTCGGTTGACAGGATCGTCGCTGTAATTGTGGAGATTATGAGTCAGCATCGGGTCTGCCAGTCGTGAGCGTTCTTCCATAACAAGGCTGTGATGGAGATCTGTGCGCGGACCGGCACACCAGGCCGGAACCATGACAAAAGCAAGAATACGACGCTTGCTGCCGGCTGACGAAAGGCGGCTTAGAGCGTCGAGATACATGTCTATACCTTTGTTCCGATATTCACATCGGCCAGAAGTAGCTACAATGAAGGTATCTTCGGGAAATTCGAGACCGGTAAGGGTCGAGGCCACACGCAGCATTACCTCACGGGCAGAACGACGTGCAGCGGCATATTTGATTTTCCCCGGCACGAAGTTGAGTTCGAAGCCATTAGGAGTAACGACATCGGGCTTTTTATCAAGAAGCTGTTCGGCCTCCCGTGCTGTTACATCGCTGACAGTGGTGAAACTGTCGGCATTCCATGCGGCAGCTTTTTCAAGCGAATGCTTAGACTGCATATTGAGCTCGGCAGCCATCTGGTCGCCGTTATAGTTCGCAAGCTGGTCGTAGAGCGGCTTGCCGTTGCCACATATGCTGCGGCCTATGCTTGTGGCATGAGTAGTGAATACTGTTGCAATACCAGGCATGTCAGCCTTTAAGGTCAGAAGACCCATGGCAGTAGTCCATTCGTCGAAATGAGCGACAACTCTGCATTGGTCGGTCTTCGAGTATTCCACAATGCTTTCTATGACAGCCGCGGCAGCACGTGCAAAGGCACAGCCTTCGTCGTAGTCGCCGTAGGCATGGAGCGAATCGACTCCATATAAATCCCACATGCGGCCATAGGCAGCATCTTTATTGGCATACATGCCATCGAATTTAACGAGAACAGCGACAGGACGTCCGGGAATATCCCATCGACCCACACGCACGTCGACACCTTCCGGCAACAGGGCATTTTCAGCCCAGCGTCGCATGAGACGAGGCGATTCTATAAAATATGGAGACGGATTATCTTCGGTCCATACATCTGGTCCAATAAATATCAGATTATCACCTAAGTTTGCCTTTAGCGTCTTGGCTTTACTTGAAAGCACGGTATAGATACCGCCGACCTTATTGCAGACCTCCCAGCTCGTTTCGAATAGAAAATCGATTTCTTGTCGACAATTGTCCATATCGGGTAGTTATGATTTTGGAGGTGCAAAGGTAACGATTATTTATCAAAAAAACAATAGCTTTATCAATGCCGAAATGGATACATAAACGAAATCGCGCCCCAGGCACTCTCTGAAAGGCCTAAGGACGCGATATTTTTTATACTAACAGAAAAATCAGCCAAGTCGAGCCTTCATAAGACGGCTCATTTCAGCGGCAAGTTCGGCGGCGGCGGCTCCTGCGGCGGCGGCATAGTCTTCGGCCGAGGATGCATATATTATGCCACGGCTGCTATTGACAAGAAGGCCGCATTCATCAATCATGCCATAGCGCACGACCTCTTCAAGGCTTCCGCCCTGAGCTCCTACACCGGGAACCAGAAGGAAGTGACGGGGAGCGACAGCTCGAATTGATTCAAGGCTCTGGGCCTGGGTGGCGCCGACAACATACATGGTATCTATCGGGCTGCCCCAATGGCGTGAAAGACGGATTACGCGCTCGTACATCGGCACACCTTTCGCATCATGCACTGTCTCGAAGTCTTTTGCCGACGAATTTGAAGTCAGAGCAAGGATTATCGACCACTTGTCCTTGTAGTTAAGGAATGGACGCACTGAGTCTTCGCCCATATACGGAGCGAGAGTCACGGCGTCAAAGTCCATCGCCTCGAAAAATGTGCGAGCATACATTGCGGCGGTATTACCGATATCGCCACGCTTGGCGTCAGCAATAATAAACTGATCGGGATATTTCGCACGAATGTACTTCACTGTTTCCTCAAGCACACGGATACCATCGGCTCCGAGACACTCGTAGAAAGCAAGATTTGGCTTGTAAGCCACACAGTAAGGCGCCGTAGCATCGATTATAGCCTTGTTGAAGGTCAATACTCGCTCTGCCGGAGTTCCTTCAATACATTCGGGAAGTTTTTTTACATCCGGATCAAGGCCTACGCAAAGGAAGGAGCCTTTCTCAAAAATTTTTTCGACAAGTTCTGTTCTTTTCATATTTTATTTATTGTCAAATATTTCAGCAATATGTGTTTCAAGTTCAGACAACGGAGCATTATTCAGAAGAATTGTGCCGTCGGGAGCAAAAAGGACTGTATATGGTATCGATTCCACCATATATGTTTTAGAAGCCTCGTCGCCACCGTCGCTTATCCATATCTCCCAAGGCAAAGACATGCGATTTATGGCAGCAATCGAGTTTTCGGGCTTATCTCCGACTGTCACCCCAAGTATTCTGAAATTTCTGTCATTATATTTTGCATATAACTCTTTCAGATGGTCCATCGACTTGATGCACGGACCACACCACGAAGCCCAGAAATCAAGCAGGACATAATCGCCCTTGCCGACTATGTCTTTAAGGCGATGAGATTTTCCTTCATACTCTACCGAAAAGTCGCTGAACACATTACCGGGCTGCAGTCTCTCTCTGGCTTCGAGACCGGCAAGATATGTTCTGACGGTCTCAAGCGACATAATTGCAGGATTAGCCTCGAAGTATTCCCGTGGCTTCTTCAGCTGTATAGCAATTGAAGCGCCAAAAGCATTGTCAGCATTAGCCTCCATAGTCTGATATAGAAGCTCGGTATATCGGCTCGCAATCTCAGCCCGTTCAGTATCAGAGGACGACCACTTATAGCTTTCACTAAGTTTTCTTGTTTTATCTACCAGGCTACGTTTTGCGGCGTTTAGAACTCCGCCTTTCACATCCCAGTCAGTTCTGACTCCTCCCGGTATTTCCTCAATAGTCACAGCCACATCGATTGTGTCGTTTTCAAGATAAAAAGAGGCAATCCTGGCGTCGTCAACCACAATCATAGCCTGACAAGGCAAGCCTATATTTCCTTTAAACACGGCCTTGAAATCACAGATCAGAGCCGAGTCGAGCGGTGCGTCATCACTCACGTAAAGATAAGCCATAGCCCCATCCTTATCTGCAGGTACACTCAGATTTACGACATAGCCGGCACAGGCGACAAAAGCCGGTACCAAAGCCATTATAACTGCAATAAGCTTCTTCATTTGGTGAAAATATAACATTGAGGTCTGACAATCAGAGGCAGGGTGTCGTTGCTGATGTGAAAATCCGTAACCACAAAGCATGCATCTTCTCCCGCAGCATTACGGGTATTGAACACCAAAGGCGTATCGCTATATTTAATCGTAAGCAGACTATCCACGTTGATTATAATTGAATAATCATCGTATTCCACTTCGGCAAAACCGCATGAATCGACATCAAGAGGTTTGCTCCCATAAAAGGTTGCATTCCTGACCTTCGTGTACCGCTCGGGGATTGAAACCGGCCCGGTGTATTCAAGAATAAAGGGATATGGTAATTCAACAACTTCTGCCTCCCCATCATAATGTTCGGGCAAAATCCTCCATGAAGAGAGTTTTTGATTTGACCGAACTATGTCGCAGATTCTGGAATGGTCGTCCCAGCTGTCAAGATATTCAACTTTCGAAGCGAGATTCTCGGCTTCTTTACGACTCATTCCAGAAAGTATAGCGGTTAGCCTCTTTTCGCTTATTGGAAATGAATCGACACCGTTGTCCGCAAGGCTCTTTACAACCGACGAGCGAATTACCCTATCGGCTATCGAAGTAAAATTCAAGCCCGGAATCATCGACACAAGCGCAAAAACTACCGCAAAAGACACCGCAACCAAATTAAGATTGGCCTCCCGCTTGAAAATGAGATACAGCACAATTGCATAAGCCCATACATTGAAGGCCGACACATAAAGTCTCGACACTGTTATTCCATACTCCCCTACCCTGTAAATAAGCCCCACAGTCATCAGCACAAGCAAAGGCAGAAGGACAAAAGGAGCACAACGACGAGCGGCAGAACTTATCTTCAACGCAGAAAAAGAGACCTTACCCCCGAAAGTATATCGCTGCAAGCCATAAAGCATGAGCACCGAAGCGCACATCAGGCCGGTCACCATCCACGCGACAGACGCCTGCGGCAGCTCCCATGTCAAAAGGATTTTGGCAGCATATACATATAATATAAGGGCATATACTCCCACAAGCGGCAACATCACATTTTTACAGAACGCCGCGACAGGCGTTGGCCCCGACATACTCAAGCACGTGATATCTTGCCGCGTTGGAATATGAGATAAATAAACCACAACCGGAACCCAGAGCGCAAGCACGCACATGGTCGTAAACATTGGTTTATACTCGTCTAAACCAAACAGAATATTGACCGATGAAAATATTATCAGACACGACACAGCCATCACGGCGCCGATAAACACAGCCATAGCCAGCGCCCCCATCTGCCATATTGTATAATTCCACAACTGTCTTGCGTCAAACTGACGCACCGATGGCAAAAATAATACAGCAGCTGAAAACGCCGTTGTAACAGCCGCACGCCCTATAAACTCGGCGTCACCCGACACACCACCCCGCATGCACAATACAATGAAATCGGCAACAACGAGAACAAGAATGCAAATCTGCACTTTCATCATCGCCTGACGCTTGGCGAGGAACTCACACCACAGAGATGCCGCCAATGATATTATAAAACCCTCAAAAAGAGCCCAGCTCGCAGAATCGTTTACCACTTTATAATCGATGGTGTATTCATAGATCATAATGATAAGCCACACAACGAGCGCGGACGCATATGCAAATGGAAACGGAAAACGGCGCGCTACGCCATTAAGAGTCTGCAGTAGAACCTTGGGTGAAAAAAGTCGCCGGAGAGTTTTCATATAAATGCCATTTTATTATGCAAAAATAATCATTTCCCCGATATTTGCCAATTAATCAGAACGAGCTGCATTGCAAATTGCAACACAGCCCGCTCTAAATTTTATTTTGAGCCGCGAGTGGGACTCGAACCCACGACCTTTTCGTTACGAATGAAATGCTCTACCAACTGAGCTATTGCGGCCTTCAAAAAGCAGTGCAAAGTTAAGGATTATTTTTGACTCTGCAAGCTATATGTGAATTTAATTTCAGCATCTTCAAGTCTTACTACTGCAGCAACCGGCGATACAAGGTATGGAAGAACTTCTGAAACTATTTTCTGAGTAGATGTATCATAGTAACTGCCCGAAGATACTGTTTCGTAATTAACTTGCACAGGGATAAGGCTGAAGAGACAATCTTCATCTTCAAGAGTCTCCTTGTTGAGCATTTCGATGATATAAGATCTCATCGAAGCAAAATCATAGGACTGTGTCGTAGAGTTATATGTCGCGTAGAACGAAGTGATATTATCCGGCAATTTATTGTCGGCAAAGAAAGATTCCCGGTCTTTCTTAAGCACCATAAGGGCATACGGGGGTGCCGTCACTCCATCTTCATTTACAAGCGAATCTGCAGGAATAGAGAATGTCAGAGCATTAATTACGCCGACACCGGCCTGATGTTCCCGGAAACGCGATAGAATTTCTCGCGTCGGAAATTTAAACTGCACTTCATAACCGGAAGGAGCTACAAGCATGTTTTTCCCTTCGGCAACAAGCGACGTAACATTGTCCGACAGTTTCACCGAAAGATTGTTATTGTTAATCACTTCGGGAGTGACCAGATAATATTGATGCACAGCATCAAGAGTGTCAAGTTTTTCTTCTTCCTCATCGTATCCGATATGTCTCATGTGCATAGACATAAAAGTACTGGTAACAAGAGTAAGACGACCCGAGCCAAATGCATTTTCGCAATAAATACCCGGGAAAACTTCTTCGGAAAATACCTGACCGTTGGCATACGAGTCAGGATTGTCAATAAAGCTCTGGAAAAGTTTGCGACCAAGTTCACGCGGAAGAGAAAAACGGATATCGCGATATCCGAGTTTGGCGATGGAGTCGCTTCCCATAGAAGTAGCATTAAAAATAGTGCTTGCGAGCGGTTTCTCGGGGTTGTAGTAGCCATTTGGATTGAAATCGCTTGCAATCTTAGACGGGAGCTGCTTGTCGAGGGCAAAAACCCGCACTCCCATCGGAGCTACAGAGTCACCTATAAATGCATCATAGGCATATCGAAGGGTCAAGATAAGCGAATCAACATCGGCAGGCGCGAAATTCGCTGTATCAAGTTCGGTCGAAGGAAGGAACTGCGAAACAACAGAACTCGAAATCGAGCCGAACGCCGGAATATCAATCTTACCCAGCATCTGTGTTGTGGTTCTGGGTCTGATTGCTTCTATTGCCTCGCAATGGCCGGAAACCGTGAACACAGAATCGATGACGATGCTCACCTCGTCGCCAACAAGCGACGAGCCTATTTCAGAGGCATTGTCATCACAAGCTGTAAACGCACCCAGCAGCAATGCAGCCGCAAGTGCTCTAACAACAGGAATTTTCATAGTTTTGCCTGTCAGTGGCGTTTTTATAGTGATTTGTAGAATTCGTGATATGCACCGACAATGTCTTCACCCGGATATTCGAGCAATGGCTTGCCCGATGCCTTGGCGTATTCAAGCACTTCAGGATTTACTTCGGGCGTGGCAACCACAAGGGCATCGGCATAGTCAATTGCGATTTTGTTAAGTTTAACGTAATCGACATTGCCGTCTCCGTCAATCAGACTTGACAGGAGTTCGTCCGAAAAACCTTCGGCTCTGAGTTTCTCGACAGCGCGGGAATCAAAGTTGCCTTCAAACGGATCGTTGAAAAGCGAGAAAACAATCTTGCTCGAACGGAAAGAAGGGTCGTCGGGATAGATATGTTTCAGATAAAGAGGTGTGAGCGCAGTAATCCAGCCCGTGCAATGCACCACCGAAGGCTCCCAGCGGAGTTTTCGGACGGTTTCGACAACACCGCGAACGAAGAAGATGGTACGTTCGTCGTTGGCCTCGGGGTCTTCCACTGTCTCAAGCTTACCTGGCGAATGACGCAGAAAATAATCATCATTATCTATAAAATAGACCTGCAGGCGTGTTGGCTGCAGAGTTGCCACCTTGATGATAAGAGGATGATCGGTATCATCAATAATAATATTCATGCCGGAAAGGCGTATCACCTCATGAAGCTGATTGCGGCGCTCGTTAATAGCGCCGTATCGCGGCATGAATGTGCGCACTTCTGCGCCTCGTTCCTGAATTCCCTGAGGAAGATTGCGGCCGAATGTAGCCATCGGGCTGGCCGGAAGGTAAGGTTCTATCTCCTGCGAGATGTATAGCACTTTGTTGACGTCCATTCTTGGAGCTTAAGGAGAGAGATTTTAGAAGGTGTTTAAAATTTCCGTTTAAATCAATGAGGCAAAGTTAACGATTTTTTTTGAGGTAGAGAAGCCACGGAGGCTTCATTTTTGCGTTTTTTGTGTTTTTTAAGTTTCATTTTCAACGTCTATATCGTAACTTTGCATGCCCGAATCTGTGCACGACTCTGCGCGGGCTTATGAAAAAAGCAAATCAATAACCACGAAACCAAACAAATAGAGCCTATATGTTGAAACGGATTTCTTTTGCGATAATATCTTTTATCATCTTTGCAGCCTGTGCATGGGCTCAGGAGGCAGCGACACCGGTAAGGTGGCGTTCATTCATAAAAACGGCGCCTGACGGCACCGGGACTGTCACATTCCGTGCTCTTGTAGCCCCGGGCTGGCACTTATATGGTCTCTCAATACCCGAAGGCGGCCCCAAAGCCACTACATTCGATCTGTCGGGGAGCACCGGTGTGAAATTCGTGTCTGCGGTAACTCCAAAACGCAAGCCTATCGAAGTTGAGGATAAGTTATTCGACATGACGCTCACGTGGTGGGATTCAAACGTGGAATTTACGGTTCCTTTTAAAGTGACAGACAAAGATTCTGCAAGAATCAACTGCAAAATATCATATATGGCATGCGACGGCACTTCATGCAGGCCGCCTAAAACCGAAAACATATCCATACCTGTAAAACCAGCCAAATGAAACGAATGACAACCGCCGTATTGACGGCTCTTATCGCATTGCTTGTCCACGGAATCGCCGCGGCCGCCCCGTCGCATGTAGAGTGGTCAGCCCGTATCGAAAACAAGACGGCCCAGAAAGGCACATTAATCATTACAGCCAACATTGAATCAGGCTGGCATATATATGGAGTTGAAATGCCCGACATGGGCGATGAGCCGGGAGTACCCGATGCCACATCAATCGAAGTAGAACCGACGGCAGGCCTCGTCATGACAAGCGGAACGACCACGGATTCGCAACCGACAGTGCACTTCGACGAGTTTCTAAATCTCAACCTGCCTTGGCTTCAGGGCACTGTAGAGCTAAAACGTGATTTCGAATTAAGCGACGGGGTCAAGGGCGTGAATATCAAAGGTTATGTGAAGTTCATGGCATGCAACGACAATTCTTGCACCCCTCCGGCCAAATATGAGTTCTCCCTGGATTTCGGAGACATGTCTGCAGCTGTTCAAACAGCAGATACTGAAACCGATGCAGTTCCGGCAGCAACCAGCCCGGCAGCAACAGCAGGAACTCAGACCGAAAACGAATGGTGGGAGCCCGTTGCCGTCGAAACAAACACCACTGCACAAAGTTATTGGGCGATACTTCTTTTCGGATTCCTCGGAGGCCTCGTAGCGCTCATGACGCCCTGCGTCTGGCCTATGATTCCTATGACCGTAAGTTTCTTCCTGAAAAAGAACAAAAGCCGTCGCCGTTCGATTGCCGATGCCGTTATATACAGTGCAAGCATTATCGTTATTTTCCTTGTGCTCGGCATATTGCTGACAGTCATTTTCGGGCCAGGCAAACTGAATGAGATAGCGACCGGAGCAGTGTTCAACATCATTTTCTTTGTGCTGCTCGTAGTGTTTGCCATTTCTTTCTTCGGCGCATTTAATCTCAGCCTGCCCTCAAGCTGGTCTACAGCCATCGACAACAAAGCTGAAAACACAACCGGACTACTCAGCATATTCTTCATGGCCTTCACCCTTGTGCTGGTTTCATTCTCATGCACAGGTCCTATTATCGGCACATTACTTGTCGAAGCCTTCTCGCAGCAGAACCTTCTCGGCCCGCTATTGGGCATGGGCGGTTTCGCTCTCGGCCTGGCCCTTCCCTTCGGCCTCTTTGCATTCTTCCCCTCCATGCTCAAAGGGCTGCCCCAATCCGGCGGCTGGCTCAATACCGTTAAAGTGGTGCTGGGCTTTATCGAACTCATACTTTCGCTAAAATTCCTGTCAGTCGCCGACCTTGCGTACGGCTGGCGCATTCTTGACCGCGAAGTCTTTATCGCTCTTTGGATTGTGCTGTTCGTCCTCCTCGGCATGTACCTTCTCGGCAAGCTCCGTTTCAGCCACGATTCTCCGATGGAGCACACTCCGGTCGGACGTTTCTTCCTTGCGCTTGGTTCGTTCGCATTCGCTGTATATCTTGTGCCCGGTCTTTGGGGCGCTCCGCTAAAGGCCATCAGCGCTTTTGCCCCTCCGCTGTACACACAGGACTTCAACCTCTACGGAGGTGAATTCCAGAAATTCCATGATTACGACGAAGGCATGGCCTATGCCGCCGCACACAACAAACCCGTGCTCGTAGACTTCTCGGGCTACGCATGCGTCAACTGCCGCAAGATGGAAGGTGCCGTATTCGACACTCCTGCTGTACGCGGAATCATCGAGCAGGACTATGTAATGATTGTTCTCATGGTCGACGACAAGAAAGAACTTGCCGAGCCAATGATTGTGACAGAAGACGGCAAGACCAAGACGCTCACCACCGTAGGCGAACGCTGGAGCTATCTCCAGTATCACAAATTCGGAATATCCTCACAGCCATATTATATTCTGCTCG
This sequence comes from uncultured Porphyromonadaceae bacterium, assembly GCA_946553045.1. GTDB lineage: Bacteria > Bacteroidota > Bacteroidia > Bacteroidales > Muribaculaceae > CAG-873. The sequence goes on along the minus strand of CAMNRO010000020.1, from coordinate 34,988 downwards.
ACAACAAGGGCAAACCGCTTTCCGCACCACGCGTTTACGATGAAAATGTAGGTGCGTTTACCGCATGGCTTGAAGAAGGAATTGAAACTTACAAACAACGATGACACAACATAGCAGAGAAGAGAAACTCGAAGCGCTCGGAAGGGTGATAGACACCCTCGACATTCTGCGCGTAAAATGCCCCTGGGATGCAAAGCAGACCAACGAAAGCCTGCGTCCGAACACTATTGAAGAAGTATATGAACTCGCTCAGGCCCTTCTTGACGAGAATCAGCCTGAAATCAAGAAAGAATTGGGCGATGTTCTTCTTCATGTTCTCTTCTATTCCCTTATCGGAAGCGAAAAAGGCCAGTTTGACATTGCTGACGTGGCCGATGCCCTCAACAATAAACTCATCTTCAGGCATCCGCATGTATTCGGTGATGTTCAGGCAGATACTGCACATCAGGTAGAATTAAACTGGGAGCAGATAAAACTCAAGGAGAAGGGCGGCAACCGTTCGGTACTCGCCGGTGTTCCGGCCGCCCTTCCGGCTTTGGTCAAGGCTTATCGAATTCAGGAAAAAGCCGCCAATGTAGGCTTTGACTGGGAAAACAAGGAAGACGTGTGGCCGAAGGTACGCGAAGAAGCCGACGAGGTAGAAGAAGCCGTTAAATCCGGGCAAGGCACCGACATCGAAGCAGAATTCGGTGATCTTCTTTTCGCGGTTATCAATGCGGCGCGTCTTCACGGCGTCAATCCGGAAAATGCCCTCGAGCGCACAAACCGCAAATTCATATCCCGCTTCAACTATATCGAAGAATCTGCCAAAGCGTCCGGTCTGCAGCTTAAAGACATGACTCTCTCACAGATGGACGAGCTTTGGAATAAAGCCAAGTCTGCGGAATGAGGCTGTGTATAACCGAGAAACCGAGTGTGGCCCGCGATATAGCCCAGATTCTGGGAGCCCGCGACAAACACGACGGATATTTCGAAGGTGGCGACTGGCGCGTCACATGGACTTTCGGACATCTGTGCTGTCTTTTCGAACCAGACGACTATAAAGCCGAATGGAAAAAATGGGCACTCAGCATGTTGCCGATGCTTCCGGAGAAGTACGACATCAAACTTATCGACGATGCCGGCTACAAACATCAGTTCAGTGTCATAGAGCGCCTTATAAGCGAAGCCGACGAAGTTGTGAACTGCGGTGACGCCGGCCAGGAAGGAGAACTGATACAACGCTGGGTCATGAAAAAGGCCGGCACAGCCTGTCCGGTTCGCCGTCTGTGGATTTCTTCGCTTACCGACGAGTCGATACGCGAAGGCTTTTCCGCCCTTAAACCACAGGCTGATTACGACAAACTTTTTCAGGCCGGCATGTGCCGCGCCATCGGCGACTGGATTCTCGGAATGAATGCTACGCGCCTTTATACCCTGAAATATGGAGGCAGAGGCCAGGTGCTGTCTATCGGCCGTGTCCAGACCCCTACTCTCGCCCTGATAGTCAAGCGTCAGCGCGAAATCACCGAGTTTGTTCCGACCGACAGCTGGGAACTCCATACCCGCTATCGCGAAGTCGATTTCACATATACCGGTGACCGGTTCGACAAGCCAGAGCCGGGCGAGCAGACTGTGGCTCGAATTGCCCAAAGCGACTTCACCATTACCTCTGTCACCAAAAAGAAAGGACGCGAATCCGCCCCCCGCCTTTTCGACCTCACATCGCTTCAGGTGGAATGTAACAAACGTTTCTCCTGGACTGCCGAACAGACACTGAAACTCATTCAGAGCCTATATGAGAAAAAGCTGACTACATATCCTCGCGTTGATACGACCTATCTCAGCGATGATATGCATCCCAAAATAGCGCCTATCCTCAAAAAGATGACGCCATATGCAGCCCAGACAGAGCCTGTTCTTGCAAAGCCTATTGCCAAAAACAAAAAAATATTCGATAATTCAAAAGTAACCGACCACCACGCCATCATTCCGACCGGCCAGTCGCCAAACGGCCTTGATGGCGACGAACGCAAGCTATACCATCTAATAGCCATGCGGTTTATCGGTGTATTCTATCCCGATTGCGAATTTGAATCAACAACAGTGCTCGGAAAAGCTGATGACTGCGAGTTCAAGGCTTCGGGAAAGGTTATATGCTCGCCCGGCTGGAGGGTTCTGTTGCCGGCTAAAAACGATGCTGCCGATTCCAAGGAAGACAGCAACGACAGCGCTGTTTTGCCTGTATTTACCATAGGAGAAAGCGGTCCACACAATCCGTTTCTTGCCAAGAAGACATCACAACCGCCTAAATTCTATACGGAAGGTACTCTATTGCGAGCAATGGAAACGGCCGGCCGGACAGTTGACGACGACGAACTTCGCGATGCCCTCAAAGAAAACGGCATCGGACGACCATCGACACGTGCAAATATAATCGAGACCTTGTTCCGGCGACGCTATATTGCTCGCGAGCGCAAGAATATTGTGGCAACTGAAGCCGGCATCGCTCTAATAGATACGATACAGGAAGAGCTTCTGAAATCGGCAAAACTAACCGGACTCTGGGAAAACAAGCTTCGCCGCATCGAGCGAGGGGAATATTCTCCAGGACTGTTCATTCATGAAATCAGTTCTCTGATGCGCGAAATTGTAACCAAGGTGCTTTCCGACAATACATCAACAAGAATAGCAGCTCCCGTTGAAGAAAAAAAAGCTCCGGCGTCGAAAGCAAACAAAGCGACCAAACCCCGAGCGCCACGCACTACCAAACTCGAGCAAGTCGAATGCCCCGTATGCGGAAGCGGCCATGTCATAAAAGGCCGCACAGCTTACGGATGCAGCAGATATGCTGAAGGCTGTCAGTTCAGACTTACATTTGAAGACTGTTCGGCAGACTCTACTCCGGCACAGGTAAAAAAGCACATATCAAAGCTAAAGAAATGACGCTCCAGTGGATTATTGTCATATTGGCTGTGTGCGTCTGCATATGCTTGGCCGCACGCATGTTCCTGAAATCCAGGAAGAGACCATGCGATTCTTGCGCCGTGAGAGATTGCTGTAAAAATCCGCGCAAACGATGAACTGTAATTTTACATTTCCCGACGGCACGACTGTGCGCCAACGCCTGCTTTCACTTCAGGCTAAAGGCAATAAAACATTTTCCGCGAAACTCCATCCAGGTGTCGAAAATGTGTTGGGCCTGCGAGTTCCAGATTTGCGAAAACTCGCAGCCGAGATCGTGAAGGCAGACTATCGGACGTATCTTGCAGCCCCCGGAAACTTCTACATGGAGGAACGAATGCTGCATGGAATGGTTTTAGGTCTTGTTCCGGTTCATAATACCGATGAATACCTCAACGAAGTAGCCGGATTTGTACACACTATCAATTCGTGGTCTGTGTGCGATACGTTTACGTTCTCCGGCCGTCGTAAATTTATTTCAAAAAACGCTCAAAAGGTGTATGCGTGGCTGGTGGAGTGGCTTGAAAGCGATGCCGAATATGAAGTGCGCTTCGGTATCGTAATGCTCATGCAGTATTACCTTTCCGAGCCATATCTGGCCGATATACTGCAACGCTTCTCAAGCATACGACATAGGGCTTATTACGTATCCATGGCGCTTGCATGGGCAATATCCGTTATAATTGTAAAATTCCCGGCGGAAGGTATGAATTGGCTGCGCTCACAGCCAGTCGACAAAGAGACTATGAAGCGCTCTATCCAGAAATGCATCGACTCGTATAGAATAAGCCCGGAACTCAAAGAAGAGCTTCGGGCTATGCGGAAATGCTTGTGCTGACCGACTCTGTCAGACGAGTGTTATTGTACCGTCTGCAGCAAGGGCAATCTTACGTTCACGGTAAAGATGCCCTACAGCCTTCTTGAAGTCCTTTTTGCTACAGTTGAATATCATCTGAATTCGTTCGGGCGTCGATTTATCGCTGACAGGACCGGCATCAGGACGATGGAGATATTCGAGAATATCCTCCGAGAGGTTTGCAGTGCGTCGGGCGGCAATATCGTTGAGAGTCAAGTCTATCTTGCCATCAGGTCTGACCTGTTTGACAAATGCCTTTATATTCTCTTCGAGTTCGATGGGGCGATATATCTCATTGGAATATATCATGCCACGATGAAGATTGTCGACAATGACCTTATATCCTATTTCAGTGTGCTCATACACCAGCACGTCGACCTTGTCGCCCGGTTTATAGTCAGGAAAGACATTTCCGAGGAAACGCTCAATGCGAGCGGATGCTACGATTCGCTCTGTCGCTTTATCTACGTAGATATAAACCAGGTATATACCGCCCCTGCGCATCTTCACCTTCTGCTCGCTATATGGCACAAGGAGATCTTTGGCTATAAGCCCCCAGTCTATGAATGCACCGACTTCGTTCACATCATTCACTTCGAGAAAAGCGAACTCACCGACAGTCGCATACGGACGCTCAGTTGTCGCCACGAGACGGTCTTCGGAATCGTTGTAAACAAATACTTCAATAGAATCGCCCGGAGCCAAATCTTCCGGCACGTATCGTGCAGGCAGAAGAACCTCTTTTGTGTCGCCGTCCTCATGGAGATAGACGCCGAAATCGACCGAACGCGACACCAAAAGTGTCTGATATTTACCGAGCTTTATCATATAATATTCGTGTTTTATGTTTATCGATTGCAAATGTCGGCATTAAAGCTTAAATTTGCAACTACTTCTTGAATTAACAACATATGGCTTCGGCTCTTTGTTCCCTTTAATCATGCAATCCGACAACAAGGCTACCCTACTCAAATATTTTCCAAGTCTGACTGAATCACAACTTGATGCATTCAGTCGAATGGAGGCTCTTTATACCGAATGGAATGCAAAAATCAATGTCGTGTCACGTGCCGACATCGGTAATATTTTCTCTCGGCATATTCTTCATTCCCTGGCCATCGCCGCTTTTTTCGGCGAACTCAAACCTGGCACAGAAATTCTCGACCTCGGCACCGGAGGAGGTTTTCCCGGAATCCCGCTCGCGGTGATGTATCCCGAATGCCACTTTCATCTGATTGACCGAATCGGAAAGAAAATAAAAGTTGCGTCTGACATTGCAGCCAGCCTCGGTCTCAAAAATGTGACATTCCAGCACGGCGATGCTGGTGAATGCCATAAGAGATTCGATTATGTGGTAAGCCGCGCAGTCATGACTCTTGATGGCCTTGTAAAAATAGCACAAAAAAACACGCTACGCTCTACACCGCGAAAGAACCGTTACTCTCCCGGACTTGTTTGTCTAAAGGGCGGCAATCTTGACGAAGAAATTGCAGCTGCCGGAGACCGCGCTGTTATCGAGATACCCGTGACCGACTTTTTCAACAAACCCGACTTCGAAACCAAAGAGATAATCTACGTTCCGCTATGATTAAAGTCAAACAGTTCTGTTTCAATCCCTTTGCGGTAAGTGCATTTATTATATCCGACAGCGAGACGGCCCAGGCCATAGCCATTGACCCGGGCATGCTCAGCTCCGGTGAACGAGAAGAATTCGACAAATATGTAAGCGACAACAACCTGAGGCTTACACAGATTGTAAATACTCACCTCCATCTCGACCATTGTTTCGGAGATAATTACGTGCACGACAAATACGGAATTCCGGTGGCGGCACACCCCGATGACGCATTTCTAGGCAAAACTATCTCAGAACAGGCTGCCCGTTTTGGGATAAGACTTACGGACGGCGACGGGAAAGTGGCAATTGATATCAATCTTAAAGATGGCGACACTGTCGATGTCGGCAACTATAAGCTCCACGTTCTCCACGTGCCGGGACATTCGCCAGGCAGTATCGCTCTTTACAGCCCTGATGGAGCCTTTCTGATTGCCGGCGATGTGCTCTTCAGACATTCTATCGGCCGCACGGATTTGCCCGGAGGCAATCTCAACACACTTCTTGATAGTATCGATAAAAAAATAATGGTCCTCCCGGACGATACAAAAATATTGCCTGGCCATGACAGCTTCACAACTGTCGGCGATGAAAAACGATACAACCCTTATCTCAAATAACCATAAAAATGTCAAGTTTCTTTAGCAAAGCTATCTCAATGTATGTCGACGGGTTCAGATCAATGACCGTCGGCAAAAAACTATGGTTGATTATCTTTGCTAAAATCGTGATTTTCTTTCTGGTACTGAAGCTATTCTTCTTTCCCGACATCTTGTCGACCAATTATGACACCGACGAACAGCGTGCCGACGCTGTCCGCTCGGCGTTGACCGCTCCCACGCTTCAACCAACTAAAACACATTAAATATGAACGATTTATTAGGAGTAGTAGACTGGTCGAGGGCTCAATTTGCTCTCACAGCTATGTATCACTGGCTTTTTGTGCCGCTGACAATAGGCCTTTCGCTTATTGTAGCCGTGATGGAATCCATCTATGTGCGCACCGGACTGCCTAAGTGGAAAGGAATCACAAAATTCTGGATGACATTATTCGGCATCAACTTCGCCTGTGGCGTGGCTACCGGACTAATCCTTGAATTTGAATTCGGAACCAACTGGTCGAATTACAGCTGGTTTGTCGGCGATATTTTCGGGGCACCCCTCGCCATTGAAGGTATCGTAGCATTCTTCATGGAAGCGACTTTCGTTGCCGTTATGTTCTTTGGCTGGAACCGCGTGAGCAAACGGTTCCACCTTACCGCAACATGGCTCACTGCCGTCGGTGTATCACTGTCTGCTCTCTGGATTCTCGTTGCGAATGCGTGGATGCAGAACCCTGTCGGCATGAAATTCGACCCGGCCCAGATGAGAAACGTGATGGATAATTTCTGGGAAGTTGCCTTCAATCCTGTGCCCGTAAATAAATTCTTCCATGCCGTTTTCAGCGGCTGGTGTCTCGCGGGTGTTTTCGTTATCGGTGTGAGCTGCTGGCTGCTTTGGCGCAAACGCAACATAGACGTTGCCAAAAACTCTATCAAAATCGGTGCCTGGGTTGGCTTTGCCGGCATTCTGCTGACGCTAATGACCGGCCACGGCTCGGCTGTCGAAGTATCTCGCGTCCAGCCGATGAAACTTGCAGCCATGGAAGGGCTCTATCGCGGGTCGGTAGGACAGGACATTGTCGGGTTCGGCATTCTCAAATGTGAAGACCAACGCACTGATGAAGACCCGATGCTGTTCAGTATCGATATTCCGAAAGGGCTTTCATACCTCATCTATTCAGACGGAGAGCACTTTGTGCCCGGCATTCGCGACCTTATCGACGGATTCGCCATCAATGAGAACGGTGATACTGTAAACACCGTTTCATACGCCGAGCGTATAGCTCTTGGCACCAAATCGCGCGAAGCTCTTGCCCGCTATGGCGCCGCGGTACAGGCAGGCGACACAGAAGCCGCCTCTACAGCAGCCCGTGAAGTTGAGGATAATTTCAAATATTTCGGATACAGCTATCTACCGTCGCCTGAGGCTGCAATTCCTCCCGTCGGAATGACGTTCTATTCATTCCATATCATGGTATTTGCCGGAGGCTTCCTGCTCTTGTTCTTCGTTGTGATGCTTTTCGTAAGCTACCGCAAGACGTCTGTCCTTGAAAAAGCATGGCTCCACTGGCTCGGCATAATATCCATAGCAATAGTATGGATATGCAGTCAGGCCGGCTGGATTGTCGCCGAAGTCGGACGCCAGCCATGGGTCATTCAGGATTTAATGCCCACCACGGCTGCAATCTCCGATATACCGAGCTCTTCGGTTCAGATTACTTTCTGGATTTTCGCTGCAATCTTCACAGGCCTTCTGATAGCGGAAATAAGCATTATGCTCCGATATATCTCGTCGGCCTCAAAAGAAGACATCGCAAACCCCACCCATTAATATTTTTATCATGAATACACTCGAAATACTTCAAGACTATTGGTGGCTTCTGATATCGGTGCTCGGTTCGGCCCTCGTATTCCTACTATTCGTACAGGGTGGTCAATCAATGCTCCACAGCAACGTCAACGACACCCAGCGCCAACTCATGGTAAACTCTCTCGGACTCAAATGGGAGCTGACATTCACTACCCTCGTAGTATTCGGCGGCGCATTCTTTGCCTCCTTTCCTCTCTTCTATTCCACCAGCTTCGGAGGAGCCTACTGGCTCTGGATGCTTATTCTGCTAAGTTTTGTTGTTCAGGCGTTCAGCTATGAATTTCGTCGCAAACGGGGAAACGTCTACGGAACCCGCACCTACGATACATTCCTAATGTTCAACGGTCTTGTAGGCTGTGTACTTCTTGGTGTAGCAGTCGGCACGATGTTCTTTGGCGGAGCATTTACCGTCGACAAGACCAATATTCTCAACCCTGGCGCACCCGTTATCTCAAACTGGACTCCCACTCATGGTCTTGAAGCCATTGCCTGCTGGAAAAACCTCCTGCTCGGATTTGCAGTATTTTTCCTTGCTCGTACAATGGCCTCGCTATATTTTATCAATAACATTGCAGGAGATTCCGGCCTCACCTCAAAAATGCGCCGCAAAGCACTGCTCAACGGCCTTGTATTTGCCGTTCTCTTCGTAGCATTTCTTTTAGTGCTTCTGCTGCAGAGCGGCTACCGCATGACAGATGGCGGCTTTGAGGAAGAAAGCAATATTTATCTCCACAATCTATTGAATATGTGGTGGCTTGGCGCAACGCTGCTTATAGGCGTTGTCCTGGCTCTTTATGGAATTTTCCGCAGTGCTTTCGACAGCAAATGGAATTGCGGCATTTGGTATGCCGGAATCGGTGCCGGCCTTGTCGTGCTTGTGCTGTTCTCCATAGCAGGATATGGCAATACGGCCTACCTTCCGTCGACAATCGACCCCGCATCATCGCTCAGCATAGCCAACAGTTCGTCATCGCTGTTCACACTTACTGTCATGAGCTGGGTTTCGCTTCTGATTCCTTTCGTTCTGGCATACATCGCATACGTATGGGCCAAAATGAACGCAAGACCTATGAGCGAGACCGAACTCAAAGGTGATGCACATCAATATTAACCACTGAATACATCCGGCGCCGGGACCAAAACGCCCCGACGCCGGCATTTTTATGTCATGGCCGATACATATCACACAATAACAGCCCCTTCGGAAGCCATTTTTAAAGAAAAGATGAGCAAATTTCTTGCGTTTGCTCACCCGGCAACAACTATCGAAGAAGCAAAAGACATTATCTCGCAATACTCAAAGAAATACTTCGACGCCAGGCACGTATGCTGGGCATACATGCTCGGCTCAGCCCGCGAACGCTTTCTTAGCTCCGACAACGGCGAACCCTCAGGAACAGCCGGGAAACCTATACTTGGCCAAATCAATTCATTCGGTCTTACAGACATTGTGATAGTGGTAGTAAGATATTTCGGAGGCATAAAGCTTGGCACATCAGGGCTTATCGCCGCTTACCGCGAAGCAGCCAGAATGGCCTTGAGCGAGGCTGAGATTGTAGAACGACACGACATGACTGAAATTTCGTTTACATTCCCCTACCTGGCCATGAACGATGTGATGAAGCTCACCAAGAGCGGCGATGCCGAAATCAAAAGTCAGATTTTCGACAACTCATGCGAAATGACTCTTGCCATAAGAGCCGATGAGGCCGACAAACTCCGCAATCGTCTTGCAGACATTGACGGAGTATCAATAATCAGCTAAAAACACAGTCAGAATACATTTGTAACTCATATGAAAGCAGCACTTTTCGATCTTGACGGCGTACTGATAGACACCGAACCGGTATATACTGAAATATGGAGCGACATCGAACGCCATTTTCCCACAGGCATCGACAATTTCGCACAAATAATAAAGGGCACCACCCTACCGAACATTCTAAACCAGTATTTCAGACATGAAGACCATGCCGCCATCGTAAACATGCTTACAGAAGCTGAAGACAACATGGAATATCCTCTATTCTCCGGCACCATACCCTTCCTCAAAAAACTTAGGGAAGCAAGAATCCCGGCAGCGATAGTAACGAGCAGCAACGACATCAAAATGCGCCGTCTTTCCGATATGTACCCGGGCTTCAACGAATACTTTGACGCCATCATCACAGACTCACACGTCAAGCGAAGCAAGCCAGACCCCGAAGGCTATCTACTGGCCGCCTCAAAACTCGGAGTATCACCAGCCGACTGCATAGTCTTTGAAGACTCCTTCAACGGTCTCAAAGCAGGCCTCGCCGCCGGCGCCTCAGTCGTGGCCATCGCCACAACAAACCCCGCCTCCACCCTCAGCCAATACACCACCATAATCGCCACCGACCTCAGCGACCCCACCCTCGACACTCTGTTCGAATAGGAATATAAATTAGCCCTGCGGGCTGTTCATAGATGTATGTTGAACAGTCCGCAGGGTGAGCAAAAATAATCCAATCACGCTCTTTTTATCTTATCGGCGTATCAGCACTTAAATTCGCTGCCAAACATGGCTCCAAGCCACTTGTCAAGACAGTTGGTTCTTACCGCGACATCGAGAATTGTAAAGCGGCGACGAATCATCTGTGCTTTTATGGCGCTCGAACACAGACGTCGACGACTTATTCCTATTTGTTCAGGCTCAGTCGGCGCGCCTACAAGGCCAAGAGATTCCCGCATCTCACCGAAAGGTATTAACTGGTGCTCCAATCGTGCCTTAATAATGGGCCAATCGTGCTTTAGGATTGTGAGCTGACGACGCAACTCATCATTATTGACATACTTGGCAGATAGTTCTGTTTCACCGATTGTCGGGAAATCTGTTAGTCGGAACATCTCTCGCGAGGCGTTTAACTGCCCTTCAAGTGAAGGCCATGCCGCCACACATGTATCCACATCAAGATTCCCGATATCTTCTTTAAGCAATTGCTCATACATCGCCGTTGACATGAGTGTTCCGATACTTACCTGGAAACCATGACTGGGCGTTGTTCCGTCTGCCATAGTGTGGTGCTCCATGTTCCACAGATGCGAGAACTGATGATCAGCACCGGAAGCCGGACGGCTACTCTGATGAGCCTGCATGGCAAAACCACTCATAATCAATCCCTCAATAAGACGATGTATTGCTTTTTTGTCTCCAGCCTTTATTAGCGAGGGATTCGCAAGAGCACTCTTCAAACTCCCCTGAACAAGCTCCCATGCAAAATCATCAATTGGCTCCACACCAAGAGCATCTGAAATAATCCAGTCGGCCCCGGCAGGTATTTTAGCAAACAAATCAGCATAGCCACTGGCCGTCATCTCAGATGGCGCATGTGCTATTATGGAAATGTCGGCCAAAACCGCAAGAGGAGCAGGACAGCTGAATGTCTGCTTTGCACCATCTTTGGTAATTGATGCTCCATATGCAGTATAACCGTCCATAGAAGCCGCTGTAGAGACATTCATATATCTCTTGCCGCAATGATGTGACGACAGTTTTGAAAGGTCGTTGATTGTTCCAGACCCAACTGCAACAGCGACAGCATCAGTAGCACCAAGAACATTGTCGAGTCTTTCGATATGTTTCCACTCAGCATGAAGATCTCTATCCGATAATATAACGGCATCATCAGGCTTGAGACCGGCCTCTTCCAGTAGAGAGTTAATTCTCGCACCGGCAATCTGCCAGGTAGTTGAATCCGCGATAACAATCGGGCGACTGTCTGGAAACATATTTCTAAACATAGTCGCAACACCATCAATAGCCTCCTCTGCGATAAGGAGACTCTTGGTATCTGTAGCTCGCTCGAGAGCTTGTTCAATTATTGTCATTTCCTAAATATTTAACATTGTTACAATCATATTTTTCAAATGGGCCATCAGATTCACCAGTCCAACGATACAGAGTCAACGTAGAGCTCTGCTCAGGCTTTGAAGAACTACGGGATATATAGCACAGACTGTTTCCGACATAACAGATTCCGGTTGCTCCGTCCGGAAATCTCCAGCCATAGATTCCTGTAGATGCATCATATATACCCAACTTTTTCAGAGGCAACACATAACCATGTTCATTCTTGTCATACCCCTTTAAAAGTTCTTTTTCAGCCATATGATTTAGATCAATGGCAAACATCGAAAAATTGGGATATTCTTTTTTCTTCCCTTTATAGACCGCCGCTACGAGCGCATTTATTTCAGGATTATAATTCAAGTTCTGAATACCCCATTCAGTATTGCCTGTATAGACAAAATATCGACCAAGGGGACTTTTAGGACCACTTTCATGAGGGTTATCCTGATTGAGGGGTTTCTCGAATTTACCCCAGTCGCTTACATCATAGGAAAGAAGGAGCTGATAGTCGTTATCAGTGCGCTCGATGTCTCCATATATTCCATATGCCACATAGAGCACATAATCTCCGTCCTGGCTTCTTGGCAGAGGGGCAAACGCCACACCATCAATACCCGAGCAACCATATCGATGATCAACTTCTTTTCCTTTGTTTATCACTGTCGCATAATAATCATCTACAACATCTCCAAGATAAACTGTAGACATAAGATTTTCATCAAAAGGCGTCATGCCCGGGCGAGTAATCTTATCGCCGTCAAAAATGGCTATGTAGAAAGCACTTCGACGATTTCTGGCAGCTTCACCGGCTATGCCAACCCCGATTTCATCATTCTTATATTCAATAGAGCCATAAATGCGACCATCTACTGGATTCAGAGACAGACACCCAAGATGACCGGTCAATCCATCGACACTGCCAATAAGATTACCTTCAAAGTCAGTCTTAATAAGCTTTGTTGTGAAAGAAAAATACACACATTTCCTTTCCACATCAACGACTATTCCCTGCACATGATGTTTCCCTTGATATCCCGAAAAAATAGACTCCGGCAATTCTGCCAAGTTTTTTGCATTCGTTTTTGCTATATACCCGGCACACTTACTACTGCAATCGCAATTTACACCTGTATCGTATCCGACGGCATTCAAAACGAACACCATCTGCAGACAAATCAGACTGATTAACAATCGGCTCATATACATTTATCTAAATATCCAACAATCATATAATTATTCTCGAACTATTTGTACATTGACCGTATCACTATCCTTGATGTACTTGGAATAGCGGCTGTAACCACTCTTCAGAAATGTAAGATTGGATTCTGCGGGAACCTCTATAGTATAATTCCCTTTATTATCAGTGTACACTTTCTCATCGGTCATATCTGATGAAACTTCTACACCTTCTATGGGCGTAGCCTGTATATCGCGCACGCAACCGGATATTTTCCTTAAAGCAGTCTTACGTTTCGATTTCTGCATGACTTTCACTTTTTCTGCTGCCGATTCATCAGTATCAATCGACATCTTGCGGTCTCCAACCCATACAGGTATCGTATATTTTATATCGTCAGACGATGCCCCAACCTGTATTTCAAATTTACCAGCTTCAAGATAGCGGTTGCCATTCTCATCGGTAAGGTACAGTTCTTTAACCGGTATATCTACGATAAATGTTTCAGTCGTGCCCGGTTCAATTTCTTTTTTCAAAAAACCTTTGAGTTGCCGTATAGGTGTGACAACCGAACTAACAACATCTCTAACATATACCTGCATCACTTCTTTGCCTGCCAGATCTCCTATATTTCTAATATTGGCAGTGACACGAATAGTGTCAAAAGGCATATAGTTCTCCTTATCAGTTTGGGCTGCTATATAATCAAACTCAGTATAACTGAGTCCATGCCCAAATCCCCATAAAGGCATGGGAGTAGAGAAGACATAATCGCGTCCCGGTTTTTCATATGACCCAGGTTTCTTATAGTATCCTTTGTCTGATGGCAAGTAGTTGTAATAAACCGGAAGCTGACCTGTGGAACGGGGAAACGAAAAATTGAGTTTACCCGACGGATTAACATTACCAAACAAAATATCGGCGATGCTCTCGCCTTCTTTTTCACCACAATACCACTGCACAAGGATTGCCGGTATATTCTCTGCCGCCCATGGAATAGCGAATGGTTTACCGGAAACAAGCACCAGCACGACCGGCGTACCTGTCGATGCAACTCTTCTCACCAACTCCTCCTGAGCTCCTGTCAACTCAATTTCACTAAGGTCAACGCCCTCACCAGAAGTGGAAGCTCCGCTTTCGCGTACAAATACAGTAGAAGAACTGCCTGCAAAAATCACAGCAACATCACTCTCCCGAGCGAGGACAACGGCCTCTTCTATGCCTGTAGTGTCAAGTGATGATAGAGAGCAACCTTTAGAGTATCCAATCTTCACTTTATCTCCGACAAGTTTCCTAATTCCCTCAAGAGGCGTAACACCATCATCGGGGTTTTTACTCCAAGAATAATCGCCAAACTGCACGCACGCCGCATTAGGACCAATGACTGCAAGTTTTTTTATTTTATTCGGATTGAGAGGCAAAAGCTTGTTCTCGTTTTTCAGCATCACAACCGATTCATCAGCAATACTACGCGACAACTTAGCACCTTCGTCGCTTCCAACAGGAAGATAGAAATTACAATGCTCAAGGTAGGGGTCATCCATGAGACCAGTCTCAATCTTAGCCCGTAGTATTCGTCTTACGGCCTGATTGACATATTCCTCATCTATTCTGCCTGCTGCAATATTCTCCTCCAACGTTGAAAATGTATTGCTGGACGCCTCGGCATCTATTCCTGCCGTTAGCCCTTGAAAAGCGGCGTCAAAATTGGTTTCAGCCGTGCGATGTACATTTTTTAGCATATTAAGTGTTCCCCAATCAGTGTACACATACCCTCTGAAACCGAATTTTCCTCTCAGTACATCTGTCAGAAGAAATCGAGAAGCTGAGTTGGGCACATGATTCCATGAATTATAGCTCGACATAACCGCCATTACCGGTGTATTCTCCAGAACAGTCTCAAAAGGTTTAAGATATATGTCAAACAAATCGCGAGTTCCACACTCCACTGATGCGATATTGAGTCCGCTATTGGGTTTCCCATGCGGTCCGTAATGCTTGAGCATAGGCGCTGTTCCACCATCAAGATATCCGCGGACCTGGGCTAAAGACATCACAGAACAAAGCCACGGATCTTCACCGAACGATTCCTCAGTACGCCCCCAGCGCAATTCTCTCACCACGTCCATACAAGGAGCAAACACCTGCTTAATACCAAGCGTATTAAGTTCGCCCGAGATGTATTTTGTCATCTCACGCGCAAGGTCAGGATTAAACGTGCTCCCGACAGCAATTGTCTGAGGGTAGACCGTACAACCTTCATGAATCACACCATGCAGCGATTCGCCGCAAGGAAAAGCGGGAATGCCGAGGCGCGTTTCTTCCAGCAGATACTTCTGAATCTCATAAAAATTCTTTTTCACACTTTCGGCCGTAAGAGGAAAACCCTCGAAAAAACCATATGGAAGGTTCTTGCATTTCTCTTTTAGCTTGGCTTTGTCAAGTTCCTGCCCATCATATATCTGCCATGAATGGATATGGCTCATCTGAGCTATCTTTTCTTCAAGAGACATGCGTCCAAGTGCATCTTCCACTCTTACCTCTGTAGGCAACGATGGATTCTTATAAGGAGGGGCTTCTTTAGCAGCAACGCCTATCCAAACCGAAGCAGCCAATATAGCTATTATCACTTTTTTCATGATATTTTTCAGAATGATTGTTTTATCTGTTCACCGGAAATTCAAGGCGATGTTCGGGTGTCTGATTTGAGTTATAAGTCACTATCTTAATAGCATTTTCATCGACTTCGGCCTCAAGAAGCACCCCATCGTCATGAATTATGATTGGGAAGCTATTGTTATAGCCTCGCGTGCCTTCCGGCACGAACTTATACCGATGATAGTGACCACATAGCATCAAATCTATTCCGGCATTATTGAGCAACGGCATGAATTTTTCGCTCAATACATGAGTACCATACCATGCACCAGGTGTGCCATCGGGAGGCATATGCATAAAAACAATCTTCACAGGTGCAGACTTAAAATCTTCCGAAGCCAATACGCCTTTGAGCCATTGAAGCTCCTGCTCCCTAAACTCGTCCTGACACATTATATCGAGATTGCGTATATCGTTATCCGGCTTATCTTCTGCACTGTCAATCACCAGAAAAAAAACAGGCCCTTGACGAAAACTGTAATACGGAGCACCCGTTAGAGTCGGAAACAAATCCATATACCGCGTTGCAAACGAACCTCGGTTCTCATGATTGCCACGATTCATGTATAAAGGTATATCAGACGCAAAGAGGGTTGATGCGCTCTGCAGATAACTGTCGAAAATATAGTCTTCGTTTTTCATACGAGTCGTCATATCGCCGTTGAACAACACGAAGTCATACTTCTTTTCGCGTGCATTGGCAAAAGCCATACACAAAAGAGAATCTCTCTCATGAAAATCATTGCCTACTGCAAATTTCACCGATTTCTTCATCGGGTCCAGCGTAGTTACCTGAAAAGGTTTATGCGCAAGAATATCGCTGCCGAATCCCTCTCCATAAATAATGCGTGTATAATCTTCGTCAAGAAGGACGGAATTCTGCATGACACGATAACGGTAGGTCTTGCCTGGCTCAAGTCCTGAAACCCGCACTTTGTGAAAACGACCGATATTCTTTCGTCCGTAGATAGCGTCAAAATATTTTGGTCTGACTTTCTGATAGAAATGAGTGCCATCATCGGGAGCAATCTCAATCCAGCCCACCGAATTGATGTTAGTTCGCCAACATACCGTAAACTCGTTCTCACCGACAGCCTGAAGATATGGCCCTTTGTCTATTTTTATTCTTTCAGGGTTCGCACCGAAAAGCGTCTGCGAAAAAACGACCAAAAGCATTACCATGGCATGCCTGCTGCAGTTCGCTCTTATTCGGTAAAACACGTTTTTTATAATTGATAATTTATTGATTAGCATTATATAGAGATTTTCTTATTATGGCGATTCCCGGTAAAGGAAGAGGCGGGAAATCCCGCCTCCCCCCCGGGCTAATATACCTAATATAAATGCATTTTGCTTGCTCGGTAAATAATTATCAGATATCCGACCAACCTTCGCGCTGCTTCAGATTCGGATTTATTTGAATGGCACTGTTTGGAATCGGGCGTACGTACATAAAGTCATACCATTTAAGGTTATAATCTGTTCCGTACATAAGGTATCCACTATCACCGTTCGACAATTTCACTCCATTGCCCACCTTGAGATAAGTGGCATTTTTGTCATCGGAAGGTTTATCGCCGTCATACACACAGACATCGTATGTTCCATCACCATTAAGGTCATACAGTTCGTTTATTTTGGGTATGTAGATTCCTGACCAACCATCTTCCGGAACAAGAATCTCACCGCACTTCCACCTAAGAATATCCTGATATCTAAGGCCTTCCCAGGCGAGTTCGCAACCACGTTCTCGACGAATTTCAAGAAGATATTTGTCAGTACATCTGTTGAGGAAGTAATCTGCCATATATTGGTCGGCAGTCTCTGGCATCTTCGGGTCAACTCCTGCTCTTTTGCGAAGTAACGCTATTGTAGAATCCCATACGTCAGAAGTCATTTCTCCAAGTTCGGCCTTTGCCTCGGCATATGTCAGAAGGATTTCAGCATAACGGAACAATGGCGCAGAATTATAGGATACGGCCTGACTTTCAACGGCGCCGCCGTCGGGAAGAGCCCACTTAATCATCTGATAACCGCTCTTGGTCACATTCAGCATCGGCGAGACCTGAGTCATCACTCCATTCACCATTTTTTTGTAATCAGGACCCAGAACAGTTGCCGACAGACGCTTGTCGCGGTCTGCAAACACTTCTTTAAACTCATTGGTCTCATAACCGGGCTTATCAGTATAGCGGGAGCCATCAGTCATCAGATAAGTGCATATGAAAGGATGAGTCATAGACCAGTTACTGCCGGTCGTAGGCGAAAAAATCTGCCAGGTGAGGTCGTGACGGCGAATATCGGTATCATAAGCCACTCCGAATATCACCTCGGAATTGGCCAAAGATGATTTGATAAACAAAGATTTATAATCGCTTACCAGACTCATTTTCTTGCTGTCGATAAGCTCCTTGGCAGCCGATGCCGCTTCTCGGAGCCATACGTCGTAATCATTAAGACCGAGCTCTGTATGGTATTTACGGTATGTGCCTTCATACAAACAGATTCGAGCTTTCATGGCGAGAGCCACATATCGGTTGATTTGTGTACGGCTAGTCCAATACTTATTGTCCATCGAGCAGTTTTCTGCAGCGAAGCTAATATCTTCCAGCACTTTTTCCATTACAAAGGCTCGGCTGTCCTGTGTCTTGTAAAGCGCTTCCTGATCGTTCGATTTGATTTCATGTTCATACCATGGCACATTCTCGAATTCCTGCACCATATCGTAATAGAACCACGCACGCCAGAAACGACCTACACCTTCATAATGGTTGTAGACGCTTTCATCAACGTTGCCTTTAGCTCGAACCATATTGTCGAGGAAATAATTCGTTGCACGGAGAGCACCCCAGTTGCTTGAACTCCATCCGCCTTGCTGACGAGTGCCAAAGACTTCGGGATCAAGGCAGTTCCACTTATTTTTTGTAAACCCAAGATCTGAATGCTCATCTCCGCCCCAGCTTGCTACCTGATTATGACGCTGAATGTTGAAAGCGACAGCATTGATGGTAGGGAGATTATTCTGGAGGAAGCCATATGAGTATAGACGTAACTCATCCTCATTCGCAAGGAAGGACTCGGAGCCAAACGAATGTTCAGGCTGACAATTAAGATAGTCCGAGCACGATGTCATGGCCAAAGCCAAGACAGAAAGTATCAATATCTTTTTCATGTTGTTGTCGTGTTTAGAATGAGATTGACAGACCCAGCGTCCAGGTTCGCATGAACGGATAGCCAGTACCAGCACCTCGATCATTGGAGGTCGAGAAATCGGCGTCACCAAGGCCTGTTCCTTCAGGGTCGATTGTCTTGCAATGCTTAAAGAATGGCGAAAGCGTAAAAAGGTTTTCAGCCTGTGCATAGACCCTTAGATCGCTCATGCTTAAAGCCTGACATATTTTCTTTCCAAAGCTATAGTCTACCTGAAGGTTTTTCAGACGTACATATGCCAGGTTCTGGAGGTAACGGTCGTTGACAGTTGTCAGCTCGTAGTTTCCGCTATTCGAAACATAACCGCGCACACGGGGCCAATAGGCATTGGGATTATCTTCAGACCATACGTTTTCGGCTCTGTGCTCAAGAAGGTCGTATCCATAGGGACGACCATACTTACCCCAGAAGAAACTTGTTTCAGAAGAGGGATACCAATGTTTTTGACCGACACCCTGGAAAAATGCGCTGATTCCGATTCCGTTCCAGCTTGCGCTCAATGTAAGACCAAACTGGTAGCGGGGAAGGCTGTTTCCGATTACCCGACGGTCACCAGGATCATCTACCGTATTGCTGCCGGTATTGACAAGCCCGTCGTTGTTGAGATCTGCATACATAAGGTCTCCGGGGAGATATTTATTTGACTTCTGAGATACTTTGGCAACGGAAGCCTGATTAACCTTGCCGTTGGGAGCATAAGTGCCGTCGTTTTTAGGACCTCGTGGCTGCGAATAGTCGTAATTGCCTACTTTTGTACCTGTAGTACGGGCTGTAACCTGATCCTCATGCTCATAGAGACCCTCGATATGATATCCCCAGATTTCGCCGACGCGCTGACCTTCATAATAAGTAGAAAGACTTCGGGTTTCATTATTGAACTTAGTTATCGTTGAGTAATAGTCCCAGACCATACCCTTCACACTGTAACTGAACGGTTTGCCGGCAACTCTGAACGAATCGCGCCACGTAAGCGACAACTCCCAGCCATTGGTGCGCATATCGGCAAAATTACCCTTGGGGGCTCCGGAACCGAGCACGGCAGGCAAAGTCGGACCTGCAGTGTACATGTCTGTAGTCTTTCTTATATAATAGTCTCCTTGAAATGAGAGGCGGTCGTTAAGCATTCCTAAATCAAGGCCGACATTGTATGTGGTGGTGCGCTCCCATGTAAGTCCGGAAGGAACCAGTCCGGGAACGTAAGCATATGTCTTCTTAGATCCGTCAATCAACACACTTGATGTCGATGGATTCACAAGCGACATGAAGCTATAGGGAGAGGCATTGCCATTACCCAAAGAACCTACAGAAAGTCGAAGTTTGCCGTTATTGAGCCAGCCTCGAGCTGACGCAAGGAAATTTTCTTCAGAAAAACGCCAGGCGATGGATGCCGACGGGAAAAAGCCCCACTGTGAATCACTCGGGAATTTAGAAGAGCCATCGTAACGGCCACTAAACTCTGCAAGATATTTTCCTTTAAAAGTATAATCCGCTCGGAAAAGGATTCCGGCATAAGCCCATTCGTTGCCACCCTCGCCTATTACGGCTGTGAGCATGTCTCCATCCATAAGGTTGAACGACGTATATTTATCTGACAGATTTCCACGACGGTACATGCGATGCCAGCCATATTTATTATGCTCGACATTGAAACCGGCCAGAATATTAAGATAATGGTCGTCGTTATTGAACCTCGGTATATAATTAGCCGTGGCATTAGCCGAATAATACTCCGTGTTGTAATTGTATCTGTCGAATTTCGAGAAAGAACCACGAGTACCAGTCAGTCCAGGACCTGTAGAGAAGTTCATTTGGGTGTTACGCGACTCGTTAGTCTGCCATTTGTGCCACCATGAGAAATCTCCCTTTATAAAAAGTTGGTCCTTTATGGCTTCCCATGTCAAAGCCGTCTGATTGCGTAGATACGAAATGTGCTTTTTCTGCCATGATGTATCCTCTATAAAACCTGCATAGCCGGAATAAACTGCAAATTCGGTCCAGGTTCCATCGGGATTCTTCGCTTGTTGCATCGGATAACCCTGATGCATCAGCATTCGCAATGGATGCTGATCATCATAGAGAACCATAGGCTCTTTAAAATCATTAATAGTCAGACTGGTGATATTTTCTATCTTTACTTGCGGACTAATCTGAATCTCTCCTCGAGCTCTGGTATTATAATTCTTGAAATACTGGTCGCCTACTTTATATATGCCATTGTCATATGAATAACGCCCTGACACATAGTACCGGCATTTATCATTACCACCTGAAATGCTGATAGAATGCTCTGTCGCCAGACTGCTTTTCTTATAAAACTCATTGAACCAGTTATTGTTACCATAGTACTCATACTTTTTCCCATTGGGACTCATTCCAACTGGCGACTGCGTCTGGTCATTTTCCCAAGCTTCAAGACGGTCTCTGTAACCGCTGTTGATTGGGAAAACATTATTGATTCCACTTGGCTGCTGCTCTTCTTTTGCAACATAAGCGTTCACAAAATTGTCGAACCACTGCAATCCATTGGTAACTACTTGGTCTTCCCATTTATAGAGACGTTCGTTTACAGAGATTCTACCGTTATAGTTAACCTTAGTTTTGCCGGAGGCTCCTTTTTTTGTTGTTATAAGTATCACACCGAAAGCACCTCGCGCTCCATATATGGCCGCTGACGACGCATCCTTTAACACCGAAACACTCTCTACATCAGTAGGATTGACAGAACTTATGTCGCTCTCAACTCCGTCGATAAGAACAAGGGGGCTACCCCCGCTTCCTATCGAACCTGTACCACGAATATTAATGGAAGAACCTCGCGAAGGCTTACCGTCTCCCAGCGTTACGTTAAGGCCAGGAATCTGGCCCTGAAGCGCACGGGCGACATTATTGTGACCGCGTTCACCTATCAACTTTGAATCAATCTGATCGACCGCTCCTACAAGGTTGGCTTTCTTGACAGTACCATAGCCTATCACAACAACTTGTTCAAGAGCCTCGTCGGCATCTTTCATTTCGATATCATATGTAGACTTATCACCTACCTTGAATTTAACCGGGTACATGCCCACCATCGACACGGTAAGAGTCTGCCCCGGGCTAGCCTTGATTGTGAAGTTTCCATCAATATCTGCGACTGCAAGAGCACTACCTCCGTCAACCGTAATAGACGCACCTGTGAGCGGTTCACCGTTTTCGTCCATTACTTTGCCTGTTATCTGCTTCAACGGGGCCTTATTGGAAGATGCCCCCGAAGAATCTGATGTTTTTTTGACTATGACGATGGATTTGGGAGAGACGACTGTGAATGTGAGGTTGCGACCGGAGAGGATTTGACCGAGAACTTCGGCAACCGGGGCATTCTCGACATTCAGTGTTATGTCGGCTTTCTTGTCGAGAAGTGAGTGTTGGTACGAGAATCTATACTGGGTCTGTTCCTCGATTCTCTGAAGTACCGTTTCCACTGTGGCGTTTTTGATATCGAGAGTGACAGCAGGAGTTGACTGCGCTCTCGCACCAAGGCCACCAAGCAGCATTATCACAAGTATGATAATGCCTTTTAGAAATGGACGATAGTTGTACATAAATTTAGTTTAGGATTAGATTAGTTTGTATGGATTACTAACCCTAAGACTCAATCCATGTACTATCGTACCAAAATTTTTATATGTTCTATAACATGTTTTTGTTTATTCCGCCGGTTTGAATTTCAGAGTAGCGGCTTTCATGTCGAAATTATAGATTTCGCTCAGTATCGAGAGGGCCTCGTGAAGGTTGTCATCTGGAAGAGTGCCGGTGAAGGCATCGTTAATGCTCGCCTTTGCCTCGGCCGACAATGCCACTTCATAGTCATGCTCAATCATGCGTATAAGTGAATCCGGCGACACATTAATATATGTTTTTTCATGCCGGAGCCAGCCGGTGGCCTGACGGCAGCCCCGTTCCTCTATCTCAAAAGTCCGGCTATCCGGATTGTAGCTTGCTATATTGCCGGGCTTGAGTATTATCTGCTCGCCTGGAGCGATAAGTTTAACCTCACCATCCACAAGCGCGATTTCCATTCCGGCGTTGCCCGGCATACTTCTGACATTGAACGAAGTCCCCAGTACCCTCACTACAACATTGTCGAGTAACAGCACAAAGGGACGAGCCGCATCTTTGGCAACGTTAAAGTATGCTTCGCCGACAAGTGATACCGACCGGATTGTGTCGCTCATAAAGTCCGTGTCATATGCCAGTCTTGACTCCGAATTCAGACATACATCGGTTCCGTCGGGGAGAATTATCGTGGCCCGCTCTTTCGCGGCTGTCATAACACACAGAGGCTGCTCTTCGTTTTTACTCCCATTTAACGGGAAAATAATAAACGCTGCCATTCCAAGCACGAGCAAGGGCATTAAAACTGCGGCTATTTTGCCCCAGGCGAGCCATCGGGAAACGCTATTGGCCCGGTCCTGCTCATATGTGTCGATAAAAGCGTCAATCCGTTCTTTCATACCGGCAAGCTCTGCCGCATGTTGCTCATCGCCGTCATGCTCGAATTCCTGCCACGAACGGTATAGCTTTTCGTTCAGCTCATGCTCCATTCCGGCATCGTGTAAATGTGTGTTTATGTTGTGTCGTGATTTATCCATCGCACCTACTGTATTTATATTAATGTGGAAACTGCTCCACAAGATAGCAGCATCATAAAAATATGCTTCCCAAGATTTAGCCTCACGATCTTAAGACCCTGCGAAAGAGCATTTTTCACAGTCTGGACCGATAGACCAAGACTGTCGGCTATCTCTCGGTGACATTTGTTTTCGAAACGCGACATTCTCACAACATCCC
Source organism: uncultured Porphyromonadaceae bacterium (assembly GCA_946553045.1). Taxonomy (GTDB): domain Bacteria; phylum Bacteroidota; class Bacteroidia; order Bacteroidales; family Muribaculaceae; genus CAG-873. Next base: position 11,353 of record CAMNRO010000020.1, on the reverse strand, counting down.
GCTGTGTTGGTGTCAGACGGTCTATAAAGCCGTTTACAAGCATCTCCAGTTCTACATATTCCTGTTCCGAAACGTCTTCACTGACAATATTATCGGCTTCGGAATATAATCCGTATTTCATTTCCATCTTAGCTTTCCATGCATTAACAAGTGCATTTCGAGCCATGGCAAACAAAAGACTCTTTATCGAGTCAGTATTCCTGATGCGGCTGTGATTAATCCATAGTCTGATGAAAACATCTTGCACTATATCTTCCGCATCAGCTTTATCTTTGCAGAATTCAAGGGAGAACGCATAGAGTCGTCCGGCATATAAATCATAAATCCTGTCGAATGACGTACGGTCGCCATTCACAAGATTCTTAATGAGTATGCTTTCGTTTTCCACCTGGTATTTCATCGGCTTTTATAACCCCGGGAGCTTATCTAGCCATCCGTTAATTAGATTTAATTGCGCAAATATATATTATTCCTGATAATTTACTTTACTTAAAAGTGCGTTAAATACAGCGGGCTTTCAATTATTAACAATACTTAACAAGCGCAATATCAGCATCCACTATAAACAGACTTAATATTTAAGTTTTTAACAATATACACAAGGAATCCACAAAGATATGCATATCATAAAGCATTAATTTGTTTAAAAAAATTAAATAATCGAATATGATTTTGTCATTTAATGCATTTTATACTAACTTTGTGACACTAAGCTAACCTTACAATCATCTTCTATAAAGACCCAGAACAATATATAACATGGCACGACAATTTTTCGACAATCTCGATCTCACAATTCTCCATTCTCTTACAACCAACGCGCGTACGCCTTATCTCGAAATCGCCCGCGAATACGGAGTCTCGGGAGCTGCGGTGCATCAGCGTGTTCAGCGTCTTCTGCAGAATAAAGTCATAATTGGTTCAGAATGCCTGGTCGACCCCGAGACAGTCGGGCTCAATGTCATAGCATATCTCGGCGTGTGCCTCCTTCCCGATACGGATATCGATCCTATCGTCGAAGCTCTTGAAGCCATTCCCGAAGTTACAGAATGCCATATCGTCGGCGGACGCTTCGACCTCATGGTCAAACTCTACGCTCATGACAACAAACATCTCTACGACCTCATCAAGAACCGTATCCGCACTCTGCCGGTAACCTCGACAGAGACCATGATGTCGTTCACACAGGTTCTCCGTCGTCCTATCCCTATTTCAAACGATTAAGGAATCTGGAAATCGTCGATTTTTAATCGATGATTAGAGCTATTCTACAAAAATTGTTTAAATTTGCATATCGGAAGCCGGGAATCAGCGGCGCATAAGCGCCATTGCTTCCTCGGCTTTTATTGCTTTTTCAGTTAACCTACGCAAACACAATCATTTATATAATTCATTATGGAAATTTCCCATATCGAACACATCGGCATAGCCGTTCCCTCGCTCGACGAAGCGATTCCTTTCTACGAAAACATTCTTGGTTTCAAATGCTTCGCTATCGAAGAAGTGGCAGACCAGAAAGTACGCACCGCATTCTTCCAGGTAGGACAGACCAAAATCGAGCTTCTCGAAGGCACCTCTGAAGACAGCGCCATCTCCAAATTCATTGCCAACAACGGTGGCCGCGGCGGCGTTCAGCACGTTGCATTCGCCGTTGCAGACGGCGTTGCCAACGCTCTTGCAGAAGTCGAAGAAAAAGGTTGTCGCCTTATCGACAAAGCTCCCCGCAAAGGCGCCGAAGGCCTCAACATCGCCTTCCTCCACCCCAAGTCGACCATAGGTACTCTGGTTGAACTCTGCGAAGATCCCAAAAAGAAATAAAACATACCATATACCACTATGAGCAGCCAGCTTGAAAAAGTACAAGAACTCATCGCCCTTCGCACAGAGGCTCGCCTCGGCGGTGGCGAAAAAGCGATAGAAAAACAGCACGAAAGAGGCAAATACACAGCCCGCGAGCGTATTGCACAGCTTCTCGACGAAGGTTCGTTTGAAGAACTCGACATGTTCGTGCGCCACCGTTGCACCAACTTCGGTCAGGAAAAGAAATCGTACCTCGGCGACGGCGTCGTTACCGGATATGGTACAATCGACGGCCGTCTCGTCTATGTTTTCGCTCAGGACTTCACCGTATTCGGCGGTTCTCTGTCGGAAACAATGGCTCTTAAAATCTGCAAGGTCATGGACATGGCCATGAAGATGGGAGCTCCCGTCATCGGTCTCAACGACTCGGGTGGCGCACGTATTCAGGAAGGCATCAACGCCCTCGCAGGCTATGCCGAAATCTTCCAGCGCAACATCATGGCTTCCGGTGTGATTCCCCAGATTTCGGGTATCCTCGGTCCCTGCGCCGGCGGTGCTGTGTACTCCCCCGCCCTCACCGACTTCACAATCATGGCCAAGGGCATCTCCTACATGTTCCTCACCGGCCCGAAGGTTGTAAAAACCGTTACAGGCGAAGATGTTTCTCAAGATGCTCTCGGCGGTGCCGAAGTACACTCGCAGAAGAGCGGTGTTTGCCACTTCGCGGCTGAAGACGGCGAAGACGCACTCAGAATTATCCGCAAACTCTTCTCGTTCATTCCCCAGAACAATCTCGAAGAGCCCCCGTTGGTTGAATGCAACGACCCCATCGACCGTCTCGAAGATTCTCTCAACGAAATCATTCCTGATTCGCCCAACCGCCCCTACGACATGTACGAGGTCATCGGCGCTATCATCGACAACGGTGAATTCCTTGAAGTTCAGCGCGATTTCGCCAAGAACCTCATCGTAGGCTTCGCACGCTTCAACGGCCAGGCCGTAGGTATCGTAGCCAACCAGCCCAAATACCTCGCCGGCGTACTCGACAGCAACGCATCCCGCAAGGGCGCCCGTTTCGTACGCTTCTGCGACGCCTTCAACATTCCTCTGGTAACCCTCGTCGACGTACCGGGCTTCCTCCCCGGAACCGGCCAGGAATACAATGGCGTAATCCTCCACGGTGCCAAACTGCTCTATGCATACGGTGAGGCAACTGTGCCCAAAGTTACCGTCACACTCCGCAAGAGCTATGGCGGCAGCCACATTGTGATGAGCTGCAAACAGCTCCGCGGCGACATGAACTACGCATGGCCAACCGCTGAAATCGCAGTTATGGGCGGTGCCGGTGCTGTCGAAGTTCTCTACGCAAAAGAAGCCAAAGCTTCTGAAAACCCCGCCAAGGTTCTTGCCGACCGCGAGGCAGAATACAACAAGCTCTTCTGCAACCCCTACAACGCTGCCAAGTACGGCTATATCGACGACGTCATCGAGCCCCGCAACACTCGTTTCCGCGTAATCCGCGCTCTGCAGCAGCTCGCGACAAAGAAAGTTGTCAATCCCGCCAAAAAGCACGGCAACATACCCTTGTAATATGAAAAAAGTAATAAGCACAATAGCCGCGGCCTTGCTGATTTCCGGAGCAGCCTCGACAGCTCTCGCTCAGAGCCGTTCGGGCCTCCGAATCAACGAGGTCATGGTGAGCAACCAAAGCAGCATCGTCGATGACTACGGTCAGAAACATGCTTGGATTGAGCTGTTCAACTCGAATTTCTCCCCCCTTGAAATTTCGAGTGTGTTCCTTACAAACGACTCTACCCAGCCGCGACTCTATCCCGTGCCGCTGGGTGATGTCAACACCGAGATTCCCAAGCGCCAGCACGTGGTTTTCTTTGCCGACGGCGAGCCCAACAAGGGCACTTTCCACACCAGCTTCACACTCGTACCCGGCCAGGACAACTGGATCGGTATCTACGATGCCGATGGTGTGACACTGATTGACGAAGTGACCATACCGGCCGAGCTCGGACCCGACCAGACCTGGGCCCGCACCAGCGACGGCTTCGGCGAATGGGCAGTACGCGACGGAATCGGAACAGGCTACATCACACCCTCGAGCGCCAATGTCATCAAGGACACAAACAAGAAAATCGAGAACTTCGCCGAATTGGATGAAAACGGCTTCGGCATGACTGTCATGGCCATGTGCATCGTATTCACGGCTCTTCTCGTTCTCTGTCTGTCGTTCTATTCCATCGGCAAAATCGGCTCGGCGGTATCTCGCATGAACAAGATGCGTGCCCACGGCGTAGATAAAGAGGAAAAAGCGACTGTGAAACACGACAGCGGCGAAGAAATCGCTGCAATCATCATGGCGCTCCACGAACACCTCAACACACACGATGCCGAAAGCACAATTCTGACCATCAACAAGGTGAAACGCGCCTATTCTCCCTGGAGCTCCAAGATTTACGGGCTCCGTGAAGTTCCCGGCTCTCACCGCGCCAAGTGACAAACCTCAATTATCATCGACCAATCATGAAAGAATACAAATATAAAATCAACGGCAACGTATACAAAGTAGCCGTGGGCGACATCGACGACAATATCGCACAGGTTGAAGTCAACGGCGTGCCCTATAAAGTGGAACTCGAGCGCAAAGCCGCTCCCGTCAAGGTTGCCGCAGCTCCCAAGGCAGCCGCAGCACCGCGCACATCGACCGGTGAGAAAGTAATCGCCAAGCCCTCTGCCGGAGGTAAAGGCTCTGCTGTTGTAGCGCCCCTGCCTGGTGTAGTTCTCTCAATTCCCGTGAAAGTAGGCGATACCGTCAAGGCATCCGACACCGTGCTCCTTCTCGAAGCCATGAAGATGGAAAATGCCATCCATGCCGGACGCGACGGCCGCATTGCTTCAATCGCAGTGAACCCGGGCGACTCCGTGCTCGAAGGCGCCACACTCATCACCATCGAATAATCAGGGCAAAACCTTTGAATTATGTCATTCGGTGAATTCCTTTTAGACAACCTCACTCAGTTCTGGCAACTGACAGGTTTTGCCAACGCCCAGTTCGGCAACTTCGTAATGCTCGCTGTGGGTCTCTTCTTTATCTGGCTTGCCATAAAGAAGAACTTCGAACCTATGCTCCTCGTGCCTATAGGCTTCGGTATCCTCATCGGCAATGTGCCTTTCAACGCCACCGCAGGCCTTGAAATCGGCATTTACGAAGAAGGCTCCGTGCTCAACATACTCTACAACGGTGTGTCGCGCGGCTGGTATCCGCCCCTCATCTTCCTTGGCATCGGCGCCATGACCGACTTCTCGGCCCTCATCGCCAATCCCAAGCTCATGCTAATCGGCGCAGCCGCCCAGTTCGGCATCTTCGGCGCTTACATGGTAGCTCTTGCAATCGGTTTCGCACCCGACCAGGCCGGTGCCATCGCCATCATCGGCGGCGCAGACGGTCCTACGGCAATCTTCCTTTCGTCTAAACTCGCACCAAACCTCATGGGAGCCATCGCTGTATCGGCATACTCCTATATGGCTCTTGTGCCAGTTATCCAGCCCCCGCTGATGCGTCTGTTCACCACCAAGAAAGAACGCCTCATCAAGATGAAACCCGCCCGTGCGGTGTCGCAGAACGAGAAAATCATCTTCCCCATCGTGGGTATGCTTCTCACCTGCTTCGTTGTTCCTTCGGGTCTTCCCCTTCTGGGCATGCTCTTCTTCGGCAACCTGCTGCGTGAATGCGGCGTCACCTCGCGTCTTGCAAAGACCGCCAGCAACGCCCTCACCGACATCGTCACCATTCTTCTCGGCATGACAGTCGGTGCCTCCACCCAGGCTTCGCAGTTCCTCACTCCGCAGACAATCTTCATCTTCTTCCTCGGCTTCATGGCATTCGTCATCGCTTCGTCGAGCGGCGTTCTCTTCGTGAAACTCTTCAACCTCGTGCTTCCGAAAGATAAGAAGATCAATCCCCTCATCGGCAACGCCGGAGTTTCGGCCGTGCCCATGAGCGCACGTATCTCGAACAACCTCGGTCTCGAATACGATCCGTCCAACTATCTGCTCATGCATGCCATGGGCCCGAACGTTGCCGGCGTTATCGGTTCTGCTGTAGCCGCAGGTGTTCTCCTTGGCTTCCTTGCCTGATACTAACCTATCCCATACAAACAGAAGCGCGTTTCCTTCAACCAAGGCGACGCGCTTCTTTCATATTACACGAATCCTGCCCCAACCAAAATTCAGACCGTGAACCAATTTGAACCGAGTTTAAATTTTTACCTAAAAAATAATAGTGTAATTTTGGAGTCATAAAGCTAAACTTAAAACCGACTCTATGAAACCTGTTTTTAGCCTATCACTCATTGCCGGTACCGCTTTATTGGCAGCCGGCTGCACCGGGGGCTCCGATGAACCGACTCCCACTCCTTCCGAGCCCCAGAAAATGGAAATCAGAATCAGCCCTTCGGTAAGTGAATCGCGGGCTACCGACTATGGATTCGAGAAAGGCGACCGCGTCGGTCTTTATGTTGTCAACCGCACCGACGGTGTTTCAGGAACTCTCCTCGATGCAGGAAACTATGTCGACAACATGCGGTTCACCTACGATGGCACTTGGGTTCCGGACACCCCTATATTCTGGAAAGACAAAGAGACCCACGCCGATTTCTATCTTTACTACCCCTACTCTACAGTTAGCTCTGTAAAAGCCCACCCGTTCGCTCTGCAGCCCGACCAATCATCTGAAGCGGCCTATAAGTCATCAGACTTCATGGTAGGCAAGAAAATGAATGTCGCCCCCACCGCCGAGGCTACGGTAATAAACGTCAATCATCTCATGAGCCGTATTACCATCACTCTCGAAGCGGGCAACGGATTCACCAAAGAATCACTTGCGGCTTCGAATGTATCGGTAAGAATCAACGGTGTCAAATGCAATTCCACCATCGACCTATCGACAGGCACCGTCACCGCTACCGGAAGCGCCACTTCCGTTACTCCTTTCTTTGCTGATAATACCTACAAGGCTCTGATAGTACCTCAGACTGTATCGGAAGGCAATCTTATCACTGTCACAGTCGACGGACGCGAATTCAACCTCAAAAAAGGATTCACCTTTGAAGGCTCGAAGAGCCATAAATTCACTGTCACACTCAGCAAGACCTCAAACGGCGTCAATGTCAACATCACCCCATGGACCGATGACGGCACAGACAATGGCGGCACTGCAGAATAAAGCCTTAAAGAAATAAATCACCTATCACATCTCAGTATGAACAAACATATTATTATCTTCGGTTTAATGGGTGCGCTGATACTATCGGCATGTTCCGAAGAGATGTTTGATTCTCCTGGTGGAGAATCATCTGACAAGAATCTCATAACTCTTGCAGGACAGATTACACAGGAATGCACCACACGAGCCAACGACGACGGCTTTGCCGATGGCGACGTAATGGGCGTCTATATCGTCGACTATCAGGGCACTCAGCCTGGAACACTCCAATCATCAGGAAACCGCGGCGACAACGTCCGCCACACTTTCGATGAAGCTGCATACCGATGGAATTCTGCCTACGACCTGTTCTGGAAAGACAAGCATACACGCATTGATGTCTATGGCTATTATCCTTTCGGTTCGCCCGACAATGTCAACAGCTACAAATTCACCGTCCGCACCAATCAGGCACGCACCTACGACAACGGCACCATGGGCGACTACGAAGCCTCCGACTTCCTGTGGGGCAAAGTGCCCGGCGTAGAGCCTACAACCAATGTAATCCGTCTGCCACTCACCCACCGTATGGCCAACGCCCGCGTGACACTCATAGAAGGCAACGGCTTCGCCGAGGGTGAATGGGCCGGACTTGAAAAACAGATTCTCGTAACCAACACGGTGCAGAACGCCGTTATCGACCTCGCAACAGGTATTGTTACTCCAGAAGGCGAAGTCGGGACCAACTCTATCATACCGTCGAAACGCGGCGACGAATGGCGCGCTATCGTCGTGCCCCAGACCATAGCAGCAGGCACTACCATGTTCAGCATCACACTCGGAGGCATTCCATATAAATTCGCTAAAAACGAAGCTTTCGAGTACGTTGCCGGAAAAATGAATAATTTCGGCATCCGTGTCGACAAAAAAGTAATGACAGGCGACTTCACCCTCACCCTTATCAGCGAGAGTATCACGCCGTGGGAAAACGACCTCGTAAGCCACGATGCCACGTCCAAAGAATATGTGATAGTGAATGTTCCTGAGCCCGGCACCCTGAAAGACTGTATCGCTGCCGCCAACAAAGACTATAAAGCCCTCAAAAACCTGAAAATCACCGGCCAGATTGATGCTAAGGATTTTTTATTCATGCGTGAGGAAATGAATAATTTGCAGGCTCTTAACCTTAAAGAGGTTAGGATTAAAGCCGGCAGGGCTGAACAGGAAGGAACTACCACGATATTCGGAAAAGATGACCAAATTCCTGCTCATGCATTCTTTTTTCAGACTTCTAATTCAGGTAAGTCCAGTCTCACAAGATTAATCTTACCGGATAAACTTACATCTATCGGAACAAGAGCTTTCTACGGTTGTCGTAATCTGACCGGTTCCTTGATAATTCCTGAAGGAGTAATCGATGTTCAGACGGGTGCATTCTGCGGTTGTAAATCTCTTACCGGCTCATTATCTTTACCATCTTCTCTCAAATATATCGGCACTTCGCAAAATGAATGGACCGGAGAGATAGATTTCAGCCACGATGAAGGAATAGACTATTACAATGGCGTTTTCAGCGATTGTGGATTTACCTGTGAACTTATTATTCCCGAAAACGTAGAGATTATTCGCGGCTATGCATTCAATTGCTGCAAAGGTTTTTATGGAAGCTTACGTCTTCCTGAAAAATTGATTAAAATTGGCTCTCGGGCATTTTTTATGTGTAAAAACCTTACAGGATCACTAGAAATCCCTCAAGGAGTAACAGATATTCCAGAAGAAACATTTACGGAATGTGGATTCGATGGAACGCTGCTTCTTCATGATGGTATTAACTCAATCGGAACAAGTGCCTTTCAGGGCTGCCACTTCAAAGGCGAGTTGGCTCTCCCCAAAAATCTTAGCGTCATTAATGATGGTGTTTTCCATGGTTGCGATTTCTCGGGCGAACTTGTTTTGCCGAAAAATCTTGTTACTATTGGAGACAAGGCATTTGCATATAACTGGCGACTTATGGGTACCCTCGAGTTCGCCGAAGGCCTTCAGACTATTGGAGCCGGCGCATTTGCACATTGTCGCAGTATCGAAGGGCTTGTTTTTCCCGAAAGCCTTGAAAATATCCGCTATGAGGCAAGCTACAGTGAGGACGGCGGTGCTTTCCAGGGCTGTTACGGAATCGGCTCAATTGTAAGCAAAAGCGAGATTCCACCCTATATACAGCCTGGCGCATTCGATGGTGTTGCAAAAGACAACTTTACTCTTGAAGTGCCGGAATCATCTATCACCCAATATACAACCGCTCCCGGCTGGTGCGATTTCAAGCGCATTGCCGCACATCATGAGCTTGTATGCCGTCCGTCGGTTGCATGCGCTCTTAGCACAGAGCACAAACAGACGCTCGTCATAGATGCCGAAGGCGACTGGGAGGTCGAGTCGATACCCGGCTGGTGCGAACTGTCGCAGACATCGGGCAGCAAGAAAAGCGAAATCACACTTACCATAAAATCCTCGTCTGCCACAGAGTCGCGCAAAGGCGATGTCGTGTTCCGCCTCAAAGACAAAGACTATACACACCGTTGCCATGTGACGCAGTATGGCTACCAATACGGCGAAGACGAATATCTCACCCTGCAGAGAGCTACGAAGGGCAACAACGGCGGCATCAATATAGTAATCATCGGTGACGGCTATGATGCGAAAAACATATCCGACGGTTCCTATCTCGCCGATATGCAGCAGGAAATAGAATATTTCTTTGGCGTCGAGCCATATACCACCTACCGCGATTACTTCAACGTCTACACGGCCTTCGCACTGTCGACCGAATCGGGCGTAGGAACGGTCAACACCATACGCTACAATCGTTTTGGCACTACTTTTACCGGAGGTGTCGGTCTGAAGTGCGACTACGACATGGTATTCGATTATGCACTGAAAGCACCGACAGTCAATTCCGGCAATATCGACCAGACTCTGATTATCATCGTGCCCAACAGCACCGACTACGGCGGCATATGCCAGATGTGGGAATCGGGAGCCGCCATCGCTTTCTGCCCCAAGAGCACCTATGGCTATCCGCTCGACTCACGCGGCGTAATCCAGCATGAGGCAGGCGGCCATGGTTTTGGCAAGCTCGGCGACGAATATATTTATCACAATGCATTTATTGATGCTTGTGACTGCACATGCTGCGGACATGTAGATGCAGTGTTATGGGCAAAATCCCTCGGCTGGTACGACAATATCGAACTAACCGGAAAGATGCACGAAGTAGGCTGGAGCCATCTGATCTTCGACCCGCGCTACAGCGACATCGTAGACATCTACGAAGGCGGATTCATGCACAACAGAGGTGTATTCCGCTCAGAGCAGAACAGCTGCATGAACAACGACATACCCTACTACAGCACCATCAGCCGCGAGAGCATCGTTAAGCGAATCAAACGATATGCCGGCGAACAGTTTGACTTCGAAGAATTTGCCGCCCTCGACAAACGAACGTCAAAAACCGTATCGAGGAGCTCTGATGTAGGGCCTGTAAATATCGGCATGTACTCCACTCCGCCGCATATCCACAAAGGCAGCCCTCTTCGAAAATGACATTAAAGGCGAATAAGGGAGAACGGTGATAATAGCACTTTAACGCACCTCCCTCAACCAAATTTACCCAAATTCCCACTTCCTTATTCGTCTGAACCTCTATTTTCTCATTCTCCTCCCCTCCTTCACTATTCACTGTTGAAAAATGAAACACAATATAATACCACTATTCAGCGTTTTACTCTTAACCATCGGCTTGACCTCCTGCGCCGATGAGTCAATGGAACCTGACAACAATTCCAACGGTAAAGTAGCCATGAATTTCACGTTCAGCCATCCGTCGGCATCGCGTGCAACCGAGACATCTTTTGAAACCGGAGATGTCGTGGGCCTCTTTGTGTCCGAAGCCGGCCTCCCGCTTGAAGTATCGGGCAATACCGTAAACAATGAAGGGCTCACTTTCACCGGCTCGTCATGGAATGCCTCTCGCCCTCTATACTGGAACGCCGGAAGCTACAACATCTATGCATATTACCCCCGCACCGACGCTGTCAGCTCTATCACCGACCTTCCCTTCGAAATCCGCACCAACCAGAGCGGCACTCAGGCAGGAACAATTAGCGACTATGAGGCATCCGATTTTCTGTTTGCTTCCGCCAAAGGTGTTTCGGCCACGAACAACCCTGTCAACCTCCAGTTCCGCCATGTCATGAGCAAAATTTCCATCAACCTCATAAAAGGCGAGGAGAAAAATTCCGATAAGAAGTGCAACGGGCATTTTCTCACTCCTCCTCAGGGGAA
>CAMNRO010000019.1 GCA_946553045.1 uncultured Porphyromonadaceae bacterium | reverse complement strand
CCAACGCCGGCCAGATCAAGACCGGTTCTGCAAGCCGCTCCGACCGTATGGCCAAGTACAACCAGCTCCTCCGCATCGAAGAGCAGCTCGGCACAGCAGCACGCTACGGCTACGGCAAAAAGACCAAACGTACTGAATAATCCCACAAGGACATTTCATAAAAAAATCGCCCGCTTCGCTCCGAAGCCGGGCGATTTTTTGTGTATATACACTTTTTGCACTAACGAGAACAATACCACAGGCGTTTCATGGCTATTTTTGCAGAAAATCACATCTGCAATATACTATGAAAAAAATAGCCCTTCTGTGCTGCATGCTGGCATGCCTGACCTTGTCGGCAAAAGACCTTAAAGACAATTTCAGCGGAAAATACGCTCCCGAAAAAGTAGGCGCAAAAGTGTGCGCACGCTTCATAGAAGTTCCTCACCCGAATTTCGACGAACGCACCGACCCGCCACAGGAAATCACATATCCCGAAACATGCGCATGGCTCGGAGCAATCCGTTTCTCCCGCACGACAAAAGACAAAAAGGCCCTTGAGGCACTCGAAGAACGACTGTATCCGCTCTTCGGAGACGAAATGCGGCTTCTGCCGGTTCCGAACCATGTCGACCACAATGTTTTCGGTTCCGTTCCCCTTCAATTATACATGCACACCGGCAACAAAGCCTTCCGAAGCCTCGGAATGTGGTATGCCGACACACAATGGCAGAAACCGGCCTCTAAAAAAGAGAATCCCGAGCACACAAGGCTGCTCAACGAAGGCCTTTCATGGCAGACCCGCTACTGGATCGACGACATGTTCATGGTCACAACAATCCAGAGCCAGGCATATCTCGCCACAAAAGACCCAAAATACATAGACCGCACTGCGCGTCAGATGGTAAGCTACCTCGGCAAAATACAGCGTCCCAACGGCCTTTTCCACCACTCGCCCACAGCTCCGTTTTTCTGGGGGCGCGGCAACGGGTGGATGGCAGCCGGCATGACAGAACTCCTGTCCGTGCTGCCTAAAGACAACGAACACTACGGCATCATCATGGAGTCATACCGCAAGATGATGGATACTCTCGCCGAATACCAGAAGGAAGACGGTCTGTGGGCTCAGCTCGTAGACGACCCCTCGGTCTGGAGCGAAACATCGGGCTCGGCAATGTTCACCTACGCGATGATTAAAGGCGTACGCAGAGGCTGGCTGCCCAAAGAAAAATTCGAGCCTATTGTCAACAAGGCATGGAAAGCCCTCGTTGACCGCATCGACGACCGCGGCGACATAGCCGACGTTTGCGAAGGCACAAACCAAAGCTCGGAAAAAGACTTCTACCTCGGCCGTCGCCGACTCCTCGGCAACATGCACGGACAGGCTCCCATCCTCTGGTGCGCCACTGCTTTCCTCGAAAAATAACGGGACTCATCGCTGCATGAAGAAACTGACCCTGGCAATAATAGCCGTACTCTCCGCCGTAAGCTGTCTGGCCGACAGCTTTGACAAAAGAGCGTCGGAATACGCCGAATATTACGGCACCCGCGGCAAAGAAAAATGGCTCTATGGAGTCTTCCGGCAACTTGCCCGCAGCAGCGCCGGCCTGCCATATGAACAGGAGAATATCGATGACATCTTCGCTACCATAAAGACAAACCGCGACTGCAACGATTTCACTCTCAACGGACTCCTGCGCATGGTCTATCTCGACCGCCGCAAGCCTTCGATGACTGTATCGATGAAGGAACGCGCCGAAGAGCGCATTCTCGACTTCAAATACTGGTGGGACGACCAGCGGCCGGACACCACTTACCGCTGCTATCACACCGAAAACCATCAGGCGCTATACCACACAGCCGAACTGCTCGCCGGACAGCTCTATAAAGACACTCGTTTTTCGAGCGGAATGACAGGCCGCGAGCACATGGCGCATGCACGCGAGCGCCTCTTGCCATGGCTCGACCACAGATTCCGTTTCGGGTTCAGCGAATGGCTGTCGACCTACTATGAAGTCGAAGCACTGCTCCTTCTAAACCTTCATGACTTCGCCGAAGACCCCGAAATACGCCGCCGGGCCACCAACGTGCTCGATCTCCTTATGTTCGACATGGCTCTCAACCAGCGCCACGGCTATCTCTGCGGCGCCAGCGGACGTGTTTATGCCACATCGCTGATCACAGGCACTCATGTCACATCTCCGCTCATAAAACTCGCCTTCGGCATCGGCACATACGAACGCGAGGAAGCCACCGGAGCCGTCGCTCTCGCCACAAGCACCTACCGTTGCCCTGAAGTCATCGTAGCGATTGCAAACGACAGCACAGCCAGCTTCGACAACATGCAGCGTGTGAGCCTCAACGTAGAAGACGCGGCCAGCTATGGCATTGACCGCACACGCGAACTCGACTGCCATCTTTTCTGGGGAATGCAGGAGTTCATACACCCCCTGGCCATACACATGTCGAAAAGCATTTCGCAAAAATACGGCACATGGCCCTACGGCGATTACGACAAATATATAGCAATCTACGAGCAGGAAGCTGCCGAAGGCAAGACACCCGTCGACCGCGACCGTTTTGCCCTTTCTGAAGCCAATGTCGTCACACGCCGCACACCGCACTATACACTGAGCACAGCCATCGACTATCGCCCCGGCAAACCCGGATATCAGCAGCACCCCTGGATGGCCACTCTCGGCACCGCGACCACAGTATATACCAACTGCCCCGGCGGCACCAATCTGCGACAGTCGCCCAACTACTGGGCTGGAAACGAATACCTGCCCCGTGCGGCCCAGCACGAAAATGTCGCCATATGCATTCACGACATTCCTGAAGGCACTCCACGCCGCTTTTCCCACGCATATTTCCCGGTTGCGGAGATGGACGAGACCGTGCGCTCGGGCCACTGGACGTTCGGACGAAAAGGCTACGGATACATAGCCCTTTACTCCTCGACCGAGCCTGCCTTGCTCAAGGATTTCAGAGATATCGAATGCGACCTCAAGGCCGATGCCCCCTTCAACATATGGGTATGCGAACTCGGCGATGCCGCTCACTGGCAATCTTTCGAGGCCTTCCGCAATGCGATTCTGTCGGCCGACATATCCGTTCACGACAGGTCGGTACGGTATGCATCCCCCTCGTCGGGCGTCATCACCTTCGGACTCACCGCTCCCCTCACAGCCGACGGCAGAGAACTGGCAATGCGCAGTCAGTACCGCTACAACAACCCCTACTGCACCGCACCCGTAGCCCCGGACACCATCTCGATTTCACGAGGAAATCTCTCGCACACCCTCATACGATAACACATAAAACCCGAATATTTTGGCGTGAAAAACTTATTTCGGGAGCGTTTTGTTTGTCTTTTTGTGGAGTTGTAACTAACTTTGTAGCGAAATTGGGCAAGAATGTACATACTCCCTCTAACAAAATGGAACACAACGATAATAAACAGCCCTTTGAACAGGACTTTTCAGATATACGTCCTTACGACGACCATGAATTCCGCGAAAAAATCGCAGCTCTGGTAAAGGAACCGGGTTTCGAGCATGCCGTGCGCTACGTCATGCCCGATGTCGACTATCCTGAATTCGTCGAGAATCTGCTCACAGTAGAGACTCAGATGGATTTTCAGATAAAGGTTATGGGTCCCTTCCTGGAAATGCTCGTAGCTCATACTACCAAAGGCCTTTCAGCCGACGGACTGGAGAACTACGACCCGGCGCACAGCCACGTATTCATAACCAACCACCGCGACATCGTCCTCGATGCCTCCTTCCTCAACCTCTGCCTCATTCGCGCCAAGCTGCCTCTGACTCAAGTTGCCATAGGAAACAATCTGCTTATATACGAGTGGATTACCGACCTCGTGAAGCTCAACCGCAGCTTCATCGTCAAGCGTGACGGCCGCGTACGCGAAGCTCTCGACAACGCCCAGCATCTGTCGGCATACATACACCATACGGTCAATAAGCTGAACGAATCGGTGTGGATAGCACAGCGCGAAGGCCGAGCCAAGGACTCGAACGACCTCACACAGGAAAGCGTCATCAAGATGCTTTCGCTCGCAGGCCCCGGCGACAGCAAGCAGAATCTGATGGAGCTCAACATAGTGCCTGTGGCGATTTCCTACGAATTCGACCCCAACGACTATCTGAAAGTACGCGAATTCGTGCTGAAACGCCGCGACCCTGACTACAAGAAGACCAAGCGCGACGACCTCTTCAGCATGGAGACCGGCATTCTCAAACAGAAAGGCCGTGTACACTTCCGCATGGGCAAATGTATCAACGCCGAACTCGAACGCGTAGGCGACACACGTGCCGAAGCCGTCCGTCTTGTATGCAACGTCCTCGACCGCGCCATACACAGCGGATACCGCATATTCCCCTGCAACTACATTGCCTTCGACAAGGTGCACAACACCGACGAATATGCCGACCAATACACCCGGGCCGACGTCGAAGCCTTCGAGAGCTACATTGAAAAACAGCTCGACAAGGTTGAGGTAGACGATATCACACCCGAAGAGCGCGACTTCATGCGCGCATCCATGCTCTCGATGTACGCCAACCCGCTCAAAAACCAGCGCACGGCTCTCGACAGCAGCACGACCTTCTGAAAATGCGTCTTCCGCTCGTACTCATATTGCCGGTGCTCTTCATCGGCCTTCTGGTCGACTGGTATATCGCGCGCGCCGTCGGGCAGCGTTGCACACACGCCCGACGATTCTGGCGTACCTTCGCCCGCATTACAGCCTATATCGGCTGCATAACCCTGCTTGCACTCATATGCACGCCCAAACGCAGCGGCGGCGACGAGGCGCTCCGATTCATCATGTGGGTGCTCTTCGCCTATTTTTCGGTATATTTGCCCAAATATCTGTTCTGCATATTCGACCTCTTGGCAAAAATACCGCAGCTCTTCCGCCGCAAACGCATCAAAGCGCTGAGCATAAGCGGAGTCGCTCTGGCATGCATTCTTTTCTTTGCAATGTGGTGGGGCGCGCTCATAAACCGCTATGACATAGATGTAAACCGTGTTGAGATTTCAGATAGCCGTCTTCCGGCTGCTTTCGACGGACTTACAATAGCCCAGATTTCAGACCTCCATACAGGCACCTACGGCACCGACACGGCATTCGTAGACAAGCTCGTGGCGACCATCAACGGACTCAAGCCCGATGTCGTGGTCTTCACCGGCGACATCGTGAACCGCCACAGTGCCGAGCTCGAACCGTTTACCGGCACACTTAGCCGCCTAAAAGCACCTATGGGCGTCTACTCGATTCTCGGCAACCACGACTACGGCGACTACTACAACTGGCCATCAGATGCCGCCAAAGCCGAAAACATGGAGCTCATGTACCGTCTGCAGGCCGGAATGGGCTGGCGTCTCCTCCGCAACGAAACCGCGTGGCTGCGCCGCGGCAACGACTCCATTGCCCTCATCGGAGTAGAAAATGTCGGCGACCCGCCATTTCATGTCTACGGCAGTCTTCCCGCCTCATATACCGGGAACCTGGCCGACGCCACATACAAGATACTTCTTTCTCACAACCCCGCCCACTGGGTGCAGGAAATCAAGACAAATCCGGCCAACAACATCGCCCTCACTCTCTCGGGCCACACACATGCCATGCAGATGTCGGCCTTCGGACTCTCCCCGGCAGCCTTCCGATATCCCACCTGGGGCGGCATGTATGCCGACTCCGACAGTCTCCGGCGCCTCTACGTCAACATCGGCGCAGGCGAGGTAGGCATTCCCGCCCGCATAGGCGCAACGCCGGAAATAACACTTTTCACACTCCGCAAATGATTTCTACCGCTCAGGCCGTGGCCGACGCCACAGGCCTTCCGCATAAAGGCGTCGAAGCTGTCATTGCACTTCTCGACGAAGGCGCCACAGTACCTTTCATCAGCCGATACCGCAAAGAGCGCACAGGCTCGCTCGACGAAGTCGCCGTGCGCGACATCGAGCTGGCTCTCTGCCGCCGGCGCGAACTCGAGAAACGCCGCGACTCCATAATAGAAAACCTCGGAGAATCCGGCGTCCTCACCCCCGAGCTGCAGGCCAGATTCGAAAATGCGGCGACGATGACCGAAATCGAGGACCTGTATGCGCCTTATAAGCCAAAACGCCGCACACGCGCTGCCATAGCCCGCGAAAAAGGCCTCGAGCCGCTTGCCAAGCGAATCATGGCAGGCAGAGCCGCTCGCCTCGACGCCCCGGCCGAAGATATTGCCGGCGCCTGCGACATCATTGCCGAGTGGGCGGCCGAGACACCACGCCTGCGCAACATAGTGCGTCGCGAATTTCGTAAGAGAGGCAACATCTGCGCCTCGGTCACCAAAGACAAGGCCGCCGAAATAGCGGCGTCGCCATATGCGGAATACAACGGCTTCGACCGCCCGCTGCGCCGCTGCTCCTCGCACCAGTACCTTGCTCTTCGCCGCGCCGAGCGCGAGGGCTTCCTGAAAGTGAAATACAACATGCCCGACGACGAGGCCGTCATCGACGCCCTTTGCGGCAACTTCGGGCCACGCGAGGCCTCAGAAGCCTGCGGAAAGCTCATCGACGACTCCGTGGCCGACGCCTACAAGCGCCTACTGCGCCCGTCGGTCGAAAACGAACTTGCCGCCGAGATGAAAGAAGAAGCCGATAAAGTCGCCATAGGCATCTTCTCCGATAATCTTCGCGCCCTGCTCCTTGCCGCGCCGCTCCCCGGACGCCGCGTGCTCGCCATAGACCCCGGCTACCGCACAGGCTGCAAGGTCGTTGCCATCGACGCCCAGGGCAATCTGCTCGCCGACACTGTCATATACCCCACCGAACCGCGCTGCGACACCGAGGGCGCTCGCAAGACCCTCGCCCAACTCATAGACCGCTACAGACTCGACACCGTGGCCCTCGGCGACGGCACTGCTTCGCGACAGACCGAGGATTTCCTGCGCAAAAGCGGCCTTGTGAAGCCCGATTCGCTCTATGTGGTGAGCGAGAACGGCGCATCTGTCTATTCGGCCTCCGATATCGCCCGCCGCGAGTTCCCCGACAAGGACGTCACCGTGCGAGGTGCCGTCTCCATCGGCCGCAGGCTCATCGACCCGCTTGCCGAACTCGTCAAAATCGACCCCAAATCCATAGGCGTGGGCCAGTATCAGCACGACGTGGACCAGACCGGCCTGCGCGACGCCCTCGACTACACCGTAATGAGCTGTGTCAACGCCGTCGGCGTAGACCTCAATACAGCCTCGGCCAAACTCCTCGAATACATATCGGGCATAGGCCCCGTCATGGCCTCGCGCATAGTCGAATACCGCCAGGCGAACGGCCCCTTCGCCGACCGCAAATCGCTCCTCAAAGTGCCGCGCCTCGGCGCCAAGGCTTTCGAGCAGGCCGCAGGCTTCCTGCGCGTGCGCGATGGCGCCAATCCGCTCGACAACACCGGCATACACCCCGAAAGCTATGCTATAGTAAAAGATATGGCCAAGCGGGCCGGAGTTGCCGTTGAGAAGCTGGTGTCCGACAGCAGCCTTGTTGACCGACTCGACATCGAAGCCGCCGTCGCAGGTGGAGCCGGACGCCAGACCGTGCTCGACATCGTGGCCGAGCTCCGCAAACCGGGCCGCGACCCGCGCACCGACGCCGACACCGACGCTTTCGTGCCCGAAGTGGCCGATTTCGACGAACTGCGCCCCGGCATGGTCCTTCCGGGCCTTGTTGCCAACATCACAGCCTTCGGCGCTTTCATAAACCTGGGAATCAAGGAGAGCGGCCTGCTGCACATATCGCAGATTTCCGACCGGCGTGTCAACAACGTTGCCGATGTCCTCAAACTTGGCCAGAAAGTGAGTGTAAAAGTGCTCGACATAGATTCTGCCCGACGTCGTATATCGCTAAGCATGAAAGGCCTATGAACACTGCCACAATATGCCTCGGCTCAAACGCCTCTGATGCGCCGGCACACGTAGCCCGGGCAGTAGGATTCATCAGCACCATAGCCCGGAACAGGAACGACTCGGGTGCATACCCCTCCGACCCCGAACAGACGGCCACAACGGCCATTTACACCAACCGTATCCTCGAAATCGACACCGATCTGCACTACGACGATCTGCATCGCCTCTGCAAGGAATATGAAAGCGGCATACGCGCCGCCATAGTGGAAGAGGCCCGAGTGACAATCGACATCGACATTGTAGTCTTCAACGGCGCCATCCTCCGCCCCCTCGACCACGCCTCGGCATACTTCAACAAAGGCCTCGCCCTACTCTGCCTGCCCTCCTCCCGGACATAAAAATCAGAAGTCGAGGAGGAAGATTTCGCGGGTGAGGTCGCAGACGGGGATACCGGCAGCAGCGGCAGTCGCGGCATATGCGTCGCGTCGGTCCGGAGCCATATCAGAGGCTATGATGACGGCAGCCGGACTATTGCGGGCCAGCAATGTGTCCAAACAGCCGCGATAGCGCCCTTTCAGAACAATACAATCAACACTTCCGGCAATGCCCGACGAATCATTTGCGGCAATCAGCAGCCGCTTGTCGCCCATAAGGAGCATGCCGCCGTGCAGCCGCACCCTTTCATGGCATATGCTGTCGGGCGCTATTTCAACCCTGTCCGAAGCGATTCCGCCGTCGAGGAAATAATTCTCCGGATTACCGACCGGCCGCTTGCGGCTTGACAGCGGCACTATATAGCCTCGCCCACCACAGCGCACACGTATCTCAGACGCATAGGCATTGCCGTGGACCGCAATATCGCTTGCCTCCGCTTTTTCCGGCAAGAGCACGGCCGCTCCGGCCAGCACCAGTCCTGCCGACGCCAGAACCAGCCGATGACTCCTTTTGCGGCTATAAAGCATGGCAACAAAGACGACTATATATGCACACAGCACCGCCGTGCCGTACACTCCGAGGCTTATGCCTGCCGGATTAGCCCAGCCGGCATCTACAGCGACGCCGCATATCCTGTCGATGATTTCAGCAAGCCAATCGACCCCACCGGCAGCAAAGCCGACGGGCAGACCGGCCGCGTCCAGAAGCACCACTACACAGCCTGTCACCATGAATAAAGGGAATACGAGCGAGGCAAGCGCATTTGCCGGAACGGTCAGCAGCGGCAATGTGTGGAAATGCCACAGAAGCACAGGCGCCGTAGCGATTGTGGCTGCAAGGGGAACGGCAAACAGCGCCGCAAGGCCATAAAACCTGTTCCGGCGAGCCAGCGGATTGAGTTTGCCTGACAATACAAGCAAGCCGAGCACAGCCGCAACCGAGAGCTGAAAACCGATGGAGAACACCCACAGCGGATTGACTGTCAATATAATCGCGACAGCAAGGAAAAGCGAGTTAAGAGGCGGAGAATTACGCTGGAACAATCGGGCAAGGTTATACACCGTCAACATCACTGCCGCACGAAAGACCGACGGCTGCAGGCCCGTTGCCGCAGCATAGACCCAGACCGCCAGAACAATCAGCAGATAGCGCCCACGCCCCAGGCGTTCACATATTTTCAGGGGAAAAAGCAAGAAAGACACCACCAGCGCAAAGACTGCCACATGAAAACCGCTCACACACAGCAGATGCGACAGTCCGCTTGCCCGGAAAGCCTCCTTGCGGTCGTCGCCTACATCTCCGCCGCCAAATACTGAGGCTGCCAACAGACGGCTTGTTGCGGGCGCCAGTGGCGAGTCATAGACATACTCCGCCAGAGTATGACGCAAGTCCTGAAGACGGAACCAGAATGCCTCGGAATGCCCCGTGACACGGCACGAACGCTGCATCACCAGCATATCGGCCTGAGTACGCTCCGAGCGGTCTCCTGCATACGACAACAATGGCGTGGCCGCATATTTACTTGAGCATTCGGCCACACCATCGACATCTATCATATCGCCTGGGCGCAGACAAGGGGTGACATCGGCCAGGGTCATGCGGCAACGCATGGCTACGGGCTCTTCGAATGACACTACACAGCGCTGCGAGCGGTCGGACGAGCGCACACTCTCGACCGTACCCGACCAAAGGCGCGCACGGCCGTCGAAAACCGAAGCGTCCGGTTCCGGAACTTCCATGCGCCTCGCTATCAGGCTGACCGCAGCGGCCATAATAATAAAAAGCAGGGCCGGCACAAGCCTGACCCTGACAAATATCAGAATTGCGAAAAACAAGCCTGCGACAGCCCATAACCATGAATAATCCACAGCTACCGCGCCAACGACAGCACCCGCGGCTGCCGGAAATGCGGGAAAGGCGTCGAGACGGGTTATTCTCACACGGTTTCGAGAACTACGAAGAGCGATACCAGGCTTATGACTACCCAGAGGGTGACTGCCTGAAGCAACGGACGCACACCAACCGATTTGATGGAGGCAAGCGAAAGCGAAGCGCCGATGAGGAAGAGAGTCACCACCATGCCGCGCTTGGCAATCCACACCATGGCCGACACAAACCATTCAGGCAGCGGAACATAGGTGTTGACAACCATTGCCAGCACGAAAATGAAGATGAACCAGGGTATGGAAATCTTGGCCGTCTTGTCGCGGAATATAAACATGGTAACCAAAGCCAGAGGTATAATCCAGAGCGCACGGGTAAGCTTAATAAGCGTAGCAAGCTGAAGGGCCTCCTCGCCATAGGCCTCGCCCGCACCGACTACCGATGAGGTATCGTGGATTGCGATGGCGGCCCAGGTGCCGAACTGCTGCTGCGTCATCTCGAAAAGATGACCGAGCGGCGGAAATATAAACAACGCGATAGAGTTGAGAATGAAGATGACGCCCAGAGAGACGGCCATCTCATTTTCATTGGCCTTGAGAACAGGACCTACAGCCGCAATGGCGCTGCCGCCGCAGATTGCGGTGCCCGACGAAATAAGATAGGCTGTCTTGCGGTTGATATTGAGCCAGTAGCCCACCAGCACACCAAGAGCCATAACCCCCACCACCGAAACAACGGTGAAAAGCATGCCCTCAGAGCCGGATTTGAGCGATTCCTGAAGATTCATGTTGAAGCCAAGACACACCACAGCTACCTGCAGCAGATATTTCGACGTCTTCTTATTGAATTTCGGACACGGATTCTTGAAAATAAAAGCGAAAATCAGACCCAGCAGCAAGGCAACAGGCGCCGTGATTACCGGCAGGCCGAAATGATTGAATGGAAATACAATCAGTGCAATGATTAGAATATATATGACCTTAGCCATAACTTAATATATGGTATTAATTTATACTTCGATTGATTAATATATCAATCTATTTTTAACGCCGCAAAGGTACGAATTATTTTCGGCCCGGACGTTGCCTGCAACATAGTTTTCGGGCATCTAACGAGAAATAGCCATGACGGTTATCGATATTTCGAAAACCGCCACAGCTATTATCCTAATTCTGTTTAAGTATTGTTTACTTATCGTAAAAAAGCGGGTCGGCCGACCCTCTGAGAAATTTCTCTTACTTGCGGATAACGATGATGTCGCTCATCTGCTTGCCGTTGAGTATATATGTCTTGAAATTGCCGCGCACGCCTGCTTCCATCGGAACGAATTCAAAAGAAATATTCTTTCCGGAATGTTTTACTGATTTGCACAGCTTTTTCATCAGGGTCGGAGCCTGGTTAATTGTCAGATTCTCCTTGCCCGGCTCGATTTCTTTCTCAAAATCCTCAGGGCTCACGTAAACATTTTCGACCTTTACAACAACGTTCTTAACATTGCCTTCGCCGTCAGTTTCATCGTAAGAATACTCACCGTTCACACGGAAACCTGTCATTTCGAATGAAGCCCAGTTAGACGCTACAAGGGCAATATTGCCGCCTTCGGGCTCTACGGTAAACTGTATGTCGTTATAGTAATCACCAGGTACAAAATCTACTGTGATTGAGCCGGAATTGTCTGTCACTTCCCATTCTACAAGAGGTGTTACATTTTCGTCATCGTCTGAACATGATACCAGAGTGCAGAATGCAATTGCAAACAAACTAACAATCATGCCAATGCCATACTTTTTAATAGTCATAGCGGTTTAGTGTGATAGATGGTTAATAGCTGTTTTTTATTTTTTCTTTCTTTTTAATTTCGAAAAAGGCATTTCCTATTTTAGAAATTTTGCCAAATGTAAGTATTATTTTTCATTCCGACAAAGAAAGTCCTATTTTTATACATTCTTTAACACTTACAAGCCCTCTGATTTTCGCTTCGAAAGATACAACAAGATTCCATATCTGAATTGAGCCGCCTCCCCACGTCGAGAATTAACCAAATTTTCCCGAAAAACACCATAAAATCAGCGACACCGATAAGTTGGCCGTAGAACCCGGCCGCTTATCGGTGTCGCTGATTTATAGAGTTGACTGATTACTGATTGTCGAGTGTGTGGAGGGCGTAGACGTAAGCGCCGATAGAGATTGCCTTGGAGGCTCCCAGCTTAGACACGACGAGGCCGGTGCGCTTCATCGGGTCGTAGACTGCGGTTTCCTCGGTGCCGTAGACCTTGATGGGGTGCGGGTCGCCGACAACGAATTTTGCAAATTCGAGTTCGTCGTCGAGGTCGAACACACGAAGCTGTACACGGTCTACGGTGTCGCCCGACAGGGTCTTGAGCGTAGAGCGCATTTCCTTGAGCAGAGCGGGCTTGATATATTTGAGAGCGCCTGTGAGACCTCCGCCGACAACGATAAGAGAGTCGGTCAGAGATACTGCCGTAGCGAAAGCATCGCCGGTGATTTCACCGAAGAGTTCGAATGCCTTGACAGCGGCTTCGCGGTCGCCTTCTTTCTTGCCCTCGGCGATAAGGAAAATATCGTAGGGTTCGAGACCGTGCTCAAGATTGTTGATAAGCTTGCCATATTCGCGCTTGATTGCACGGATAGAAGAGCCTTCCTCGAGTATGATGTCGGAATTAAGTTTGTTGCGGAGGCAGAATGTCTCTATGCAGCAGTTATTTCCTAGATTGAGATTGCCGTTGATGACAGAACCGATGCCAAGACCTGTGCCGAAGGTATAGCCAAGCATGTTGGTGTACTGGCGGGTGCCTCCGAGTTCCTTTATACGGCGGTTTATTTCGGGCAGAGCGCCGCCGGTAGCCTCGCCATATGCAAAGAGGTCGCCGTCGTTATTGATGAATACGGGCAGGCCGAACTTGGCTTTCAGGAAGGGACCGAGAGCCACACCCTCGCGGAAGCAGGGGAAGTTGGGCAGATAGCCGCCGATAATGCCTGCCTTGTAGTCGGCCGGGCCGGGGAAGGCAAAGCTAAGTGCGACAGGTTTCTCGTCGAGCTGCTCGATAACCTCGGTAAAACCCTTTACCATTGTAGCAAGGCAAAGGTCGAGGTCGTGGGCATTCGATGAATATGTGATAGGTTCTATTATGAATTCGTATCCGCGCATGGCGCTGAATACAAAGTTCGTGCCGCCGGCATCGAGGGTCACGACAATTCGCTGGTCAGTCTTATACATGATAATAGTTAGGAGTTACAAGTTAGTGGTCAGAAGTTTAATTATCAGGGAATGAAGGTTGAAACGAAGGTACCCTTGCCTTCGACAGTGATTTCTGCCGTCGAGGCCGGAACGAGAGCAGTCTCGCCCTGACGGAGCGAAATTTCGCCGTCGGCGCTCTTCACGGTCAGTTCGCCGGCTGTGGCCACGAGGATAGTGAACGAATCGCGGGCGGCGAGAGCCACTGTCATGGCGCCGTCTACCCGTGCCACTTCTGTCTTGAAGTAGGAGCAGTCGGCCAGGGTGCGCAGCTCGCCGACAACACCGAGCTCATTCTGCGCAGGCAAATCGACGGTATCATCGAAGTCGATGGCATCTACCGATTCCTCCACATGCAGCTGACGGGGATTGCCCTGGGCATCGCGGCGGTCGTAGTCGTAGATTCGGTATGTAATGTCGGAAGCCTCCTGTATTTCAAGCACAAAGTTTCCGCGGCCAATGCTGTGCACGCGGCCGGCAGGCAGGAAGAATACATCGCCCGCATTGGTGAAATACTTGTGGAGCGACGGAATAATCTCGTTTTCGGCCACCTGACGGCGGAATTCGGCAGCATCGATATGCTTGGAAAAGCCTGCATAGAGATATGCGCCTTCGGCAGGAGCAATGGAATACCACATTTCGGTCTTTCCGAGCGAGTCATGGCGCTTTGCAGCGAGGGCATCATCGGGGTGCACCTGAACCGAAAGGTCGTCCGACGAGTCGATGAGTTTGACGAGCAGAGGGAATTTACCGTCATATTTCTTCATAAGACGCTCTCCCATAATCTCATTGCCATGCTCGGCGATGAGCGAGGGAAGAGTGGCGCCCTTGTAGGTGCCCTGCGAAACCACAGACTCATGACCTTTCATGGGCGACAGTTCCCAGCTTTCGCCGATGTGGTCGCCCTGCGAGGCTATACCTTTATACTCGGCAATGCGCTTGCCGCCCCAGATTACACTCTTGAATATAGGATCGAATTTAAGTATTTCCATTACTGTGCGTTATATTAGTTTTTTATTGTTACTTCAACCGGATTGGCAAGCGCTTTGGAGACCTCGCCAAGGTGAGCGCCCCACGAATTGAGCGTGCCGAAATCCTCGCGGTCCCAGGCAAAACCCCAATAGTGAGTCAGGGTATCGGCCGGAGCCATTTCTTTGACAACCGTAAAATGATTCTGAAGGAAAGCAGCATCGTCGGAACCGGGCATTACCACACCGAGAAGCGCCTTGCCGTTGTCGGGGCCTTGGGTGAGGTCAGTCACTGCCACAAAATCGGGTCCGACAGTGGTCTCTCCGCCTTCGCGCAGAGGCATTCCGGCACATATGAGACGAGACGAGCCAAGACCGTCGAACCATGTCTGCTGACGGTTGAGATAAGAGCCCTTGTCGAGGCTTATCACACGATGCTCAACCACAGCCGTGTCGGCACCGACAGACCTCGGGGCAAAGTCCAGACGCGCCGTAAAGCGCAGCGGGCCGTTGTCGAGCACTTCGACTGTATCGTAGCACCATGCGAAAAGTATGCTGTCGTTTTCAACGAAAGCGGCCACACCGTTGCCGAGAGTCGGACCGACTGCATAGCAGTCCATACCAAGACCATGGTCTATGTGATACGAAAAACTGTCGATATACTCCTGTGCCAGTTTCGGGTCGATTGCACGGAGAGAATCCACGCGCGCCCACACCGCAGGGTCGGTCTCGTCCTTGTAGAGCACCGGCAGTACAGGCTCTTCGTTCAGATGCTTGAAGAAAATGTCATATCCGTAGGCACGCTCGCCCTTGCGCTGGGTTGCGGGGCCGTAGATACGGAAGCCTACGCGCTCGTTCTCCCATGCGACATCATCGGCGCGTTCGGGATAGGGGCGTCCGCAGCTCACGGTCTTATACACATGAGCGCTGTCAGAGGCATGCACTGTGTAGACGGCGTCGCTTCCCGGAGTCATATTGACGGGGAATATCAGCAGACCGTCGTGTGTTATCTGAGATGGCACTTCGCAGCCCGACGCATCAAGAACATACACATTCCCGGCGCCGAGACCGTCGAGCACAGCGGCGGCCGGTACAGAAGCCATCTGCTCTACGGCAGCGCCTCCGGCCGGATTGCTCACTATAAACTCTACACTGTTTTTAGTCGTACAGGCACCCAACAGGGGCACCATTGCCATGATCAGCTTAATTTTTTTCATCAGATTATGTTTGTTTTTCAAAATTACGATAAATATCACATATCGGCAAATCTGATTCTGCACAAAAATAGTCAGCACAGCGGCATGTATCTGTCCTCATCAGTGCAAAATTTGTAATTGCCATAAAAAAACGCTCCTTACCCGTTCGTGCAATCACGGATAAGGAGCGCGATATCATGACGGAACTGTTCAGAGGCTTGCCAGAGCTGTTCCGTTATTTTCCAGTTTTTTCAGACGCGCAAGGGCCTCAATGTAGTAATAGTCAGCATATATAATCGAGGCGTCAATCTCACTTCCGGCAGGGTGATGGCCGGTGGAATGGTCGAGGAATGAGCAGCGCTTCTCGCCCGAGCGGTAAGCAGGCGAATTGAGCGACGCAAGCATTTCGACGGCGGCGTCGCGGTATTGGGCGCTCTTGTCGCCGTCGACATAGCCCTGCAGTTCGAGAAGGGCGGAGGCCACCACTCCTGCAGCCGAAGCGTCGCGGGGAGCCTGCGGAATGGCAGGGTCGTCGAAATCCCAGTAAGGCACCATGTCTTCGGGCAGACGCTCGAGATATACGTCGGTCACCTTGCAGGCGAAATCGAGGAAACGCTTGTCCTGAGTCTCGCGATAGACCATAGTATAGCCGTAGATGGCCCATGCCTGACCGCGGGCCCACATAGAGCTGTCGGCATAGCCCTGATGTGTCACCCCTTTTATGAAATGACCGTCGACAGGGTCGTAGACCGCCACATGATAGCACGAGCCGTCGGGGCGGAAGTGATGGTTCATCGTAGTCTCGGCATGCTTCACGGCGATATCGTAGAGCGACTTGTCGCCGCCGTTCTTAGAGGCCCAGAAGAGCATTTCGAGGTTTATCATGTTGTCCATGATAGTATTGTGTCCGCCGAACATCTCCACATTGCGCGGCCACGACAGCAGAGTGCCCACTTTGGGATTGTAGAGCGTCGCAAGCGAGTCGGCACTGGCCAGGAGCACCTGCCTGTAATCGCTGTCGGCAGTAAGGCGGTAGCCGTTGCCATAGCTGCATAACATCAGAAAGCCGAGGTCGTGGTCGAAAATCGGACGCTGCGACAGGTATCCGAGTTCGCCTGTATAGCGCATTGCTTTCTCGCGCACCAGAGAGTCGCCGGTAAGCTCGTAGTCATACCAGAGCACACCGGGCCAGAATCCCGAGCACCATTCGTCGGCGGTAGCCTTGCGGCAGGCCCATACGCTGTCGGCGCCCTGGATATTCCGGGGAATCATGGAGTAATCTGTAGAATCGTTGCAAAGATTGCGGATGCTGCGGTGCACCTGCGAATTACAGTATTCGATAGCCTCGTCGAGGTCGAAAGCCGCGGCCTCCTCCTTTGCCGTCGAACTTGTCGACGCGCACGAGGCAAACATTAGAGAAGCTAATATTATAGCTGTATTCTTCATAACTTTTTAAGGTCAAAATCTATAATATCCATCCAGCCTCGGTCGGGAACGCCGGCGGGCGTGATGCTGTAAAATCCTATTTTAGCGCCAATCCATTTGCCGGCACGGGCCTTGAAGACACTTCCGGCAGGTGCATACTTCTTGCCGTCGAGGCTATAGTAGAACCGGCATTCGGCTCCGGGCTTTACCACTGCGCGCAGCCAGAGGTCGCACTCCATGTTGGGCAGCAGACCGGCCTCATATACGCGGGTTGGCTCTATTGTGGCAATATCTGTCGTGGTTTCAGCGCCACCCTGCTCAGCGTCGGTGCACACCGTGCTCCGGAGCACGAACTTGTCGCCTTTTTTGGCAAGACCCAGGCGCGCATAATCCCAGCCCATGATGACCAGACCCGAAGAAACGCCCTCCGAGGCCGATTTAGCCGAAATCTGCACCTTGGCGGTAGCCTCGAAGCTCTCGCAGGGGAATTTCTGAAGCCAGAGGTTGGGCACCTCCCACATATTCACGAAATTATCGGAAACTTTATGTCCATATAGACGCATCATTGCTCCCGGGGTGGGGAAACCATAGAAATCGGTATAATTGGCATGCCACTGAAAGAGACTGTCGGTGCCGACAGTTCCTGCCGAGGGTACAAGGCCAGCGGGCTTGGCATGGCGCTTCACGGGCTCGCCGCAGCCGTCGCCGTCGGCATCGACGCCCATCACGGGCCAGCCGTCGGTCCAGTGTACGGGGTTGAGGTGAAGCACACGGCCATAGGCGCCTTTATCCTGAAAGTTTATAAACCAGTCTTCGCCTTCGGCAGTGCTTATCCAGCCGCCCTGATGAGGACCGTTGATGCCCGATTTGCCCGTAGCCATCACTATCTTCTTTTCGTAAGGGCCATATATGTTTTTCGAGCGGAGGGCGAGCTGCCAGCCGTCGACGACACCGCCGGCAGGAGCGAGAATATAGTAGTAATCGCCTCGCTTATAGAGCTTGGGACCCTCGATGGTATGGTTTATGCCGTCGTTGCCGTCGAAAACGACACGGGGATTGCTTATCAGGCGTGTGCCGTCGGCCGACATTTCGCTGACGGTCACCACGCTGTTGAAACCGGCGCGCGATGCCGCCCAGGCGTTGGCAAGATAGGCCTTGCCGTCGGTATCCCACAGCGGGGTGGGGTCAATCATACCCTTGCCGCCCTTCACGAGCACAGGCTCGCTCCACGCGCCCTCGGGGTCGGCGGTCTTTATCATATAAATGCCGAAGTCGGGGTCGCCCCAGTAGATATAGTATTCGCCGTCGTGATAGCGGATACACGGCGCCCAGACGCCTTTGCCGTGTCGCGGCGCGGCATCGTAGAAATCTGTTGGAGGAACAGCCGGGAGAGCGTAGTTCACTATAGTCCAGTTGACAAGGTCGGTCGATTTTAGAATCGGCAGACCGGGAGCGCACTGGAAGCTTGAGGCTG
This sequence comes from uncultured Porphyromonadaceae bacterium, assembly GCA_946553045.1. Classification (GTDB taxonomy): domain Bacteria; phylum Bacteroidota; class Bacteroidia; order Bacteroidales; family Muribaculaceae; genus CAG-873. The sequence goes on along the minus strand of CAMNRO010000019.1, from coordinate 29,776 downwards.
TCATATAGAATGTGCGGCCATCGGGGGCTGCCACAGGGTCAGGGTCGGAATAATCTGCTTCGATTATCGGGTTGACATAAGTGCGGCCTTTCATGTTGGCCGGATTCGATACGAACTGCACCTCGCCGGCTGTCGCAGCCAGAGAGGTACAAATCAGTATCACAAGGAATTTGAATCTATCCATGAGAATATTAACCATAACACTTATTCCAATCAATCTTTATCTCATCGGGCTTTTGAAGCCCTCTTGCACCTATATATACGTCTGAATGGTCTCCGACACTTAAAGCGGCATGAATTTTATAGCCACGCCGCCGCGCGGAGCGAGCTCGAAGCTCAGTTTATCGCTGTTTTTCACCTTTTTGGTATCGACGGCCACATGCGTGCGGGTCTTAACTTTGTCGCCGCCGTCGGTGTAGATGGTCGCCTCATACTTTTTGCCGGGCTCGAGGAAGGACAGGTCGATGGTCTGGCGACCGCCGTCGTTATTGGCAAGAGCGGCAGCCCACCATATGTCGCCCTTGCGGCGCGCCATGGCTATGCTTTCGCCCGGACGGCCCGAAAGCACGCGGGTATCGTCGAAAACGGTCTCGAGGTCTTCGAACCATTTGATTTCGGGCTCACCCTGGTAGGCGTCGGGCTTGTCATACCACAGAATGGTCTGAAGAGGACTGTAGAATATAAGCGACGCGGCCAGCTGATGCGCATGGGTGTTGCGCAGACGCTTGTCGTAGTAGCATATGGTATAGTCGGCGGCGCCGTTGAGCATACGGGTGAAAGGAAGGATTGTGTTGTGCGTGGCATCGGGGAATTCCTCGTTGCCGCAGATACCCTCCTGTGTCAGCAGGTTAGGATATGTGCGCGAGAAGCCCGACGGACGGAACTCGTCGTGTATGTTCATCTGCAGATGATTGTCGGCGGCCTTGCGCACCATGTCGTGGAGCCATGTGGCCCAGCGGTGACTGGCATACTGCACGAAGCCAGACTTGACTCCGGTAACACCCCACTGACGCAGAAGGGGGAAAAGCTCGTCCATCTGCTTCATGAGAGCGTGCTGATTCACATAGAGCCACACCCCGACGCCTTTTTCCTTGCCATGGGCTATCACCTTGGCCATATCGACTTTGTCGACCACCTTGGTAGCGTCGCCGTCGTGGCTGGTACAGGGCACATACCACAGCCAGTCGTAAAGCATATAAGGTATATTGTGCTCGGCGCAGAAATCGATGGTCTTGATACCGCCCTCGGTTGTCATCACCGTCGAGCGCATGATTTTACCGGGTTTCACCCACGAGAAATCGCCCTCGGCGCGCGGATTGAGATTGAGCACTATATCGTTGTTCTCAATGAGTTCGCCGGGAGTGTCGGCGGTCATGATTATCTTCCAGGGGGTGGCATAGTAGGTGACGATATCTACCGGCGAGTACATCACCGATTCGAGTGTGCCGGGCTTGCCTTCGCGGGCCTTGAACTTTGTCAGACACCAGTCGTCGACATCGGCGTCGAGGAGAGCCAGCCACTTGCCGCCGGGCAGCTCCATGGTGAGCGCGCGCTCCACCGGGCGCGTGATAGAGTCAATCGGCGTATAGTCGAACGTCGACTGCGCCCACTTCTCGCTCCAGGCCATAGTGCCTTCGGGCAGCGCATAGTCGGTGAGGTCGCCCACTACCTTATGGAAGATAGCGGCAGGATGCTCGGGAAAGAAATAGCGGAAAGCGACGCCCTCGTCGTAGGCGCGCACCTGCACATCGAGGCGGTAGTCGCTCTTATCCTTGCGGCTCATGTGGAGTGTGGCCGAGTTGAATCGGTCGCGGACAGTAGAGCGCTCGCCGTAGAGAGGCGTCCATGTACTGTCTACGGGCGCATGCACAGTCACGCTGTCGACAGTCAGAAGGTCCATCCAGCTTTCGGGCTGCTCGAGGGTGCGCTTGCCAAGAGCCATTTCCCACACCCAGTTGTCGATTTCGACACCGGCGCGCGACGGCAGCACGGCAGGTTTGCCGTCGATATCGACTTTATAGATCAGCTCCTTGCCGTTCTTTTCAAAACAGATGGTATTGCGGCCGTCGGGCGAACTGAGTCTAAGCTCAGCCGCCGATGCACCGAAAACTACTGCGGCGACTGCCGCCATAACTATGCTTTTCTTCATTTTTTGCGTATTTTCTGCCAATTATACGCAAAAGCCGGCCCTACCACTCAATCGTGCCAAAGTTTGTTTCAGGCGTCGGACTTCAGTCCGACAATAACATCATCACAGTTTGATGTAGATACGGCGGCGGTATAGCGGATAGCCGATAGCTCCGATGACGAGCATGAAGGCGACAGCATAGACGGCCGAGGCAAGATATGGGTCGGGACATACCGACAATATGCCCTCATATACAGCCTTTTTATTGCCGAAACGGCCCATAACGATAGCCATCAGTTCGCTCAGCACATAGAGAAAGAGCGGGTTCACACCGAAACTCTCGAAGAATACGCTCCACGAGCGCTTTCCGCGCATATCTATCACATATATGAGTGTCGCAAGGAGCAAGGCGGCCAGACCGGTGGTGGCGAGCACGAATGTCGGCGACCAGATACGCTTGTTGAGCGGCATCCACTCCATCAGAAGAAAGCCTCCGGCCATCAGCAGGAAGCCGGCCACAAACAGTGTCACCGTACGGTCGGCAAGCGGCCGGCGGCTCTTTATCAGCGCACCGCAGCAGAAGCCGATTATAGTATGAGCTACCGCCGAGATTGTTCCGGCAAGCCCCTCGGGGTCAATAGGCGATTTATGATAAAGATGAGCCTCGCCGATTAGAAAACGGTCTACGATTGCATTGAAATTGGTTTCGTCGGCCACATAGCCGTTGCAGGCGCATACAAGGACCGTATAGAGCGCCAACAGCACCACAGCCGTCCAGGCCATAGCCCGACGGCTCATGCTCAGAGCCATAAGCGACACAATGCCGAAACAGAGGCCTATCCGCGGCAACACGCCGGTGAGGCGGAGTCGCCCGAAATCCCACGGAGCGCCTTTGCACGCCAGCTCAATCCAGTGCAGCGCCACGCCTATGAAGATAATCATGCAGGCGCGCCACAGTATTTTCCGAATCACCGGCCACGACGCCTTGAAATCGCTCTTGGAGAGCGACAGATAGGTCGTGACACCCACTATGAACAGAAAGAAAGGAAACACAAGGTCGCAGGGCGTAAGGCCGTTCCATGCCGAATGGCGCAGACTGTCGTACGACATCGGACCGCCGGCATTGTTCACCACAATCATGCCTACGATGGTAATGCCTCGCATCACATCGAGCGACAGCAGGCGTGCGGTCTTACTTGCCATCTGCCTTGCCGAATACCTTGTTGTAAACTTCGCGGGCTGTGTCTATGCAGTCGCCTTCGGCAACCGACGAATAGGGCTTCTTGCTCAGAGTCCACGGTTCTTCCATCGCGTAATAGTCGATGGCCTCCACCGGCTTGCCTTCGAAACCGTCGCGCAGGGTCTGCCAGAAAGCCTCCCAGCGGGGATAGTAGAAATCCCTGAGAATGCCGTTCCACTCCTTGTGGGCATAGTCGCGCAGTTTGCCCTTATCGGCGCACTGGCGGGGGCCCCAGGTGGTTATCTGCACACGGGCATTCCATTCGTACTGGTCTTTCTCGTCGGGAGTCGTACCGGCATTGCGCGCCTTATCAATCCAGGAGCCGACCTTAAACTCGGGTCGTGTCGCAAGCAGATGGTCCTGCAGCAGCAACATGTCGAGGAAGCGCGAGCTTCCGGCCTCGAAAGCCTTGCGGTCGAAACATTTATACGACGCTATAGTATGCTGGTAGGTGCGCCGGCCTTCATCGGCAATAGCCTGGCGCAGTATGTCCACGAGGTCATATTCGAAATTGTTCACACCCCGGAAACCGTCGGCAGCCTCAAGCATCAGCGCGGCAGCCTCGGCAGTGGCCGTGGGGTCGTAATAGTTCTTCATCTTAGACCAGCTCGACACCTGAAAATTGTCAAGATTAGGGCGCGCGCAGAATATCGATTCGTGAGGGCCCTGCTGAATGTTGCCAAGAGGCGCATTGTAAATACTGTTGGCAAGAATCACCCAAGCGTCATATACCTTCTGGTCGAAGTGGCCGTAGCGGGCAGCGACATAGCCCCTGAGCCACTCCTCTTTCGTCGGAACCTCCGACAGCCATGGCAGCTCGGCCATAAGCTCGAACATCACAGGATTATTTTCCGAGCCCTCCATCGTGAATCCGATACCGCGGCAATATTTGCCCAGAGGGTGCTCGCCAATCTGCCTGTAATTGTCGATAAGCTCGTCCATGCGGCCGTGAAGACCGATGTTGCCGCCGAAATTCTCGAGCATGCACATAATCCAGCTGTGCTCGCCAAAACCGTTTGCACGCCGGGCAGGCGATTCGATGCCCCACATCGGCTTGCACTCGGCAAAAAGGTCGAGGATAAGAAGGTCGCCCGGGGTCAGGCCGTCGAGCATCTCCTGGCGGGGATTCTTATCCCAGCCCTGCACCACCCACACACCTGCGGGATTGGCTTTTTTCATGGCCTCCATCACAGCCTTGCCGCCGGCTGTAAAATCGAAAAGCCCGGCGTCGCGACATTCGTGAAAGGGGTCCATCGAATAATAATCCGATTTCCCGAAAAGCTTCTTCTGCTCGGCGTAGTAGAGTGCGGCCAGCTCGGCGAACTTAGGGTCGGTAGGATAAAGGAAAGCCGGACGCGTGAAGCCGTTCCATGCCGGCGACTTTATGATATTCAGACCGAGTTTCTCGTCGGCATTGCTCGGCATCATGCCGCTGTAGCCCGGAAGCACCGGTTTGATGCCATAATCTTTCATTCGTGCCAGAATCTTCTTCTGCATCGCTTCCTGGGCCTCATACCAGCTGTCGGGCAGCGGTCCGCCCCAGCCCTCGAGATTGTTCATGGCCCACCATGCAAGGAAAGCCGGACCGGCAATGAAATTGTTGACTTCATCTTTGGTATAGCCCAGATGCAAAAGCATGTTGCGCCACACGCACTCCTGCCCTACTGCCGCCAGCGGCATGTTCACGCCGTGCAGAGCCATCCAGTCAATTTCTTTCTCCCAGCGCTCCCAATCCCAGAAAGGCATAGTATAGGAGTAGGTGCAGTAGTTGAAATCGTAGCGCAGCTTTTTATCGGTAGTCTTGCGTATGGTTTCTGCTGGAAGAGGCAGCTTGTCGGGCAGCGAGGCCGTCATACCGTTCCACGACAGATGCACATTCAGTATATGCTTGAGATACCAGTTGATACCGGTAGCGACACTCACATAATCGTTGCCTTTCACATACACCTTGTCGCCCTTCCGTCCAATCTCGAAATAATCGAGACCATCGCGCGAGGCCTTCACCTCGGTGACAAATTTTTTGGACGCTCCGGCGTCAATCCTTTCGAGAAGACCCTTTATAGGATTGGCGGCAAAAGATGTGACAGTAATGATGGCAAAAAGACATGCCGATACAAAAAGTCGAAGTTTCATAGCATAGGTTATCAGGGTTCAGACTGCAAAAGTACTAAAAACTTCAACAATACACAACCCGAAAACCACATGACAGCCCCCCCCAGCCCCCCAACCACTAACCACTAACCTTACTCAGCGTAGGTATTGAGGCTGTGGGGAGCGACGGTGATGTTGAGGTATTTTTTGCCTACGGGCACGGCGAGGCGTACTTTCTTGTCGGTGAAGTTGGCTGCGGTGACAACGGCCTTGCCGTCGGGCCGCACGGCCACGAGCACAGGCGTATCGCCGCCGCGCCATGCCGTAATCTTGCTGCCCGTAGGAATGAAGTTGGCATAGTGGCGAACGGCATAGTACTCGGGCGTAAGCGTATATGTCTTGCTTGCCGAATCCACGCGTATCAGCGCGTTCTGCTTCCAGCCCCAGCCGCTGCAGCCGTCGTAGGGCAGAATGAAATTCCAGAAAGTATAGTCTTCGGCACCGTTGCCGAGATAGTGGTTGATACGCTCGAACGTATGCTCGGCCGCCCCCCAGTCGAACGAGCCCCAGCCGCATTCGCCCTCGGTCTGCACATATCGGAAACCGGGATATTTCTTGCGGATTGCAGGCAGAATCTGGCCACCCTCCCACTGGAAGCCTACACCTTTATAAGTCTTGGCCGCAAGGCTGTCGGCAAGCACCTTGTCGATTACATCATAGCGGTTCGTATTGATGGTGCCGAAATAAATATCCACATTCGGGTGCGTCTTCGCAAGTGTGGGTGCAAGATACTCTGTATTGAAAAGGATTATTCCCTCGGGAGTCCACGCGCAGCCGGGATACGGAGTATAGCTCCACGACTCATTCTGGAACATCACCATATCAATAGGTATATTCTGCTCGCCATAAGCGTCGATAAACTTTCCGAAATAATCGGCATAAGCCTGAAGATAGCGCGGCTCCATTATGAAATAGTTGTTTTCCGACAGTTTGGGCGGGAAGATACCCTTTGGAGCCTTATAGTCATCGCGGTTAACGTCGGGCTGACCGGCAAACAGAAACGAATCCTTACGCGGGTCCATATTGTTGGTCCGGTCGGAACGCACAGGATAGTCGGCATTGATTTTCATCCACGACGGCGGGCACCACGGCGAAGCCCAGAAAGTCATGTCGGGGCAAAGAGCCTGAGCCTGACGGATAAACGGAATGAGAGTAGTCTTGTCGCGGTCGATATTGAAATAGCGGAGATCGAAATCGCCGGCAACCTCGTCGCAGCTATACCAGTCGCGGGCATAATCGTTGGCATTCATCGGAATACGGCCCATATTTATGCGCAATTCCCCATCGGGTGCAAAAACCTTCTTCATAATCACGGCGCGGTCGGCCTCCGGCAACAGATTGAGAGCGTCATATCCGCGCTCATTGAAGCAAGTGCCCCAACGCCCGAAATCAACAGGCTCCGCAAGCGGCTCGACCAACGCTCCCGACGCTCTCGACGACAATTTGACCTTCCCGGCAGCCTTCCAGGCCTCACCCTCGGTAGTCCTTACACACTCAAACGACTGCGCCGTCACTCCAAAAGCACAGCAAGCCGCCACCAATACAGCTAAAAATTTCATATAATTAGATTTCAAGATTACTATAAACAATACGTCAGACCGCCCCCAACCACTCAACATTAACCCACAAGTTAATTTTCCGCCCAAATATATCCAAAATTCATTCAAAAACAAACCATATTTTGGGAAATAAGGGAATTTAATTATTTTTGCGATTAATCAGTCTGCTCTAACGAGGCTCTTGCAGACTGTCTGCCTTAAAAATATAAAGAGTCTCTCCAATGAACCATCATTAAATGAAAAAACGATTCGCTTCTATTGTCTCCGCCTTAGCACTATGTGCCGCCGGAACATGCGTTTCTGCCGCAGCGCCTACTCTGTACGGCCTCCTCGCCCACTGCGACTCGTGGGATAAAAACACCTCGAACGCAGGCATTTATTCCTTTACGCCAGAAGAAAACATTGTTTTCACCAAGGAGATGGCTACCGCGACCATGGCTACAGCCGCATACGCCGACGGCATGCTCAGCGGCTACAATACTGTCAGCTTCTGGGGCTCTGTCCAAGCCACATACCGACTTTACGATTGTGACTCGGGTGAACTGGTTCAAACTAAAACTTACAGCGGCCAGCAGTACGAGGCAATATCTATGGCTTACAACTATGCCGACGACACAATATACGGTATATTCGTAAATGCTGCCGGCTCCGGAACACGTCTATGCCGCGTTGACATGCTCACCGGCGCACCCTCTGAAATCGCTGCTCTAACCAGTACCATCATACCCTATGCTATGGCATTCGACAACAATGGTACCCTTTATTGCATTTGCGACGACGCAAAACTATATACATTAAACCTCGACAATGCGGCAATTACAGCCGTCGGGAACACCGGTCTCTCGCCAAAATACTCGCAAAGTATGTTTTTCAACGAAGAATCCGGCAAGTTCTACTGGGCCTACATGGACGCCGACCTAAACAAAGCAACGCCGACCGCCTTCTATGAAATCGACCCCAAAACCGCAAAAGCGACACTTGTCGGCAACTACGAGGCCACAACTCAGATTGTAGCGCTTTACGGCCCGCACAAGGCTAACGCTGACGCACCTCAGGCACCGACGGACGCTAAATTAACATATATAGCCAACGGTTCAACCGGAGCCAAGCTTGAGTTTACGGCCCCCACCAAAGCAAACAACGGCTCTACCCTCTCCGGCGAACTCAAAGTACAACTTGTCATAGACCACGCTCCTATTGCAGATGCTCCTGCTACCGTAATGCCGGGTGCAAAATATGAATATCCATTCACATTTACCTCTACCGGCTCTCATAAGGTCGAAATCCTTATCGTCAACGAAGGAGGTGCTTCTGAACGCGTGCGCATCAACACTTATGCAGGAGAAGACGCTCCTGGAGCTGTCAACAATCTCAACCTGCAACTCGACGGTCTCAATGCTACCCTCTCCTGGGAGGCTCCGACAACCGGCGCGTCGGGAGGATGGTTCGACGCCTCCAACCTCGGCTATAAGATTGTACGCTTGCCCGACAATAAGGTTGTTGCCGAACTGTATAAGAGCACAAACTATTCCGAGACAATTCCGGAGCACATCGGCATGTGGCACTATGAAGTAACTCCCATCGGCAACAAGACAGGCAAAGCAAGCCGCTCGAACAAAGTACTTCACGGCACAAGCATGCAGGTGCCTTACAGCGAAAGTTTCGACACTGACGCCTCTATGGATTTATTTACTACTGAAGACTCAAACGGAGATGGCTATAACTGGGTATGGGAAAATGACCATGCCGTGAACAATGCCCCCTTCGAGGGAAATCTTCCCTGCGCAGACTGGCTCATCACACCGCCCATCACCCTCTCTAATGACTGGGTATATAAGATGACATTCAAGGCAGCGACATTCAGCTCTGTCTATAGCGAAGAAATAAACTTAGGCTTCGGCACCGAAGCGACCGGCAGCTCAATGGAGATTATCGGTTCATATATTACCGACAAGTCCTCTTACCAGACATATGAAAGCCTGGTTGAAGTTAGCGAAAATGGCAACTACTATCTCGGCATCCAGCACTCGACTCCTACGGGCCGCATGCGTGCCGAGCTGAAAATCGATGACATCACGCTTACCCCGTTCATTTCTTCCGACGCGCCCGGACGTTCGACCAACGTCAAGGCACAGCAGAACTCCGACAACTCTCTTGCTGCCACAATTTCGTTCACAGCGCCTGCCAAAAGCATTCGTGGCAACAACCTGACGGCAATCTCCAAAATCGAGATTATCGTCAACGGAACCGTGGCAGAAACTCTGACAGACATCACCCCCGGCACAGCTATAAGCAAAGCCGTGAAACTCACACAAGGCAAGAACATCATCAAACTGCTTGCCTATAATGAAATCGGACGCGGTCTCGAAGTCGAAATCGAGGTTTTCGGAGGCACAGACATCCCGGGCGTGGTGAAGAATCTGCGCTATAAATGGGATCAGTCCGACAGTTCCAATCCCGACGGCAAGGCAATCCTCATGTGGGATGCCCCCGACCTTACAGGTATCAACGGGCTGCCGCTCAAGGAAAGCGACATCACATATTCGCTCATGATGCCAGGCTTCGGAGACCAGTTCCTCGATTCCGAAACCGGTATTAAGACTACCGAAAAGCTTATCTCCGCCACATACACCAAGGGTACGCTTACCCGACGTGGCATCAAGGCTGTAACTGCCGGCGGCAACGGTACGCCTGTTGTAATATATCTGTCACTCGGCCCGGCCGAAAAACTCGATGCCGCCGACTCGTTCAAAGCAGGTTCGCCCGCATATGGAACGTACAGCGTCTCCACTCGCTCAGGCGCTGCTGCGTGGGCAATGTTCAATGACAATCCTAACGGCCGTCAGTCGCAGGATGCTGACAATGGTTTCGCCATGTGCCGTATCGACCCTGCTACCGATGCCGAAAGCGGTGTAGGCGTACTCACCTCGCCGGCATTCGACTTCAGCAAACAGGCAACACCCTATCTGCACATTTGGGTGCTCCACTCTACCTCTGCAGCCGAGGGCACAACTCTCAGTTTCGAAGCCACAACCAATGCTTGCGACTATAGCACAGTCGGAGAAACCATTGCGATAAACGATGGTACCGACGGCTGGAAGCAGCATCATATATCGCTTGCTTCGCTCGCAGGTGCACGCAAAGCCATGATTGCTTTTGTTGCTAACATTACCGATAAAAACTCGGCAGTTGCAATCGACAATTATGCAATCGACTACACCTCGTCGATAGGCGAAATTGGTGTCGAATCAGATGCTGATGTGACAATTTCGGCAGAAGCCGGCTCAGTCATCGTGACAGGCGCCGCCGGTAAAACAGCATTAGTATTCACGACCGATGGCCGCACGGTCTGCAGCAAATATCTGGCGACCGGCACCGAGACCATAGATCTTACTTCCGGCATTTACATTGTAAAAGTAGCCTCTAAAATAGTCAAAGTAGCTGTTCGCTAAAGCGATACATTCCTATACAAAATAAGCGGTGAGTTTCTTGGAGCTCACCGCTTATTTTATTTCTATTAAACTGCTTTTTTTTCAGTTTTTGATTTTGAGGAGTTTGTCGGCGCGGACGGCTTTAGCCGGCTGTCCGTTGAGGGTCACTTTCTGTGCCTGCGACTTGTAGCTGAACTTCATGCGGGGCTGCCCTGCGGCCTGGAGGTCGAGCTTGCCGCCGTCCTCTTTGGCTATTACATTGAGCTTGGCGAGCTGCCGTGGCCGATGAACTCGTCCTTGGCCTGCGCCGGGTCGCTGCCCTCGGGATAGCTGACTAACCTCGGCATCCGTCATCGAATAACCGAGGCCATATCTAAACGAAAAAGCACGACCCTCAGCCGTGCTTTTCGTTTATTTGAAACGGATATTTTTTAGGTATTCGTTGTGGTTGAAACCGGATAGGGTGTTGAGTTTTTTGCCGTTTACGGTCACGTTTTCAAATGTGATGCCGCTTATATTGCGTTCCGGGCTAAAACCCTTCATCACAGGACGGTACTCGCCATAGCCGGTATAGCTGATATTCCGGAAAGTTACATTCTCAATCTTCTGACCGGGCACCTTGTTATACTTCGGGTTGAAGATGATTGCCAGATGAAAGAGAGCGCCTTCCTGAATGCTCTCCACACGGATATCGTCGAACACGACATCGCGGGCTATATTGTTGTCGCCTACCACGATAGCCATGGCGCCGCAGTAATCGGGGTCGTCCTCGTCGTGTTCGAGAATATCGATGTCGCTGAAACGCAGGCGCTCTATCACCTCGCCCTCGACATTGTCGGGGTCGCCGTGACCGCCCACATTGATGGGGTGCGCGATATCGGCCCAGAGCACTGCACGGCGAACAGAGAAATCCGACGACCCGCCTTTCCACAGCCAGCGATGGTTGTAGAACGCCAGACAGTCGTCGCTGGTGCGGACGAACACGTTCTCGATATCAACATTACGGCAGCACATCAGGTCTATGCCGTCGCTCCAGCCCTTTGTGCTGAATGTCTTGAGATTGCGTATCTTCAGACCGTCGGCGCAGCCTCCGAACACCGTATAGTGGTCGGGATTGACCACGGTAACGCCATCGATTTCAACATTTTTCGAGTCGGTAACCTCAATGCCGCGTATAGGGTGGTCGAGAATGCCACGACCGAGGATACGCACATTTTCGGCATCCGCGACAAGCAGTTTGGCCTTTATGACAGCACCGGGAGCTATGTAGACTGTCGTGTTAGACGGTATTCGGATCTGATTGTTGGGCAAATCTCCGGGCTTGTGCGTTCCGGGGCCGAAATACATCACACCCGGTGCCGGACCGCTGTAGGTCTCGGTCTCGATCGGATTGGCAAACAGATGGAGGTTGTGCAGACGGTCGCCGTCGAACTCCACCGACAGATAGCGGGGCTCGTCGAGGCAGAATTCAATCCAGTTGCGCCCGCGTTCGTACTTGATGTCGTTCTTGAGCGGACGGATATCCACAGCTGAAAAATCGCCGTTATTTTTCTTCACGAAAACCTCGACCGGCTCGTCCATATCGAACTGCACCATCGTGGCGTCCTGCGGCTTATCCATGTCCACCTGCACCCTGTACTCGTAAAGATTGCGCCATTCGCCTCCGACAGTACGCACCTTCACCGTATAATCGTCGTTATGCGGCATTCCAGGATTACCCCCGGGATAGGTGCGAAGCTCAGCTGAAGCAATAGTTGCCGAGAAGAATGCAAGACCAAGAAAAATATGCCTGAATTTCATCAGTTCTTGATTTTGAGGAGTTTGTCGGCGCGGACGGCTTTAGCCGGCTGTCCGTTGAGTGTCACTTTTGGTGCCTGCGACTTGTAGCTGAACTTCATGCGGGGCTGCCCTGCGGCCTGGAGGTCGAGCTTGCCTGCGGTCTCTTTGGCTATTACATTGAGCTTGGCGAGCGAGGCGAAGCGCACGTCGTCGCCGCGGCGCAGCGAGCTGCCGTGGCCGATGAACACGTCCTTGGCCTGCGCCGGGTCGCTGCCCTCGGGATAGCTGACGGCAAACATATACGCGTCTGTGGTCCAGCCGTCGGCGTCTATCCACGAATTCATGTGCATCAGCCGTCCGTCGGCCAGCTGATTGATGTAGAGGTCGGTCACGCGGCCCTTGTCGGTCACGCGCAGGCCTATCCAGTCCTTGCCCTCGCGGCGCTCTATTGTCGGCAGCGTCTTCTGGTCGGGGCTGTCCTTGAGCATGATAGCGGTCACGGCCTTCACGCGGTCGGCAGTCTGCGGCATGTGGAAACTCCAGTATTCCTCATTGCCCGACAGGTCTTCTTTAGGCCCCTCGTAGATTTCCCAGTAGAGGTTTTCGGGATAATCGTGCACGAAATTACTCGGGGCAAGCGGTGCCGGGTAAAGCGGACGGATTGCCACAGACGATTCGCCGTTTGTAACGTGCAGATCGAAGCCCTTCTTCTTCACCTCGCCGCCCGGGTGCCAGAGCCATTCGAAATGGCCGGGCTTGTGGCTGCCGAGGTCGTCGACAACATAAATCACATTGTCTATCCACAGGAAATGGCGGAAATTGCGGTTAAGCAGATGGCTCATCGGGCCGGTGCCGTCGGCAAGCACATACTTGATATTGCCGCCGTCGACAAGGCCGCTCACCGAACCGGGCAACATCGTGCCGTGGTACTGCTGGAACGTGGGCTGACCCTGGCCGTCGAAGCGCACAACATTGTGAGCCTCGCTCTGGAAGAAATATTTGCGGTATTCGGGCTTGCCGTAGCTGCAGTTGCCGGCATCCTTGATTATATCCACGCCTTTATGAAAGAGAATGAGCGAATTGGCGTCGGCATGGCTGTGGTTCCATGTGGCGCCGCTCTTCACGGCGAGCATAGTGGCGTCCGGCGCCCAGCTGTCGCGCATGGTGGCCCAGCCGAAGTCGGTCCAGAGGTGCGATTTCGGCAGATTCGGCACCTCGGGCGCCTTTTTGCCGCGTGGAGTATAGAGGAAGCCCATCGGGAAGTGCAGCGGGAAGCCCTCGCGGTGCTGACCCGGTTCGAGCTGCTCGAGATACCAGAGCACCGAGGGGTCCTGCGCCCCCATGGCATATGCAAGAAGCATGGAGCTTTCGCCGGTCACATTCTTGTGGCTGTCGCCGAAATTGATATTATACAGCATGCCTGTGCGGGGATAAGCCACATGGCAGAAGAAAGGTGCAAGCTGTTCCATCTGCGGAATGTCCTCGAGCGTGGCACCGGGGTGACTGTTGAGCCATGCCATGCGCAGCAGCAGAGCCTCTGTCGTTCCGAAGCTGGCATAGTTTATGCTCTCGTACATGCCGCCGTCGCGGTCGAAAGTCTTGGGCTTGCGCTGTATTACGTCGCCGGCGAAGTCGAACCACTCCGGCAAAGCCTCAACGGCAGCCTCGGCGCCGGCAGCTGCCTCGGGCACCTCATTGCCTATGGCGAGGCCGAGAAGCGCGCCCATGCCCACGCACGACGTCCACCAGTTGTGGCCCATCGAGTTGAGCGAATGAATGCGGGTCGGTTCGTTGAGCCAGTCGCCCAGCAGCGGCTCCACGGCCAGATTGTAAAGCCCGCGGGCTATTTCCTTGCGCTCCGACGCGCTCATGTCGGCATATACGGCGTCGTATGCCAGAGCCAGCTGGAAGGCGCGGTGCGCCATCTGCAGCTCGCTGCGCCACGACGGCGTGCGGGCCATCATCTCGGCGTCGGCCCAGCTCTTCACCTTGGCGGTCTTGCCGAGCACCTCGCGGATTTTGTCGGAATACTTCCTGTCGCCGGTCATCTGATAGGCAAGCGCCGGATATTCGAGCTTGCGCACATCGCCCTTCTGAAGCTGTGCGTCGGCCTCGGCGAGAATCTTCTGCCAGGCGGCGGCCATTGCCGAATCGGTCTTCACGGCTTTCTTTGCGGCCTCCACCCTCTGCGGGGTGAACAGTAGCGAGGGGTGCTTTATGGCTGCCGAAGCCGCGAGGCCGAGAAGCGCAAGCACGAAAAATGTCAGTAGGGTGCGTTTCATTTGAATATGATATTGTCGGTGTGTTCGCCGATGAAGATTCGCGCCATATCGCCGGTCTTGTACCACTTGGGCTTGCCGGGCATGTCGTCGCTTATCTTCACGCCGTTGATGGTTAGGTTTTCGAAAGTTATGTTCTCCACTTTGCGCTCGGGGCTGTAGCCCGCTATTAGCGAAAGCTCGGCATTGCCGCCGTTATACACAATATCCTTGAACAGAACATTGCGCACACCAGAACCGGGAGCGGCACAGTATTTCTTGTTATAGAAAATGCGGATATCGAAAAGACGGCCCAGGCGGAAATCCTCTATACGGATATCGTCGAAAGTAATGTTTTCCACCAGATTGTTGTCGCCGCAGTCGATGGCGAAGCAGCCCTGATAGTCGAGCTGACGCTCCTGGTGGTCTAGAATATCGATATTGCGGTAAGTCACGTTGCTTATAGTGTCGGGGGCGGCGTCGGGGCCGAGTTCGGCCGCGCTGCCGTGGAGACCGATCATTATGGGGTGTGCCACATCGGCCCAGAGGGTCGAATTTTCCATCGTAATATTGCGGCAGCCGCCTACGAAGCCCTTTCGGGTAGCATAGACAGTCGAGCAGTCGTCGCTGTTGCGGCAGAACACGCTGTCGTAGCGCACATTGTTGCTCGCAAACACATTCATGCCGTCGCCCCAGCCGTAATAGCTGATAGACTTCACATTGGTAATGCTCACCGAGTCGCTGCCGCCTACGGGTATCTGAGTCACGACAGGGCCATTGGCCTCCACGCGCCTGGAGCGGCGCACGGATATGCCGGCTCCGCGCCCCTTGGGGTGAACCTCGCCGCGACCATAGAAACGCACGTCGCTCACACCCTCGGCTATAAGTTCGCCGTAAACGCGGGCTCCGCCGTCGATATACACCGTCTGGCCCGACTGCACACGCAGAGTGTCGCCCGGCAGCCGGTGCACGCCGGGGCCGAAATACACAAGTTTAGAGCCCTTCTTTCCGGCCCTCTTGATTTCCTTGGCCGTGGGGCGGTGCGCATCGAGCGGATTGGCGAAAAGATGGAGGTTGTGGAAAATATCGCCGTTCACCTCCACCGAGACATTCGACGGGCGCGTAAGTGTGAACGTGACAGTCTCGCCGCTCACCTCCGGTGCTATCTTATAGGACAGCGGGCGCACGCGGGCGCTGTCGACAGCCCCTTTATTATACCTCACAGACACCTCAACCGTTCCGTCAAAATCGAAATAGGCCATCGAGGCGGTCTCCACACAATGCTTTGTACCGCGGACCTCGTCGACCTTCACCGGATAGACGGCAACAGGCTGCCAATCGCCGCCCTGGCGCACGCAGACAGTAAAATCATCGAGAGTCTCCACGCCCGGCCCTGCCGGATAGGTCACTACAGTGGCTCCGGCCACAAAAACAGAGGCCAAGGCTACAAGAGTCGGAAAAATGCGTTTCATTATGCAAATATAGTCATTAACTCAATTTTCACAGCCTTACAGGCTTGTGAAAAATTGAAGGTTAGGGGTTAATGGTTAGGGGTTAGTGAATAAACTCTAAACCTTAAACTTTAAACCCTTTAAACTAAAATAATGGCCATAATAGCCATCGGAGCTATTACGGCCATCATCAAAAAATATGTATTATTCGGCTTTATAGTTCATGAGGGTCGAGAAACCAAGCTGGTCGAAGCCACCCGAGTTGCCGCCATAGTGGCCGCCACCGCCGTCGGGGCGGAAGTGCGCTGCAATCTCCTGCACATAGGTAGCCTTGACACCGTGCGAGGTGCAATATCCGGCCCATACATCCCAACCCGGACGGATTGAACCGCGTCCGGCACCTGAAATAGCGGTCATTGTGCCGCCATTGTAGGTATATTCCTTGAAAGGAAGGGTATTTTCGGCATATTTGAACGATGCGGGCGAAAGAGCGCCGGTATCATAGCTGCTGCCGATTTCGGGCTTCACCATATTGTATTTGGCAACATACTGTGCGAAGGCGATGGCACGGCCGTTCTCGAACGAGAAGAGGTCTTCGCCGATGTTGAGAGCCATCTGGCAGAAAGCACCCACCATAGCTGCACAGAGAGTGTTGTGGCCCTGGTCGCGGCCGGCCTCGTTGCCCTGCGCGAGCATTTCGCCGGTGCCCGAGGGGTCTTCTTCCATGGTGATTACACCCTTGCGCATGATACAGCCGGGGCCTTCGCCCTGCTTGAAGTGAAGGATAGCCTCGTTGATCATATCCTGGTTATCCGAAAGAATACCGATCGACAGAAGAGCTGTCATCGACGCGAGGTCCCAGTTCATCCACCAGTGGTCGGTGTTGTTCATTGCAATGAAGCGCGAGCAGAAGGGAGCGAAATGAGTGCTCAGCCAGTTTACGACGCTCTTGAAGTTTTCAGACTCGCCCCAGCCGTTGTAGTTGCGCACGAGTTCGGCGGCAGTGGCAGCCTGATGAATCTGGAACATGATGAGGTATTCGTTCGAGTCGATTACATCGTCTTTCCATTTATCGCGGCCAAGAAGAATGCCCTGGTTCACAGCTGCCCAGTCTTCAAGAATCTTGATAGCGGTCTCGGCGGCCTGGGCGTCGTCGCCGAGGCGCCATTTGAGGCCGAGCTGATATGCTGCGGCGCAGTCGCGGAAGAAGTTGGTGTAGTTGTTGTGGATACCGGGATAGTACTCGTCGCGAAGACCGGCGTCGTCCCAGCGGCCGCCGCCGTCGCCCCAGTTGCCGGCGTCGAGGCGGGCCAGATACTTAACAGGGCTGGCCTTGTAGCCTACGTTGCAGTAGCCGCTGGTGAGCAGCTTCTGATATGCGGTGCTCCAGGGCTCCTGACCGAGGTGCGATTTGGTGTATGCTATGTCCTCGTCGGAATGAAGCATACCCTGATGCTTGATGGTGTAGACCTTGGGGTCGTAGGTCGGAGCAGGCATGGGCCAGCTGTCGATATCGGTGAAACCGTCTTCGATTTCACAGCACGAACTTGCACCGAGCATTGCCGCACCGGCCAGTATTATCGAAAAAAACTTTTTCATTGTTCTGTGTGATTTTATCTTTTTAGTTGAAAAGTATTGAGTTAAAAGAGTTAAGATAATAGCCTCGCTGCGATATAGTTCCCGTCGAAACTATTATCTTAACTTTATAAACTCTTTACACTTTGTAAACTATTTACTCGCCGCGGGCAACCTGTTCGTTAGCGAATGCCTTGGCCTCGTCTTCGCTCTTGAATGTGCGGAGCCAGTAGACTTCGTAGTAGGGCTTGTCAACCGAGATGGCTTCGTAAGGAATATCGGCAATCTTCACCTGGAACACACGGAAGAGAAGCTGCGTCGCATTCACATAGTTGGGTCGTGTGGCGAGGTTGTAGATAAGCAGCTGTGTGCCGTCGCCCAGATCGATACCGTTCTTCGGGTTGGGGTTGGAGGCGTTGCCGAGGTTGATGTCGACGAAGTCGCCGGTCGAGTTACCGCCGTTGATTTTGGTCATTCGGAGAGCGAATACGGGATACTCCTTTATACGCATTTCGAATGGATTGTTTGCCGAGCAATCAATCTTGATGTCGCGACGCCACTTGCCGCCGGGAGCAGGAGGATTGATGGAGAGGCGCCACTTGCCGTCGATGATTTCGGGCTTTTCATTGTTCGAAATCCAGCCGGGGAATCCGGTTACGGCATCCCATACGTAGAAGCCGGGTTCTACAGTTACCTGAACGGTAGCGCTGGCACCGTTTTCAACGCAGGTTGCGGTGATGTTGCAGGTACCGAAGCCGTGAGGTGTCACAGTGCCGCGGTGAACGGTTGCGATAGCCTCGTTGTCGCTCACCCATTCGACAGAGCCGACGGTAGCACCGGTGGGCTCATAGGTCACCTCGAGGTTGAATGCGCCGTAGCTTACGCATACAGAGCTGTCGAGAGGCTTGATAGAGACATTGGTAGCGGCAATATACTTCTTGATGTCGAAGCAGAACTCGCCGCGCACGCCGCTGCGGTCGGTCGAAGTTGCATAGATGGTAGCCTTGCCTTCTTTCACACAGAGCACTTTGCCGTTCTGGTCTACGGTGGCAATGCTTTCGTCGGCGCTGCTCCATACGAGGCGCTTGTAGGTAGCGTCCTCGGGTGCCACGGTGGCAGCGAGCTGGAGTTCGTCGGTCACATAGATATTACCGTCTTCACCGGCAGGGGTGGTATTGACGATATCGATTTTGCTTACCTTGATAAGCTCGGGGATAACGTTCACACGTACCGAAGCCTGCGCGTCGTAAACCTGGAATCCGAGCGGAGTCTGGGCTGTGATGATGGCTGTGCCGACGCTGACGGCGCGGATAGTACCGTTCTGGTCTACGGTAGCGACCTCTTCATTGTCGGAAGAGAAAATGACGGTGGGGTCATCGGCATCTTCGGGGCCGTAGGTGTAGGTGATGGTCGAGTCCATGCCTACGGGGAGAGGCAGCTCTTCGCTCACTTCGAAGGTGATGGTCTCGAGCAATTTGGCCTCGGTGGCGTTGAGAGTCAGCTGCTTGTCGTCGTCGCACGCAGTGAAGGCGGCGCCGGCCAGAAGCATTCCCGTCAACAATATATATTTGCTTTTCATAAACTTTATCAATTAATAATGTATAATTAATAATGTATAATTATTAGTTATGCGGGATAATTCTTAATTCTTCATTATTAATTATTAATTCGAATATTATTCCCAGCCGGGATTCTGGCCAAGGTTGGGGTTAAGCTGCAGCTGGTCTACGGGCAGCGGGTGGAGATAGTTCTTCTCGGCCCATACGCGGCCTTCTTCGATTACAAGACGTCCTTCGCCGTCCTTGCCCACGCCGGGGTTGGCCCAGCGTACCTGCCATTCGCCGATGTGGCGGATACCGGTGAAGTTCATAGGCATTTCCACTTCTGCTGTTTTCCAGCGACGGAGGTCGTCGATACGGAAACCTTCCTGGAAGAACTCTACGGTGCGCTCGCGGCGGATTTCTTCGCGCATGCTCAGGCCGTTGGCGTTAACAAGGGCATTGGAGAGAGCGGGCATTTTCTTGTTCACGCGCTGACGCACGAGGTTGAGACTCTTGTTGAGGTCGGCGTCGCTGATCTGGTCGTCGCGTTCGTACACAGCCTCGGCATAGGTCAGAAGCACTTCGGCATAGCGGAGAGCGGGCCAGTCGTAGCTGCCGTCGGTGTCCTTGCCGAGCTGACGTTCGGTAGCCCACTTCTGGGGGAAGTAACCGCTGCCCCAGTTGGGGGTGAAGTTGGTGTAGGCGGCGTGCTTGAGCTCCTCATCGCTGCCGCTCCAGTCTATGCGGCAAGTCTTTTCGCCGATAGTCCAGTAAGCGTCGCCGGGGCGCATTAGAGTATAGCGCATACGGTTGTCGCGGTTCTGCCATTCGCTCTTGATGGTCTCATAGCCGAGGAAGAGCTTCGACTTCTCGATGGGAAGACCGTCCTGGCAGAGGTACATGTCGGCGAACTTCGAGCTTACATACTGGGCGTTTGCCAGGATTTCGGTGTTGAGGTTCTTGCCGATAACCTTGAGGGTGGGGTCATAGCAGCGCTTGATGATATACTCCTTGTTGGCGTCCTTCTGCAGACCGGCGGGGTTGCACTGCACGTTTTCAAGGATAAACATATACTTCTGGGCCGAGTCGCCGAGAGTGGCGGGAGCGAAGAGCTGGAATTTGCCCGATTTGATTACCTCGTCTGCAGCATTGGCGGCAATGCCGCAGAGCTCTTTGCCGCGGGCCTCGTTCGAGCGGAATTTCTGCCATGTGCCTTCGAAAAGAGCCACACGGGCCATGAAGGCATATGCGCCTTCAACACCTACACGGCCTTCGGGAAGGTCGGAGGTGGATTTCATCAGCTCGGTGGCCTTGCGGAGGTCTTCGAGAATGAAATCGGTCACTTTCGAGCGGTCATCGCGCTTGGCGCTCATCAGAGCGTCGTCTACGTCGATGGTGTGGTCAACGATAATCACGTCGCCGAACTTCTGCATGAGGTTGAAGTAGTTCCATGCGCGGAAGAAGTAGGCCTCGCCGAGATACTGGGCGATTTCGGCCTGATTGCCGTAGCCGGCGGCGTTCTCGATAAGGAGGTTGCAGCGGCGGATATTGCTGTAGGCACCGCTGTAGTCGCCGTCGCCCTGGGGAACGGTGTTCGTACCGTTGGCAAACACGTTCACGCCGTTCTTGTCGCGTACAAGGTCGGAGCGCTTGTCGGCGTGGAGATTGTCATATACGGTGCCGAAATCGGGTATCCAGTTGTAGAATACATTGGCGAAACTTTCGAAATCGCCGGGCTTGCCCCAGAGGTCAGCCTCGGCGAGCTGGTCCTGAGGGTTGAGGTCGAGGCACGATGTGGATGCGAGCGCCACCAACCCGAAAGCCATATATTTGATTACTTTTTTCATTGTGTCTTTCTAAATTAGAAGGTGAGGTTGGCACCGAAAGTCCAGGTGCGGTTGAAGGGATAGCGCGACATGTTGCTGACAGTCGAAGCGGCTTCGGGGTCCCAGCCGTCGTGGATATGGGTGAGTTCCCAGATGTCTGTGCCGGTGATGTAGAAGCGCACGTTGGTGAGCACTTTCTGCTTGTCGAGCAGGGCCTTGGGCATGGTGTAGCCAAGGGTGATGTTCTTCAGACGGAGGTATGAGCCGTCGTTCACGAGCCAGCTCGAGCACTGGTAGTTGTAGTTGTTGATGTCGCCGGTGTTGGTGAGCGAGGGATAGCGACCTTCGGGGTTTTCGGGGCTCCATACGTCGCCTACCCAGTGGTTCGACGAGTTCATATACACGGCACGCATAGGAATCTGCCAGGGGTCGGCGCCTCCGTTGCCCTGACGGCGGAAGACGGTGCGCTTGCCTGCGCCCTGGAAGATGAAGTTTACGTCGAAACCTTTCCATTCGGCGCCGAAGTTGAACGAGAACTGGATTTTGGGGTCGTCAGTACCGAGGTAAACGTAGTCTTCGGCAGTGAGCTTGCCGTCGCCGTTTACGTCTTCGAACATGTTGTCGCCCACGCGGAGGAGGCGGATATTGCCCACCTGCGAGGTTTCCTGATAGCGGTTCTTGTATTTTTCGAGCTGCTCTTCGTTCTGGATTTTGCCGCAGTAGCGCAGACCGAAGACAGAGCGCAGAGGATAGCCCTCGCGGTCGGAACGGAGACCGGAGGCAAGCACGCCGCTGCCGCCGCGGTCAACGAGTTCGTTGTCTGCATAGGTGAATGTGCCGCCTACATGGTAAGAAACATCGCCGATGCGGTCGTTCCAGTTCACCTGGCCTTCATAACCCCACGATTTGAACTTACCCTTGTTGCCCGTAGGAGCGGCGTCTCCGAGGATAGCGGGATATGTCACGCCGATGAGCATGTTGTTGGTATGCTTCCAGAAAGCTTCGACGGTACCGCGCAGGCGGCTGTTGAAGAAGCCGAAGTCGAGAGCCACGTTGTAGTTGTGGATACGCTCCCATGTACGGTCGGTAGACACAAGCTTGCCGTTGGTGTTGATGGTGCCCACCATCTGGCCACCGATGAGGTTGCCGCCGGTAGAGCTCATGTTGTAGAGGAGGTTGCCGTCGTAGCGGTCGATACCGCTCTGGTTACCCACATTACCGTAAGAAGCGCGGAGCTTGAGCTCGTTCACCCAGCGACGGGCGCCCTGCATGAACGATTCTTCGGTGATACGCCAGCCAAGTGAGGTGCCCCAGAAGAATGCCCAGCGGTTTTCGGGGCGGAACTTCGAGCTGCCGTCGTAGCGGGCCTGGGCCTCGATCATATATTTGCTGTTGTAGTCGTAGTTGGCACGGCCGTAGTACGACATGATTGCCTCTTCCCACTTGCCGACGCTGTTGAGGGTCATCTCGCCCACACCGTTGGGAACGTTGAGCGAAGGCTGAATGTCGAGGGTGTTCACTCCATAGCCGTCGTACTGCTTGAGGTTGTACTGCAGACCGGCCATAAGAGTCATATTGTGTACATTATTGAATGTCTTGTCGTAGTTGAGGTAGCCCTGGAGCGAATAGAAGTCGGTCTGGCTGCTCGTCTTTCTGTAGTATGTATCCTTCTGGAGGGGGAAGGTCACCTCGGGAGTGTTGTCATACTGGAAGAACTCGATAGGCAGGGTCTTCACGTCGCGGACGGCCTCGGAGTGGTTGAAACCGAGAACGGCATTGGCGCTGAAGCCCTTGAGGATTTCATAACGGAGGGTTTCGCTGATATTGAGGGCGTTGACCTTCAGTTTGTTGTCGCCGCCGAGCTCGCAGAGCCAGTTGGGAGTGCGCCAGTCGCGGCCCCATGCATAGGGCTTGCCGTCGATGGTCGATGTCGGATAACCGGGCTGTGTAGCGCTTACGGTAAGAGCCGAACCGATCTGTGTGGGCGATACCTGGTCCTGACGGTTGAAGGCGATGACGCTCTGGAGAGTGAAGTTCTCGGCCAGTTTCATGCCGTTGTTCAGGCGCAGGTTGATACGCTGGTTGTGGTTGTTGCCCCATTTGAGGTTAGAATCGTCGTACATGTAGCCGACCGAGAAGCGGTATGTGTTCTTTTCGGTGCCGCCGCTCACGCTGAGTTCGTGCTGGGTGCTCCAGGAGTCGCCCCACATCACGTCCTGCCAGTCGGTGTCGAAGAACACCATGTCGTCAACGTTGGCCATGTTGAGGGGGTTGCCGTTGATCCACTGACCTTTGTATTTCTTGGCAAGCTGGGCGTAGCGAATCCACACGTCGCTTTCGGGCAGGCCGTCGTTGCGGCGGGCCATCAGCACGGCGTCCGACCATTCGTCGAGGCTCATGAGCTCGGCAGAAAGACCGATGTGCTTGTAGGTGTATGAGCCGTTGTAGTCCACTTTCACCTTGCCGGCCTTGGCGCTCTTGGTGGTGATGAGCACAACACCACCGGCAGCCTTGCTACCGTAGATAGAAGCCGACGAGTCCTTGAGGAAGTTCATCGTCTCGATATCCGAGGGGTTGATGAGGCGGAGGTCGTTGATGCTTTCATATTCGACACCGTCGATGATTACCAGCGGAGCTGCGGCATTGGCCGAAACGGCGCCGCGGAGGCTCATGTTCCAGCTTTCGTCGCCGGGAGCAGTAGAGTTACGGGTGATGATGACACCGGGAACCTGCCCCTGGATAGCCTGCATAGGGCTCGAAAGCGTACCCTTGTTTTCGAGGGCTTTCTCATCTACCACAGCGACAGAACCGGTCATGGTAGCTTTCTTCTGCACACCATAACCTACAACTACCACTTCGTCGAGAACAGAAGTGTTCTCTTCCATTGTAATTCTCAGAGGAGCATCACCTACGCGTACTTCCTGTTCTTTGAAGCCAACGTAGTTGACAACGAGGATATCGCCTTTCTTGGCTTTGATGCTGAAGCGGCCGTCGATGTCGCATACAGCACCCGAGTTGGGCACGCCTTTCACTGTCACAGAAGCGCCGATCAGGGGTTCGCCCTGGGCGTCGAACACCTCGCCGGTGACTGTACGGGTAGCTGCCTGGGCGGCGGGAGCGGGTAGCGGCTCGGCCACTGCGCTCGGACTGCCTGCAAGCAGCGAAGCGGCCACCAGTCCTACAAGGAAGGTGCCGCGCCACGGCAAGATTGCATTAAATCTGATTCGCATGTCTTTAATGATAAGATTGGTTATATTTAGGATTGATATTTCTTCTCTACGGTCTAAAAAACTTACGACTTAGCCCTTATTACTTAGCCTTTATTACTTACTGCTTATTACTTACTACTTAGTCCTTATTACTTAGTCCTTATTACTTAGCACTTAATCAAATAGCTTCCGCCATGTAATTGCGGACATCACGGCGACCCATACGAAGGTGGTTTTCGACGGTTCGGAACGAAAGCGACAATTCGTTTGCGATATCGTCGACGCTTTTATCATCGTAGCGGCTCATGATATAGATAATACGACGCTGAGGCGGAAGACACTCAACGCGATTTTTCTCAAGACGCTCTATGTCGCGGGCCACAATGGCAGATTCCCCGCTGAAGTCGGCTTCGCAGGCCGACACATAAAGCTCGTCGACGGCGGCACGGCTCCGATACAGACGACGGAGATAGTCGTTGACCAGATTGTATGCCACTGTATATAATAATGAGAGAAGGCTGTCTTCCGAAATCGGTTTGTCGTATTCGAGCAGACGGAGCCATACGTCCTGCGCCAGGTTTTCGGCATCTTCTTTCGAGTTGATTCGAGATGAAATGAATCCGAGCACACGGCGGTGGTAGGTCTCGTAGCTGCGGGTAAGAAAGTTGTTTCGGATGTCGCTGTTTTCCATTTTCTCAAGAATTAGACCGAGGTTGATTTTTTACGATGGGAAGCCTTTGTTTCTAAGGTTTACATCGCAAAATTATCTATAGTCGGCTGCCTGAGAAAGTTTTTTCGGCGGTGAAATATCTCTGAACATTATATAGGATATGCACATGTGCAACGCTCTGCAAATTATACGTTTAAGAAATTGAGATTCTGAGTATCACAAAAATTTGAGACTCAGAAAAGGCGTTTATCCACCCTGTGGCTCAAGCCTTGAGGTCACGTAGATATTCGGCCGGTGTGCTACCCGTGATAGCCTTGAAATGCCTGAAAAACGAGGCTCGCGACGAGAATCCGCACTGCTCTGCAAGGGCCGAAAGTGTGTAGCGCGAAGTATCGACCACCGCTACCAGTCGCTTGAATTCCTCGACACGATATTCGTTCACATAGTCGTAGAAACTCTTTTCGAGATGCTGGTTGAAGACATAGCTCAGGTCGTGACTGCTGCAGCCGGCAAGCGCCGCAAGGTCGGTGCTCTTGAGGTCGGTGCGCGTATATGGTTTCTCCTTCCGCATCACTGCGTCGAGCACCTTAAGTATCCTGCGGCACTCCTCGGCACTGAGGCGCGTCGTGCGGTAGCGGTTCTTCTTCTTCTCCTCTTCGGCCATGAAGGCGCTCTCCATGAGCGAGGCAGCCTCGGCCTTGAGGCTTGCAAGCATGCGCCGGTGCTGTTGATGCCGGTGCATATACCAGGCGACCAGAGCTACACACAGCACCGTGACGGCCACAAGAGCCCACACGGTCCAGTTTATCCGCACGCCTCGCTTGATTCGTATGCTCGTCTCGCTCTTGTCGTCGCCGGGCAGACGCAGACGCAAAGTCGATTCGCCGGTCGGAACCGAAAAATAAGTCACAGGCGTTCCGCCCCCGCTCAGGTGCCAGCTGTCGTCGAAGCCGTCGAGCCGGTATTCCACATGTGCGAAGCGCGGGTCGGTATAGGCAAGGTCGCTCCAGTTCACAGTCAGGCCGTTCTCGCCCTCATTGAGACTCAGCGACATCTCACCCTTGGCCCTCACCAGACGCGCGGCGGCACTGCGTCCGTTGACCATCACATCGGTGATGAGCGGACACCTGTCGAACTCTTCGAGACTGCGGCGGAAACGACGCCTGTCGAGTTTCACAAGGCCGGAATTGTTTCCCATCCAGAGATTGCCCTCTCCGTCGAAAACAGGCGGACAAAGCGTGAAAACCATGTCGGGCAAACCATGGGCATTGTTGAAATAGTGTCGCCGCCCGCCGCCGTCCACAAGTATCAGACCCTTCTCAGTGCCTATCCACTTGTTTCCGTCGCCGTCCTCGGTGATAAAGGTCGTGGCCGACACCATATCGGGACTCTCAAGGTCTACGAAACCGAACTGCGTGAGTTCCATATTGCTGGCGAAGACCTTGCCGCGGTCGGGGGCGAAGTAAATCTTGCCATTGCTGTCCTCGAAGACGTCGCGTATCTTCATGTTGTTGACAAAGCCCTCGGGAAAACGGTCGGCCTGCATACGGTGCCCGGTCCACACGGCCATGCCGTTCTCGGTGCACATCCAGCCGCGGCCGGCGCTGTCGAAATATATGTCGTAGACATTCCCACGGGGCAACTGCGAGTTGTCGGAAGTGAAATGTGCGTTCAGACGGCCGTCGGTGAAGCGGAAAACACCGTCAGAAGTGCCAATCCACACGTCGCCTCCTCCGTCGACGGAAACCGCAAAGACAGTGCCGGTCACAAAGGGGTCGCGCGGGCCGGCATCGAAATCAGTCAGACCGAGAGTGGCGGGGTCGAACACATACATGCCCCCGTTGTAGGTGCCGATATAGTACTTGTCGCCTACGGGTGTGATGCAGAATATGATGTTCGAGCGCAGACGCGGGCTGTGGAACGAGGTCGAACGGCCCTTCTCCTCATCAATATAATATAGCCCCTCGCGCGTGCCAATGAGCTTGCGCGGCCCGTCGACACTCACGGCGCGCACGGCCGCAGAGCGCGTGTCGATGTGGCCCGGATATGAATATACCTCAAAAATATCATCGTAGAAAGGCGTATAGTCGGCGCCGCTCTGATAGTAGCCCATCCAGAAAAGACCGCGCTCGTCGACAAGCATGGAGTAGATAGACTTCGAGCGTATATGACGCGAGTTGAACAGCGGCTCTGCGCCATCACTGTCGAGGCGGAACACTCCCTCGCCGTCGGTCGACACATAGATGGACTGCGGCCGCATCGGGTCGACGCACAGCGCCGTCACAAGGTCGTTGCCAATCCGCGGAGTCTTTCGGAAAGTCTTTTCGGCAATGTCGTAGACTATCACCCCGGAGCCATAGCTGCCTATATAAAGCTTGTCGCCGAGGTCTATTATACTTTTCACAGGGCCGTCGGTGTCAACAGGCACCGACGAAAGAGTGCCGTCGCCAAGGTTGAGACGGTGAAGGGTGTGCTGCGTCGTCATCCACAGTGCATTGCCCGAGGCAAAGGCAAGCGCCGTCACCTCGTTGTCGCTGAAAAGGACATCGCGGTGTATCAGCTTCTGCTCCACTTTGCCGCTCGTAACATCATAGATAAACAGGCCCTGCGCCGTGCCGACATACAGCTTGCCGGCCCGGTCGTGCACCATAGAATATACCCTGAAATTGATATTTTCAGGAATGAGTGGCTCAAGTCGACCTCCGTCAAGGGCCTCGAAAAGACCGCTGTAGCTGCCTACGAACACGCGTCCGTTGCCCTCGGTGACGGCTGTAACGCGGCGCGGAGGCCCATCGGTCTCCGGGAAAGAATAGTTGACCATATTGTTGCCGTCGAAGCGGTCGACGCCAACACCGGTCCCGAGCCACACATAGCCCTTCGAATCCTTGAAGATAGTATTTACGAGCTGGTCGCTGAGGCCATTATCGGTTGTCAGCGAACGAAATTCACGCTCATTAACATCGACGCCGCTCCTGCGCGCGACATCGGCGTGCGCCACGGCACACGGCAGACATATAATCACAAAAAGCAAAAACAGAAAGGATAACAAGCTGCCAAACAACCTATTACCCCCCCCTATTTGAAAATATGGATTTTTGTTTTTCATGCATAATCGTAGATTGTCTATGCAAATATAGCTAAAATGCACCTAAATTGCCCTAAATACACCGAATTTAACCAAAACATATCGTATTATGTAAAAAATCATTTCATAGTCGCAACATATGCAACAGTAGTTTCTTGCCTGATTAGCCAGAAGATTGGATATTTGTACCTTGAACATAAGACACATTTCACTATTTATCTGAAAAATGAAATTAAGTACCAAATTCATCATCGCTCTTTGCGCTCTGCTATCGGCGGCAATTCCTGCCCGCGTCAGCGCCCAGGCCTCTGTAGAAGGCACTGCAGAAATCACCGAACAGGAAGTCTTCAACCCCCACTGGTTCATACAGCCCCAGGTCGGCGCTGCCTATACCATAGGCGAAACCAAATTCGCCGACCTCATCTCTCCGGCAGCCGCTATATCAGCCGGCTATCGCTTCACTCCGGCCTTCGGACTGCGCGTGGGCGTCAGCGGCTGGCAGGCACGCGGCTCATGGGTGGCACCCCGTCACGACTATAAATTCAACTATCTGCAGGGCAATGTCGACGCCATGCTGTCGTTCACAAATCTTTTCTGCGGATTCAACCCCGACCGTGTCCTCGACTTCTACGGCTTCATCGGTGCCGGTGCGGCCCTCGGCTTCCACAACAAAGAGGCTGTCGCTCTCGCAAATGCAGGTTGCGGTTTCGAAAAACTGTGGACTGGCAAGAAATTATTCCCCGCCGGACGCGCCGGTCTCGGACTCGATATCAATCTGAGCCGTTCGTTCGCCCTCAATGTCGAAGTGAATGCAAATGCCCTCCCCGACAAATTCAACTCCAAGAAAGGCAGCAAGGCCGACTGGCAGTACAACGCCCTCGTAGGCGTGACCTACAGCTTCGGCGGACGCTCCAAAAAAGTTGTCAAGGCCGAAGAGACAATCATAGTAGAAGAACCTGCACCCGCTCCCGAGCCCGCTCCCGAACCAATACCGGAACCCGCTCCCGCACCCGAGCCTGTCAAGGCTGCTCCCGCACCGATGACACAGCACATCTTCTTCACCCTCAACTCGTCTAAAATCACACGCGAAAACCAGATTAAGGTCGATGCCCTCGTCGAATACATGAAGGCCAATCCCGAAACAAGTGTAACCGTGACCGGATATGCCGACAAGGCCACAGGCACATCGCCCTACAACATGAAGCTCTCCATGCGCCGCGCCCAGGCTGTGGCCGCTGCCCTCAAAGCCGCCGGTATCAGCGAAAGCCGCATTACCGTAGACGCCAAGGGCGACACTGAACAGCCCTTCGCAGAAATCGTCAAAAACCGTGTAGCAATTGCCATCACACATTGATAACAATCCCTGAACAGAAATGGGGCTGTGTCAAAATAGGCGCAGCCTCTTTTTTATAAGTTGCTGTAAAACATAAAACAAAGCCCTGACTTTCACAAGCCGGGGCTTTGTCATGTCAGAAAGCTTTTGTAACTTAGTGACATAAAACAAATTAAATATCCACAAAGTTACATACAAAATCTTACAGTAACAACGACAGGCTGTTTTTTCTGCTGAATCCCAATGAAGATATAGCGGAAAACGACCCTGTACGCGTTGTTGATGCCGTTGTCGAGAGTCTTGACCTGCGGGAGTTCAAAAAACTGTACCGTGAACGCGGCAGGTGTCCCTACCACCCGAAGATGATGCTCAAGATCATCCTCTATGCCTATATGAACAACGTATATTCGTGCCGCAAAATAGAGCGTCAGGTGCAGCGCGACATCCATTATATCTGGCTGGCGGCGCAGGAGCGTCCCGACTTCGTGACAATCAACCGCTTCCGTAACCGTGTGAAGAACGAGATAAACAATATCTTCA
>CAMNRO010000018.1 GCA_946553045.1 uncultured Porphyromonadaceae bacterium | reverse complement strand
CCCCCCCCCCCCCCCCCCCCCCCCCCCCCCCCCCCCCCCCCCCCCCCCCCCCCACACCAACCCCCCCCCCCACCCCCCCCAACCACCCCCACCCACCCCCCCCCCCCCCCCCCCCCCCCCCCCCCCCCCCCCGCCCCTACTGAAGCCCATTAGACACCACGCAAAAAATAAATAAAACCACTAAAAATACCACCGATGTATCAACTATTATCTAACTAAATATCAATGTGTATGGAAAAGAAAAAGAAAATCTACGAACAACCAAAAACAAGCGTCACGCGGGTTGAGCTGGAAAGCCCCATCTGCTCCGGCTCTGCTGTATTCAAAGGCGAAGAAGCCGAAGGCGTAAATATCAAGGCTCAGGGTGTCGTTGAGACCGAAGAAAACGATTTCAGCAGTAATCCGTGGGGCGAAATCAATTCAACAAACTAATCAACAACCAACCATCCACAGAATATGAACATGAATTACAAATGGATTCTTGCCTTCGCCCCACTTGTCCTGGCCGGGTGCGAAGACAAAATCTACGAGCCCGAGGTTCCAATTGCCTCGAGCGGCGACGATGTCCTGTTTTCCATCTCAAACTCTCCCAGCAGCCGCACCATGTATCAGGACGACTGGGAAGAAAAAACATCTCAGGAAATCTTTTGGGGCAACTATGTGTCGGGAAACGACGAGTATATCAACATCTACAGCCCCAACACCGACCGCGGCTTCGCTAAGTATAAAGTGAATCTTCAGGAGCAGCCGAGCAATGTCGCCGGTACTATCGTGAAGATGAGCGAAATCGGCGTTCAGTGGGGTGCTCCCGGTCCTCACACATTCTACGCCTTCTATCCTGCCGACAAAGCAAGCACGACCCTGGCAAACGAAAACACTATCCGCGCCACGGTCGAAACAGGACAGAGCCCTCAGGTGTATAAATACAAGGAAAACACAAACGGCACTCTCACCGGCATCTCGAGTTTCAAGGATTATAACGCCTCTCAGTACAACAACAGCACTGTGACAGGCAACCCGAAAACCATCTACGGCATGCCCGACATGAATGCAGCCGTGATGGTGGCTCGAAAGACCATGACTGCCGAAGAGTTCGGCCAGCCCGTGCCTCTGCAGTTCAATGTGCTTGCCGACGTGCTCGACATCACCCTCAACGGTCCTGTCACTCCCAATACCCTCGGCGGCAACGAGGCCAAAATCAAGGCCGACTATATTCAGATTCAGGCCGTAACCATCGAAGCTGTAAAGGTAAACGGCTCTAAAATTGACGAATACGAAATCGACGACAATCTGATTATTTCCG
Organism: uncultured Porphyromonadaceae bacterium; assembly: GCA_946553045.1. GTDB lineage: Bacteria > Bacteroidota > Bacteroidia > Bacteroidales > Muribaculaceae > CAG-873. The sequence continues at coordinate 47,871 of CAMNRO010000018.1, read as the reverse complement.
GTAGTTTCGACCTCAATATGTCGCAGGAAGCAGCCGACGCCGGCACGATGGTTGACAAAAGCACTACCAGCGGCAACTCGACAGTGCAGCTTCAGACCTCGATGACAAATGCCGACGGCGGTGTCTACTACCCCACCCTGTTCGTGCGTGGCGAGTCTCACGAATACGACGCCATCGACCATCTGCGCCTGCGCGCTTTCCTTATCCCCGGTCAGATTACGGGTGAAAACCTGGGTCAGCTCCGCGTTCATCTCCAGACAAACTGCGGAGATTTCTACCAGATGCTCAACAACGACTCCAATTTTGCCACCGGCATGATTTATCCGGTTAAGTTCGGTTACTTCCTGACTCGCGGTATGGACTTCAACCTCGCCTCATGGATCGGCCAGCTCAATCCCGACATCTACATATCGGAGCTCTCTATCCCCGGTGCATGGCATGCCGCCAATGCGGCCTATCAGGGAGGAGTAACGCTTCAAGAGATGTACAACAACGGTATCAGAGCATTTGAGGTAGCGACCAGAAATGGCACAGACCTTATGCAGGCCGGTAATTTCGATCAAAGATTCGACATCAACAGTACAACCGAAAATTTCGAAGATCCTTTCACAAATATCAGTTACACCAATTCTGTCGCCAATGAGACAAATCTATCTTATGGCCAAACAGAAACAGGTTATTGGAACGTAAATGGCAGGTATTACGGTCAACGACGAACAGTTTCCGGCACAGGCTCTATTGTCCAGACTAAAAACGAGACTGCATATATCGTTCCTAAATTCTGGTTACGCCTATATCGTTTCAACGACAACTCCTCCGACCCTCTTTCAACGGCAATCATTAACTTAGCCAAAAACATGAATCCCGATGGTCTGATGTTCCTTGAAATTGGTATGACCGGCGAAACGGCTATCTCTGGAGTGCCATACAGAAGCGGCTACCGCACAACCGCAACTCGCCAGAAAGACAATGAGTCAATCAGCGGATATGAGTATATCGATGAGAAATCCGGGTCTACCTATACTCAGTGGAACATAAATAATCCGTCATTTACAGACTCTGACAGCTGGACTGAAACTTCCCGCGAAGATTTTGGCGCCGGAACATTCAACCTAACTGGCGGTCAGGCCTGGGCTATCGCTGTAAGGTCATGTCTTGAAAGACTTTCAACCGAAACCAACACAGCGACAGGCAAACCTGTGGTATATAGCGGAAGTCTCGACGCCAATACGACCATTTCCATGGTGCAGGGCACGGTTATCGTAAAAATCAATACCAACTACGATACTGAGGCAAACAATAATGAGTATCAATATGCATGGGGAACAAACACACCTGCTCTGTTCTCACGCTGGATGCGAAGCGACACTCCGCAGACTATCAGCCTGCAATGGAAATCTCCTGTCGCCCCATATATTGATGGCACAACAAATCCGAGCACATATCTTCGCTGGTGCTTCACTGAACTTGATAATGTCACGGACCTGACGGCAAGAAAGAATGCAATCACTACAATGAATGAAACGGCTGCAAACAACTATAAGGGAGGTTTGCACCGCACATTCTATGAAACCTCACTCGGCGGTTATCTCTACGGAAGCGCTACGGCCTCAAATTGTCAAGCACTCGCACAAGAGCTGAATCCGTTCACTCTCGGACGTATCACCAACCCGACACGTCAGGCTTGCCCGCTCGGTCTTGTTTTCATGAATTATGCGATTGCACCCAATGGAGATGAAGCAACCTACCAATCCGCAGCGCTTATCCGCGCCATCATCAACAACAACAAGGCATTCCTGCTCAACCGCGCAGACCAGGAAGCCGCACCCCAGGTGGAAAACAACGCAAATTCCCATTTCACCAACAACTCTAAAAATCCTCTGAAGTAATTCAGCCTCTAAGTTAACTCACCGGCAGGGGCGAGCCCCCGACGGCCGTTCCTGCCGGTGAATATCTATTGATTATCTTACTGATTATTATGCACCGGCACTCCGCTGACAGAAGCGACAGCCGGAAATTAAAAGCCTTAAAATCTGATAAACACTTAGTCCGTGTATTAATCAATTATTTTGGCCATATACTACATAATATAATGAATAAAACCATTCGCTTTATCGCAGGCATTCTTGCCATCACCGCAATATCCTGCGAAAATACTCAGCCAGGCGAGATGAAACAAGATGCAGAGACCGTCATCATCGCCAACACAGCCGACACGGATATCAACTCGCGGACAGCGATAGACCCGACAGACTATTTCGGAGGACATATTGGTATCCTCTGGACTCCCGACGACGCTATAGGCGTTTTCGGAGGCACCGTGCGCAACGCCCGCTTTGCGTGCTCAGCCACCGCCCCCACAGGACGCGCCGCTTTCACCGGAAACTGCGCCACACCGCAATACGCATACTACCCATACAGCGCCGCCAACGACGGCGCCGACCCGACATCGCTGACCGGCACGCTGCAGGCGAACCAGTCGTTCGACTCGGCCTCGCAACGCATCGACGGCGACTATAAATTCGGCTATCCGCGCCCCAACACTGAAAACGAATTCGATTTCACCCACATTTTCGCATTGTTGCGATTCAACATCGAAGCCACTGGCACTCCGCTGGCCGGTGAATATCTGAAAAGCATATCGCTCGCGCTGCCCGAAGGACGCCAGCTGGCCGGCGACTTCACTTTCGACGCCACCGACGGCTCTTATGCCTTCGCAGGCAACACATCGAGCACCGTGACCCTCGAATGGGCCGATATTCCCGCGCTGACCGCAGGAAAAAGCTACACGGCGTATATGTCGGTAGCCCCCGACCTTCATGCCGACGACCAGGTGGTGATAACAATACTCACCGACCGCCACAAAGCCACCTTCACCAAGGCTATAGCATACGATTTCATGCCCAACACGGTATATACATTCAATCTGCAGCTGCGCGACTTCGCCGCCGACATGAATGTGGAAGAACTGCCCGTAGAGCCCGAAGAGGAGACCGCCAACTGCTATATGATTACCTCTGCCGGACAACACGACTTCAAGGCTACCGTGATAGGCAACGGCCAGAAGGGCATCATTCCCGGTGCCGGATTCCACACCGAAAACGCCAATATTGCTCCGCGCTCGGCCGCTCTGCTCTGGGAAGACGTGCAGGGCTTCATTTCCGACGTCGAACTCCGCGACGGACGCGTGTACTATACCACATCGGGCAACGTAGGCAACGCCGTTATCGCCGTCTACAGCGGCACAGACCGCCAGGGCGACATTCTGTGGAGCTGGCACATATGGGGCGTAGGCGACTCCATGCCCCAGGACTACGCCATCACCACCAAGGAAGGCAGCACTTTCGACATCATGGACCGCAATCTCGGTGCCTTCCCCTCGACCGACGCCCAGCGTCTTGAAACCACCCGCACAGCCGAAAACGAGGCATATGTGCTCAACTGCATGCTCTACCAGTGGGGCCGCAAAGACCCCTTCCCCAACGCCGACACATACTATACCGGGGGCGCGGCTCAGAACATCGCCTCTTCGTTCCCCGTATGGCAGCCGGCAACAAGCGCCGAGGCTACAATCGGTGCGAGCGTGCTCCGGCCCGGATATATAATCAACAGGGCTGCCGACTCAAACGGTTCCCACTGGCTCGGCACCGACTGCCGTCTGCTATGGGGCGACGACGCCATGGCATCCGGCTCTGACGGCGGCTGGTCTGACGTGAAGACTATCTACGACCCCTCGCCGGTAGGCTACCGCGTTGCCAACGGCAACACGTTCACCGCCTTCATTCCCGTCAACAAAACAAGCATTACAATGAAAGGCGTAATCGATTTCCACACCGGTGACAACGGCGAGAAAATACCGAAACTTACCGAGAACATAAACTGCGTGGTAGAAACCGAATACGACGGCACGACTCCGCGCTGGCTCCCGCGCGGAATACACCGCACCCGCATCGGTTTTGCATACGGAAGCTCATCGAACAGCGACAAGATTTTCGGATACGGCATATACATGAAGCGCAGCGACGACGACAGCGAAGGCAACTACTACGCCATGGGCGGTGTGCGCTTCCCCAACCCGAACGGCGCACGCGATCACTTCGCCAAGAGCGGATACTGGTGGACAAGCTCTGCCGCTACCGCCGACACCCGCCGCAGCCAGATGGCTCTGCAGCACTTCTTCTGGCTTACAGGCTCCGGCAACTATGCCGAGCCCGACAAGGGTCTGGCCTCAGGCAGAAGTTCCGGTGTCAACGGCAATGTCGTGGCCAAAGACTCCTCCAACCCCTGGCAGGCCCAGGCAGTGCGCTGCGTAAGAGAAAAATAAACTATATAACACTTTTTTAACTAAAAATCAATCAGATGAAAAAGTATCTATTGACAGCCATTGCGGCAACCGCCGCTTTGGGCATCTCGGCACAGGAAGTAGCCGAGGTCGCAACTGAGACCTACACCGAAACGGTGACGAGCGTCGCTCCCGACGGCCGCAGCAACTGGTTTATCAGCGTAGGCGCCGGCCCGCAGATGTTCTTCGGCGACCACGACCGTCAGGCCAAGTTCGGCGACCGCATATCGCCGGCTCTCGACATCGCCGTGGGCAAATGGTTCTCGCCCTCTATCGGCGTACGCCTGATGTACAGTGGTCTCAGCGCCAAAGGCGCCACCCAGACCTGGGGCGACAAGAACGGCGGCATCTACAACACCGGCAAGGAAGTGCCCGGCAAGTTCACCAACGCCTACGGCTATCTCTGCGAGCAGAAAATCAACTATCTCACTCTGCACGCCGATGTGATGTTCGACCTCACAAACATGATCGGCGGCTACAATGCCAACCGCGTGTATGGCTGCGCCCCCTACATCGGTGTGGGCTGGGGCCATGTCTACAACAACCCCCATCAGAACACGGTAATAGGCAACGCCGGTATCTTCAATATGTTCCACGTATCGAAGGCTTTCGACATCAACCTCGACCTCCGCGCCATGATTACCAACGATGAATTCGACGGCGAGGTAGGCCGCCGCAGCTTCGACGCCATGCTCAGCGTCACCGCCGGCGTAACATACCGCTTCGCTCCCCGCGGCTGGAAATCGCGCGTGATGAAGGTGGTGGAATACGACAACAACGCCGTAAACGAACTCCGCCGCCGCGTGGCCGAACTTATCGCCCAGAACGAAAAGCTCGAACGCGAGAAAGCCGGCACAACCGTGCAGCACAACACCGTTGTCAACGCCAACGGCAACTATCTCATCTACTTCCCCATCAACGTGAGCTCGCTCTCCAACGCCGACCGCGCCCAGCTCGAAATGGTGGCCGACATGATCAAGTCTACGCCCGAATCGACCGTATTCTCGGTCATCGGTTATGCCGACAAAGCCACCGGCAGCGCCGAAATCAACGAAACCCTCAGCCGCGAACGCGCCCAGTCGGTACGCGAATACCTCGTTAAGGAATTCGGTATCGCAGCCGAGCGTCTCGACGTGTCGTGGAACGGCGGCGTAGGCAATATGTTCCTCAATGATCCCTCGCTCAGCCGAGTTGTAATCATACGCCAGAAAAAGTAAATGCTCTGCATCCGTGGGTTCATGCTGTCGCGATGACATTCAGAACCCACAATTACTCCGAGAGGGGACCTTCCGAACCTGGAAGGCCCCCTCTTTTTTTGCCTTCCCCCCCCCCGCATCAACGATTTCCGCAAACCGCCGTCAGGCGGTTAAATATTCACACAGCCTATGGTTTGGGCGTTCGGTTGAACGGCCATACCATAGGTCCATCGTCGTACCGGGGGGTGGCAACCGCATGGCGGTTGAATATCGTCGTCGCAGGAGTTTATTCAACCGCTATGCGGTTGTGGGGTGTTTGTGGCGCATTGTCCTATGGTATAACCGCCTGATGGCGGTTAAACCATAGGCTGTGTGATTATTTAACCGCCTAACGGCGGTTTTTGCCGAGAGTGTATTGCGGAAATCGTTGATGCGCGCACGCGCCGAACGCGCGCCCCTACTGATGGCAATTATTATGACATATCTGTTGCGGGAGCGTCAACCGCCAGCGGCGGTTGAATATTCATATAGCCTATGGTTTGGGCGTTCGGTAGAACGGCCATACCATAGGTTCATCGTCGTACCGGGGGGGGGCAACCGCATGGCGGTTGAATATCGTCGTCGCAGGAGTTTATTCAACCGCTATGCGGTTGTGGGGTGTTTGTGGCGCATTGTCCTATGGTATAACCGCCTGGTGGCGGTTAAACCATAGGCTGTGTGAATATTTAACCGCCTGACGGCGGTTTTTGCCGAGAGTGTATTGCGGAAATCGTTGATGCGCGCACCTACTGCTTCTTAATTTGATGGTTTAGAGGGAAGGCTGAATTTCGAGGACGTCGGTGCAATAGGACAGCACGGCCGGACGGTGCGTGACAATGATTATGGTGCTCTCCGAGGCGACATAGCCGAGGAAGCGCGACAGGAATTGGAGCTCGGTTTCGGGGTCGAGGGCCGATGTCGGCTCGTCGAGCAGAATGACAGAGCCCTTTCTGAGCAGGCCACGCGCTATGGCTATGCGCTGGGCCTGGCCCTCGCTGAATCCGCCTCCGCCCTCGAAGCACTGGGTGTCGAGGCCGTCGGGAAGCTCGAGCACGAAATCGGCTACGGCGGCTTTGAGCGCCAGTGCCATCTCTTGGTCGGTGGCATCGGGGTTGGCAAGCCGCAAATTGTCGCGGACGGTGCCGCACACGAGCGTGTTGCCCTGCGGCACATAGACGATATTGCGTCTCAGAGCGGCCGATATGGGCCCGCTCTCGCCTGTGGCTGTATAGAAGCGCGCCGCACCAGAAACAGGCTCTACAAGGCCGAGCATGAGCCTGAGAAGGGTGCTCTTGCCGCTGCCGGTGGGGCCGGTGACAGCAGTGACGCTGCCGGGCCGGAAATCGTGCGAGAGGCCGCATATCACCGTATGGTCGCCGTCGGGGTAGCGGTAGCTCACACTGTCGAAACACAGGCCCGCAGGAGTGCCGGCGGCGGCATGAGGGGCCGTATAATCCTCCAGGGGTATCGCCAGGATGCCGTCTATGCGGTCGAGCGCCACCGAGGCATTGATGAAGGCGGGAATACGCCGCGAAAGGTCGAGCACTGGCCGTTGCACCTGGGCCACGAGCTGCAGGAACGCTGTCATCATGCCGAACGATACCAGACCCGCGGCCAGGCCGTAGGCGCTCCAGAGGAATGTGACGGCATAGCCCGCCATGAAACCGGCCGAGATGACGGCATTGGAATAGATGGAGATACCTGTACGCTCCATGATACGGCCTGCGAGAGAGGCCTGCATGGTGTCGAAATCGCCGACGCGCCGCGCTCCGGCCATGAGCGTGGAGAGAAGGGTGCGGTGGCTGAGGCTTTCCTGAAGGAAGGTCTGGACGGCACTCTCCTGACGGCGTATCTCGCCTGCGACACGTCGCGTTTTTTTGACATATATCTTGCTCACCACAAGCGCCACAGGCATTATGAACACCACGGCAATAGCGAGCCTGGCCTCAAGCATGGCAAGAAACACAAATGCGCCGGCAAGCTGCATGGCAACGGCCACGAGGCCGGGTATGGTCGAGCACGAGAGCGAGGCGAGCGTGTCGACATCGTCGCGCATGCGGCTTATGGCGTCGCCGTGGTGCATGCCGCCGCGTCCGCTCCACCGCGCCCCGAGCAGATGGCCCAGCAGGCGGCTGCGCATGGTGTTGGAGTATCTTATGAATGCTGCGGTCTCGAGACGGCGGCGCAGCGCCGGAATCAGCAGCTGGAGCAGCAGGCACGCCACAAGGAGAGCAACATAGCCCGACGGAATAGTGTGCGCGGGGCCGACGGCAAAATCGACTATACGCTTGGTTGCCCATATAAACATCAGCGCGACAGCCACATTGAGGCAGCCGGCCGCCGCTGTACACAGGGCGAGCCCCCGCGTGCCATACGATTCGCGCCATAGACGGGCCAGGTCGCGGCCAACTCGTTTGAAACCGTCAGATTCCATTCTTCCACAGGTTTAAAATTCTTACCGCCGGGCGCCTTACAAGGGCCGGAAATCGCTGAAGCATAGCCAGAAGACGCGTAGAGACCGACGACGATACATCGCGGCTGTCTCTCGATATGGCGGTGACTCGACCGGCAATGCCGTCGAAGGTGCATGTCTCGGTCTGATAGAGGTTGGAATCGCCCCTCAGCACAGCTCCGTCGGGGAGAAGCCGCACAATGCGATGGAGAACAAGCAGAGGTGGATTGTCGCACGCGGCAAGCACGATATCGGACACACGGTAGTCGGCCGCAGCCCGCAGACAGACAGTGTCTTTTCCCGGCCTAATTGTCGGCCACATGCTGTAGCCCCTTGGCGCAAACTCAACCGAGCCGCCAGCCGACAAGAGCCCGCGCACATTTTCGAACCAAGCCATGGCCTCGTCCGCCCTCTTCGCCTCGCCGCTATACGGTTTCTGACTCATTTTCCTTGGTTTATGTTTTTCAGTATATTAGCGAAAGAGGGTGTGCCAATTTTTGACACACCCTCTCTAAATATCCGTGATCCGGATGCGACTCGAACGCATGACCGTCTGCTTAGAAGGCAGATGCTCTATCCAGCTGAGCTACCGGACCTTAAGCCTCGTTATGGCTATTTTCGGCTGTTTTGCGTATGCAAAGTTATGAAATTTTTTTGTTATGAGACTGATTTTAGGCCGGAAAGTTTACTATCGCACCTTAGATTATTTTAAAGTGAAGAGATAATAACATGGAGCCCAAGCATTTCACTCGGGCTCCAGCTGTGGGAGGCATGTCTATCGCGCGGCTCTGAAGTTTTCATAGCGCGCAACAATCTCGTCGATAGAAATGCCGAGATTATCCATGCTTTCGAACACTCCGGTCAGTGTGCTTTCAAAAAATTCTTCGCGCTGCCCGGCATGCACTCGCTCGGGCGCATCATCGGCAAGATAAAAGCCCATGCCCCTGCGCGATATTATTATGCCCTGCAGTTGCAGCTGATCGTAGGCTTTCAGCACCGTATGGCTGTTGACGGCGAGGCTCACGGCGAGTTCGCGCACTGAGGGCACTTTCTCTCCCGGCCTCCAGCCACCGCCAATAATGCAGCCGAAAGCATAGTCTACAATCTGCTTGTATATAGGTCTGTCTGTGCGGAATTCCATAATCAGCACTGTCTGATTCTAATTTTGCGTATTGTAAGGACAATACATACTATCAACAAAAGTCCTGAGAAGATGCCGACATAGGGGAAAGCACCGGCAATCTCGTTGAGAAGTTCCTGCGCGAATGCCTCGGGATCTGCAGCCCCGGCGGCGGCCTGCTCTATAAATTGACTTTTTACAACAACGACAATGCCTACCACCATGCCTATGAGCCATGCCACAAATGAACATACAATAAGGCCTACGACACCGAGAATGAAGCGGTTGCGGCGCACCGAAACTATGACAAGTGCTGCCAGTGCGACCATCGACATGTTGTTCAACACATTGAAAGTCTGAGAGCTCTGCGCCATGGTCCGAACGTCGAGACCTCCGGTCATTTCCGCTACGTGGGTCATCATGACATCATTTACAAAAGCGGCATCGGTAAACAAAGAGCATATACCGGTGGCTCCATACCACAGAACGGCGAGATAAAGCGGATATACCACAAAAATCCAGCTGAAAATGAATATGCATTTTTCAGACCATGATGCCGGGAGGGTTGTTATCAGAGCGCGGTTAGAAACCATCGGAAGTATAAACGGGCCGGCCATATAGACCCAGCCGGCGATTCCGGCTCCCATGGAGTATATGAGGAAGAAAGGACCGTCGTTGAAATATTGACGAGTCATGACAACTCCGTAGAGGCAAAGGGCATAGGCTCCAAGAAGGACCGTGCCTGATATGATAAGGAGCAGGCGTATTGCCGGGCTGTAGAATTTATAAAGAAGCCCTATGCGGTGTATGCTGATTTTATTGTTTTCCATCTTCTTTCAGTATTTCGATTATTTCCGGAGCCTTGCCGCTCACTATTGCAGAATAAAGCAGTTCGAAGTCTATCGCGGAGCCATAGGGGCTTTCAGCGCGGACAATGGCATTGAAGCATGCGCCCTCAGTTTCCATATACAGCGCCTCCTGAACAGGCATTGACGATGTCACGAAACCGAGTTTCTCAGATATGTCGGCTGTAGACACCGACAGAAGAAGCTCGCCTTTGTGAAGAAGCATGATGGTATCGTAGAGCACTTCGAGGTCTGCAATCGTGTGGGTCGAAATTATCACCGTCTGGTCATCGCCTATGCAACGGCTCACCATGCGGCGCAATTCCTTTTTCGAATCGATGTCGAGGCCGTTTGCAGGCTCGTCGAGCAAAAGCAAGCGAGGCCTTAGAGCGAGCGCATATGCGATATAAGTCTTGCGCCGCATGCCAAGCGACAGACTTTTGAGTTTCTCATGGCCTGTGAGACCGAATGCCTCGAGATTGGATGCAAGCATGTCGAAGTCGAGATTCGGATAAAACGCACCATGGAAGCGCGCCGTGGCATATATGTCTTTAAAGGGGCTCTGCCAGCTGTCGGAGAGATAGAAAATATCGCTCATTGTCGAGGGCAGACGGTCGCCCGGACTGGCACCGTCGAATTCCACGGCGCCGCGTTCGGCCCTCAACAGACCGGCGCTAAGGCCGAGAAGGGTTGTCTTTCCGGCGCCATTCTCGCCAAGCAGAAGACATATGCCCGGTGAGACTGCGGCATTGACATTCTTGAGTACCGGATAGCCGCTGCGGTAACTATACGAAAGATTCTGGAAGGTCAACATAATAATCAGAGAATGAGGATAAATAGAAGAATAGAGAGGAGAACGGTGATGAAAGATTTCATAGATGAGAGATTTTGCACTGTTTGACAAGTTTAGTGTTGTAGCCATCTAACACACTGCAAAAGTATATAAAGTTTTCATTACTGCAAAATTTTATTGAAAAAAAATTTACGAAACGCAAAATATGGTCTTCAGGCTACTCCAACCGATAATTTATCGTAACTTTGCATCTTGCAATGAAGTTAGCGTGGAAAATATTCAGAGCTATCGCCGTAGTGCTGCTGGTGCTTGCCGTGGCGCTTCCGACGTCTTTATATGTGCTCCTTTCCATGGCTCCGGTACAAAACGAGGTCCGCGACACTGCGAGCCGCGAACTCTCGAAGCTGCTTGGCGCACAAGTGGATATCGACGACGTGAGCATTCGCCCTTTCAATAGGCTGTCGATTAAAGGCGTACGGCTGATTCGCCCGGAAGAGGCCGACACAGTGGCTTCAATCGAAACCATCAGCGCAGGCTTCGAGCTCTATCACTTTCTCAGGACAGGAGAACTGATAGTGGACTATGCGCTCGTAGACAGCGCCCGTTTCAACCTCTGGCGCGCAGACAAGAGCTCCCCCGCCAATTTCGAAGAAATCCTCGCTCACGTCAAAAAAGACAGGCGGAGTGGTCGCAAAAGCTCGTTCCATCTGAAAATCAACACCGTAATACTGCGACATTCCAGCCTCGACTACAATATTCTCTCGGAGCAGCCCCCGGAAGACCGTCGCTTCGACGCTGCCCACATAGCAGTGAGCGATTTCGAACTCAACGCATACATTCCCGACCTCAGTTCCGACCAATACGATATCGAACTCGAACATCTCTCTTTAAGAGAGCGCAGCGGATTCGAACTGCGCCGCCTCCAATCCAAAATATCTGTCGGCCATCAAGGCCTGCGCGTAACCGATTTTTCCATCGCGCTGCCCGACAGCCGGTTCTCTCTCAAGCCGATTGAGCTGCACTACGACGGCTATTCCGACATTCCGCGTGCCATGGCCGAAACACCTCTCACTATCGGAACATCGGCGCGGAGCCGCATATATCCGCCCGATCTGCAGGCGTTCCTGCCACAACTCGAACACCTGAGCCGGCCATTCGCACTCGAATTCGACATTCGCTTGGGCGACAAATCGGCTGAAATAGGCAATTTAGCGCTATCCGACTCGGAAAGAGGCGCTTTCGCCCTACGATTGAGAGGAAATGCCCGTAAAACCGACGAGGGATATGAATACAAGCTTGAAAACTGCACGGCTGCTCTCGATGGAACCGAAGCCGCCCCGCTCGTCGCGCCATATCTCGGAGCGTCTCAGAGAAATGCATTAAAATCTGTTGTCGCACAAGCCGTGTCGCTTAAAGCTGAAGGCAATCAGGACCGTGGCAAGGTCGCCATACGCACCGACGGAACAGCCGGCGAGCTCAGTCTTGATGCCTCGTATATCATTTTGCCCTACAAGGCCGTAAGATTAAGCGGAAAGTCGTCTTTCAAAAATCTCGACCTCGGCCTCATCTGCGGAAACAAAGATTTAGGCCTTGTCAGCGGCAACATCGAGGGCAAAGGCCGCACCGGTTTCCGGCCTGAAGGCGAAATCAAGGCCGAAATCTATGATTTCGACTTCCGAGGCTATACCTACCGCGATATCGACATCTCCGCCGATATAGAAAACAAGAGCCAGCTCGAACTCAGAGTCGACATGAACGATCCTTCTGCCATAGTTCACGCATACACTCTATATACCAACGACGACAGCACGAAACGCCTTCAGGCTACCGCCATGGTTGCGAATGTGGATTTCTATGCCCTCGGATTCGACAAGCGGCACGAAGGCTACCGCTTCGGAGCCAAACTGAATACCGACCTCGACATATCCGACTTCACCCGCGGACACGGATTTATAAGACTGAACGATATCAGATGGCTCAACGCCAATAACAGCGGCCTGCGTATCGATGATTTCACAGTCAACGCCGACAGCAAATCCGTGCCGGCCACAATCGACATAGACTCCGATATCCTAAAGGGCTCATTCGAGGGCGAATATACGTTCTCGACCCTTGTGCCGCAGATTAAAAGCGTTGCGGCCCATTTTGTGCCTGCGCTAATCGACGACACATATGTGCCCGACGAATCCAAATCAAACGATTTCAGTTTCAACTTCACCCTACTGCCGTCGGAAAATGTGAGCGAATTTTTCAGATTGCCCGTGCACATTGTGCACGATGCCGAACTCGAAGGCTCATTCGACAGTCGCAGACAGCAAGCCACCCTGTCGCTCGATGCGCCATATCTGCGTAACGGCGACAAGCTTATCGAAGGAACAGCCCTCCACGCCACTATGGACCGCGAGTCTGACCGCTCCTCCATATATATAACGACCCAGATTCCGACCAACAAAGGCGACATGGCGCTCACCGGACTAATCAACGGCGCCGACAACATCATCGATACCCGTATCGATTGGATGATTGAACGAAAGATTCCGCTGAACGGAACAATGTCGTTCAGCACCGAAATCCTGCCTCGGCCGGAGCACAACGACAATATGCTCTGCCCCATTCCGCTGACAGTCAACTTCAATCCCGGCACCATCAATTTCGGCGACGAAACCTGGAACATCAGGAAATCGCGGATTTCGGTCGGGAACGATATTCGCGTCGAAGGGTTCGGGCTCAATGCCGGCAGCCAGTCGATAGCCATAGACGGAACAGCCGGCCATGGTGAAGACGACAACATCGCCATCGATTTGCATTCCATAGCCTTGCTTCCTATTTTCGAAACTCTCGAAATCGACAAAGCGATGATAGGCGGCCGTGCCACGGGGCGTTTCAGCGCCCGCCGCCTCCTCAGCAGCGAGCCGGAGCTTTTCTGCCCCAAGCTACATGTCGACAGCATTGGCTACAACCGCTGCACCATCGGCGACGCCGACATCGAGACACACTGGAGCAACAGCGACAAATCCTTTGCCTTCGACGCCGACATAACGGGCCTCAAAGGCGACAAGAGCCGTATAGCAGGCAAGATTTTCCCTATGGGCGAAGCGCTCGACATCGATTTCAACGCCCGCCATGTGCCCGTCGGATTCCTGAAACCGTTCATGGAAGCATTTGCCTCCGACATCAGCGGACATGCAAGCGGCCACTGCCGCCTGTTCGGTACGTTCAAGGAAGTGGACCTCGAAGGCAAAGTGATGGCCGAAGAAGTGAAGATGAAGATAGACTTCACCAACACCTGGTACACCGCAAACGACAGTGTCTGCATGACTCCGGGTGTGATACGTCTCAACGACGTGACAATACGCGACGTCGAAGGCCACACGGCGAAGCTCGACGGACTTGTCCGCCACACCTACTTCAAGGAGCCCGTATTCAAATTCGACATAAGCCATGCGCAGGACTTCCTGAGTTTCAATGCCACACCAAAACAATACCCCGACTGGTATGGCACCATCTATGGCAACGGCGGGGCCTCCATATCAGGCTATCCGGGTGTGGTAGACATAAAGGTAGACATGACGACAGCGCCACGCTCTACATTCACTTTCGTTCTGTCCGACCGCCTCGATGCCGAAAGCTATTCATTCCTCCATTTCCGCGATGTGACACCCGACACACTGCGGACTCCCGAAAAGCACGACGATACTCCGGCCATTGTCAGAGAGCTTAAAAACCGCATAAAAGCCTCGAATACCGACGAAGCCTCGGCCTATAACATGGATTTGCGCGTAGGCATCACAAAAGACGCCCAGATGACCCTTGTGATGGACCCTACAGCCGGAGACGAAATCAAAGCCATCGGCGAAGGCAACCTTCACCTGGCCTATCAGTCGGTCGACAACTCCCTCAACATCTGGGGGGCATATACCGTTCTGTCGGGCAGCTACCGCTTCACGCTTCAGGACATCATAATACGCGATTTCACAATCAAGGAAGGCAGTGAAATACGTTTCGACGGCGACCCATATGCCGTAAAGACAAATCTACAGGCCTATTATGCCACAAACGCCAACCTGAGCGACCTCGACGAATCATTCCTTCAGGACAAGGAAGTGAGCCGCACCAATGTGCCGGTTCACGCTCTGATGCTTGTCAGCGGCGACATTCGGCAGCCAACAATCGATTTCGACCTCGAATTCCCGACTCTGACCTCCGACACATACCGCAAGGTGCGAAGCATAGTCAGCACATCCGACATGATGAACCGCCAGATTATATATCTGCTGGCCCTCAACCGTTTCTACACTCCCGACTACATGGCCTCCACCACAAAGGGCAGCGAACTCTTCTCTGTAGCCTCTTCGACAATATCGAGCCAGCTCGGAAACATGCTCGGCAAACTGAGCGATAACTGGAGCATAGCACCGAACCTGCGGAGCGACCGCGGCGATTTCTCCGACGTAGAGGTCGATGTGGCCCTGTCGAGCCGCCTGCTCAACAACCGCCTTCTGTTCAATGGCAATTTCGGATATCGAGACAAGAGCCTGAACACAAACCAGTTTGTAGGCGATTTCGACATCGAATATCTTCTCAACAAACGCGGTTCATGGCGTCTGAAAGCTTATAACCGCTACAACGACCGCAACTTCTACGTACGCTCTGCCCAGACCACACAGGGCATAGGCATCGTATTCCGCCGCGACTTCGACGATTTCCTTTCGTTCCTTCGCAAATTCCGCAAACAGACGGCAGAAACCGACACTACCCAGAATGATAGCAATAGCAAGCGATAAATTCAAGGGAACACTAAGTTCGCTACGCGCCGGCTCGGCCATCAGTCACGGTCTCGGAGAACTGAACGGGCAGAAGATAGTCGTGGTGGCTATGGCTGATGGCGGTGAAGGCACCGCCGAAGCCCTCGGCGCCCGGGTGGCGGCGAACAAATACTATGAATATACCGCGGCCGACAGCACTCTGACCGCATACATACCGTCGTGCGGCGAAAATCTGCCATGGCAACCGCTTGTATGCCGGCGTGATATTCCGCTTCGACAACGAACTTCGCGCGAAGTCGGAGCGGCCATACGCCACGCCGCCGAAAGCGGCGCATACAGCCGCATAGACATAGGTATCGGAGGCACCCTGACAGCCGATGGCGGCCTTGGTATGCTCGAAGGCATGGGTTATGTCATCGAACGCGACGCCGACGGTCTGCCGGTCTCAATAAAGCAACCGACTCTTCTGGCAGATTTTTATAGAAAAAGCCTGCGAGGGCTTGCCGATGTCTGCGCGCCCCTCTACACAGAAAGCGGTCTGTCGGCCATGTCGTTTATCAGCCAGAAAGGAGCCGACGACAAAGACCGCGAATGGTGCGCGGCTCTCTTCAGACGCCTCCGGCAGATATTCCCGGGCCGCGACACTCATGGCGGAGCTGGCGGAGGAATCGGCTTCGCTCTCGAAAGCATTGTAGGCTGCAGTGTCATATCCGGGGCTCCTGTAATACTCGAAAAAGCATTGACGGGGCTTACCCCTCGGCTCATAATCACAGGCGAAGGACGGCTCGATGCTCAGACATCAGGCGGCAAGACAGTCGCCGCAGTCTGCGCCTATGCCTCGCGCCGGGGTATTCCTGCGGTGATATTCTGCGGCTCGACGGCAGACGGTGTATCATTCGACAATGTGTTCCCATGTGTGTCCGAAGGCTCGCCCCTGCCCTCCGACCCTTATACCGCTCTATTGAAAACCGCCGAAGCAGCTCGGCCATATATCGAAAATTTGCTATGATAGAATATATCCGCGGCCAGATAGCCGCTCTTACCCCCGCCTCCGTCACCATAGAGACCACCGGCGGCATCGCATACCTTCTGAACATCAGCCTCCAGTCATACGACGCCCTCAACGGTAAGGAAAGCGCCAAAGTGATGGTCCATGAGGTGATACGCGAAGATGCATGGACCTTGTACGGTTTCACCGAAGAGCGCGAACGCGAGCTATTCCGCTTTCTGATAGGAGTATCCGGCGTAGGCGCCGCCACTGCACTTATCCTGCTGTCGTCGCTTCCGGGCGAAGAACTGGCCGCAGTCATATCGTCGGGAGATGCCCGCCGTCTCAAAGCCGTGAAAGGCATAGGCGCCAAAACGGCCGAAAGAATCATCGTAGACCTCCGCGATAAAATAAAACTGGCAGACGCTACGTTAAATATAAGCAGTCACAGCGTTTCTGCCGCCCACGAGGAGGCTCTTGCGGCCCTCACCATGCTCGGCTTCGACCGAAAAGCGAGCGAGAAAGTTCTCCGACAGCTTTTCGACGCCGATCCCCAGCTAAAGGTCGAGACTGCCATCAAGAAAGCTCTGACTATGATGTAGTATGTATTAAACCGACCATTGCGCAGATTCGTAGCATATATATTTCTGATTATAGCAGTATTATTACTGCCGGCTGGTCTACATGCCCAGGAAATGCCCCCGGCTTTCGGCGCCCCTGCCCCGGCCGCATTTCCGGCCACGCAGCAGACCGACAGCCTGGCGCTGCCTTTCGGCACCAGGCCGACAGTGCCCCGCAGCTACGAAGACCTGATGTCCGACGAACTCGGCTACGACCTCTCGACGCCGTCCAACATCACGACCACCGCAGATTTCGACCCTGCTACGGGCAACTATATCGTGCGCACATACCTCGGAGGTCTCCAGATCGGCACCCCGTTCATGCTCACCAAGCAACAATATGAAAACTGGCAGCTGAGACTGAACATGCAGCGCTTCTACAGAGAGCGCAATCTTGGGCTGATAACCGACAAAGAGAAGGAGCCCTTCAACATACTCGACATGAACTTCGCTCTCGGACCGCTCGAAAAGATTTTCGGTCCCGGAGGCGTCTCGCTCAAGACCCAGGGCTCGGTGCAGGTTTCAATGGGCATAAAGAGCAACAAGACCGACAACCCGGCCCTGTCGTTATCGGCCCGACGGAAGACATATTTCGACTTCGATCAGAAAATACAGGCAACCATAGCCGCAAGCGTAGGCAACCGTCTGCGCTTCAACATGACATACAACACCGACGCTACGTTCGATTTCGACTCCAAAAACCTGAAACTCGCCTATGAAGGCGAGGAAGACGATATTGTCAAGACCATCGAAGCCGGCAATGTATCCATGACAACAGGCTCCTCGCTGATTCGCGGCGGAACCGCCCTGTTCGGCATCAAATCCAAGCTGCAATTCGGAAAACTGACCGCCACGGCGCTTGTCTCGCAGCAGAACTCAGAATCCAAGACCGTCAATACCAAAGGCGGCGCGCAGACAACCGAGTTCACTATCAACGCCGACCAATACGACCAGAACAGGCATTATTTCCTCGCCCACTATTTCCGCGACAACTACGACAAATTCGCGTCACACCTCCCATATGTTTCTTCGGGCATTAAAATCACCCGTATAGAAGTGTGGATTACCAACAAGAACGGCCGCTTCGACCAAAGCCGCAACCTCGTGGCATTTCAGGATCTCGGCGAGAACCGTGTGCTCGGAAACAACTACTGGCAGACCAATGCCTCCCTACCGAACCCGGCAAATGCCTCCAACAACCTTCTGTCGATTATAAAGGCAGACTATGCCGGAGCCCGAAACATCAATCAGGTCACCCAGGTTCTTGAACCTCTGGGGGCCTATGGAATAGAAGGCGGCAGCGACTACGAAAAGGTGGAAAGCGCGCGCCTGCTGAGTTCAAGCGAATATACCCTCAACTCCACCCTCGGCTACATTTCGGTGAGAACGGCTCTCAATGCCGACGAAGTGCTGGCCGTTGCCTACGAATATACCTACAACGGCCAGGTATATCAGGTCGGCGAATTTTCAAGCGACATCACCACCACCGACCAGGCTCTTTTCCTGAAAATGCTCAAGAGCACCACCACATCGCCCAAGCTGCCGATGTGGCATCTGATGATGAAAAACGTATATTCGCTCGGCGGATATCAGATTCAGAAGGCCAAGTTCAAAATGAACATCAAATATCTGTCGGACACAACAGGTATCCAGATCAACTATCTGCCTGTAGCAGGGCTGAACAACAAGTCTCTGCTCCAGGTAATGAACCTCGACCGTATCGACTCCAACGAGCAGAGCAATCCCGACGGTTTCTTCGACTTCATCGACGGCTACACTATCTACCCCTCGACCGGCAAACTCGTATTCCCGGTTGTCGAGCCATTCGGCTCGCATCTTGCCTCGGTAATAGGAAATCCGGCCGTCGCCGAGAAATATGTATATCAGGAACTTTACGACTCAACACTCGTTGTAGCCCGCCAGTATGCCGACAAGAACAAATTCATCCTTTCCGGCGAATACCAGGCCTCGGCAGGCTCCCAGATCAGGCTGAACGCCATGAATGTGCCCCGAGGCTCTGTCATCGTCATGGCCGGAGGCGTACAGCTGACCGAAAATTCCGACTATACCGTCGACTATGCGATGGGTATCGTCACAATCACCAATCAGAGCATTATCGACTCAGGGCAGAACATCAGTGTCACGCTTGAAAACCAGAGCATGTTCTCGACCCAGCGAAAGACACTGCTCGGACTCGACCTGCAATACCAGCTGAACAAGAATCTCAATATAGGCGCAACGATTCTCCACTTTTCGGAAAAAGCGCTCATCGAGAAGGTTAACATAGGCGATGAAACAGTAAACAATTCAATATTCGGCCTCAATATGGCCTACAACGGCGAATTCATGTGGCTTACCAACCTTATCAACAAGATTCCGACGGTAAACGCCACACAGCCCTCGCGACTGAGTTTCACGGCCGAAGCAGCCAAAATAATGCCTCATGCGCAGAAAAGCGGCTCGAACAAAGGCTCCTCTTACATCGATGACTTCGAATCGACCCAGACCGGCATAGACTTACGCTCGCCATACTCCTGGTTCCTCGCCTCGACTCCCTACGAATCGGGAACCAACGCACTGTTTCCCGAAGCCGCACTGAGCAACAATGTGAACTACGGCAAGAACCGCGCCCTCCTGAACTGGTACTACATAGACCGCCTCTTCACTCAGCGCAATTCCTCGATGTGTCCGGGCTACATCAAGAGCGACCTGAAGCAGCTGTCTAATCCCTATGTGCGCGAAGTTCGCGTAAATGACGTGTTCCCCGGCCGCGAGCACACCTATGGCGAGGCCTCGACAATACAGACCCTCAACCTGTCGTTCTATCCCACCGAAAGAGGCCCCTACAACCTCGACCACACCGGCATCGACGACCAGGGCTATCTGACAAACCCCGAAAAGAGGTGGGGCGGTATCATGAGGCGTCTCGACAACACAAATTTCGAACAGAGCAACATCGAATACGTGCAGTTCTGGCTCATGAGCCCTTTCCTCGACCCTGAAGCCGACAATCTCGAAGGCGGAGACCTGTACCTCAACTTCGGCGAGATTTCGGAAGATATTCTCAAAGACGGTCTCAAAAGCTACGAAAACGGCATTCCCTACGACGGCAACGACCAATACCTCACCGAGACTGTATGGGGCCGGGTGTCGCAGCAGAACTCGCTCACCTACTCTTTCGACAACAACAACGGTGCCCGAGTGGCGCAGGACGTCGGTCTCGACGGTCTCTCCAACGACGATGAGTTCAAATTTCCGTCTTATTCCGAATATGTTGACAACATTTCGCGCCGTGTATCGCCCGAGACTCTGCAGCGAATGCAGGCCGACCCCTTCTCACCCCTCAACGACCCTGCCGGCGACAACTATCACTTCTACCGCGGATACGACTACGACGAACAGCGCCTCTCCATTCTCGAACGCTACAAGCGATATAACGGTGTCGAAGGCAACTCGCTGTCTCCCGAAGACGCCGCCGACCCGCTATATCAGAGCAGCCGCAGCGTGCCCGATGTCGAAGACATAAACCAGGATAACACTCTCAACGAATACGAGCGCTACTTCCAGTACCGCGTGTCGATACGCCCGCAGGACCTCGAAGTAGGCCGCAATTATATCACCGACAAGCGTGTGACCGTCGTTCCGACCCGCGACGGCGAAAACCAGATGGTCGAATGGTATCAGTTCAAGATTCCTCTGAGCGACTATGAGCGCGTGGTTGGCTCCATTTCCGACTTTTCGACCATACGCTTCGCCCGAATGTTCCTCACAGGCTTCAAGAAAACCACTCACCTCCGCTTCGCCACACTCGAACTCGTGCGCGGCGAATGGCGTCCTTACGATTTCAACCTAAATACACGCGGCGATACGCCCGCACAGGGTCAGCTCGACATATCGGTGGTGAATATCGAAGAGAACTCCACTCGCGAGCCCGTAAACTATGTTCTTCCCCCGGGTGTGACACGTATCAGCGACCCCGGCCAGACGCAGATTACACAGCTCAACGAGCAATCTATGTCGCTGAAAGTGACCGGGCTCAACGCCGGCGATGCCCGTGGGGTCTACCGCAACACACAGCTCGACCTCCGCAACTACCAGCGCATGCAGATGTGGGTGCATGCCGAAGCCCTCATCGACAACGCAACCGCATTGCGCTCGGGCGAACTTTCTGTATTCGTGCGTCTCGGCACAGATGTAAAGAACAATTACTACGAATATGAAGTTCCTCTGGAGCTAACGCCTCCAGGCACATACAGCTATGCCAACAGTTCTGAAGTATGGCCGACCAGCAACTACCTCAACTTCAACCTTCAGTCGCTCGTAGAGCTCAAGAAGGAGCGTAACCGCGCCAAGCGGGCCGAAGAAGAAGGCGTAGGCTACGGCGTGCTCTTCACCGGCCGCGACCCGGCCAACGAGCGCAACCGCATGGCCGTGATGGGCAATCCGTCGCTGAGCGACGTGCGCGTCATGCTCGTCGGCGTGCGCAACAACTCGGCAACCACCAAGGACGGCACTGTGTGGGTCAATGAGTTAAAAGTCACAGACTTCAACGAATCCGGAGGCTGGGCCGCCAAAGCCAACGCCACTCTCAACGTCAGCGACGTCGCCACCCTCAATCTGGGCACACACTACGAATCGGCCGGATTCGGCAGCGTTGACCAGAGTCTCAACGAACGCCGCCTCGATGACTACTCCCAGATAAATGTCGCCGTTCAGGCCGATCTGGGCCGCTTCCTGCCCGAAAAAGCCAAACTGAAAGCTCCGGTCTACTATTCGATGACCAAAGAGCGTACTTCGCCAAAATACAATCCTCTCGACCAGGATGTACTCTTGAAAGACGCTCTCGACGACTGCACCGACAAGGCCGAGCGCGATTCGATAAGCGCCTATGCCATCGAGAGCTCGTCGGTCCAGAATTTCTCTATCTCCGGTCTGAAGTTCGACGTGAGAAGCGCAAAGCCAATGCCGTGGGACCCGGCTAACTTCACATTCAATTTTTCCTTTACCAAACAGTCGAAAAACGACCCGACCACAGAATACGAAAACACCAACGACTACCGAGGCTCGCTCGCATACAACTATTCGCCATATTTCAAGCCGTTCAAACCGTTCAAAAACCTGAAAGGCAAAAGTAAAAACGTCCGGTTCCTTAAAGACTGGGAACTGTCGTGGCTGCCGACCAATATATCGTTCATGACCAACATGACACGCTACTACTACGAGCAGCAGACGCGTTCGGAAACAGACGTCATGTTCCAGCTTCCTGTTTCGGTGAGCAAAAACTGGCTATGGGACCGACAGCTCGCCATGACATGGAATATTACAAAAACTCTGTCGCTGTCGTTTAACTCAAACACATCAGCCCGCATAGAAGAGACCATCGGCGCCGTCAACAAAAAGCTCTTCCCCGACAAATATCGCGACTGGAAAGACACCATATGGCAGAGTCTGCGCTCCATGGGCACGCCCTGGAGCTATAACCAGACATTCACAGGGCAGTACAAGGCTCCGTTCTCGAAAATCGCATTCCTCGACTACCTCACCGGCAATGTAAGCTACAACGCCACTTACCGATGGGACCGCGGCGCCACAATCGACGGCATACAGGTGGGCAACTCTATTGCGAACCAGGCCGCATGGACAGCCGACGGACGCATAAACTTCGAGACCCTATACAACAAGATTCCAATCTTGCGCGACGTCACAAAACGCTTTGCAAACACTCGCCCGACAAACAAGACACCCCGCAAGGCCAAGAAATTCGAGCGCACATACAAGCTGAAGGAAGACACAACCCTGCTTATAAAGCACAATCTGCGCACGGCCAAAATCAAAGTGTCGGCCACTACTACCGACGGAAAGCCCTTTGTCATAAAATCAAAGGTAATCGACAACAACAGTATCGAAGTCCTCAACAGAGGCAAGGAGAATATCAAATTCACCATCGTCGAAGTAATAAAGGAAGACAAAAGCCTCTGGCGCGACATCAGCGAGTATGCTCTCCGTGTGGTGACCTCGCCCCGTAACATCGCCGTGCGCTACCGCTCTACAAACTCGCTCAACCTACCGCTCTTCCGGCCCGAAATCGGCAATATATTCGGCCAGACCATGTCGCAGGGCCCGATGTCGCCGGGTCTCGACTTCGCGTTCGGTTTCACCGACGAGAAATATATAGACAAAGCTCTGTCGAGAGGCTGGCTCATTACCGACGACGGCCAGACTTCTCCTGCAATCTGGGCCAAGACAAACGAACTCAACATGGAAGTGAATCTCGAACTATTCAAGGGCTTCAAGGTTCAGTTGACATTCAACCGCACAGACAACCGCAACTCGCAGATTCAGTTCATGTATGCCGGTATGCCGACATCGCTTTCCGGCTCCTACACGCGCACCCACTGCGCTATTCTCACAGCTCTCAAAGGCAGCAGTGCCGACGACGGCTACCGCTCGGCGGCATTCGACAAGTTCCTTGAAAACATACCCGAAATCCGCCGCCGCGTCGAAGCTCAGTATATAGGCACCCGCTACCCTACCGGAGGCTTCATGGCCGACAATATCGCAGCCGGGCAGCCATTCAGCCCGGAAATAGGCACTATCAGCGAAACGTCGTCCGACGTGCTCATTCCGGCATTCCTGGCGGCATATACCGGCCGCTCCGCAGCCACTGAAAGCCTCGACCCGTTCCCTTCGTTCTCGGCAGTGCTTCCTAACTGGCGCATTACCTACGACGGTTTCATAAACCTGGGCAACATGCGCAACATATTCAAGACCTTCACCATCAACCATGCCTATCAGTGCACCTACTCTGTCGGCTCATATACATCATATCTCAACTGGGCTTCGGCAGACGGCAACGACAACCTCGGATACACTCTCGACGAACTCACAGGCGAACCGATACCATCATCGCCATACAACATATCGTCGGTAGCCATCACCGAACGGTTCGCGCCGCTCTTCGGCGTCAATGCCACTCTTAAGAACGACCTCCAGCTCAATGCCGAATACCGCGACCAGCGTACTCTCACGCTCAACTCCTCGGCCGGGCAGCTCGTCGAGGCCACCCAGCGTGCAATCCGTATCGGCGCCGGATACAAAATTGTAGGCTTCAATACCGTACTGAAAATGAAAGGCTCTGGCACCGGCGTAAGCAACGACCTGACCCTCAATGCAGAGTGCACATTCCAGCACAACCAGGCGCTCATACGCCGCATAGAAGGCAACTATACACAGCCGACAAGCGGCAGCAACACCATAGGCATTAATTTCACAGCCTCTTATATTCTCTCGAAGCGCCTGACAATGTCGGCTTACTTCGACCATCAGGTCAACAGCCCCATCGTAACCACAAGCTCATATCCGACAACAAACTCATCGTATGGTATCAGCCTGAACCTCTCGCTCGCCCGCTGATACAGACTGCACATAAAAGCGGCCGAGGCGCGGAATGACCCCACGCCTCGGCCGTCTTTATTACGCTGAAATTGCTAACGCGAAAGGCGTTTGATAAGATTGTATGCCGGAATTATGCCGAGTTCGCCGGCTTTACTCAAGTCGGCAATTCCCTCGGTCTGATGGCCTGATTTCAACAGAATATAGCCGCGATTATAGTATGCTTCTCCGAAGTCCGGCTTCAGCGCGACAGCCTTGTCGTAGGCAGAGCGTGCAAGTTCATATTCCTCAAGTTCGAAAAGAATATTACCCTTGTTGAAATATGCCACTGCCATATTCGGCGAAAGGCGGATAACCTCGTCGAGGTCGGCATCGATATCGGCAAGTTTCTTGCGCGCCAGCGAAGCCCGCGTCATAGCGTCGGTGCCGGGCTGAGGCGCATCGCGTTCGAGCTGCAGGCGTCCATAGCGGGCCTGGGCACGGATAAGATATGCAATGGCGAGGTCGGGAGCCATCGCGATAGCCCGGTCTATGTCTTTTTCGGCATTTATATAATCGCGCACAGTTATGAAATCGAGTGCACGACCGATATAGTCGACCGGGCGGGGCTGGTGAGTCGACAGGTGCGAATTATAGTACTCAATGCTCTGGAAATGGCGAGCAGCCATACTCTCGTCGATAGAAGGCACGTCGTTGGTAACCACGAGGACAAAACGCAGCTGGCGGGTCGCATTGAGGTCGTCGACCTCACGTATATAATATGTGTTTCGACGAAGTTCTGTCGGCGACGAATAGAACGAAAGCAACATCATCGGCTCTATCTCGATATTCAGACGGCGGTCCTGCACACGGCCCCGGATAGCGCTGTTGTTGTATTCCTCTTCGATAGATGCATTGTCGTCTACCGTCAGAAGAGTTGCAAAACGTTTGGCAGCCAGTTCCTCGGGCATCTGCATATCGTCGTCCGCAGCCGACGGAGTCTCAGTAGCGGCCGTGTCATCTGCCGATACAGGTTTCAAGGCTTTGGCCACGGCTTTGGCTCGCTTGTAGTCAGCCTCGGCCCGTGCAAGCTGACCGCGCTCGCGATAAAGCTCGGCACGCAGATAGATGGCTCCCGGAAAATCGGGAAAACGCTCTGCCACGCGGCTTATATCGGCGATAGCTCCGTCGGTATTGCCCTTTGCGCGGTATATCATGGCTCTGTTGTATAGCGCGCGGTAATTGTCGGGGTCAAGTTCGAGCACGCGGTTGAAATCGTTCAGAGCACGGTCGTTGTCGCTGACCTCGGCAAGGAGCAGACCACGGTTGAAAAGCGCCGTGATGTTGAGAGGCTCGAGCGTGAGGGCGAAGTCATAGTCTTCCATCGCGCCCTTGTAGGAGTCCAGATTATACCTCAGAAATGCACGGTTTATATACAGACCTGCCATACGCGGCTGTAGGCGTATGGCGTTGTCGATATCATTGAGAGCAGCCTGATAGTCGCGGTGCGAATTGATGGCAATGTCTGCACGCATGATATATGCATTAAGAGCATTCTTGTTTATGCCCAAAGCCTTGTCGATGTCGGCAAGAGCGGCGACAGTATCGTTCCGCTCCATCAGGAGCCTGGCACGTCCAAGATAAGCGTTGTCGAAACCGGGATAGTAGTTGATAACCTCGTCGAAAGCCTCTGCGGCCCGGTCGGTTTCCTTGATGTCCTGATAGGCGAGCGCACGGTTGAACATAAGCTGGCGGTTACGCGGAATATACTCAAGCGCCTGTGTGTAATCATCGATAGCGAGCCTGTTCTTGCCAAGATTCTGGCGCGCAACACCTCGCACTTCCCATGCGTCGGTAAGAAAAGGGTTGATTTCGATGGCTTTTGTAGCATCTTCCTCTGCTCCGTTATAGTCTTCGAGATTGAGCTTGGCAATGGCACGTAGGAAATATGGCTGCGCAAGGTAGGGCTTGGCCTGGATTGCCTGATTGAAATACTGGATAGAGAGCATGTAGTCCTCGAAATAGAGGGCATTCTGCCCAATGCGTATCACCTGGTCGGTGTTTATCTGAGCCGAAGAAGCAAATGTACCTATTAAACCGGCGATAATATATGTGAAGAATCGGAAAAATCGCATCTATATATAGAGGTTGTTTCGACAAAAGTACAAATAAAAAGCGAAAAAAGCCAATGCTCTTTTCGCTCTTATAATTATTTTACTTTTAGCTTAATTTGCCTCGAGGGTCTGCTCCATGCGGCGGCAGATGGATTCGTGGCGCACGATTGTATATACAAGCACGATATTGAATATCGTAAGCTCAGCCACGAAATACAGCCAGGGATAGCCTGCAAGCAGTGTGACAAAAAGGAAAATCGAGCGCCAGTTGAATGTCATGAAATTTTCCCATTTGCACAGCGGGAAACTCCACGCACGGAACTGGTCGCGTATCTGCTCGGGGAGCTGTCCGTCGGGGAAACGGAGTCTCATCGTGCGCAAAACACGCTGCATGGCAGGCGATACGGCCTCCTGGTTGCGGGTGTAGCGCACATAGAAAAACTGAATCAGTTTCCGCAAGAAATCACCGGACCATGTCAGCTCGCTGTATCTGCGCAACAAATCTTCGGTCGAATCAAGTTCACTTCCGGCGCTTCCCTTGAGAAGAAGCAGGTGGAACTGGCGGTAACTGTCGGCTACGGCAGCCTGTGCGCCATGACAAATGCCTGCCGCTACGGCAATGCACCATATGGCCCAGTGATGAGCCTCAAAGTATGCGACAGTCTCTGCCGACCGAAGGCATATGGCAACATAGATGGCAATGAACCAGAAATCGCCGGCCATACCGTCGAGAATGCGGCCGAGCTGCGAGTACTGCTTGGTGAGGCGCGCCAGCTGGCCGTCGGCGCTGTCATAGGAGTTAGCCCATATCAGCAACAGAATGCCGGCCACGTTCACCCATATATTGGTCGGATACATGCACACTCCGGCAAGTACGCCTATGAAAATCGAGGCAATGGTCACTGCATTGGGGCTCATGTGCAGTTTCCTGAAAAGACATGCCCATGCAAAACCTATTGGGCGATAAAAACAGAGGTCGATATGCTCCTCCGTGTCCGACGATTTGAGCGACGAACGATATTCGGCTTTCAGCCGGCTCCAGGTGCTTTCCTTGCTCATTTCGCCTCTGTTTCGCCGTTTACTTCGCGAAGAAAGGCTTCGGCAGTCTCTCGGTCGTGACCGCAGTCAACGTCGAGCGCCTTGCTGAATTCGAACGGCAGTACCTTTATATCTGTTTCAGCGGCCAGAACACGCTGGAAATCGCTCAGTGATTCCGGATATCGCACACCGGCCACAGTCTCCATTGCCTCGGCGCTCAGACCGTAAAGACCGGCCGACACTATGGTGCCTTCTGCGAAAGGCTCGCCGCCATAGCGGTAGTCGATGACCTCGCCTTCGGGCGACATGCGGGCATAAAGGGGGCTTTCGTCGTCGACGAAGCGTGTAAGACCCATCAATACCGTGCCCTGGGGCATAGCTTCGACAGCCTCCACATAGCGACGGAATTCGTCGTTGGCAAAAATGGCGTCTACTGTCATGCCGATAAACTTGCCCTTCAGGCCGGCGGCAGCTTCGGTAAGGCTGTAGTATGAATTATCGGAGATAATAGGGCGTACCACCAGAGGCACGTCCACTTCCTTCTGCAGTTCAGCCAGATATTCTACAAGTTCGGGCATGCGGCTGTTTGCAACGATGTGGATAACGCCGGCATTGCACGATGCAAGTATCTTAACGAGGCGGCCTATCATAGGCTGACCCATGAGGCTCACAAGTGGTTTGGGAGCCTTTTCTCCTTCTTTCTGAAAACGCGAGCCGAGTCCGGCCGCAAGTATCACAGAGTCCATGAATCTTATTTCTGTTCCAATTTTATACAAAGTTATCAATAAATTTTCAAAAGTTAAAATCAACGTTCATATGAGACCTCACAACAGTGGCACATATGACCATAATTTTCCAAATAAAGCGACCCGCATTTTGTGGAATGGCGAAAATTGCGTAACTTTGCGTGCAATAAAAAATACCGATCATTATGTCGTTTATTGCAGATAGAGTGAAGATGGACGGTCTTACTTTCGACGACGTCCTCCTTATTCCGGCTTACTCCGAAGTTCTGCCGCGCGAAGTATCGCTGGCAACACGTTTCTCACGCAACATCACCCTCAATGTTCCTATCGTCTCGGCGGCGATGGACACAGTTACCGAAGCACAGATGGCCATTGCCATTGCCCGTGAAGGCGGTCTGGGTGTTATCCACAAAAACATGACAATCGAAGAGCAGGCACGTCAGGTGCATGCCGTGAAGCGTGCCGAAAACGGCATGATTTACGACCCCGTCACCATACGCCGCGGCTCGACCGTTGCTGATGCTCTCCGCATGATGGCCGAATACCACATCGGCGGTATTCCCGTTGTAGACGACGAGCAGCACCTCGTAGGCATTGTCACAAACCGCGACCTCCGCTTCGAGCGCGACCACACCCGCACCATCGATGAGGTGATGACAAGCGAGAATCTCGTGACAACCTCTCAGGCCACCACCCTCGAGGAAGCCGCCGACATTCTGCAGTCGCACAAGATTGAAAAGCTCCCCGTGGTCGACGCCAACGGCAAACTTGTCGGCCTCGTGACATATAAAGATATCACCAAGGCCAAAGACAAGCCCAACGCATGCAAGGATGCTCTTGGCCGCCTCCGTGTAGCGGCAGGTGTGGGCGTGACAGCCGACTCGATGGACCGCGTAGATGCTCTTGTGGCAGCAGGCGTAGACGCCATCGTGATAGACACAGCTCACGGCCATTCACGCGGTGTAATCGGCGTGCTCAAGGCTGTTAAGGCAAAATATCCGCAGATTGATGTTGTCGTAGGCAATATCGCCACAGGCGAGGCAGCCCGCTATCTTGTTGAAAACGGCGCCGACGGCGTCAAGGTCGGCATTGGCCCCGGCTCTATCTGCACCACCCGCATTATCGCCGGCGTAGGTGTGCCCCAGCTCTCGGCCGTCTACGACGTTGCGAAAGCACTCGAAGGCACAGGCGTTCCCCTGATAGCCGACGGCGGTATCCGCTATTCGGGCGATATCGTAAAGGCCCTTGCGGCCGGTGCTCACGCCGTAATGCTCGGCGGCATGCTTGCCGGTGTGGAAGAAAGCCCCGGCGACACCATAATATATAATGGCCGTAAGTACAAGACATATCGCGGCATGGGTTCGCTCGAAGCCATGGAGCGCGGCTCGAAAGACCGCTACTTCCAGGCCGGCGAGACCGACGTGAAGAAACTTGTACCCGAAGGCATTGCAGCCCGCGTGCCCTATAAAGGCTCGCTCTTCGAAGTTGTATATCAGATGCTCGGCGGTCTCCGTTCGGGTATGGGCTACTGCGGCGCAGGCAACATCGACGCCCTTCACCACGCCCAGTTCACACGCATCACCAATGCAGGCGTGGCCGAAAGCCACCCGCACGATGTGGCAATCACGAGCGAGGCTCCCAACTACAGCGCCTCGGGGCAATAAAGCGAAATTCCATACGTTAACATAAATGTGGGGTGTCGTTCGTCAGAGAACGACACACCGCATTTTTCAGTTAAGTACAGAAGCATAAATATGAAACGAAAGATACTGAGCCTTGCGGCTATCTCGATTGCGGCGGCCCTCTATGCCGGCGCCAACGACCCGGTGCTTATGACAGTCGACGGCAAGGAGGTACATGTCAGCGAATTCGAATACCTCTATAACAAGAACAATACCCAGCAGATGCAGTCCCAGAGCCTCGACGAATACCTGGGTATGTTCATCAACTACAAGCTGAAAGTGGCCGATGCGCTCCACGAAGGCCTCGACCGCACGCCGGAGTTCACCAGCGAGTACGAAAGTTTCGTCAGAGACCTTTCGAAGCCCTATTTCCGCGACGACTCCGTGGCCGAAAAGCTTGTCCGCCAGGCATACAGCCATTTCACCGAAGATGTTCTTGCGAGTCATATCATGCTTCCGCTCCAGCAGGAGAACATAGCTAAACTCGACTCCATCAAGGCAGCCATAGCAAGCGGTGCGACAAGCTTCGAAGACGCCGCCCGCCAGTATTCGGCAGACCGCTACTCGGCCCAGCAGGGAGGCCTGATGGGCTATGTGGTGCCCGGACGTTTCCCGTGGACATTCGAAGAAGCTGCCTATCAGACTCCGGCCGGCTCCATATCGGAAGTGGTAAATTCAGGCATGGGGTATCACCTTATCCGTGTTGAAAAACGCACTCCCGCACAAGGCGAAGTAGAGGCCGAACATATCCTTCTGATGACTCGCGGCCTCGACGAATCTCAGGCAGCCGCCAAGAAAGCCCTGGCCGATTCTATATATAAAGTAGCCAAGGGCGGTGCCGATTTCGGAGAGCTCGCGCGACGGTTCTCCGAAGACCCGGGTTCGGCCCAGAAGGGTGGCAAATTAGGCTGGTTCGGCCGCGGCGCCATGGTGGCAGAGTTCGACAGCGCCTCGTTCGCACTCAAAGACGGAGCAATTTCCAAGCCTGTAAAAACAGCCTTTGGCTGGCACATAATCCACCGCACCAACCACCGCGGCATTCCGTCGCTGGACGACGCCCGCGAAGGCATAGAAGCCAAAATAGCCTCTGACGAACGTGGAATTCTTCCTGAAAAAGCCGTCTTGGCACGTCTCCGCAAAGAAAACAATGCCGTAATATCGCAGGGCGCACTCGACCAGCTGCGTGCGGTCATCGACGCGAACAACGGGGTGTGCGATTCAACCGTTCTAAGCAGAATCGTGCAGATGAATCCCGTAGTGGCAACCTACAACGGCGGCGAAATACATGCAACAGACGCAATTGCCCGAGTGCCCGACATACAGTTACCCGTCAATCCTATGGCGTCTATAACTGCGGCAACCGGCGATCTTCTCGATGACATTCTCGTAGAAAACGAACGGCAACGTCTCGCAACCGAGAATGCCGAGTTCCGCAATCTCCTAAACGAATATCACGACGGCATACTCCTATACGAAGTATCCAACCGAAAAGTATGGGATAAGGCAGCCTCCGACCGCGAAGGACTGGAAAAATTCTTCCGCGCCCACTCTGCCGACTACAAATGGGAAAGCCCTAAATTCAAAAGCTACATCATTTTCGCGTCCAACGACACTACCCTCTCCGCTGCTCTGGACTTCGCCGATTCGCTATCGACCGACGACCCGACAGAATTCGTGCGCAAAATGCGCGAACGCTTCAACCGCGAGATTAAAATCGAGCGCGTCGTGGCAGCCCGTGGTGAGAATCCTATCACCGACTATCTCGGATTCGGAGCCGAACGTCCGGCCGACGGAACAAATTCGCGCTGGAAATACTATGCGGCATACAAGGGCCGTATCATCAATGCTCCCGAAGAGGCCGCAGACGTACGCGGTGCCGCTCTCACAGACTATCAGACTGCCCTGGACAAAGAATGGGTAAAAGAACTGCACAAAAAGTATAAAGTAAAAGTAAACAAAAAGGTTTTCAAGAATTTACAGTGAAAAAAGCGGCATTTATTGCCTTTGTGCTTCTTGCCCTGTCATCGTGTGAAAGAAGCAGCAATGCAGGCGGCGGCGATTCAATTGCTACCGTCGGCAAAGCCATGCTCACACGCACCGAACTGAAGAAAGCCCTTCCCGGAGGCCTCTCGGCCGAGGACAGCACCTCGTATGCGCATGCGTACATACGCCGCTGGATTGAAGCGCGCCTGGTAGAGCGGCTCGCAGCAGAAGCTGTCGATATCGCAGAAATAGACCGGCTTACGTCCGAGTACCGTCTCAACCTCATCATGAGTCAATATCGGCGCGCCATGGCCACCCAGGCTAATTCCATATTCTCGGAAGATTCACTGAGAGCATACTATGAAACCCATAAGGCCGATTTTGTGCTTGAGAGGCCTCTAGTGCGAGGCGTATATCTCAAAGTGCCCAACGAAGCCTCCAATCTCCGCCTGCTGAAGCGACTGTACACTTCCGCCAAAGCCGACGACATGGACCGTCTTGAGAAAGAAGCTCCCAAAACAGCGCTGCATTACGATTATTTCCGCGAACTATGGATTGACTGGGAACAGATTGAAACCAGAATACCCACCGAAATAGCGTCGCCAGCAGCGTTTCTCAAAGCAGGAAAACCGCTCGACATATCGCAGGACGGCTACACATATCTGCTGCATGTATCCGACTATCTTCCCGCCGGCTCTCCGCTGCCATTCGAAGCGGCCGAACCAATAATTCGGGAACGTCTTCTCACCCGAAACCGCCAGGCATACGACGCCGAACTGCTCAAAGACCTCTATGAACAGGCTCTCGACAACGGAACTCTGACATTCCCCAACGGCAATCCTCTCTGAATGCCGCCACGCAGAAAAGGGGAAACAAAGGACCGTGATTTTCGTTTTTTTTCACTATTTTTGTGGAATAAAGCCAATCATCGCCTGCAATGAGTGAAGAAAACGACGAAAGATACCCCGAGAACCTGCCAGAAGAACCGATAACAGATACTGAAGCCACAGAAACCGCCGACGAACAGGACGACGAAGATACTGCGGCCGAAGAAACACCGGCACCCCGCCGCCCATATACGGCGGCAGAAGATGTCGTGCGCCATCATCTGCGCGGCATGTATCAGACATGGTTTCTCGAATATGCCTCCTATGTGATTCTCGAACGCGCCGTTCCTGAAATAGAAGACGGTCTCAAACCGGTGCAGCGCCGAATACTGCATGCAATGAAGACCATCGACGACGGTCGATTCAACAAGGTTGCCAACATCGTCGGAACCACCATGCAGTACCACCCCCACGGAGACGCATCTATCAAAGAGGCGCTCGTGCAGCTTGGCCAGAAAGACCTCCTGGTGGAAACTCAGGGTAACTGGGGCAACATTCTCACCGGAACGGCAGCGGCAGCAGCGCGTTACATAGAAGCGCGCCTTAGCCTCTTTGCCTCCGAGGTGCTTTTCAACCCCAAGGTGACCGAATGGACTCTCAGCTACGACGGCCGCAAACGCGAGCCGGTGACACTTCCCACCAAGTTCCCTTTATTGCTGGCTCAGGGGGCTGAAGGCATTGCGGTCGGTTTGTCTTCAAAAATCCTTCCGCATAATTTCAACGAGCTTCTCGACGCATCCATAGCCTGCGTGCGCGGCGAAGATTTCGAGCTTTATCCCGACTTCGCGACAGGCGGCACCATCGACATAGCCCGCTACAACGACGGCAAACGCGGCGGCGGAGTCAAGGTAAGAGCAAAAATCGAAAAAATCGATTCCAAGACCCTCAACATCTCCGAACTGCCATTCGGCAAAACATCCGGCTCCCTCATAGAGTCGATTCTGAAGGCTTTCGAGCGCGGACAGATAAAAATACGAAAAGTAGAAGACAACACCGCTGCCGAAGCGTCGGTTCTCGTGCACCTTATTCCCGGCACATCGAGCGACAAGACAATCGACGCCCTCTATGCCTTTACAGACTGCGAAGTAAACATATCGCCCAACTGCTGCGTAATCCGCGACAAAAAACCGTGTTTCCTCGGCGTCAGCGACGTGCTACGCCACAGTGTCGAGACCACCAAGAGAATCATACGCTCCGAACTCGAAGTAGAGCTCGCAGAAACCCGCGAGAAACTGCTCGATGCCTCGCTTGAAAAGATATTCATCGAAGAGAGGATATACAAAGACCGCCAGTATGAAGAAGCGCCCAACCTCGACGCGGCCATAGCACATGTAGACAGCCGCCTCGAGCCTTATAAGCCCTCTCTGACACGCGAAGTGACACGCGACGACATACTGCGTCTTCTCGAAATAAAGATGAAGAGAATTCTCCGCTTCAACTCAGACGAGGCAGAGAAACTTCTGCATGACCTCCGCGGACGTATCTCGCGCACCCTCGACCGCCTGGAGCACATCGACGATGTCACGGTGGAGTGGTACACCTATCTCAAGGAAAAATACGGCGCCGCATATCCACGACGCACCGCAATTCGCAGCTTCGACAATATCCAGGCCGCCACTGTTGCCGAGGCAAACGAAAAGCTCTATATAAACCGCGAAGAAGGCTTCATAGGCACTTCGCTGAAAAAAGACGAGTTCGTGTGCAACTGTTCTACCATCGACGACATCATAATATTCTACCGCGATGGCAGATACAAGATAGTGCGCGTGCAGGACAAGCTCTCTGTAGGCAAAAACGTGCTATATATCAACGTATTCAAGCGAAACGACACTCGCACGATATACAATGTGATATATCAGAACGGCCGCGGAGGCATATATTATATGAAGCGCTTCGCCGCCACCGGCCTCACACGCGACAAGGAATACGACCTCACTCAGGGCACACAGGGCTCCCGGGTAGTATGGTTCAGCGCCAACCCCAACGGCGAGGCCGAAGTTGTAAAAGTGACCCTCAAGCCCAAACAGCGTCTGAAGAATCTGACTTTCGACGTCGATTTCGGAAAACTCGACATCAAGGGCCGTGCAGCCCGAGGCAACCTGGTCACCAAGAACGAAGTGCATCGTTTCTCGCTCAAAGAGCGCGGAGCCTCCACACTTGGCGGACGCGAAGTGTGGTTCGACCCCGACGTAATGCGCCTCAACTACGACGGCCGAGGCAATTTCCTTGGAGAATTTGCCGGAACAGACCGCATTCTGGTACTGCTGCCCTCCGGAGAGTTCTATACCACCAATTTCGACGTCACAAACCACTACGAAGACAAGATTCTGCTCATCGAGAAATTCAGGCCAAAACAAGTCTGGACAGCGGCCCTTTTCGATGCCGAACAAGGCTATCCGTACCTCAAGCGATTCACATTCGAAGACTCGGGAAAGCATCAGCGCTTCATCGGCGACGATGCCCGCTCTCGCCTGCTGAAACTTTCAGACCACGATGCGCCAATGTTCGAACTCCGCTTCGGAGGCGATGACGCCTCGCGGCCGGCCGTGACAATCGATGCCGAAGAATTCATCGGAGTAAAATCGTTCAAGGCCCGCGGAAAGCGCCTCACCACGTGGAATCTGGCTGAAATAGTAGAACTCGAGCCCAAGCGTCCCGATGCCGCTGCCGAAGACAGCCAGGAAGCTCCGGCCATTGAGCAGACCGACATAGAGCCCGAGCTCTCCGACGACCAGATACGCGACGAAATCGTCGGTCAGGAGCGTCTATTCACAGATCTGGAAAATGAAAACGCCTAAAATACTTGCCGCCGTGCTGCTGTGCCTGTGCGCGGCAGCCGCCGGCGCGCAGACCACCGAACGCCCGGTCCTTTCCGCCTATACGTTCGAGGCCGGCTCCTCACACATTGCCGAAACCTATCTTTCGCCGCTGAA
Source organism: uncultured Porphyromonadaceae bacterium (assembly GCA_946553045.1). Taxonomy (GTDB): domain Bacteria; phylum Bacteroidota; class Bacteroidia; order Bacteroidales; family Muribaculaceae; genus CAG-873. Next base: position 11,956 of record CAMNRO010000018.1, on the reverse strand, counting down.
ATATTCGGGATGGGATATAGCCCTCGGCTACGAACGCCTTCAGGCCATGAAATTTTCGCCTGAGCGCTGGGTAATGCAGCTCCAGGGACGCCTTGACCTTCAGCGGGCCAGCAACCCGGCCAAAAACGCCCGAATGTGGAATGTTGCGTTAGACTTGCGATGGGGCATGGCTCACCGATGGAAACTCGGCAACGGATGGAGTGTCTATGGCGGCGGAAGCACTGGCATAGATGTCGGTGCATTCTATAACCCGCGCAACAGCAATAATCCGGTAGCCGCCAAAGCTGCGTGGACCATAAACGCCCTCGGTGCGGTGGCGTGGAACACACACCTTGGGAAGCTGCCCGTATGCGCACGCTATCAGTCCGAACTCCCTCTCACCGGCATATTCTTCTCGCCGGCATACGGCGAACTATACTACGAGATATATCTCGGCAACCACAAGAATCTTGTACGCGGGGCATGGCCAGGAAACTATTTCGGCCTCAACAATCTGCTTAGCCTCGACCTCCGTTTCGGCCGCACGACCATGCGGCTCGGCTACAGATGCAACATTCTTTCGACCAAAGCATCGCATATCGTCACACGACGCGTCGAACATGCCGCAGTTGTCGGCATTGTCTGCGAATGGCTGTCGCTCGGTCCGAAAAACAATTCAGCACACGACGCCAAAATCATAAACGCCCTCTACTGACATGAAATTCAAAGCTATATATAAAAACATAGCCGCCGCAGCCACAGCAGCGGCAATTTCGGCGTCGCTGGGAGGCTGCCACTCTATAGAAACATGGGAGAATGACCTCTACGGCAACTTCGACGCGCTGTGGACCATTATCGACCAACACTACTGCTTCTTCGGAAGCAAAGACATAGACTGGAAAGAAACAGGCGAGCGCTATCGCGCGACAATCGACCCCGAATGGAAAGAAAAAGACCTTTTTTTCCATTGCGCAGCTATGCTCGACGAGCTCAAAGACGGACACACCAACCTTATTTCGTGGTTCAACGTGTCGTATTACCGCAACTGGTGGAGCGATTATCCTCAGAATTTCAATCTGCGCCTGATTCAGGAACACTATCTTGATTTCAACTATTATTCCGGCAACGGCATTATCTATAAAATACTTGAAGACCGCAATGTGGGCTACATGCACTACTCGTCTTTCGCCGCATCGTTCGGCGAAGCCTTTGTCGACGAAATGCTCTATTCCATGCGCGAGACAGACGGCCTTATCATAGACGTGCGCGATAATGGCGGAGGCGACATGACCAATGTCGAACGCCTGGTATCGCACTTCCTCGACAAGCGGATATGCGCCGGATATATATGCCACAAGACCGGGCCGGGCCACAATGATTTTTCCGAGCCATACGCCTACTATTATGACCCGGCCGAAAATCATGTGCGCTGGCTGAAACCGGTCATCGTGCTCACAAACCGCAGCACCTTCAGCGCCGCCAACAACTTTGTGTCTGTGATGAAATTGCTGCCCCATGTCGCTGTAGTCGGCGATGTGACCGGCGGAGGCAGCGGCATGCCATTTTCATCGGAACTGCCGTGCGGCTGGAGCGTGCGATTCTCAGGTTCGCCGGTCTACGACCCTGAAATGCACCTCACCGAGCATGGCGTAGACCCTACTCCCGGCGGCAAAATTGATATGGACCCTGAGCAGGAGGCAAACGGCATCGATACGATTCTCGAGTTTGCCATCGATGTGCTCAATCGAGCTGCAGAAGATAAGAATCCACCGTCGGAGACAAGGCTGACCCGCCATATGCCCCACGACTGACATAAGGTACGATAACAGCGCAGGGAGGCTTTTGCAAAAGCCTCCCTGCGCTGTTAATATCGGTCGAATCAAGACTGCTTGTTGAGTTTGAATCCAATATAAATTCCGTCGTAAGAGTTAACCAGATTTGTAACAGCCTTAAGGGTAGAGTTGTTGAGAACTCCGGCCACTTTGGTAAGAATCTGAATCAATTTAGTGGCATCGAAAGTGAGATTGAGTGTCGAACCTACCTTCGTGGCATGAGCGGAAACCTTGCCGAGGCTGACTTTTCCGAAAGCATTGAAGGCGAACACAAGTCCACCGTCTTCAGCTTTCTCGACAGTACCTTTTAGCTGAGCCACACCGAGCTTCATCGTGAAGCTGTGGTCGGCTTCTACGGTAAGAGTGGTGCCGGTGAGTCCTATTGTCTTGTAATATGGCGCCAGCTTGTCTTCGATGGCAGTAGCGGCTCCTGCTCCGCCGATTTTCTTGAGGGCATTGTCCGACTGGAAAGAAACTGCCGGCGAACTGTAGTTCCAGCTGCCGACAATATCGTCGACCGTGAATTTATCGTTGGCAATGACATTTCCGAGGATAGACCCCAGCGCCCCCAGAGGATTGGACGATGATGTACGGGTGGAATCAGAAGAACCGGCAGCAGAGCCGGCAAGACCGCCAAGAATATCCTTGAGGCTCTGAGCCTCGGCAGTCATAGAAGACAGCGAAATAATCGCTGCGATGCATAATGTGATAAATTTCATCCGTTTACTACTTGTATTTCAGTCATATTCTCGCTTCCGTCTTCAGCAGAAAGCTCCGAATCTATTTTCTGATATATTGAGTTATTCGATTTAAATTCAGGAACCATATGCTTCATTTCCGCAACGATGTCGTGACTTCCGTTGCATGAATGCAAGCATTTTTCGAGACGCCCGAGATGCTCAACCACGTCTGCGAAGCTATATGTGCGCACACGCGCTATCATTATTTTCTTATGATGTGTGCCAATTGTGTGCTCTTTCTCGTTGAGAAGCTCCTCATAAAGTTTTTCGCCGGGGCGCAAACCGGTCTCGACAATCTTGATGTCGGTGCCGACGCGAAGACCTGAAAGCGAAATCATGCGCTCGGCAAGGTCCCATATCTTCACAGGCTGCCCCATGTCGAACACGAAAATCTCGCCTCCGTCGCCCATTATTCCGGCCTCGAGCACAAGAGAGCATGCCTCCGGAATAGTCATGAAGTAGCGTATGATATCGCGGTGTGTTATCGTCACAGGACCACCCTGCTCTATCTGGCGCCTGAACAAGGGAATCACCGAACCGTTCGAACCAAGCACATTTCCGAAGCGTGTGGTGATAAAGCGTGTCGAAGGCTCATCGGAGGTATTACGCAGATGATAGAAGAGCGACTGCACATAGATTTCGGCGATACGCTTGGAGGCGCCCATGATGTTGGTGGGATTGACGGCCTTGTCGGTAGATATCATCACGAACTTCTCGACACCGTATTTCACAGCCAGGTCGGCCACATTCTTCGTTCCGAAGACATTGGTCAGAACAGCTTCCTGAGGATTCCGCTCCATCATCGGCACATGCTTGTAGGCAGCGGCATGGAACACATATCGCGGATGATATTTCTGGAATGCACGCTCTACGCGCTCGCGGTTGGTGATGTCGCCAATGAAAAGATGGATACGCACACCCGGGAAAGAAGCCTCGAGTTCGAGCTGCATTTCGTGCATCGGAGTCTCGGCCTGGTCGAGAAGGACTATTTCTTTTGCTCCCATGGCGGCTACCTGACGCACGATTTCGCTGCCGATAGACCCGGCCGCTCCCGTTATCATCACAATCTGATTGCATATGAAATTTCGGATTGTGTGGTTGTCGGTCTGTATAGGCTCGCGCCCGAGCAAATCCTCTATGCGGATATCATGAATATGAGAGGACAGAGCCGGAGGATTTTTGCTGTCGAGGTCGAATTCCTCGACCTGGTTCAGCATCAGAAGTTTTATACGGTTACGTAGAAAGACATCGGCCGTGCCCGAACGCATAATCTCAAGCTGCGTTGACAGGAACAGGAGCGTATCGCATCGGTAGTATGCGAAAATCTCGCCGATAGAATCGGGATCGAACTTTATGACGGGGATGCCGTTGACCGTGCTGCTGATATTTCCGGCCGACAGACTGAGCAAGGCCACCGGATTGAACCGGCCCTCAAACTCGCTCTTGAGAGCCGAAGCGAAAAAGAACGAATTGATGGCCGAACCAAGCACGATGACGCGCTTCTTGTTCTTGTCCACATTCGACAGCTGAAGATATAGATATTTTATAGCCAGCCGCATAAGCAGCATCAGCGTGAAAGACATCACTCCGACTATAAATATATTCCAGATACTGAAATAAAAGAATCCGAAAGCGAAATAGCTTATGATTGAGACTACGCTGAGTAGCGCCGAAGCAGACACAATAAGCAGCACAAGCCGATATGTGTCTTCTATCACCGAGAGACGGATAATATAGCGGCTCGTGCCGAGACTGACGGCCAGAACGACATAGGTCAGATACTCAAGGAGCACACGGGCCAAAGGTGAATAAATGAAAGAATCTCCGTAAGTATGATGGTTGCCGAAGGCGAGTGTGAGACCGCAGCTAAAAGCTATCAATATGAGGTCAGCAAGCAGAACCATCCATTTGGGCGATGGTTTTGCGATGAAGGCACGCACCATAGCGGAGTTTGCCAAAGCATTGAAAATCTTCCTTTTCATAACTGATAATTACGGAATCTATTCTTACAGCTCTCTTATTGCTCGTATTTTATGCTTGTCTAAGAGGCTATTCGTCATAGCCATATTTTGCAAAGATACATAATCTGTGTTAAAAGCGCAACATATTTTAAGGCGGAGTATTGGTTCAACTAAGTCCAAAAAATTTCCTTCTCCAATCTAAAACACCATAATACAGATAATTACCTCTTGGCAAATAATAAATCGACGAACTCTAAAAAAACCGCCCCGACCATCACAAGCCGGGGCGGACTTCACTATAGAGAGATTGCTGTTATTGAGCGACGTTGAAGATTACGATTCGGTTCCAGTTGTTGACGTCGTAGGGCTGAACGTCGGAACCTTCTGCCTGCATTGCAAGGCGGTCGGGGTTGATACCGTACTTGTTGACGAGGGTATCGAAGACAACCTGTGCGCGACGCTTGGAGAGACCCATGTTGTAGTCGCTTGTGCCGGTATCTTTGTCAGCATAGCCGACGATAGCCACATTCTGATCGGGATTAGCCTTCATCCATTCGGCGATGTTGTAGACATTCACCATTTCGGTGTCGGTAATCTTAGAAGAGTTGAGCGAGAATCGCACTGTAGCCATCAGAGGAGCGGCTTCGACGACGGTGGTCTCGGCTTCAACGACTTCGGGGCACGGCAGCTGTGCTTCTGCAGCGGCGAGAGCGGCGGCAGTTGTGGCGAGGGCGCCGCGAAGATCGTTGACCTGACCATTGAGATTATTGATATATCCGAGATAATCGCAGGGGTTGTACGACTGATAGTCGCGGCCACCGAATGTGATGGTGAAACCTGCGTTAGCAGTTACATTGATGTCGATAGGACGTCCGTAGGCGATATTGTTGAAGTTGTCGCCATACATCGAAGCGCGAGCCTCGGCAAAGAAATCCACATACTTGCAGAGACGGAAACGGAACTGGAGACCGCCCGATACGGGGAGCGCCCATGTGCTGTTCTTGGGATTTCCGTCTTGTCCGATAATGGTTCCGGCAGGAGTCTGATCCCATACATAAGTACCACCGAGACCGATGAAAGGTATGATCGAGAATACTCGCTTGGAGTTTACGCCGCCGATGGAGTTGAACATATCCCACATGAAGTCGACATTGGCGCCTACATATTTGGCTTTATACATGCCGCCGTCTTCCCAGTGGAGAGGGCCGCCATTAAACACCAAGCGCCAGCCCATATAGGGAGAGAACCATTTGCCGAAGCCGAGATTATAGTTCACGGTGATGTGGCGCTCGCGGTCGCCCTTTGCATTGACGCCTTCTACGAAAGGCACGTCGATACCGGCACCAATCTGTAAGAACCAGTTGTTCTTTTTGTCAACGTAATAGTGAGTCTTGCAGGGAACCTCCGAGGTGACGATGGTTTCTTCCTCAACTACCACGGATTGATCCTGAGCAGATGCATTAAAAGCCGGCAACAGGAATGCGCACGACAATGCTGCGGTAAAGAGAACGTTCTTTTTCATTTTGATTAAATGTTTTGTTAGACTTTAATTGTTTTTTCAATCTTGAGACGCTAAGCGATGAATTAATCATCCCTCGCCGGGGTATTATCGAGGAGGTTTCCCGGCGTTTGAAATACTAACAAGCCTATTTTAATCTTTGTTCAGAAATATGAAAAAAAACATTATTTCTTCGTACGACCGACTTACCAGATGTTGAAGCGGATTCCGAAGACGGCCTCTCCGCTGAGCACGCCACCGGCATATGTCGTCGTCTCGTCGTTTACGATAGCGACATCGAATTTGCCGAGAGCGCCGAAAAAGAAGCGGTGGTCGGGACTGTTCCACACCACAGAGAGCTTGAGTCGGTTATACATCGAAAACGACACCTTCTCAATGTCGGAGTTCACGAAGCCCTTGCGCACGCCCACAATAGGCGATTCGCTCACGCCAAGCACCCACTTGGGAGCAAATACCCAGTTATATCCATAGCCGAAACGCAGGGCGTAGTTGTGTGTGTTCACACGATAGCGATAATCTATCCAGTTTGGCGGCAACTGATCCCGCAACGCCTCGGGCAAGCCTTTGAAGTCAAAGTCAAGCTTTTGGGTATAAATGGAGAACCCGGTATAAAAAGCGCCCTGACTCTTTCGCTGCACACGGCTGAAATTGAACGAAGCTGCCTCGGAATAGCGTTTGTGGTTGAAAAAATAGTAGGCATCCACACCCCAGGTATAATTATTGATGGCGTTGAAACCAAGATTGAGGTGCAATGGCTTGTTCTCATCGCCGAAACGCTTGATTCTTGTTCCGACATCGTTCTTTATCACATAGAACTCCGCAGCAAAGAGCATGCAGTTGAAACCGAAACGCAGACGCTGACGCGAACGGTCTACTCCCCCCATGAGTTTGCTTATGTTCACGTCGTAACCGCCCGAAATCGCCAGATATGTGAGGTAGACACCGGCGGAGGTAGACGGCTCCGACAACATGTAGATATATTTATCGTTCGGGAGAAGAAAACTATATCCGTCGGCCCAGCTTTCTGTAGTAAGTTTGGCATTAAACTTGTAGCCTGTCGACTTCACAAACGTTGTATCATAGCCATTGAAGAATTTATCGCCCCAACGGTAAGTGTTTACAACAAAACGCGGAAACTTGCCCCACTCGGCAATCGAGTCGAGATTGAGCGACAAAGCACGCGCTCCTGTGGCCGACAGAAGCGACAGAACAAGCATGAATATGACTGTAAACTTGCGAGACATAGCGTGAAACACGCTGCAAAATTACAAAAATCCCGAATATTCCGACGGTAATACTTCAAAAAATGTACAAATTGACTAATCTGACATCATTTCAGACGAAAAGCCCCTCTGCTCACGCAGGGGGGCCAATCTCTAAGTTTTTTTGTAACGACAATATCAGCGTGTTCCTCCGAAGAGCCAGGTATTGTCGGTGAAGATGTAGTTTCCGGCGGCGTTGCCCGAACCGAAAGCCTCGGCAACGTTCGGATTAGAGACTACATCGCTGTTTCCATAGGGCAGGCGAAGAGGCCACTGGTTCTGTCCGCCTTGATTGTTATTCGGATTTTTAAGCACTATATATTCTTCTCCGAGAGCCTTGCAGCGGCGTATATCGTTGTAGGTCTGCACCTGCTCGTCGCGCGTCTGGGCAAGATACTTCTGCACCATTATTTCGCCTATGGCAGGAGCTCCGAGTGCCGCTATATAATCGGCAGGATCGGGCATGTCTTCCTCAGTAGCCTCGGCATAGTCGGCGAACGAGGCCGCGATTCCGGCTTCGAAATTGGCTGTGGCGTCGGCACCGGTGCGCGCCTTAGCCTCTGCAAGGATAAAATTGATTTCGCTCACGCTGAATATATGCAGCTTTGCCGCACCATTCTCGAGCCACATGGGAAGGCCGACAGTCTCGGTGCATTTGGCAAATTCGGCATCTCCGGCAGGAGCATATGCGGCGCCCGTACCGAAAGCGTCCCAGGCATAGACATCGAGACGCGGGTCTTCGCGCTCTTCCATCAGGGCGACAACAGTACCGTTTGCACCGGTATAGTAGCGGCTCCATGAGTATGCCGTCCAGGGATTGTCGCAGTCAACACCATTGAAAATAGACAGTTCGGCTCCTTCGAAACCGGCAGCAAGAGCGGCTTCTCCGGCAGAGATTGCCTTGGCGTAGGCCCCGCTGTCGCGATACGAAGTGTTCAGAAGCAGACGCGCCTTCACAGCGTGTGCGAGACCGAGCCATCGGGCCGGGTCGCCGCCATAAAGCAGGTCCTGAGCGCCGGTATTGTTCATTTTCTCGGCAACAGCCTCAGACAGAAGAGTCTCGGCATCACTGATACGACTGATAAGGTCGGCGTAGATGGATTCCTGCGAGTCGAGCTTCGGCTGGTCAGACACAAGGGCTTCGCTGTAGGGTATATCGCCGTGCATGTCGGTGAGGAGCTCATAATTGAGCACCCAAAGCACCTGGGCTATGCCGAGAATGTCTTTCTGGCCGGCGTTGAGGCCTCCATCGGCACACTTCTCTATAATCTGCTTTATATTCATGAGGTTGGCATATACGCCGTTCCACTCGTTGTTGAAGGTTGAACTTGCGGCCGTCTCGCCACGCAGACGCAACTCGGTCTTCATGAGCTGGTTGTTGCCTGTGCCGAAAGTCTGCTCGGTATAGGAGCTTACATACCAGGCATATGCCCCGCCCCAACCGGTAAAGCCTGTTGCCACGATGGCATCGGTGACCTGGAATTTTGCATTGACAGCGCTCGAAGGCGGATTTGCCTCGTCTTTGTTGATGTTGTCCATCGTATCCTCGGTGCATGCGCTGAGGGCAATTCCGAGGAATGCTATATATAATAATTTCTTGAACATGTCAGATTGTATTTAACGTTATTAGAACGTGAATTTCAGGCCGCCGCCATACGAAGATGTATTCGGAATGGAGAAACGCTCGAAGTAACCGCCCATGTTGCCGTTGCCCTGCGAAGCCTCGGGGTCGAAGTTGGGGAGATTGGTCCACAGGAGGACATTGCGGGCGAAGCCGAAGACTTCGATATCGAATTTACCGAATGAAGGCAGTTTGTAGGTAAGGGTCACGTCGCGGAGTTTGAAGAAACTCATGTCGTAGACACCGGCCTCGGTCACGTCGTTATACATCATAAAATAGTCCTGCTTGCTCACCTCGACGGTGTTGGGCTGGCCGGTAGCCTCGTCTATACCCTCGGCCACCATAGTGCCTTCGTGGAAAGGAAGCGATTCTTTAGTAGCACCGAAGTAATTGAGTGTAAGGTTGGTGCCGTGATACATGCGTCCGCCTTTCTGCCAGCTCCATGTAGTGCTGAGATTCACTCGGCGATAGCGGCCGCTGAGGGTGAAACCGGTCACGAAATCGGGCGAGCAGTTGCCGAGGTCCTGGCTGTCGGAAGTGCCCTGGGGCAGACCGTCGAGAAGCAGGAGCTGGCCGGTGGCCTCGTCGCGTTTAAAGGCGGTGCCATATATATTGGGATATGTATTGCCGGCCTGAGCGCGGATCTGAGGTTCTACGAAACCGCCGAGCATAATGGATTCGACGCCTTCGGCAAGCTCGACAACCTTGTTGTTGACCTTGGTGAAATTGATACCGAGATTGAGGTCGTAGTCCTTGTTTTCGAGTATAGCCACGTTGATGCCGAGTTCGTGCGACCATGTGCGCATCTTGCCGGCATTGGTCATCTTATACTGATAACCCGACGAACCGGCGGTGGGCACGGAGAATATCTGGTCTGTCACATTCTGATAGGAAAGAGTGTATTCCAGGCGCACGCGGTCGCGGAACAGACGGAAATCAGCGCCGACTTCGACGTTTTCGGTGTTCTGGGGCTTGAGATTTTTGTCGTAAACAACATAATAGGGCACATAGCTCGACACACCTTTCACGGGGTAGGTCACGGGGTTGTACTGATACATGCCGCTGCCGTAGCCGGGCACATAATAGTAATTCTCATAGAAAGTACCGGCCTGGCCTACCTGGGCATAACTTGCACGAAGCTTGCCGAATGTGAGCACGTCGTTGCCTTTAAGAGAGGGAAGTTCCGTGAAGACCCAGCCGAGCGATACCGACGGATAGAAGAACGAGCGGTTATTGCGCGGCATCGTCGACACATAGTCGTTACGGCCCGTAACGGTTAGGAACAGCATGGAGCGCCATGAAAGGCCTGCGCTTCCGAAGAAGCCAACCGTGCGCGAATGACGGTTATACTCGCTGCTGGAGAAGCTTGTGGCATTGGCGATGACCGGCATGCCGTAGAAGTTGAAATTATTGCCGATATAATCCCACCAGCGCGAATTGTCCTGGTTGATTTCATTGCCGAGCATGGCGTCGAAATTGAATTCGCCCCATTCGGCGGTGAAGTTGGCGGTGAAGAGGTTGTTGAATACATTGCGCGACACGCCGTAGTTCTCAATGCCGCCCTGAGCCTGACCGGCGGAGCCAACCTCCTTGACGTCGCTGTAATTAGAGGTGTACATATCTATGCCGGCCTGTTCGCGGAACCACAGTTTCATATTGTCGGCCAGACCGAGGTCGGGGCTGAATTCCACATATGCGTTGCCGAAGAAACGGTTGGTATGCTGCAGATATTCATTGTTATTGGCCCACCAATAGGGGTTATTGAACGAAGTAGAGCGGAAAAGCACCTGCTGGGTCGGGTCGCCGGGCACATGGAAAGGTATTCCCTTGAGGTCGTATTCGGAGGGGGCCGAATAAACCACATTCATGATACCGTCGTTCGCTCCGGGCGCCGAATTTATCTTTGTGGAGCTGTAATTTCCGGAGAAGCCTGTTTTCCACTGCTTGTCTATCGTCCAGTCGACAAGTCCTCGGGCGCTCCAGCGGTTCATGCCGGTAGATGGAACAATACCTTCCTGATAAGAATTGTTCAGGCCGAAGGAATAGCTCGCGCGCTCTGTGCGCTGGCTGAGGCTGAAATTTGTGTTCTCGGTAAAGCCGGTGTTGAAGAAGTTGCCGACATTATCATATATTTCCGGTGTTGTCCAGCCGTCGAGACCGGCGAGTTCCCGCTTGGGATTGTAGTACATTCCATCATGGCCGTTTCCGTTGCCGCCATATTTTGGGTCGTTGGGAAGGTCGGCTATTTTCGGGCCCCAGCTCATGCTGCTGGTCGGAGCATATCCGCCTTCTATGAAGTTGCCCTGAGCATAAACGTCCTGACGCTGGAACTTGCGCGACACCACTTCGGCCGAAAGATTTGTAGACACCGTTACTGTCGGCTTGTTTGAGTTGAACTTGCCGCGCTTGGTGGTGATAACTATCACACCGTTTGAAGCCCGGATACCGTAAAGAGCAGAGGCGGCCTGACCTTTGAGCACATTGATGCTCTCGATATCCTCGGGGTTGATGTCGATGGAGCGGTCGGCGAGATTGGCTCCTGTCACAGAGTTGCCGGTGCCATAGTCGGGGGTAGATTCCACAGGCATACCATCTACTACATATAGCGGCTGGTTGTTGCCGTCGAAAGAACGGGCACCGCGGATTATAATCTGAGCCGATGCACCCGGCGCTCCCGACGAGGGGCGGATATCAACGCCAGTCAGCTTGCCCTGCATGGCGCTGGCGAGCGACGTTGTGCCGTCGGTGTTGAGGTCTTCGGCGTTGAGGTCCTGCACAGCGTAGCCGAGACCTTTCCGCTCGCGCTTCATGCCGAGAGCTGTCACCACTACTTCATTTAGCTGATTGTCGGCGCTGCTGAGTTTTACCTCGATAGGCTGCCCGGTAATGTCGACTTCTCGGGTAAGCATACCCACGTAGGATATGCGAAGTTTCTTCACTGTGGTGGCAACAGAAATACTGAAGTTTCCGTCGACATCTGTTATAACGGGTCAGTAGAAAATCAGTGGGGAAATAAATTTTTCACAGCCAAAGATTATAGCG
>CAMNRO010000017.1 GCA_946553045.1 uncultured Porphyromonadaceae bacterium | reverse complement strand
ACCAGGACTTCCTCTCCAACCCAATGCGAGCCGAACGCTGACCCCTCCGGAAACAGTTCTTTAACAGATATTGAGAACGGCTGCCACCAAAAATCGGTGAGCAGCCGTTTTCTTTGTGGCTTAAAAAAATCAGGCCGCTTTCCTATCGACGGAGGCGGCCTGATTTTTCACAAGGTTAGGATGCAAATTTAATACGGAAAAGGCGTCTCGCCTACGTATATTTTGAAATTCTTGATAGCGCCTGGTACTTCACTTTCCATGCGCGGCAAATACTGTATGGCGCCGATATTATGGCTTGCGCCGAGGTCAATCTGGATAGCATGCGGGAATGGAGTTCCTGGAACGGTGCTCCAATAGGTTGATTCCTGAAGGTCGAAAGTTTTGTCGGCAGAGCGGTTGACACCTTTCATATCCTCGCTGTCTGCATAGAGCACGGTCCATGGTTCGCGCGACAGACGCTCGCCTTTGTCGTTGAGCACGTACATCTCGGCAATAGCGGCAACGTCATTACCGTCTATGGCATCAATCGCTTCGATAACTATATATCGTCCCTTGACTGGTGTTTCCAAGTCGGCTTGCTGCCATCCGTTGCCAGGTTTGAATGTTCCGGTAAGGACGGGTTTCGCGCCACTGAGGTCGAGGTTTTCCCCTTCGTTGCGGTGTGTAAGGGGCTTCTGGACCAGAAGCTGATCGAGAAGAGGCTGTCGGAGACCTTCCGAACGGGCTTCTCTGGGACCGAGAATGTCGAATACTACAATCTCATTCTCACCCTTTTTGAGCCAGCAACCTGGCATATAGAGTGTCTGCTGCGGTCCAATCTCCCAGATACGGCCGAGAGGATATCCGTTGACATAGACAAGGCCCTTGCCCCATGTTTCGAAATTGAGGAATGTATCGGACGGTTTGTTTACATTGAACGTGCCGCGATATACACCTCTTGGCAGACGGCCGTCGGCCGATTTCTCAACCGAAGATACCGGCACGAAGTTCATGGCGGTATATGTGTCGAGTTTATCTTCGATGTTGAATATCTGCCAGTTCTTGAGGTCGCAGACAAAGGCATGTCCGTCGCGGTCTTCAGTGACAGTCACCTTGTCGGTAATGCCTTTGAAGTCTTTTATGGCACGTCCGAAGTTGATACGTCCCATGGCCTCTACCAGGATATCAAGGGTAGCGCCTTTGGGGCAGGAGGGCAGAGTGAGTTCTTTTTCGCCGTTGCGGCGGTCGAGTTTTCCTATATACTTGCCGTCGACAAATACCTGGGCGAAGTCGTGAGCATCATTTACCGTAAGCAGAGCCGGTTTGTCGAGAGCCGGAAGGGTCGTGCGGTAGAGTATGCTGCCGAAGCCCTGGTCGTATTCTTCCATTGTCTTGATGTTGACATCAGTCTTAGCCTCAGGAAGATTGTCGAAAATAGGGGCGACTTCTGTCAGTTCAAATTGCTTTACGGCAACCGGCTTGATGGTAGCCGGAACAGCTGTCTGCTTTTTGCCGTCCATATATTTGGCAAGAGTCTTGCGGAGTTCCCAGTATTTGGGTGTTGTCTGGCCTGATTCGCTGATTGGAGCGTCGTAGTCGTATGAGGTCACATCGGGTGCGAAACCAGGCGAGTTTGCGCCGGCCCAATGCCCCCAGTTAGTGCCTCCGTGAGTCATATAAAGGCTGAACGATATGTTCTTGGAGAGCATTTCGTCGATGCCTGCAATCATATCGGCGGCAGGACGTGTCTCATGGTTGGCGCCCCATTTGTCGAACCAGCCGCTCCAGAATTCAGAGCACATAAGCGGGCTGTCAGGACGGACTTCCTTGAGTTTTTCGAACTGCTGGTCGATGTTGGCGCCTGTGCCGAAGTTCATTGTCCACACGAGATCATCGAGGCCGTTGTTGAGGAAGTTAGACGACCAGTCGCACTGGAACAATGTCACGTCTTCGCCGAAGTTTTTACGCAGCATGTCGCGAATCTGCGATACATACGGTTTGTCGATACCATAAGAACCATATTCGTTCTCTACCTGCACCATAATGATGGGGCCTCCGTCGGCAATGGTCATGCCGCCGACCTGATTGGCGACCGCTTTCTGGAAGTTGTCGACGCGTTCTATGAAATATGGATCCGATTCGCGGAGTTTTATGTCTTTTTTCTTGAGCAACCACCAGGGAAGACCGCCCATTTCCCACTCTGCGCATACATATGGGCCCGGACGCAGTATGACATACATTCCGTTCTCTTTGCAAAGGCGCACGAATTCGGAGAGGTCATTCTGACCGGAGAAATCGAATTGGTCAGGCTTCGGTTCATGTGCGTTCCAGAACACGTACAGGCAGACTGTATTCATGCCAAGAGCCTTGCACATTTTAATTCTTTGGTCCCAGTATTGACGCGGTATTCGGGGATAGTGAAGTTCAGCAGCTTTCACAACAAAAGGCTCGCCGTTGAGCAGGAACGAACCTTTGCCGGCTTCGAATGTTCCCTTGGCGGCGTCGGCTGCCTGAGCCGGAACCGCACCGACCGTCATTCCGGCCATGAGCAGTGATAGGGCTAAGATAAGGGGCTTCATTATATATGTTAGTGTTATAAGGGTATTAGAAGAGGTTTTAAACCACACAAAGATAATATAAAAATGGCACACGAATGTCTCGTGCGCCATTTATAACGGTTAAAAGTGTAATTTTGACACAATAGCGACCGGTGGTGAATTATTTGTCACCCCATCGGCTCTGGTGTCGCTGTAGCATAATGTCTTCGGCCGGATTACTGCACGGGTTCCAGAACTTCATGTCGGCAATGGCATCCGGTCGGAATTGCTGCACCACGAAGTTGCCCGGATAGTTGTGAGCATACAGATAATTCTGTCCGTATCCCATTTTTTTCATCAGTGCCGTAGGGGCGTTGCGCAGATGGAGCGGTACCGGAAGATTGCCGCTTTTCTCAACTTCTGCCAAAGCGGCGTCGATAGCCATATACGCAGAGTTGCTCTTGGCCGAGAGTGCAAGATATATCGTACATTCGGCAAGCGGTATGCGGCCTTCTGGCATGCCGATTTTGCGGATTGCGTCGAATGTTGCGTTGGCAATAAGCAGTGCTGTCGGATTTGCGAGCCCGATATCTTCTGAAGCCACTATGACAAGACGCCGGGCAATAAACTCAGGGTCCTCGCCTCCGGCAATCATGCGTGCAAGCCAGTAGACGGCGGCATCGGGGTCGCTGCCGCGAATACTTTTTATGAAGGCCGAAATGATGTCGTAGTGCATTTCGCCGTTCTTGTCATAGGCCTGCGGATTTTCCTGCAGACGCTCTGTGACTACACGGTCGTTTATAACTATCTCTTCGCCGTGAGGAGTCGATTGCTCGAGCAAATCAAGTATGTTCAGAAGCTTGCGGGCGTCGCCTCCGCTGTAGCGGAAGAGCGCCGTCGTTTCCTCTATCTTCACAGGATTGCGTGACAGCACGGAGTCCTGCGTCACCGCGCGGTCGAGCAGTGTACGGAGGTCGTTGTCGTCAAGCGGTTTCAGGGTATAGACTTGAGCACGCGACAATAGCGGACGGATTACCTCGAATGACGGGTTTTCTGTCGTTGCGCCGATGAGAGTCACAGTGCCGTTTTCCACGGCGCCGAGCAGACTGTCCTGCTGGCTTTTGCTGAATCTGTGGATTTCGTCGATGAACAGTATCGGACGCCCTGCGCCAAACATACTGCCGGCTTCTGTCCGGCAGCGGTCTATGACTTCCCGCACATCTTTCACGCCCGATGTGACAGCCGAAAGCGTATAGAAGGGGCTGTCGGTTGCATTAGCTATTATTCTGGCAAGTGTGGTCTTGCCGACGCCGGGAGGTCCCCACAAGATGAACGAAGCTATTTTTCCCGATTCAATCATGCGGCGCAGAATCGAACCGGGCCCTACGAGGTGCTGTTGTCCGATATATTGATCGAGCGTTTTCGGACGCATCCGCTCGGCAAGAGGTGGTGTCATGGTAATCTTAGAAAAACGAGAGCCTCAGGTGTGGCCCGAAGCTCTCGTCGATATTCTTGTAAGTTCGCTTATTCAGCAGCTTCGGGGTTGAGAAGCTTGTTGATGGCGTTGTACTTTTCGATATATTCTTTGAGCTTTTCCTCGTTCTTCTGAGCGCTGTAGTAAGCCTGTTCGAAGGCGTATGCGTTTTTGTAGAGGTTGAGCTGATTGTTTGCATTATTGGGATCCATGTTTGCGGGATCTTCATCAAGGAGCTCAAGCATTTTGTCGAGTGCTGCTACGGCCTCAGCGTTCGGGCGTTTGTTGTTGCCGGCGATGTTGAGGAATGCAAGACGCTGATAGAACTGGGGAATAGGCTTGATATTGGGGTTCTCGATAACCTTGTTGATATATACGATACCTTTCTGGGCGAGTTCTTTCTGCTGAAGAGTGTCAGTGGCAGCACCGGCGGCCTGGAGGTAGCGTGTAGCCATGCCGTAGAAGTCATCGGCAGTAGGTTCTTCCTGAAGCTCGAGGTATGCGGCATATGCATCTGCACCCTTGGCATACTGTTTGTTTTTGTTGTAGACAGAGCTGATTTCCTTGAGAAGGTCGTCATTTCCGGGGAATTTCGTCACAGCCTCTTCATATTTGAGAACTGCCAGTGAATCCTGACCCATGCCGCTTAGAGCTGCTGCATAGGTGGTATAGTCGTTTACGTTGAAATTGCCGTTGGGGTTCGACGAGAAGAATTTATCAGCGTCTTTTACAGCCTGTTCGTAGTTGCCCATTGCGTTTTCAGTAAGGAAAAGCACGCGCTGGGTCTGGAAGTTGGTCGGGTCGCTTGCAAGGATTTCCTTTGCAGTAGCGATAGCTTCGGGATAGCGTTCGCCCCAGTAGAGGAGCACAGCGTAGCGCGACTTGTCTTCGGGGAAGCTGTTGGGATTCTGGATATACTTGCCGTAGAGCTCCGAAGCAGCGCGCCAGCGGTCTGCCTTGAAGTATTTTTCGGCGAGTTCACGCTGAACCATTGCAGATTCGGGGTGCTGAGCGAGGTATTCTTCGAGTTTCTTGATAGCATAGTCTTTGTTTACAAAGAAATATGCATTTGAATACTTTACATAACCTTCAGGATTGTTGGGGTCGAAAGTGATGGCACTTTCATATCGGCCGGCAGCTTCGCCGTAGTTCTGCTGGTCTACGAGCATGTCGCCTTCAAGCACATAAATCGACGGCTCCTGGCTTTTCGAATCCTTGCGGGCCTTCACCATGGCCTTGTCGATTTCCTTGGCATATTTTACAGGGTCGGCGTTGTAGTAGGCACGTGCTATGGCAACGGAAACCTGTGCATCTTTTTTTGCGAACTTCTGCGCGGTCTTGAAATTTTCGGCGGCAGCAGCGGCATTGCCGTTGAGAAGGTCGAGAGCTCCGAGGCCAACGTAGTTATAGGCATTGTCGGAATTAAGCGACATACCTTTGTCGAAATACGATTTTGCCTGGGCCTTGTCGCCGTTTGCGAGTGCTATCTGGCCGAGATAGTAGTTAGAGAGAGCTTTGTCGGTGGCACCGTCGTTGATGGTGCGGTCGAGGATAGTCTTGGCGTTGTCGTACTGGCCGGCTTTGTAGTATTCAATGCCGTCCTTGTAGCCCTGGTGCTGAGCGGCACCTACAAGGCTGCCGGCAAGCAGCAGTGACAGGAACAGTTTGATTCTCATTGTTTAATTAGATGATGATTTATTTGTTTATTACTTTTTCCACTTTTATATGTCAGCGTTCGGGCAGTTCCACCTGCTGAATGTTAACTCTGGCGGGCATAATACCCGTTTTCATGATTATTTTCTGACCGATAGGACCGGTGACGAACGAATAGAACCCTCCGGCGACATTCGAAGTCGAAGCAGTCGTTATCATATATATCTGGCGGAAAAGAGGATAGCTTCCTTCAAATATATATTGCTGATACGGCTTGTAGGCGCGGAATTCGTCATCGCGATATACTTTCAGCACTTTTACACGCTGGGTGAGGGTCGCGCCTTCGATTGCTTCATCGCCAAGAACGCTTTCGGCAAGTTCCTGAGGGCTCACGTCGGCTGAATCCATGTCGGAAGTAATCCAGCTTACACCGAGCACACCGATGGCATCGGGATTATTCTCGACAATCTCGAATACTTTCGGTATCGAGCCGGCTCCATAGACTATGGGCCCCAGAGGGTCTCCGTGGAGCAGCGAATCGGTAAGATAAGTCGCGAGGCTGGAACCTGTCTGGTCAAGAATCACACGGATTTTCCCGCGCTCGGAGGGCTGTATTTCGTCCCAGCGCGTGGTCCGTCCCGACAGAATGTCGGATATTTCGCCGACGGTAAGCTTATCGCATTCGTTTTTAGGGTTTACAATGAGAGCCACAGCATCTACAGCAATCATGGCAGACCGTACGTTGACATTGGCATCGCGCTCGTTCTTGTATTTGGCCTTAAGGGCACGTTTCTCTTCGGGAGTTATGTCGCGGGCCGCAACGATGGTGCGCGTATTCATTGTAAACAATGAGTCGAAAGCCTCTTGCTGAGTAGCATAGCGCACAAGAATGTGTGCCTCGGGATATTGGTATTCGAATACGTCTACTTCCTGGGCGAAAATATTCTCGAAAGTGTTGTCGCACACAATGGTTGTTGTACCCGAGGTCGAGGTGTTGGCTTTCTTCTCATATTTCAAGCAACCGGTCATGGCACCCGCAGCAAATGCGAGTGCCATGGCGGCTGCAATATGTTTTGTGTGAAGTCTCATGCTGTAGGAAGTGTGAGGTCGTATAAAAATCAGTCAATGCCCTTTACTTGGCGGTAAGCGCGCCAGAAGCCGTAGATAATCAGGACGATACCCACGACATAGCGAGTCCAGGCCCAATCGCCTCCCCAACCGAAGAAGTTGATGAGAAGGAGCACGCCCATGCCTACATAGACTATAATCATGATGATTCCGAAAATAGAACGCATCACTTTGTTGGCGCCGTTGCTGCCGCTTTCTTCCATACGCTGGCGTCGGCGCTCTTCGGGAGTGGGAATGTTGTTGTCCATATTAAAATCTTTAGATAGGTTAAATGTTATCGATTCAGGACCGTGCTTCAATGCTATGGTCTTTAAATTTTAACATTTATGGCCCATTAAAGTTCAATCAATCTTGACGGCCGGATAGAACTCCGACTAATTAGGCGTAAAATTACTAAAAAAGGCGTTAATAGACGTGCTTTGATGTGTGAAATATGCAAAATTCCGAAAAAATACTGTTAAAACAGTCATTCGAAGTATGGAAGCACGCCATCTTCGCCAAGACGCAGACCTCTCGCGAAATCAGGAGCCGGCATAGCTTTTTTGCCTGCAGGCTGCACTGTTTCGAGAACGACTGAGTTACCGTCGCCACAGCCGCAGAGTACTTCCCGCCCGATTAAGGCCAGTTCTCCCGCTTTTAGAACTTTGGGGCAATGGTCGGATAAACGGGTTTTCAGAACCTTCACTGTCAGCATATTGCCGTCGGGATAACGTAGCTCTGTCCAGGCTCCCGGGTGAGGTGCCAGACCGCGGACGTGATTGTGAATCTGAGCTGCTGTGCGGTTCCAGTCTATGTGGCAGTCTTCCTTGAATATCTTAGGAGCCGCCGTCGGCTCTATATCGCTCATCTTTAATTGAGGCACGGCTTCGACGCCTCCTTCGGCAATCTGTGTCACGGTGCGGCATGTCAGTTCGGCTCCTATTTCCATCAGGCGGTCGTAGACCGAACCCGCATCTTCGTCAGGACCGATTGATATTTTTTCCTGGCCGATTATATCGCCGGTGTCTATTTCGTGTTTGAGGAAGAATGTTGTCACGCCGGTTTCGGTATCACCGTTCATCACAGCGCGGTTGATAGGCGCCGCACCGCGATAGCGGGGCAGAAGTGAGCCGTGGAGGTTGAAAGTGCCCATCGGGGGCATTGTCCATACTACTTCCGGCAGCATTCTGAACGCAATGACTATAAACAGGTCGGCACCGATAGCTCGAAGAGCCTCCACAAATTCCGGGTCCTTTAGCTTTTCGGGCTGCAGCAAAGGCAGATTGTGGGCTTCCGCATAGTCTTTTACGGCAGAGCGTATCACTTTGTGACCGCGTCCGCCTATCTTGTCGGGCATCGTCACAACAGCCGCTACGTCAAATCCATTTCGGACAAGTCTGTCGAGGCTCGCAACGGCAAATTCGGGTGTTCCGAAAAATACTATCTTCAAATTCTTTTTGTCCATTATTCAGATTTCGATGCTCCCTCCTCAAGAGCTTTCCAGAGTGCGTCGCCGGGTGGTACCGGAGCCGTGACGTCGATTTCTTTTTTCGACACAGGGTGGATAAACCGTATGCGGCGTGCATGCAGCGATATGCTGCCGTCGGGATTGCTGCGTTTGGCTCCGTATTTCAGGTCGCCCTTCACCGGGCAGCCGATGGCCGACAGCTGTACGCGAATCTGGTGCTTGCGACCTGTCATAAGTGTTACCTCGAGCAGATTGTATCGCTCGGTCGAAGCTATCAGTTTGTAAGCCAGTCGAGCCTCTTTCGCTCCTGTTTTCGGAGTCAGAGACGCATATGATTTGTTGTTTTTTTCGGTCGTACTTATATAATGGGTCAGAGTGGCCTGCGGTTCTGCCGGAAGCCCTGCGGTCACGGCCCAGTATGTCTTGTGGACATCGCCGGTGGCAAACATGGCGTTAAGTCTCGCCAATGCCTTGGACGTTTTTGCAAATACAACGACGCCGGATACCGGGCGGTCGAGTCTGTGAGCCACACCCATGAAAACATTGCCGGGTTTGGAATCGCGTTCCTTGATATAGCGTTTCAAGGTTTCTGACAGCGGTTCGTCGCCGGTCTTGTCGCCCTGCACTATCTCGCCCGATGCCTTGTTTACTATTATAATATGATTGTCTTCGTAGAGTATCTCCATATTTTCTGCTAAGTTGCAACAAAGGTACGCAAAAAGCCTCTTTCAGACAAATCCGTGATACGACAAATTGACGTGTTTTCTCTGTCTGGCACGGAATTTGCAATAGGGTAGAGTAGCGACAAAACCAAACAGCGCCGTCGCTTGTTAAAGTTATTAAATTGTCAATAACGAGAAATAACATTCATCTCCTTACATAATTATGAATTTCAATAATTTCACCATCAAATCGCAGGAGGCTATCCAGAAGGCCGTAGAGATTACCCGCGGCGCCGGTACGCAGGCCATCGAGCCTGTCTGCCTGCTCAAGGGTATAATCGAAGAAGGCGAGTCGGTGGTAAACTTCATCTTCCAGAAAATCGGTGCCAATCCGGCAGCGGTGGCCCGTCAGGTCGATTCTGAGATTGCTGCCTTGCCTAAAGTATCGGGTCAGGAACCGTATCTGAGCCGAAGCTCCAACGATGTTCTGCAGAAAGCTCTCGACATTGCCAAGAAGATGGGCGACGAATATGTGACCCTCGAGGCTATGCTTGTGGCTATCTTCGAAATAAACTCTCCGGCCTCTACTATCCTCAAGAATGCCGGCCTCGGAAAGAAAGAACTCGAGGCAGCTATCGAGGAGCTGCGTAAAGGCCGCAAGGCTACCGACCAGGGAGCCGAAGAGACATACAACGCTCTATCTAAATATGCCATAAACCTCAACGAGCGTGCCCGAGCCGGCAAGCTCGACCCCGTAATCGGCCGCGACGAGGAAATCCGCCGAGTGCTTCAGATTCTGAGCCGCCGAACCAAGAACAACCCAATGCTTATCGGCGAGCCCGGTACCGGCAAGACGGCCATTGCCGAAGGGCTTGCTCACCGCATTGTCCGCGGCGACGTGCCCGAGAATCTGCGCACCAAGCAGATATATTCGCTCGATATGGGCGCTCTTGTCGCAGGAGCCAAATATAAGGGCGAATTCGAGGAGCGTCTTAAAGCCATTGTCAACGAAGTGACCGGAGCCGATGGCGAGATTATCCTATTCATCGATGAAATCCATACCCTCGTCGGCGCAGGCAAGGGCGAAGGTGCCATGGACGCTGCCAATATCCTTAAGCCTGCATTGGCCCGTGGCGAGCTCCGCAGCATCGGAGCCACTACCCTCGACGAATATCAGAAATATTTCGAAAAGGATAAGGCCCTCGAGCGTCGTTTCCAGAAAGTGATGGTAAACGAGCCCGACGAGACAAGTGCCATCGCAATTCTCCGTGGTCTCAAGGAACGCTACGAGAACCACCACAAGGTGCGCATCAAAGACGAGGCCATCATTGCCGCCGTGCAGCTCTCGGAGCGTTATATCACCGACCGTTTCCTGCCCGACAAGGCCATCGACCTTATCGACGAGGCCGCTTCCAAGCTTAAACTCGAAATCGATTCCGTGCCGCAGGCTCTCGACGACATCACCCGCCGCATTGCCCAGATGG
The DNA here is from genome assembly GCA_946553045.1 of uncultured Porphyromonadaceae bacterium. Taxonomy (GTDB): domain Bacteria; phylum Bacteroidota; class Bacteroidia; order Bacteroidales; family Muribaculaceae; genus CAG-873. The sequence goes on along the minus strand of CAMNRO010000017.1, from coordinate 39,896 downwards.
AAATCGAACGCGAGGCAATCAAGCGCGAAGGTATGGACGACCGCGTAAAGGAAATCGAGCGCCAGATTGCCGAACTTCGCGAAGAGGAAAAGGAATACTCTGCAAAGTGGCAGGCAGAGCGCGATCTCATTGCCCGGATACAGCAGAATAAAATCGATATCGAACAGCTCAATTTCGAGGCCGACAAGGCCGAACGCGAAGGCGACTATGCCCGTGTGGCCGAAATCCGCTACTCCAAGATTGCCCAGAAGCAGACGGAAATCGAAACAACCCAGGAACAACTCCGTATGATGCAGGGCGAACGTGCCCTTATCAAGGAGGAAGTCGATGCCGAAGATATTGCCGACGTTGTTTCGCGCTGGACCGGTATCCCTGTCAATAAGATGGTGCAGAGCGAGAAAGACAAACTGCTTCATCTTGAAGAAGAGTTGCACTCGCGCGTCGTAGGACAGGAAGAGGCCATCGCCGCCATTGCCGATGCCGTGCGCCGCAGCCGTGCCGGGCTTAACGACCCGAAACGTCCTATCGGCTCATTCATATTCCTCGGCACAACCGGTGTCGGCAAGACCGAGCTTGCAAAGGCCCTTGCCGAATACCTCTTCGACGACGAGAATATGATGACTCGAATCGATATGAGCGAATATCAGGAGAAGCACGCCGTGTCGCGACTCGTCGGAGCGCCTCCCGGATATGTCGGCTACGACGAGGGTGGCCAGCTTACCGAGGCTGTGCGCCGCAAACCATACTCCGTGGTGCTTTTCGATGAAATCGAGAAGGCTCACCCCGACGTCTTCAACATTCTCCTTCAGGTGCTCGACGACGGTCACCTCACCGACAACAAGGGCCGCAGCGTGAACTTCAAAAACACTATAATAATAATGACCTCCAACATGGGTTCGAGTCTTATCCGCGATAATTTCGCCAAGATGACCGATGAAAACCGTGTGGAGACAGTCGAAAAGACAAAGGAACAGGTGCTCGATATGCTCAAGCAGACTATACGCCCCGAGTTCCTCAACCGTATCGACGAAATTATAATGTTCACACCCCTCAACCGTCGCGAAATTGAGGAAATCGTCGGGCTTCAGCTCAAGGGTATCCAGAAGATGCTCCGTCAAAGTTCGGGCATAGAGCTCGAAATCACACCGGCGGCACTGAGCTTCCTGGCCGACGAGGGCTTTGACCCCGAGTTCGGCGCAAGACCCGTCAAGCGTGCCATACACCGTCTGGTGCTCAATCAGCTGTCGAAAGATATTCTTGCCCAGAAGGTTGACCGCTCCCGTCCTATTGTCATCGATGTGGCCGACGGCGATTTGGTATTCAAGAACTGATTGTTTAATTAGAAATTACAAGTTAGGAGTTACAAGTTGTAGACCGCTTGATAACTTGTAACTCCTAACTCCTAACTGCTAATTTTAAACTACTGATATGTACAATTATAAAAACAAGGTAAAAAACATGAAAAAGTACCTCCTCTTCCTGCTGGCTTTGTTGCCGATGACTCTTGCTTTCACCGCATGCAGTGACGAAGATGATCTGCCCAACGTAGACTTCGATATCACCTACGAAGGCGCGACAAGTGTCGACGGCGTCCTTTACGTCGTTCAGGGCACATCGTTTGAAATAACAGGCATTACCGTAACCAACCGCGAGGAAGGCAAGGGTGCCGGTATCAGCGCTGCCGACTACTACTGGGATTATGTGTATGTAGGCACATCGATTCAGCCTCCTTACGGCTTTGAATTCGACGTTACAGAGAATACTCCCGCCGGTCGTCACCAGCTCGATATCCAGAGCACTGTCTTTGCTGTCGACAAGACCATCGCACAGGCTGTATGCTCTTTCCAGGTTCAGGTAGTGGCCTCGGCCGATGATATTCCCGAAGGCGGAGAATCGACAGTCCATGTCACCCCTAAAGTATCCACGACAACCGACAAATAAAGACAACGTTCCTTGTTTCTGAAGCGGGGCGCCTCATTTGGGGAGCCCCGCTTTTTATATATCTGTTGTACTGGTGGTTATTCCGATAGTTTCAGCAGATTGGCGTGAAACATCAGGGTTCCGATAGTGTTGAGGCGTTCGCAGTCGCGGTAAATGGAGTCTATACCGACCGTATGCGTGCTGTCGAGCTTGAAAGGGTCGTTGTTATACCAGTCGACAAAGTCGTTGAATTTATCGGAATTATTGCTGTACCACTCGTTGAACTCCTCGCTGAACGCCTGGCCGAAAATAAAGTAATTATAGGCCTCCCAATGCCCGGCGTCTATCACCTTTTTCTGGAATGGAAGTAGATACATGGCGTTGCCGTAGTAGTTTTTTGCCGTAGAGAAGTAAGACTCTACAATTCCTTTACGGAGCTCTGCAAGCTGCGCTATGCTTCCGGTAAATTCCTTGTCGACTACGGTCATCTTGGTGAGTGTGCCCAGTGCGCAGGCTTCGTACACACCTGGAAATTGTACGACGCCGGCATCCTCTTCGGGATTCAGCGATATTCCCCGCGAGGGAGCCAGACTGATTTTAGCTTCGGTCTTTCCGTCGGTCTGCTCAATCGAAATATTGTCTGTAAAACAATTGTGAATGGCCATTCCCATGTGGGAGTGCCGCTCTTCATTGTCGGGGTTGAGAAGGATAGATGTCTCGGCATAGACAAGCCCCCAGACTTTGGCTTCTTCTGTGCACAGATACAGCAGACCTGCGCGATAATAATTCGAACTGAAATCGGGCTGAACATCGATTCCCTTGTTGAAGCTGGCTAAAGCGGCTGCGTAGTCATTTTGCGAAACATGCACATTGCCTATTTCGAGATATAGATAACCGGCGTCGGGGAAGCGCTTAAGGCCTTTTTTATATATCTTTATGGCTTCTTTGGGCTTACCAAGAATGTCGACCACATTGCCATACATCTGAAACACTACGGGCGTGGCGTCTTTGTGCTTTATCAGTTTTTTTGCGCCAGCGGCCACTTCTTCATATTTTTCCAGATGGTAAAGGGCAAAAAGGCGCTCGTACTGCACGATGTAGTCATCGGGATATTCCTTGGCAAGCGCGTCTAAATCGAGCATAGCCGCCTCTGCCATTCCCTGGTCTACAAGGCCGATGGCACCCTTTAGCTGTTCGATAGCTGCCGGAGGAAGCTCTTTGGCCGGTAATGGGGCAAAAGAGCTGGCGATGGCAATAAATGCGATAATCAGTTTTTTCATGATAGAAGGAGGTAAGCATTGTCGGGTGTTACTGAAAATTCAGGAGTCTGTATCAGCCAGTCTGTGACATTGTCCACAGAGTATCTGCCGATGTCGCCGGTGTGCATTGCGCTGACATCGTATGGCTCCTGGGTGAGACGAGCCTCAAACTCGTCGCCGTCGAATCCGAGAAGTTCGAACCATATGTGTTCGTGGTCGTCGCCGCTTTCTCCGTGGTCGGTTTTAAGCGCTATTTTCAGAAGAACCGGGCAGTCTTTTTCTGCCATATACTTCACCATGCCGAAGCGTTCGCGGGCAAGGGCGCTCATGCGTTCAGTCTCCCGGTTGCTGATGAAGAAAAGAGGGTTGTTCTGCCATAGCCCGTTGAATTCAGATACTTTTCGGAAATTGCGCATTAGTTCGTCCTTTTCTTCCCTATACAGGAAGACTATGGCTGTTTTTGTGTTGTGTCCGTGCTTGCGGTCTTCGAGTCCGCCCAGATTGAGATTTTTGTATTCCGACAGACCTTTCGTCCACGATACATATGTCGCTACCATCGGTCGGTTGATATCGAACATTCCTATTTTCACACCTTCTCCCGGAGTGGGGAGGTTTTTGCTGTCGAGCAGTATGCTGGCAAAGGTGTTTATCACATTGAAGTGGTCGGAATAATTGTCTTGATCTGAACCAGGCACTTCAAGCTCGTAAAGCCCGCAGCGGTTGAGCCCGTGCGTGTGAAGCCACACAGAACCGTTTTCGCCGCCGATAGCCTGCACGGTGAAGAGCGATTGTGCCGATGGTGCCACATTCGACTCGGTTGCAAGCGTCACCCATCGTCCGCTTACGAGCCGCTCGGCGCTTTCGTCCATCATGGCAAGCAAATCTGGCACCATCGCTTTTACTACCTTGAGCTGCAGATGATATGCCTTGCGGCAGTCACCCGGAAACTCCATGAAAACCGTCAGGGCGGAGTCTGATTTGGCAATCGCCTCCATTTCCTCTTCCGTGAAATAATAGCCTTGGCGGCTCAGCATTTCAGGAAGAGAGAACCCTCCTTTATAGAACCCGATTTCGTATATCTCATCTTCATATGCCAGTACGATATGTCCGGGCTTATCTTCGTCTGGCAGAGAGCTTTCGACAATATCAATCCCGGCAATACTTCCGACACGGCATATCGCTTCTTCCGATACATCGACATATCCGCTGCTTGGCAGCGCCATGAGATACGATTCCTTTTCCCAGTAATTCAGCGGAGCCTCCTCCGGCTGCTGAACTTTATTGTCTTTTTTGAAAAACTTAAAATCCATAATTGAAGCACTTTTGTTGCAAAAGTACGCATTGTTTATGGAATGGTCAAGCACTTTGTCATGAAAAACTATTTGTAGCTTTCATTAATAATACTTATATTTGCGCCCATCAAGAGTTGTTTCCAATCTTTTTTCACATTGCCTATGAAAAAAAGTTTTTTATTCGCGGCTTTAGTCGCAGCCATGGGCTTTTTAATGCAAGCGCAAGGCAAGTTGGTGGTGATGGGTAATGGAGGTGCTGCCACTACGGTGGAAATCTCTAAAATATCCGAAATCACCTTTCAGGGAAATGTTATGCTTGTCGCAACTCCCGACGGACAGTTGACGCTCCCGACAGACGACATTGAGCAGATTATTTTTGAACTCTCTATGTCTGGTGCTGACAATATTTCAGCATCTCTCTCTGACAATCTGTCGATTACTACAGACAGAGGGGTGGTTTCGGTAAACGCAGCAGACGGTAGTGCCATAACTCTCAATGTCTTCGATATCAAAGGCCTGTGCCGGATGTCGGTGAAGGGTATCGGCTCTGTCACTGCCGATACCGGAGCTCTGCCAAAAGGCATATATATTATCAAAGTAAACGACAAAATCGTAAAATATACCAGATAACCAGATATGAAAAAGATATATACCCTCGCATTGTCAGTTTTCGCAGCTCTGCCATTTGCAGCAGTTGCTCAGGAAGTTTCCAGTTCCATGCTCATCAATCTCAAGAACGGTCAGACAGTAGAATACGTTCTCTCTGATATTCAGAATATAACATTCAAAACTTCCGAACAGACCGCATCCGCCTATTCTATTGCAGTGCCTAAGACTTTCGATACCGGCTGGGTTCAGAAAGTGATGGTCGACGGCAAGCAGGTTGCCGAAATCTGCCGCGAATACATCAAATCTATCAATGCGCAGCGCGATGTCGTGTACGTCTGCGATGAAAACGGACGCGCCGACCTCACCAAAGGCATGACAACCCTGGGCGAGGCTGTTGTATGGAATCTTACCGCCAATACTGCTACGGTGACTGGTTCTGCTGCTGCAGAGGCCGCTGCTACTGTATATTATATCGACGGAGAGATTACACTTGCTGAAGCCGGCGAGGCTGTTGCTGCGACTGTGATACCCGATGTAATCAGCGACCGCCGCGGCACTGAACTCAACACATATACTATCGTTAAAATAGGCACACAGTATTGGATGGCTGAGAATCTCCGCGCTACAAAGTTTACCGACGGCACAGCTATCGAGGCAATCTCTGAATCCGGCGCAGATGCATGGAAAGCCAATACTACAGGCGCCTACCTTACCGATTCCAACGCTGACTGGGTGCAGATTGCCGGTTATCTCTATAATGGCTACTGTGTAAGCTCAGAGCATGGCATAGCACCCGAAGGTTGGGCTGTGCCTACACAGGAGCAGCTGATGGCACTTCGCTCGGCCGGCAATCTTAAGGCTGTCAACTTCAAATCGGACGAGATCCTGACATGGATTGATGGTGCTACCGGCAACAATATAACGGGATTCACTGCCATTGCCACAGGATATTATAGCACAGCAACCGGCCTGAATCTCATGAACTCTGAGGCATGGTTCTGGAGCTCGACACAATACTACGATGCAATGTCACGTGGCGACAATTTGGACACGTTGCGTATCACAAGTACTACTACCGGCAACGTTGTTGTCAGCAGCAGTGCTTTGGGTGGCCATGCGCTTCTGTTCGGACATGCAATCCGCTGCATCCGCAAATAATATACTTAAGCATATAAAAAACATGCGCTCTGTCTTAAGCGGAGCGCATGTTTTTTTATGGAACGATATTTTTAGAACATCTTGAGGGCGATGTCGGTGAGCCATATCCAGAGCGGGCAGAAGCCGATGAAGAGGATTACCGAAAGGGTTAGCGAGGAAGTGCCGGTGGCAACATAGGTGTCGTATTCGTCGGCGATGATGATGCCGGAGAATGCCGGGGGAAGTGCGGCTGCCACAACAAGCATTTTGAGATTAAGAGGATCCATGTGGCAGAAAAGACCCATGATAAGTATTACAAGAGGCATCATTACCATCTTGAGGATAGAGCCGAGCACGGCCTGCCAGTTGAGCTGAATCTTGATTGCCGAAAGGGTGATACCGGCAGAGAAGACTGCCATCGAGGCATTGGCGCCCTTGATGAGGTTGAACGAGGGGCTTGCCCAGTCAGGCCAGGGTATTCCGACCAGAACCCATACGACCGCGAGGATAGGAGCCCATGCCACAGGCTGCTCAAGGGCATGGATTACCGGTTTCCAGGCGCTTTGTTTCTTGCCGGTGGGGTGCTGCTTTTCAAGAGAGGCGTTCATCAGCGACAGACCTACAGGTATGCCGACGGCATTGACCACAATACCTACTATGGCTACCACGAGTGCTACCGACGGGTTTGTGCCGAAGATCGGCTCGAGCACTGCGAACCCGAGGAAGCCGATGGTCGGAGAACCGCTGATAAGGGCTGATACGGCTGCGTCGGCTCCTGTATTCTTCTTGAACATGAGGAACACGAAGTAGACAATCATGAAGCACAGCATGATGCCAATCAACGACACGAGCGACAACTTGATGTCTTTGGCGAGCATTTCGCGGCTCGCCTGGGCTATGGAAACGAAAAGTGCGGCGGGCAACGCATAGTCAAGCACTACTTTGTTGAACTTCTTGGCATCGTCGCCGGTAAAGATACCCTTCTTGCCCGATATGTACCCTGCCAACATTACCACGATGATAGGGACAATTGCATATAGAATAATATGTTCCATAATAAATAGTTGAAAATAATTAGATAAGTTTCGCAAGCTCAACTTTCCGGTTTAAAGAGTTTTTGGTGAGGAAATTAAGATAACACCTCCTTATTATGGCTGCTTGAGGAGTTGTTATCTTAACTTCCTTGACTTTTTAAACTTGTGTTAAACTATGATAGTCTCGAGGGGGGCGGGGTTGAGATAGCCTATATGGCCCGATTCTTTGCCCGAATCAGCACCGAGCTGAACGTCTATCAGCGCCGGGCCTTTGCAGGCGATAGCTTCCTTGAATGCAGCCTCAAGTTCCTGAGGCGTGGTTACGTAGAAGGTTGTGGCGCCGAAGGCCTCGCCGAGCTTATCATAGCGGGCGTGAATGTCGAGGGTGGTAGGTGCGGGGTCGCCGTCCTTGCCCATGTTCTGTCCGATACCGTTGTAGATACCGCCGTTGTTGAAAATGACGACAGTCACCGGCAGTTTGAAGCGGCAGATTGTCGAGAAATCCATGCCGGAGAAACCGAATGCGCTGTCGCCTTCGATTGCTACGACGCGTTGGCCGGTGGCGACGGCGGCTCCGACTGCCGAGCCCATGCCCATGCCCATGATGGCCCATGTGGCACAGTCGACACGGCAGCGTGGCTTCGACATGTCAATGCAGTCGCGGGTGTCGTCGAGTGTGTTCGCGCCTTCGTTCACCAGAATGATGTCGTCGTTGGCCTCGAGGATAGGCTTGATTACGCCGAGTGCCGTCCAGTGGTCCATTGGCATTGCAGTGGCATTGGCTTTGAGCCGTTCGGCGAATTTGGCATTCTTGACGGCGGTCTCTTTCTGAAGAGCGGGAACCCAGGTCGGGTCCATGCTCATCGTTGTCTTGTCGAGACCGGCCAGGATTGCGTCGAGTGAACTTGCGAGGTCGCCTACGACGGGTGCGGCAATCGGGCGGTTGCAGTCGATTTCTTCGGGGTCGATGTCGAGCTGTATGAATTTAGTGTCGGGGCTCCATTTGCCGTGTCCGCGGGAAAGCAGCCAGTTAAGACGTGCTCCGACAAGAACCACTACGTCGGCTTCCTGCATGATGGTCGAGCGGCACGACAGCGCGCTGAGAGGGCCGTTGTCGGGCATGACGCCTTTTGCCATCGACATCGGGAAGTATGGCACACCTGTCTTGTCGATAAGAGCCTTGATTTTGTCCTCGACACGGGCGTAGGCCGCTCCCTTGCCAATGATGACGGCCGGTTTTTTTGCTCCTGCGAGAAGCGATACGGCACGGTCTACAGCCTCCTGGGCCGGCGGCATGGCCGGGCAAAGGTCTACGGGCTGATAGAATAGTTTGTCGGCATCCTCGGCATTCATTATGGCGCCGAGACATGGTGTGGTAACGTCGAGATAGACGCCGCCGGGGCGCCCCGAGACTGCCGCGCGGTATGCGCGCACCACAGCCGTCGGGATATCCTCGGGCTTATTGACACGGTATGCGGCTTTTACCAGAGGTTTGGCTACATTGAGCTGGTCGAGACCCTCGTATGTGCCTTGTTCGAGGTCTATTGGCTCGCGTACGCTCGAACCGCTGATCTGAATCATCGGATAGCAGTTTACAGTAGCGTTTGTTGTTGCGGTAAGACCGTTCATGAAGCCGAGCGACGATACTGTGAGAAGCACGCCGGGCTTGCCGGTCAGGTAGCCGTGGGTCGCAGCGGCCATGCCTGCCTGCTGCTCGTGGCGGAAGCTTATGAAGCGAATGCCTCGGCCCTGGGCTATATAGGCCACTTCTGTCACAGGAATGCCGACGAGACCGTACATTGTGTCTATGCCGACCATGCGCAGTGCCCGGACGAGGATATCCATGCCCGTGACTTGTGCCGGATATGACGGAGCGGTCTGAGGTGTATTGTTTGTAGTTGTCATGTGCTTGAATTTTAGTTTAATAAGTTTAAAAAGTTAAGATAATAGTTTGGACTCGGATTTGTACCAGACAAACCATTATCTTAACTCTTTTTACTTGTCACTGCCAGCCCTGCTTATTTAGTAGGCGAAGCGGTCTTCGGCATAGGTGCTGTAGTACCGTTGGCCTTGAAACGAGCCATGTCTTCGGCTGTATAGCCTAGCGAAGCGAGAACCTCGTCGGTGTTTCCGCCAAGAGTCGGGCACGGGCCATAGGTCGGCTGATAGTTGGAGAGGGTGAAAGGCACACCGACTGTCACGAATTCGCCGATATTGCCGCCCTGATTGATTTTTACGAGGGTGTTGCCGTCGTAGAGGCTCTGGTCGTCCATGATTTCCTTGGTCGAGAGCACCGGGGCCACAGGAACACCGGCTTTCGATAGGATTTCGGTAACCTCATATTTGGTTTTGTCGATACAGAACTGCTGTACGCGGGCGTAGATTTCCTGTTTGTGGCGGTCGCGGGCGTCGGCAGTGTTGAAATCGGGATTGGTGAGCCAGTCTTCGAATCCGAGAGCCTTGCAGGCAAGTTCGAAGTCTTTTGCTCCGCGCTGAAGAATGACATATGCGTAAGCATTGGGGTCTGTTTCCCAGCCCTTGCATTTATATGTCCAGCCGAGTACGCCTGAGCCTTCCTGGTTGCCGGAGCGGGGCACGAAGTCGCCGAATTTCTGGTCGGGATACTGCGGGAACTGAGTGAGGTATCCGATACGGTCGAGGGTTAGCTGGTCGCGGGTCTTGATACGGCAGAGGTTAAGACATGCGTTGTGCATCGACTGATATACATACACTCCTTCGCCGGTCTTTTCGCGCTGTACGAGTGCTGCAAGCAGACCGATGGCAAGGTGCATGCCGGTATTGGAGTCGCCGAGGGCGGCGCCGCTCTGGGTCGGCACGTCGTTGTCGCCTTCCCACCAGCCGGTGGTGGATGCAGCGCCTGCTGTTACCTGTGCTACAGGTTCGTATGCTTTCAGATGTGCGTATTGCGACGATACAGGGAAGCCCTTGATGGTTCCGTAGATACATCTCGGGTTGAGTTTGTGGACTTCTTCCCAGCTGAAGCCAAGCTTATCCATGGCTCCGGGGTGGAGGTTTTCAACAAATATATCGCAACCCTGAATCAGTTTGGTAAGTATTTCCTTACCGTCGGGGGTTGCGGCATCGAGTGCGAGAGATTTTTTGTCGGAATTGAGTTGCAGGAAGTAGTAGCTGGGCTCGTTGGGGTCGAACTGGAGTTCTTTTCTGGTTGCGTCGCCTGAGCCGGGGCGTTCAATTTTGATTACATCGGCACCAAGCCATGCCAGAAGTTGTGTACACGAAGGACCTGACTGCACTGCAGTGAAGTCTACAATCTTGATTCCTTGTAGAGGAGCGTAGTTCATATCTTTTGAATTTTGGTTAACGAATTCTGATTTTTCAGATACGCGTTCATGGCGTATTTTGATAATCAAAACACTCCTTAATTCAAAAATGTTCAGTGAACTGCCGTATTTGGTCGTGCATTAGCCGGTCTGGTCAGAGGCTCGTGTCATCGGAGCCTTATCCATTGGGCCGGGTCGAGTTTTTCTTTTTCGTGGCGTACTTCGAAGTGAAGTCTGGTGCGGTTGTCATCGTTTTTGTCGACATATACTGAGCCGATGCGGTCGCCGGCATTCACACGCTGGCCTTTTCTGACTGCAAGGTCTGCCAGACCGGCATAAACCGTAAGATATTCGCCATGGCGCACCAGCACGACATTGTGGTAGCCCTCCATGACAATAACCATCGACACGGTGCCTTCATGGACCGCACGGGCCGATGCTCCCGGCTCGGTTTCGAGGTCTATGCCGTTGTTCTGCATCTTTACTTTTGAATATTCAGCATGAGTCTGAAGACCGAAAGGCACTGCGACGGTGGCGTTGCGGTCGAGCGGGAGAGGCAGTTTGCCTTTCATGTCTGCAAACGGTTTGCCCGGTTGCGCCGGTTCCGGAGGAGCGGGAGAAGATTGGGCTTTTTTCGGGGTTTCAGATGGTGTGTTATTCTGCTGCTTCCTGCGGGCTGCTTCTTCCTGCTCTTTCTTTTTTCTTGCCTCTTCGGCTGCACGGCGTGCTTCTTCTTCGATAAGGCGGTTCAGTTCCTGGTCGAGTTTCTGGGCCAGACGCTGTTGCTCTTTGAGCACTTTCTCAAGGTTGCGCCCCTGTCGTTTCAACGAGGCCACAACGGTTTTTGCCTCTCTGCTGTTCTGTTCGAGCTTCAGGCGTTCTTCCGATAAACTGGCAATATTGGCTTTTAGGATTTTGCGGGTAGAATCCAGGCTTGCTTTCTTTATTTCGAGCACTCTGGCTTCGCGGGCCAGAGATGTAGCCGTGCTGTCTTGCCAGCGGGCCAGGTCGCGTAGATAAGAGGCACGTCTCAGCGCCTGGCGGAATGACTCGGAGGAGAATATAAATGCAGACGCGGAGCCGGCAGTCTGGCGCTGACGGCGTGCGGCTCTCATTGCCGAAGCCCGCGATTGCTTGAGTCTTTGCACTTTTGCAGTTGCCTGTTCTACGCTGTCGGAAAGTATTTTTGTCTTTTTGCGTAGAGAATCGTTTCTTGAGGTGAGCCGGGCAATGCGTGCGTCGTTGCTCCGTATGTCGCCTTCGAGAGAAGTGAGCCTGTTGAGTTCTCGGCGGGTGTCGTCGATATTCGAGCTGATTTGCCGGCGGGTATCTTTTATTTTGCGCTCGGTCGCCTGACGTTCACGTCTGATGTCCTTGGTTGTCCTACGGGCATCCGCCGCAGGTATCAAAGACATGAAAACAAGTATAACGATGAGGAATCTGCGCATCAGATTACGATTTTACAGCTTTTTGAGGAGTTCTGTCAGGCCTTTGGTTGTCAATCGTGTGTAATTAGAGGGAATTTTGGGCGCAGAGGGTGCTATGCCCTTGTTCCATTCGGCACGGTTGAGGCTCCAGATTACGTTTACTTTAAGAGATTTTTTACTCATTGTAGCCGACATGCTCACCTCGGACGCCACTGTTCCGCCAGATGTCTCGCATTGGCCGGAGAATAAGGCGGAAAGAGGCTGCATGGTCGCCGGTTGTACAATCAACGCATTGATAATCGCTGCTATTCCTTCCTCTTCCTGAGTGTACTGGCCTTTGAAATGCCATGAGACATTCCGTGGAGTCTTGGCCGGAGATAAAATCAACTCTCCGGTTTTTTCGCCGTTCCGGAGCTTGAAGTCCTTTTGAGCGGCAAGGGTAAGAGCGCCTTTTCCGGGTACGAAAGCCTGTCCTAAAAGAAGGCTTTGTATGTCTTCGAGTGTGAAACCGAAGTTCTTCGAAAAATAATCGAGAGATTCCACATATGCCATGCGCTGCATCTTCGACATTATATATATCGAGTCGGTATCGACATATATGGCGCCGAGTTCCATGCCCAGAAGGCGAAGCGACATGTAGACTGATTTGCCATAGACCATGCTCGCTTTTCCGCTCACCGAAAACCGTTTAGGTTCTTTCAGTTCGAGCTTGACAGGCATGGAAACATCGGTCCAGGGCTTATAAGAGCTTGCCAGCGAGGCAAAGGCGACTGCAAGAGGGTCTTTTTCTTTCTTGGCCTGTTCTGCAGATGATTCGTACGATTGTTTCGGTGTCGATTTTTTGCTGCTGCATGACGCACAAAGCATAAGACAGCAGAGTATTGCCGATGCGAGGGCTATTCTTGTAATATTCGTTTTCATTATTCGAAGAAGTAAGTGCGGTGTGTCACCTTTTTCTTTATCGCTTCATTTTCAGGGTCGAGCTTCAGTGCTTCTTTCCAGAATTCAACCGCTTCCGTATGGTCTCCTGACATAAAATAAATATCGCCGGCGTGGTCGTATATTTCTGTGGACGGCTCGTTTTCGGGCCTTGTTTCCTGATTTTCGGCTATAGTGGAATTATTATCGATTATACCGCATAGCTGCAGCACTTTATCCATCACTTCACGCGCCTTTTTATATTCCTTTTTCTTGAAAAGAACCCAGGCCTGAGTGTCGAGATATGTCACATTCTCGGGGTCTGCCGCTGTTGCGATGGAGGCGTATATCTCGGCGGTTCCGAGATCGGTTTCCCGTTCGCTCATGTAATATGCGGCATTGTTCATTGCCATATAGTTTTTAGGGTTCATCTCTATTGCGCGCCGGTAGTCTGCAAAAGCGCTGTCGGCCTGTTCGATAGAGTAGAGAATATCGCCGCGGGTGCCGTATATGAGCGATTTCACATTGTCGTCAATGCGGCTCATATCGAGTGTGTCGAGCGTGAGCAGGGCTTCGTCGGTCCGCTTGAGCTGCGAGAGTGCCGCAGCTGCCGAAAGCGGGAAGTAGGGCGTATTGATAAAGCGGTGTGTGGCTTTCTGTGCTGTTTCCGCCATTTTTTCGATATTTTCCAACTGACCGTAGATAGAGGTCAGATTCTGCCACGTGTTTTCATTGTCGGGTTCGAGGTCGATACTGTAGGTGTACTGTTCGGCTGCTCCCTCGAGGTCGCCGATTGTAGCTTTATAGTCGCCGTAGAATGCATGAAGAACACCTTCTCCGGGATTCACGTCCTGAAGCACCTCGAACATGTGGTCTATGCGGCTGCGGAGGGTCGAGTCGGCATAAAGTTTTATCACATAGTCGGAGAGAAGTTCGAATTTGGCCGGGAACTCAAGTTCGGGCGATTCGAGGGCCCGGAAAACTTCGCGGTCGTAGGCGGCGCTGTCGCCTCGTGTCTGGAAAAACGAAGCTCTGGTGAGGTAGACAAGGCCGTTGGTCGAGTCTATTTCGCACGCACGGTCAAAGAACCTCATGGCCGAGTCGGGCATAGACAGCGAGTGGTAGACCGTGCCGATGAACAGGGCAGCCTGTATATCGGCCGGAGCATCGGAGTAAAGAGTCTTAAGCTCGGCGACGATATCGGCGGTATCGCTCTTGGCCGCAAAGGCGTTTATTTTGCGCGATACAAGCTGCACGTTGCCTTTAAGGCCTTTCTGAAGTCGGTTGTATATGCCGAGTGCACGGTTTATGTCGTTTGTGTCGGGCCTGGTGCTTCCGCGGGCAACGAGGGCCGACGCAAGATTCATGGCCGGGTCGGTGCGGTCGGGCAAAAGGCTGTCGAGCGTCTCCCATACATATATGACATCGTCGATGCGGCCGGCGCTTTTGGCTACCGATGCGAAAACCGTCGCATTGTTTTCGTCCGACGGATTGGCAAGCCAGCGTCGTTCAAGGTCGCGGTATGCTTCTTCCATTGTCAGCGAGTCGCTGGCACTGTTGGCAAGTTGCATTTCAGCCAGCGCACCCGCGATAAAGGAATCTTCAGGGTCAAGAGCGGCCGCACGGCGCAGAAGCATGAAGTAATCGTCATATCTGGCTTCTGTATAGGCGTTCGCAGCTTCAAGAAACAGATATTCAGCCTTGCATCTGTCGGCATCTGTCACAGCTGTCGGTTTGGCTGCGAAAGAGAGCAGTGTACCGGCGGCTATGAGTATAGCCAGAATATAAGATGTGTGTTTTCTATTCATTTTTTATAGCAGCTTCTTATTTGACACCGCTGTGGCCGAAGCCTCCGTCGGCGCGTTCGGTGGTGTCGAGAGAGTCGCATACCTCCCATACGGCATGAACAACAGGAGCTATCACGGCCTGACATATTCTGTCGCCGTTGCTCACTGTAAATGGTTCGTTTCCGAGATTGGCAATAATCACACCTATTTCACCTCGGTAGTCTGCATCGATAGTGCCCGGTGTGTTCAGAAGCGTTATTCCGTTTTTGAGCGCCAGACCGCTTCGGGGGCGCAGTTGCATTTCGTAGCCGTCGGGAACAGCTACTTTCAGGCCGGTCGGGATTATGGCACGGGTACCCGGAGCGATGGTCACAGATGTTTCGAGCATGGCGCGTACGTCCATGCCGGCGGCCGAAGGTGTGGCATAGCCGGGGAGGGGATTGGCAGATGTGTTGACTACTTTTATTTTTATGGTGTTGAAACTCATCTTATAATGGTGTTTTTATAGCACGGAGCGGCACATGTTGTCTTCAATGCCGTTCCGATGATATTAATATTAACGCGCAAAATGACGTCAAAGATTGATGCGGCGTGTCGCCGTATCAGTTTTAAGTATATATACACCTCGTGAGCCTAAGGTCAGGCGTACGGTGCCAGGCGATATTTTTCGTTTTGTAATAAGTTGCCCTAAAATTGAATAAACGCAAATTTCTACCGGTCGGCTTGTGGTGATATATATCTGTCGCTCGCGTGTGGTGATTTCTATAGGCTCGTTTTCGACGGTTGGAGTCTCGTCGCGGACCTCTACGGTTTCCCACAAAGGTACACGGCTGTCGGCCGCAGCAAGCGGCATGGCCGCCACGGCAAACTGTAAAACCATCAGCGCGAGTATCCGGTTCATGCTTTGTGATGCGATAGAGTCATTTCTCCGGCGATAGGTCGGGAGAGCCGTTCCGATACTTCTTTAGCGTCGTATCCTTGTCCGAAGAGGAACATCATTTTGGTGATGGCAGCTTCGAATGTAAGGTCATCTCCGGATACCACGCCGGTTTCAGCAAGAAGATTTCCGGCCACGTATCGCTTCGGATGCACTCCTCCGTTGACGCATTGAGTCACGTTCAGTATCACACGGCCGCTTTCAATGCACTCGCGGACGGCATCGATAAACCATGGCGCTGTCGGGGCATTGCCGGCTCCGTATGTGCGCAGAATGATACCTTTCACACCTGGTGTGAAAAGTTGGTGGCGAAGCACTTCCGGACTGATACCCGGAAATAAATCGACCGGCATGACATTCGTGTCGAGTTCGTAATGCGGTTTAAGAGGTTTCTCTTCGGAAACCTTGTGAAGGACATCGTGGTTGAACTGAATGCCCAGTCCTATTCTGGCGAGTTCGGGATAATTGTTGCTATTGAAGGCATTGAAATTGTCTGCGCTCTGTTTCGTAGAGCGGTTGCCGCGCCAAAGGTAATCTTCGAATAGGATTGCGACTTCGCACACGGTCGGTTTGCCGTTGGTGTCGCGGGCGGCGGCTATCTGGAGTGCCGTGATAAGATTTTCCTCACCGTCGGTGCGCACTTCGCCTATCGGTAGTTGCGAACCGGTGATTATAACCGGTTTATGCAAGTCTTCGAGCATGAACGAAAGGGCCGAGGCCGTATAGGCCATAGTGTCGGTGCCATGGAGAACAACAAAGCCGTCATAGGAATCATAATTGTCCGCAATGGAATGACATATCTGATTCCAATGCATCACATTCATGTCCGAAGAGTCGATTGGCTGGTCGAATTGGATATGGTCTATTTCGTAATCCAACATCTTCACTTTCGGCACATTCTCTATGAGGTGGTCGAAATTGAAGGGACGCAATGCTTTGGAGACCGGGTCTTCAATCATACCGATTGTGCCGCCAGTATAGACTATGAGTATTTTGGGCTTCATCGAGGAAAAGACTTATCAAGGTTTGCATAGAGCCCGGCATATGCGCCGGACTCTATAAACATAGCTATTTGACTTGGGCGCCTGGGGTGGCTTCTGTCGACGGCGAGGCAACGGTGAGGCTGCCGTCGGCGTTGAGAGCCGACAGAATCATACCCTGCGATTCGATACCGCGTATTTTGGCCGGCGCAAGATTGGCAACAAATATCACTTGTTTGCCGACAAGGGCTTCCGGCTCATAGTGCTTGGCTATGCCGGAAACTATTGTGCGCGGAGTTTCTGTGCCGTCGTTTATGCTGAATTTCAGTAGCTTGTCGGCCTTTTTGACACGTTCGCAGCTGATGACGGTGCCTACACGCAAATCCATTTTGCCGAAATCGTCGATTGATATTTCAGCCTGAACGGGTGCGGGCTTGAAATTGCGTATATCGTTCTGGCGTTTGGTCTCGACAAGGCGGTCTACCTGAGCCTGGATTGTGGCGTCGTCGATTTTTTCAAAAAGGAATTCCGGCTGGCCTATTGTAGTGCCTGCTGCTACAGGTTTGCTGCCTATCATATCCCAGCTTAGTTTGCCGAGGCCGAGTATTTTGCTCAGTTTATCGCTCATGAAAGGCATGAACGGTTCCATTACCACTGCGAGAGAGGCGCATACCTGAAGGCATACATTGAGCACAGTCTCTACGCGGGCCGGATTCTCTTTCCATACTTTCCATGGCTCGGTTTCCTGAAGATATTTATTGCCGGCGCGGGCGAATGCCATTGCGTCTTTGAGGGCTTCGCGGAAATGGAAATTCTCGAGGTTGTCGGTGAGCGACTTCTTGAGGCCGTCCATTTCGGCATAGATAGCCTTGTCGATGTCCTCGAGCTGGCCTTCGGCCGGAACAATGCCGTTGAAATATTTATGGGTCAGAACGATTACACGGTTGATGAAGTTTCCGAGGATAGCCACAAGCTCGTTGTTGTTGCGTGCCTGGAAATCTCGCCATGTGAAATCGTTGTCTTTGGTTTCGGGGGCGTTGGCTGTCAGAACATAGCGCAGCACGTCCTGCTTGCCGGGGAAATCCTCGAGATATTCGTGGAGCCATACGGCCCAGTTGCGCGATGTCGATATTTTGTCGCCCTCGAGGTTGAGGAATTCATTGGCGGGCACATTGTCGGGCAGCTGGAAGTTGTCGCCGTATGCCATGAGCATTGCCGGGAACACAATGCAGTGGAATACAATGTTGTCCTTGCCTATGAAGTTGATAATGCGGGTTTCGGGGTCTTTCCACCATGTCTGCCAGCTTTCAGGGTAGAGCTCCTTGGTGTTCGAGATATAGCCGATAGGTGCGTCGAACCATACGTAAAGTACTTTGCCCTCGGCGCCTTCGACGGGCACCGGTACACCCCACGACAGGTCGCGGCTCACGGCACGGGGCTGAAGACCCATGTCGAGCCATGATTTGCACTGGCCGTAGACATTGCTCTTCCACTCCTTGTGGCCTTCGAGAATCCATTCGCGCAGAGCAGGCTCCCAGCGGTCGAGCGGCAGATACCAGTGGCGTGTCGGGCGAAGCTCGGGTACGCTTCCGGTGATGGCGCTGTGTGGGTTGATAAGGTCTGTGGCGTTGAGCGATGTGCCGCAGGCCTCGCACTGGTCGCCATATGCTTTCGGATTGTGGCAGTGAGGGCATTCGCCGGTTACATAGCGGTCGGCAAGGAACTGGCCGGCCTCGGGGTCGTAAAGCTGCATCGATTCCTTTTCGATGAACTGACCGTTTTCATAGAGATGACTGAAAAATTCCGATGCCGTTTCAGAGTGTATGTCTGATGTGGTGCGCGAGTAAACGTCGAACGAAATTCCAAGACCCTCGAACGATTTCTTGATAAGAGCGTGATAGCGGTCTACAATATCCTGCGGTGTCACCCCCTCGGCGCGGGCCTTCAGGGTGATGGGCACACCGTGTTCGTCGCTGCCGCCCACCAGAGTCACGGGGCGGCCGGCAAGTCTGAGGTAACGTGCATATATATCGGCCGGTACGTAGACGCCGGCAAGATGCCCGATATGGACAGGGCCGTTGGTGTAGGGTAGTGCTGTGGTAATCAGCGTGCGCTTATATTCTTTGCTCATTTTTCGATCGTTTTCTAAGGGATAAAGAATGCCCTCTTGTTGAAAACGCAAATTTACAAAAAAATACCAAATGCACAAAGTTGTATCTTTCAACCGACATTAAAATGGCCTGTATAGAACAATCTCTTGCAGCGACGACTTCTCGTTTTGCTTATGAATACATCTTGTTTTTTTATGAATTATTATTGGTAATTGGATAGGGTTTCCAGCGTTCGATACTCTTTTTAACTACCTTGTGGTTTGATTATTGATGGAGATTTGCTAATTTTGCGGAAGATTTTTCACGATTATATGCAATTGTATAGATTTATTTCCGCTTCACGCCTTGGCGGCCTGATTGCACTCTCGCCCGCAATTGTTTTTCTTTTACTATATCTTGGTTCCTCTCTGTTTCTGGGCGATTTCTATGCCATACCTATTACGGTGGCTTTGATTGCGGCCTCGGTATGGAGCATACTCATATTTCGAGGACGTCCGCTGGTAGAGCGTATTAAAGTATTTTCCACAGCTGCCGGACGCGAAAACATATTATATATGGTATGGATATTTATCCTTGCCGGTGCGTTCGCTTCACTGGCCAAGGGCATGGGGGCTGTAGACGCCACCGTGCGTCTTACCATGCATATCTTTCCGGCCGGATTCATACTTCCCGCTATCTTTATTGCCGCATGTCTTATAAGTATGTCTATCGGCACCTCTGTCGGTACGGTCGTGGCTTTGACACCTCTTGTGGTGCAGTTTGCCGAAAGTTCGGGTTCGGAGGTGCCGCTTTATCTTGCGGCGGTATTGAGCGGGGCTTTCTTTGGCGATAATCTGTCGTTTATTTCCGATACTACCATAGCCGCCACACGTACGCAGGGCTGCGCGATGGCCGATAAATTCAAAGCCAATATCAGACTCGCACTTCCTGCCGCAATTATTACGCTGGTGATATACACTTTTATCGGTCTCGGCAACGGCCAGTCTGTTGAGGCCGGCGAACTGTCATGGGCTGATGTGCGCCTCATAGCTCCTTATGCGCTCGTGATAGGCATGGCTGCAGCAGGCGTAAATGTAGTTATTGTGCTTGTGAGCGGTATTATGCTTGCTCTGCTTTGTGCCGTTCCATTCGGCATGATGCCGCTTGAGGCCGTGTCTCTGCTCGGTGCCGGAGTGACGGGAATGAGCGAGCTCATAGTCATAACACTCCTTGCGGCAGGCATGCTGGGTGTTGTCAAGGCTGCCGGTGGTATCGATTTTCTTCTCAGGGCAATATCGAGCCGTGGGCTTGGATACCGGGGCGCGCAGGCGGCTATGTGTCTCATAACCGGGGCTGTGAATATGTGCACGGCTAACAATACTGTCGCTATCCTCACTACGGGGTCTTTATGTCGAAGTCTCGCCACTCGATATGGCATATCTCCGAAACGCGCGGCATCGCTGCTCGATACATCGAGCTGTATCATGCAGTGCCTCATCCCGTTTGGCGCGCAGACACTGCTTGCAACCGGCATGGCCGGTATTTCTCCGGCTGCTCCATGGCCATGGCTGTTCTATCCATGGGCTCTCTGCCTGTGTGTGGCAGGCGCAATTGCCATCGGAAGTCCGAGGCACAGAGTCGTCGCAGTCTATGATAAGTGACGACGCATTGAACCAATATGGGCATACATGTGTTTTCTTAGTGCTAACACTTTTCAACTATTGTTATGATTAAGAAACTTCTTGTATGTCTCGTAGCCGCTATCGCAACGCTCGGCATGTCGGCCCAGAAAGCCGAAATCACTGCTTCTTACGGAGCTTATACACAGATGGACGCAACCAATATGCACGACAGCTGGAAACATGTCAATACTGCCTGGGGCGCTCTTAATCTTGGTCTTAATTTCAAGGTAGCCCCCAAAGTGTGGATTGGTCCGTCTTACACTTTCTCTTCGACAAGCACGAAAGGTCCTGATGCCAGCCATATCGCTTATCACGCCGTGATGTTCAACGGCCGCTATGAGTATTACCGAAACAGTATCGTCATGTTGTATGCAAAACTTGGTCTCGGTGTCGAATTTTCATATATGCAGCCAAGAGATGACGACAACTATACTAAATCATATTGTGCCTTCCAGATTGTGCCGGTAGGCGCGCAGGTCGACCTTTCCCGTAATGTAGGTTTATTTGCCGAAGCTGGTTTTGGAGCACAAGGCATGTTTCAGTTCGGATTCCGCTTTAAAATTTAACATTTCACAAAGTGCTCTAATTTAGCGATTTGCAAAAATAGTTGAATTTTTTAGTAAAAAAACTTGCTAAAAAATTTGCACGGTATCAAAAAAGTGCCTACCTTTGCAACGCTTTTGAGAAACACGGGGTGTAGCTCAGTTGGTTAGAGTACGCGTCTGGGGGGCGTGAGGTCGCTAGTTCGAGTCTAGTCACCCCGACTAAAGTCAAAAGCAAAAAGAGCCCGACTCACCGAGTCGGGCTCTTTTTCTCTTATATGGTCAGAAAGATTATACATATCGACATGGACGCGTTCTACGCTTCCGTAGAGCAGCGCGACAATCCTGAGCTCAAAGGCAAGCCGATTGCCGTAGGTCAGGCTGACGGGCGCGGCGTTGTTGCAGCGGCGAGCTATGAGGCGAGGCGCTACGGTGTGCGTTCGGCCATGTCCTCGTCAAAGGCGAGGCGAATGTGTCCGGGCCTTATATTTGTAGATTGTCGCTTCGATGTCTATAAATCTGTGTCGGCACAGATTCATGAGATTTTTCATGAATACACCGATACAATCGAGCCGATATCGCTCGATGAGGCATTTCTGGACGTAACCGACAATTTTACCGGTCATGAGCTGGCGGTCGATATTGCCCGCGAGATAAAGCAGAAAATACGCAGCCGGCTTGGGCTTGTGGCTTCAGCCGGCGTTTCCTACAATAAATTTCTCGCAAAGATTGCGTCGGACTATCGCAAACCCGACGGTTTATGCGTCATAGCGCCGGAATATGCCCCCGATTTTATAGCCCGTATGCCCGTAGAATCGTTCTGGGGCGTAGGGCCTGTCACGGCTGCCAAAATGCACGCCCTCGGCATATATACCGGGGCCGACCTCCGCAAGTTCTCGCAGCCGGAACTACGCCTGCACTTCGGCAAAGCCGGTCCGCTGTTCTATAATTTCGCGCGCGGTGTCGACGAGCGTCCGGTCGAAGCTTACCGCATACGAAAATCCGTAGGGTGTGAGCGGACCCTCAAGGAGGACATAAGTACTGACGACGATATACGACGCATGCTTCAAAGCGTGGTCGAAGAATTGTCCGGACGTATCGCCCGCAAGAATTTCAAAGGCAACACCCTCACATTGAAACTGCGCTACACCGACTTTACAAACATTTCGCGAAGCATATCGGGTATCGAAGACGACTATAGCCCCGAAGCGCTCATGCCCCACGCCATGCAGCTGCTCGAGAAAGCACAGATAGAGAAGCCAATCCGTCTGATGGGGCTCACGCTCTCATCTTCCACCAAAACCGAATCCTCCGGCGACTCCCGTCAGCTCCTCCTCGACATCTGACCCTGAACAAGCCCTTAGAACCGGTCGCGGGTAGTGATGGTGTCGGACCAGTGGTGGTCTTTGGGGAAGGCTTGGCCGCCCCAGGCTTTCTGCGATGTGCGCGGCAGGGGTGCGTCGGTCCAGAAGGGGTCGCTTGCCGGCAGACCGAGCGGGAGGAATGCCAGCGATGTCATGTAGAGCGAGCCGTTGTTGGTGTACCAGTCGGCAATATTTGGCTGACGTCCGGCAAAACCGATGGTCAGGAATCCTCCCTCGTTGAAATTGTCCTTTCCGTCGTACATGCGGTGCATTACATCGGTCAGAGCACCGCGCACCTGGCCCGGGGCCATGCCTTCGGGCAATCTGCCATACCAGGCCATCAGAGCCAGCGGCTGCATTGCGGCCATGCGGTAGGGTATCGAGCGACCGAATACAGGGAATGTGCCTTCCGGCGATATGAGGCGCTCGAGAACAATGCTGTATTTATGGGCGCGCTTCAGGGCACGGTCATAATACTTGTCATAGTCAATGCGGCTGTATTTGCCGGAATCCTTCATGTTCTGCAGCGTTTCGAGGTACATTGGGTGAAAAACGTAGCTGCTGTAGTAGTCGAAAGCAAAATTCGGGCCGTCGGCATACCAGCCGTCGCCGGTGTACCATTCCTCGACCTTGCGGACCGCTGAATTTACACGGTATTCATCAAACGGAGCACCGGCTTTTGCAAGAAAACTTTCTATGGTCGATGAAAAAAGCAGCCAGTTGGTATAGGGAGGATCTATGCGGCGAAGACGGGTGAATTCGTCGATGTAGCGTTGCTTAGTCTTGTCGTCGAGAGGCTTCCACAAGGCGTCGTAGCCGCGGACGAATGACTCGGCTATGTAGGCGGCGTCCACGAGTGTCTGTCCTTCCTGGCGCCATAGGAGATAGTCCGGGCTGTCGGGGTCTACGGCGTTGGCATAGGCTCTGAGAGCCCACTCGCGGAGCTGAGTGCGTTTCGCACCCTCTTCGGTCCCGTTGTCGGGCAGGGCAAGCCAAGGCGCGATACCGGCCATGAGGCGTCCGAAAGCCTCCATATAGGTGACCTTGATATTGCGGCCGTCCCAGTTGGGGCTCACCTCTACAAGCATGTTCTTCTGCAGATTGCCTTCGGCCATATTGCGGAGCACGGGCTCTGCCATCTTATAGGCCAGTCCGGCCCAGTAGGCGCGGTCTTCGTTCGTTTCTTTTTCTAGATAGCGCACATACTCGCATGCGGCGAGCAGGAATGCGCCGGTGCCGAAGTTCGATACCGATTTGCGGTCTACCACCTGGCCGGGAATCGCTTTTTCGCCAATCGGCTGCACGTAGCCCACGCTGCCGTCCTTCTGCAGGGCGGTTTTGCTGAGATAATTCCAGCCTTTTAGAGCGGCTTCGGTATATCCGGCGTCTTTGAGCAGGCCGTTGTTTATACCCCATAGCAGACCGTAGGTGAAAAATGCCGTTCCGGAAGTCTCCGGTCCCGGAGCATGCTCTGGGTCGAGCATAGAGCGCGTCCAGTAGCCTTCGGGCTGCTGAGAGGCCACCACGGCATCGGCCAGTTTGATAAACTTGTCTTCGAAGAATTTGCGGTTCTTATAGTCGGACGGCAGGTCTTTAAGCACTTTGGCGAGGCCGGCAAGCACCCAGCCGTCGCCGCGCGCCCAGAAATCCTTTTTACCGTTGGTGCTTTTATGCTTTGGGTAGACATATTTTCCGTCTCGGTAATAAAGCCCGGTCTCGTGGTCGAGCATGATACTGTCGCTGTACTGGATATATTCGTAGAGCTTGTCGAGATATCTGCCGTTGCCGCTTATCTTGTAGAGTTTTGTCATAACGGGCATTACCATGTAGAGGCCGTCGGCCCACCACCAGTAATCGTTTTGTGGAGTAGACATTTCATATTCCATCACTTCGCGGGCACGGCGTATCTTGCGGTCGTCGGGCAGCAGACGGTAGAGGTCGGCGTAGGTCTGAAAACAAATCTGCCAGTCGCCGAACATCACATGCTCGTCGTCTTCACCGTAGGTGGCATATTTCCATTTGCTTTTGTCGTCGCTCTTGGCGCCTTTCCACTGGTTGTGCTCGGCCCAGCGCTCCGAATAGTCGCGCCAGGCTTCATTTCCTGTGAGGAAATAGGCCTCCATGTTGCCTGTGTGATAAGCGGCATTATCCCAGAAAGCCCAGGTTTCGGCCGGGTGCCCGGCTTGCCAGCTGTCGTTGACTTTGGCTATGATTTCGCGCACTTGTTTCGATTCTTTCGTAGGCGTTGCGGAGACACCGGCAGAAAGCAATGCAGAGCAAGCAAGGAGAAGCAGATGTTTTATTTTCATGATATGTGATAAAATGGTCAAGTGAATCGTCTGCAAAGATAAATAAATGACCCGAATAAGCAAAACCGTTTTAAATTATCGTGCGGTCGTTGCCGGTATCAGTCATAAATTCAGCCGGCCGGAAAACTCCGGTCGGCTGAGTGTGATTATCCATAAACTGAAACTTCGGTTAATCGACCGGTTCAAACTGGTCTTTTCCGACTCCGCATAGAGGGCATACCCAGTCTTCGGGCAGGTCTTCAAATGCCGTTCCGGGAGCGATTCCATTGTCGGGGTCTCCTACAGCGGGGTCATATACCCAGTCGCAAACGACGCATACATATTTTTTATCCATAGCGCTTTTTGAAGTTTTTGGTTAATATATAGTTGTATGATATAAAAACAAAAAAGCAGGTTTATAGTTCAGCTATCCCGCTCTCATATATGTAAGGCAGGGCTGAGGGCCGGAAAATCTTTTTATTTTGCGGCTAAAAAAACAATGGTTTCAGTAAAAGTAAAATTCCGTCCGTCTGCCGTCGCAGGTCAGGAGGGGACTATCTATTATCAGATTATCCATGAGAGAAAAGTGCGTCAATACCTGTCGGAATATCACATATTTCCTTCTGAATGGAGCGAGAGTCGGTCTATGGTGACGACAAGCCGGCAAAGCGACCGCAATTCTTTTATATGCTCCGTCCGCGAGCATATACGCCTCGATGTAGAGCGGTTGATGAAAATCGGGCGACGCCTTGAGGCAAACGGCATTTCGTATCAGACCGATGACGTGATTGACGAGTTCAACCGATATGCCCGTGAATATTCGCTCTTCAACTTCATGGAGGCAATCATAGCCCGACTTCGCGAGAATGGCAAGACAAGGACATCTGAAACATATCGCTCTACCCTCAACAGTTTCAGGAAGTTCAGGCATGGCAACGATATAATGCTCGACTGCATCACTTCCGACATAATGGAGGCTTACGAGGCGTGGCATAGGAAGCGCGGGGTGGTACCTAATACAATATCGTTCTACACGCGGGTGCTTCGCGCTGTCTATAACCGAGCTGTGGAAGACGGTGTGATAGATGACCGCAGGCCATTCCGCCACGTCTATACAGGAGTCGACAAGACGGTAAAAAGAGCATTGCCGATTGCTGTTATCAAAAAAATCAAAGCCCTTAACCTTGCCATGACTCCGGCGCTTGATTTTGCCCGAAACATGTTTCTTATGAGTTTTTATCTTCGCGGCATGAGCTTTGTCGACATGGCATATCTCAAAAAGACCGACCTCAGAAACGGGTTCATAGTCTATCGGCGACGAAAAACAGGCCAGATACTCATTATCAAATGGACAAAAGAAATGCAGATGATACACGACAAATATCCCGAAAACAAAACCGACTATCTGCTGCCGATTATAAGAAAGACCGGAATCAACGAGCGCTCGACATATCGGAATGTTGGCTACAATATCAATTATAATCTCAAGAAGATAGGCGGAATGGTTGGCCTGGCGATGCCGCTTACACTCTATGTGGCACGACATAGCTGGGCATCGGTGGCAAAGGCCAAGGGTATTCCGCTCAACGTCATAAGTGAAGGCATGGGGCACGACTCCGAAGCAACCACCCGCATATACCTTGCGAGCCTCGACACCTCTGTGGTCGACCGCGCCAACAGCCTTATACTCAGTAGTCTTAAATAGCCGTTGCTTCGCATATTCCACCCCCAAAAACAATAGTCCGGATTGACTTTGAATATTCCGTCAACTCTGTAGGAGGCAATATACTTATCTTTATCGAATATAGAACACGCACTCTGTACAGGTGCTAAATTTCCATATATGACAATAATTAGGGTAATATCGACAATGATTGATGTCGTTGCGAGTGCTAACTTTGCAAGTTAAACTCATGTTATATGGCAGAATCCAACGTACAAATAAAATCACTCCTGTGGGATGAACTGACTACTGCTAATTGGGACGTGATATATAAAGCCTGTGGCGTATCTCTTATAAAAGGAGATGCGTCATTTCCTGTGTTGACAGGTATTTATGAGATTAAAATGGTTGCGATTCTCATATGTCTGAACGGCAGGCTAACCTTGAGTAATTCGAATTCTCCTTTCGATATTAAAACTGGAGATGCCTTGGTCTGTTTACCCGGTACTATTTTACAATATGAGAAATCGTCACCGGATTTTCGATATAAAGTGCTTTGTCTTTCCCCCGATGTGGTAGCAAAACACTCTGCAAAGAAAGGTTATTTCACTAAATTCTCAAACAGAAAGATACCGTTTGTCAAAATCCACTTTGACAGTCTGATGTTAAGCCTGATAGACGCATATTATTCTATCCTGGAAATCAAGATAAAAGAAGATGACCTTACGGATCAGGACGTCATTGTGTCAAATATTGTAGGTTGCCTGCTTTTTGACATTCTCAAAAGGATACCAAACACACCATCTGTTGAGCCAATAAGACAGACGCAGGGATATAAATACGTTATTTTTCAGAATTTCATACAGCTGGTGACAAAAGACAATGGAATCCTCCGTTTTGTCAAAGAATATGCCCGACGATTAAACATATCACCCAAATACCTGTCGGTTATCTGCCGTGAATCAAGTGGCAAATCTGCAAGCGAATGGATAACTGAAATACTCAACATAGAGATTGAGCGAATGTTGCGCTATACAGATCTTTCGATGAAAGAGATTTCAGTATGTCTGGAGTTTTCCAACTGTTCGGTATTCTCAAAATATATCAGGCAGCATTTCAATATGAGCGGTGTAGAATATCGTAATTACTTGCGGAATCAGTCGCAAAACGTATAGAACTAGAAAATCATTACGCATATCGGGAGGCATACGAGTGGCCTCCCGATATGCGTAATGCTTATATTCTTGCTGTTGCTGCGCGATAATCAATGATATGTATGCGAAGCTGGGTCTTTGCCTCTATAAGGTTGCTTCGCGATGTCTGCCACTGAGCCTGCGAGTCCAGAAGATCAGTTATTGTCGCAAGACCGAGCCGATACGATTCGGCCGTTGACGAAAGTGCGGCTTCTGCCTGTTTTAGAGAAGTTTCAGCAGATCGCACGAGCTCTTCTCCGGTGCGTACATTGGCAATTGCCTGCCGGACCTGCAAGTCAAGCTGGCGGGTATTTCTGTCGAGATTTAAGCGTGCGTTCTCAAGTTCGAGCTTGGCATATTTAACTTTTTTCACACCTCGGCCCCAGTTGAACAACGGTACTTGCAGAGACACCATGATATTCCAACCATTAGTGTTTATTTTGTTGGATACGGGTGTATAATTTCCATTGGCATCCTGCTGCATCATGTCAAGTTTTATATTTCCCATTGCACTCCAGCCGGCCTGCATTCCGATTTGAGGAAGGAAATCAGCTCTTGTCACACGTACTTGCTGGCGCTTGGCCTCAATATCGGCTTGAAGCAGCTGCATCTCCGGTCTGGAATCAAGATTATAGTTATCCAGGTCCGGAACTGCTTCCACAGGTATCTCAGAGTCTTCCACCGTAACGGGGGTGTCAAGTTCTAATCCAAGCGCGTCACATAGAGCCATTCGGCATAGTTCCGCTCCATTGGCCACTTGTTCCTGCTGGTATTTAATCTGTCCCTGACGGGCTTCTATTCTTAACAAATCATTTTTTGTCGCCATTCCAGCCTCAAACGCTGCCTTTGTCTGAAAATATGCAGTATCAATCAGTGCTCGATAACTGTTCATCATTTCAAGTTTCGATAAAACCGCTACATAGCTCCAGTAAGATGTTTCCGCATTGGCTGTGATTTTTATGCGTGTCAGTCTCAATTGTTCATTCGCAACCATCTCTCCTACGCGGGCGAGCTTATTCGAGGCTATGATTTTACCTCCGGCAAAAATCGGCTGTGTCAGAGTGATTCCTGCCATATATACACCGCGCATACGCAGCGTCATGCCCATATCGGTTTGGCTATCCGGCAGTCTCCACATACCTGTCGCGCTTCCCGAAAAGCTGGGAAGATAGCCTGTTATGGCAACCTGCTTGTTCAATCTGGACTGCTCAACTTCTTTTTCGGCAGAGAGCAATTCCTCGGAATTCTCAATAGCAAGGTCTATGGCCTGCGACACATTCAACGTAACGGCCGATAGACTTTCTGTAGCAAGCAAAGCCGTTACAACAGTTATAATCTTAAATAATCTCATCTTTTTATCTTGAAGAAAAGTGAGTAAAACAGCGGAAGAAGCATAAGTGTTATGATTGTTCCGATAAACAGACCGCCGATAACCGTTACGGCCAAAGAGCCGTACAAAGCATCTGTCAGCAGCGGTATCATACCCAGTATAGTGGTAAACGAAGCAAGCATGACAGGGCGCACACGACTCAAGGTTGCGGTTACCACTGCATTATAGGGGTCGATATGTTCCTCTGTCTGAAGTCGATTGATTTCATCGACCAAGACTATTGCATTCTTTACCATCATTCCAATCAGACCCATGCAGCCAATCTGAGCAATAAATGTGAACGGTGTGTCGGTTAGCAACATCAGGGGTACTATGCCACACATCACAAACGGGAAGCAGAGAATTATCACAAAAATCTTTTTCCAGTTATTGAATAAAAGCAACAGTACAATGAAAATCATCATGAGAATAATCGGCATTTGTCCGATCAGTTTATCTGATGCCTCTCCTGATACTTCGTTTTCGCCGACATATCTCATAGAATACCCCGGAGGTAAAGGAATAGCCTCGATCTGCTCGGAGATGTCTTTAAGCACTTTTTGCGGAGTGGCGTCAGGATTAAATGGATCGGGATCTGCTTCTGCCTGAATCGTGCGTTGTCCATTATAACGGTATATATATTCATCTCGATACTTAAGAGACGCACTGTCTACCACATTGCCCAGTAACGTTGTCTGGAACATGCTTCTGGTAATATCATCGGGAGAAGTCGCTCCGGTCAGCACGCCTTGCACCTCAGATAGATCGATGTTGATATTGACGGTTGACCATACAGGAATCGATGTAAGCGGAGCAGGGTAAGAGCCGTCGCTATTGCGCATTGTCAACCGTATCGGTAAGATATTGTCTCCGTCATGAATCACACCGATGGCGTAGCCATCAGTGGCGGCTTGTATGGCATTGCCGACATCGCTCCGGTTTACACCGGCACGCTGTGCGTCTGCCTGGGAGAATGCAAACTGAATATTGGGAGACGAAGCATTCCAGTTGTTTTGAACTGAATATGCGTCCACATACTTGCTGCCGCGCATGATATCCTCAGCTTTCTGCGACAACTCCTTCAGCACCTGAATGTCAGGTCCGGAAAACTCAACTTCAACTGTATGCGACGATGAGATGGAAAAGTTGTACTTTCGCGTCCTTACATATGCGTCCGGAGCAATTGCACGCAGTTTTTCTCTTACCTTGTGGTTCATCTCCTGCATTGTCTTGTAGTCCTTGCAGTCAATTATGAGTTCCGCATAATTATCACCTGAGGTCGGCATCGGCCGTACGAAGCAATATCGAGCGGGAGCACCACCGGTGCTCACTATCACACGGTCTATTTTGTCCATGCGGCTCACGGAGTCAGCAAGTTGCCTGATTCGTTCGTCAACCTGATCCGCATCATCTGTTGCCGGGAAATGGCACTCAACCACAAACTGCTTGTAGTCAAAGTCGGGGAAAAACACAGCCCTGACTTTTGACATGCCTATGAAAGATATAATAAGGATTGCCGCAGCTCCACCGATAGATATCAGTCTGTGTCCTATTATGAATTGCAGAATCGAACGAATGGTGCGGTAGAGAGCGTTGCCATAGATTTCAGAGTCCTTTTCGCTTTTCTTTTTCGGGCCCAGCCAGAATTTAGAACAGAAAGGAACCTGAATAAGGGCCAGAATCCAGCTGGCCAATAGGCTCACACAAATTACAACGAACAGGTCGCCGGCAAACTCTCCGGTCGAGCCAGGTGTAATGTAAATCGGTAAAAAAGTACAGGCGGCTATGATGGTTGCACCAAGCAGAGGCATAGCTGTGTTTTTGCCAATTCTGTATAAGTATTTATCCGGAGGCAGTCCCTTTGCTCTGTCGCTGAGAATGCCGTCCATAATAACCACAGAGTTGTCCACAAGCATACCCATCGCTACGATGAATGCGCCGAGAGATATGCGTTGCAGGGTTGTTCCCGCGGCAGACAATACCGGGAATGATAGGGCAACCGTAAGTACAAGGCCGAATCCAATGATAACGCCGGATCGCCAGCCCATGGTAAACATCAGGAGGAACACCACAATCAGCACCGATTCAAGCAGATTCAGCATGAAGCTTTCCATCGCTTCATCGACCTTGTCCGGCTGAAAGAAGATTTTGTCAGTTTCCATTCCGACCGGAAAGCGCTTCATCACCTCAGCCAGTTTGGTATCGACAGCCTTGCCGACATCAGGTACAATAGCCGTATTCTCGAGTGTAATGGCTATTGTGAGCGCAGACTGATTGTTGATATATACTGAATTGGTTCGTGGAGATGCATATTCTCGTGTTACTTTAGCGACATCTCCAACTCTGACTCTTTTGCCATCGGGAGTGCTTAATAAAAGATTCTTTATGTCTTCTATATCTTTAACACCTTCAGTAACTTCCATTGTCAGCCGTCTGGAGCCTGAGCGGACTCTGCCGGCGTCGACCGCTCCGGTCGCACTTTGCAGCCCCAACATCAATTGAGTAGGAATCAGGCCATTTGATTTGAGAAACTCCGGCGTAAACTCAATGTTGATTACTTCACTCTGAGTGCCGCCTATGTTTATACGCTTTACTCCTGGAACTGTCAGCAACTCGCGTCGCAATAGTTTTGCATATTTTTCAAGTTCCTTGGACGTATATCCGTCTCCGTAGAACGCATAAAGCAACCCGTACACGTCCATCATGTCGTCAATCACAATCGGCTCCATGGCCCCCTGTGGTAGCTTCATGGCGACGTCTGCGACTTTTCGGCGGGCCAAGTCGAAGTGCTGTTCTATTTCAGTTAGTGGAAGTTCTTTTAAAAACTCCACACTGATGAGAGCGCGGCCTGGTGTAACATCCGATTTTATTTTATCCACATTTGGCAGAGTGCGAAGGGCATCTTCAAGAGGTACAGCCACATCAAGCTCCACAGCCGTAGCATCCGCTCCCGGATATAGAGCAACCACGCTGACCTGTTTGATTGGTACGGCGGGGTCCTCAAGTTTGGGCATCCGAAGATAACTGAGCACTCCATATAGAATAATACCTGCCATGAGCGACCAGAAAAGAGTTGGCCGCTTGACAAAAAATTTAGCTAACTTTTCCATTATAGCAGATTACCGGGGTTAGTGTCAGATTCGGTCTGAAGTATATTCACTTTTTCACCATTCACAAGATGACGCACTCCTGTACGTATGATGAGGTCTTCAGCCGTAATACCCGACACAACATTTACAACACCATTTTCGCCTGTTCCTTCGGTTGCGATTTCAGTGGCTTTTATTATAGAGTCAGAGGGATTTACAACCCATACATATCTGTGCCCGTCATTTTCAAAAACAGAACTCAACGGAACATTTACTCCTCGTTCATTTTGGGCTTGACTGAGTATCCGGACCTTGATATTCATGCCGGGTGTAAAACCGGAATTATTCGGAACACCTAAGCGCAACCGATACAACTGGGTGTTGTCGGCTCTCGGCGTCAGACTCAACATGCTAAGTGAAACCGTTTTATCAGGATTTATGGTTGATTCTCCGATAAATCCGACGAAATCTTCACGCGCGGCATAGAACCGAACCGGCAGGTCTACGATAGCTTCAAGGTTGTTATTATCCATAAGCTCTATGACGGGCGTACCGGCATCAACCATTTCGGAATTCTCAAAGTTAACTTTTGTCACTATACCTGAAGCTGGCGATGTGAGACGACAATAACTGAGTCTGTTTTCTTCTATCTTCAACTGAATTCCCAATTGACGAAATCCTGACAATGCTTTCTCATAGTCGTTGTCGCTCATATTGCCGGAGGCATGAAGTTTGGTCATTCGGTCTGTCTCTGCCTTGAGATTTTCATATTTCTCGCGCAGCGACGACACCCCAAGGGCATAATCTTCCGAATCAAGACACGCTATGACTTGCCCTGCCTTGATATGATCGCCTTCCTTTACATAGATTTTCTCAATTTGGCCGCCGGTCTTGAATCCGACTGAGATAATCCGACCTTCCTCGACAGTTGCCGGCAATGTAACTGCTGATTCTATACCTGTGGGTTCCGGGTAAACAGTGAATACATTATGGGCGACAGTAGACTGTTGATATTGTGCCTTTTCACCTTTTCCGCAGGATGATAGCAGCACAATCATTGCTGCTATTGATAAAAATTTGCTGTATCTCATTACTTTATCTGTATTGCTCATGTTGATTTATACGGCATAAGATGCCTCTGTCTGAATTGTGGGTAAGCGTTTTTCTAATTACACTGCATATCTCTTCTTTGTGCCTGTCAATCCATTTACCCTATTCATATTAATTTATTAATGCACTGGTTTTTATGCAAAAAGTTAGATTGTCGATTATATCGCGGGAATATTTCAACAATGTACGATTATAAATTATTCTCGTAAAATTAGCGAGTTTGGCGGTTGCGATAATTTATTAAGGTGCTATCTTCAATAAATCATGCCGAATTGACAATATACACTCCCGAAAGTTTCTGAATTCGCCCTCTTTGTCGAGGGGGCATCTATTGATGTAGATGGCAGCTTGAAACGCTTATCGAGGATTAGCGGATAGTGATAGTTTTATGTCAAATTTACATGAACGGATACAGCCCGGTCTCAAAATGAGAGCTGGCATATAATCATTTTTAAGTAGGCCGTATGCTTTTTCAGTCCAGAGAGGTGTCATTAACCGTCACGGAATTGGATTCTGCAGTCTAATAACCTTGCAAGGTATGGCTAAGTCGCTGATATACAGATATCGGTTGCATAAATACCAAAAAGAAGGTATTTCCTGCCGACTCTATAATGACGAACTTTGCAGTGAAAATAGCAATAAGTTATAATTATGGATATGTCATTTGGCAGAAGATATATACTGCTTGTAATCACGTTTATAATAGTATCGATAAATGCGATGGCACAAAAAAATACAGGAATGGTATCCGGTAAAGTGCTGTCATCCGACGGAGAGCCTATAGATTATGCAACGGTATTTCTGAAAGGGACATCTTGCTCCTGTTCGACAAATGAGAAAGGCCTCTATCACATAAATGCACCGGATGGCAAATACACCATCGTGTTTTCATCAGTGGGCTTTGAAATATGTGAGATGCCGGTGAATATAAAATCCGGCGAAAGGTCGAAGCTAAATGTCAAGCTAAAACCGTCGACACAGCTTGCGGAGGTCATCGTTGTCGGCAATCAGCTCAGTAAGGTAAGAAATTCGGCTTTTAATGCGACTGCAGTAAATACAAAGGAGCTCGTGAACACCACTAAAACCTTGAGTGAGGCCCTCGCAAAAGCACCTGGCATGAAAATACGCGAAAGCGGCGGTGTCGGTTCCGATATGGCTGTTACAATGGACGGTTTCAGCGGAAAGCACGTGAAAGTATTTATCGACGGAGTGCCGCAGGAAGGCGCGGGTAGTTCGTTTAGCCTCAATAATATTCCTGTCAATTTTGCTGACCGTATTGAGGTCTATCGAGGCGTTGTGCCTGTCGGCTTTGGAGCGGATGCCATCGGTGGTGTCATCAATATCGTCACACCGCGACGACAGCGACGCTGGTTTGTCGACGCCTCATATTCCTATGGTTCATTCAATACACATAAATCCTATGTTAATTTCGGACAGACACTGCGCAATGGCTTCAAATATGAGATAAATGCTTTCCAGAATTATTCCGACAATAATTACTGGGTCGATTCACCTGTGGAAGATTTCGCCACAGGAGCCATCAACCGCAAGAAGCCTGAGCATGTAAGACGTTTCAACGACAAATATCATAATGAAGCTGTAATTGCCAAGTTGGGATTTGTAAACAAACCGTGGGCCGACCGCCTGCTCTTTGGCTTCAACTATTCCCGTATGTATAAGGAGATACAGACCGGCGTGCGTCAGGAAATAGTGTATGGTCAGAAACACCGCCACGGCTATTCACTGATGCCCTCGCTGGAATATGGTAAACGTAACCTTTTTACCAAAGGACTTGATGTTTCGCTCAATGCCAACTACAACCGCAATAATACCACAAATGTAGATACAGCTTCCGTTAAATATAACTGGCGAGGTGAGACCGACCGACTGAATTCCCCCGGCGAACAGTCATATCAGCTTTCCAAGGCAATTAACAACAACTGGTCTGCCGCTTTCACAGTCAATTATCGTTTGGGCGAAAATCATGTCTTTACTATCAATGACGTTTTCAACGCGTTCAACCGCTCAAATGAAGATTTGCTGACCACACCTCCGTCGCGCGATGAGTTTTCAAAAGTCACAAGCAAGAATATTGCCGGAGTCTCATACCGCTATATGCCCAATACAAAGCTTAATTTCTCGGTTTTCGGAAAGCAGTACCATCAATATGTATCCGGGCCTATGGCAACTTCAGCAGCACAGGATGTATATGAACTTACATCTCGTTCAATTGATTATTTCGGCTATGGTGCAGCCGGAACATGGTTCATGCCTCTCGGATTCCAGTTCAAGGCATCATACGAAAAGGCATACCGCTTGCCTACAATCGAAGAGATGTTCGGCGACGAAGACCTTGAAGTCGGAGATATTTCCCTGAGACCTGAAGCAAGCCACAATGTCAATCTTAACCTAAGCTACAACGCTACATTCGGCAGCAATATCGTATATGTCGAAGCCGGTTTCATCTACCGCGACACGCGTGACTATATACAGCGTAATATACTTGCTCTCAGTGGCGGGAAATCAGCTGCGACTTATGTGAATTACGGCAAGGTCGACACCAAGGGGGTCAGCATATCCGCCCGATACAGTTTTTCAAAATGGATGAGCCTCGGCGGCAATTTCACCCAGATGAATGTGCGCGACAATATGCCGACCGCTCAGGGAAGCACTGCCCCGAATCTGTCGTATAAAGAAAGGATGCCCAATCTCCCGTATATGTTTGCCGACTCTGATGTCAACTTCTATTGGCACGGGCTTGGGCGCAAGGGCAACGTGCTGACTGTGACATACGACAATCAGTACACCCATAAATTCTGCTATTATACCGCAAACATAGGCTCAAACAACAGCGATTACGTCGTACCCGACCAATTCGCCCATAATCTTACCGTATCATACGGCATAAAGAATGGCAGATATAATCTTTCGTTTGAGTGCCGCAATTTTACAAATGCCCGTCTGTATGATAATTTCAGTCTGCAAAAAGCAGGGCGCGCATTCTACGGTAAAGTGAGAATATACTTCGGAAACTAATTAAAATCACTAAATACAATGAATCAAAAAGTTTTTCTTCGCGCAGCCTATGCGCTTTCAATGTCGGCACTGGCTTTGACTTCCTGCTCCGACAACAACGAACCCGATGTTCCTGGTGGAAACGATAACAACAATGACGGCAAATTCGTCATCGCCACTACCATTCAGGGTAGCAACGCCACTTCCTATGTGCTTCTCACGGCAGAATCGCTTGATGAAGGAACGCTGTCGGCGGTCAACAATGGCCTGGTCAACGACGGGGCCTCGCAGTGGGTTTTCCATGGCAGTGATTATCTCTATGCCCTTACCTACAATCAAGGAAATGCCGGAACCACACGCAGTTATACCCTTGATGCCGATGGCTTGATCAATCCGCGCGATATGGAGTATAAAGTAAGTCGTTTTACATCTTACGGCCTCTATAAAAATTACATTCTTTCCATGTCGACCGGAAACGGACATGAATCACAGGCCGATGTCAATGGCTATCTGCCAAAGACACTTCTCCTTACATATCTCGATGTCAACGCCGAGACTTCAAGGAGCAACGATACGTCAACAGGAGCATATACTATGGAAAATTATCTCGGAAACGGTGAGTATGTGACCCTTGCCGGGGTAGAGCAGAGCGGCAGCCGCATATTCTCCGGTGCAATTCCGATGGGCCTCAGCCAGTATGGAGCTGCTGCCGGTGGCGGCAAGTGGATTCGTAAGGGTTATGAAGACCTTGTCAAGACTGCCGATGGCGGTTCCAATTCGAGTAGCTACAAGAAGGGCGAACTTCAGTGGACACAGTATCCCGATGAAGCTTGGGTTGCTATATTCGACAATGAGAGCATGACAAATCCCACTCTTGTGAAATCTGATAAAATCAGCTATCCATGCGGACGCTTCAAATCGCAATACTACCAGACCATCTGGGCCGCCGACAACG
Organism: uncultured Porphyromonadaceae bacterium; assembly: GCA_946553045.1. GTDB lineage: Bacteria > Bacteroidota > Bacteroidia > Bacteroidales > Muribaculaceae > CAG-873. The sequence goes on along the minus strand of CAMNRO010000017.1, from coordinate 2,934 downwards.
GTGATATCTATGTCTTTTCTCCTTCATACGCAAAGACAATGACAGATACGCGTCAGCAGACAACTCTTCCGGCAGGAGTTGTCCGTATTCCTGCTGGAACTTCGCAGTTTGACGGTTACTATTGCAACCTCGAAGAGCTGTCTGGCGGCAAATCGTTCATGCGTTGCTGGCACGCCGGTGGCAACTATTTCCTGCTGCAGATGTACGACCGTCCGCTCACCGAATCTGGTTTTTCGGCTACAGAACTCGCCATTTTCGACGCCGAATCCAAAAAACTCACGTTTGTAAAAGGTTTGCCTTCGAATCTGTCATCGTTCGGAAAGACAGTCCTTGCCTTTGATGGCAGCGTCTATATTCCGGTAAATGTCACGGACGGCTATCCGGCAATATTCCGGATTGACCCCGCAACCGCTCTGGCAACGAAGGGTATAACCGTGGAAGCTACTGAAATTACAGGATTTGGCTATCTGGCAGTTTCAAAATAAGGTATGGCATGAAATTTTTCAGAAAAATACATCTCTGGCTCTCGGTGCCCTTCGGCATTATAATCACATTGGTCTGCATCTCAGGCGCAATGCTGGTTTTTGAGCCGGAGATAACGAGAGCTGTCAAAAGCGATGTTTACTACGTTTCCGAGATAAAGGACTCAGCTTTGCCGATGGACGAATTGATGGAAACGGTAAAAGCAACGCTTCCGGATAGTGTTTCTGTTACGGGCGTTACAGTATTCTCTGATAATTCGAGAACATATCAGGTGAATCTGTCCAGACCTCGCCGTGCCTCTCTTTTTATAGACCAGTATTCAGGGCGGATTACAAGAAAATATGAGCGCATCGGTTTCTTTTCGGCTATGTTCAAGCTGCATCGTTGGCTTCTCGACAGCGCGAATCCTCATGGCGATGGAGTCAAAATTGGAAAGACTCTTGTTGGCATCTCTACCCTTATATTTGTGATAGCGCTGATTACGGGTGTCATCATCTGGTGGCCTCGAGCTCGCAAAGGGCTGCTTCACAGTCTCTCAATTTCGTTTTCAAACGGTTGGAAGGGATTTTGGAAAGGTCTCCATGTGGCAGGCGGTATGTATGCGCTTATTCTTGTTCTTGCGATGGCGCTGACCGGACTTACATGGTCGTTCGACTGGTATCGCTCGGCATTCTACGCAGTCTGCGGAGTTGAGCATACGCCTCGCAACTTCTCTCGGGCAATCGCAAAAACCGATGCCGACAAGGGCGGCAGACGTGAAGGCGGTGGCGAAGGTCGCAGACACTCCGAGTTTGGCCGTTGGCAACAGGTGTATGACAGAATCAAGACTCAGAATCCCGATGCGCCACAAATCACCATCTCTTCTGAATCCGCAACCGTTACCCTCGGCAATTCAGGCAACAGCCATGCCGCGGACCGCTATGAGTTCAACCGTCGTACAGGCGAAATCACCCGTTCGACAAAGTACGCTGACACTGTTGAATCAGATAAACTGCGAGGCTGGATTTACTCAATCCATACCGGGAGGCTCGGCGGCATATTCACCCGCATTCTGTGGATGTTTGCAGCATTGCTCGGCGCAAGTCTGCCTCTTACCGGATATTACATCTGGATAAAGCATCTTATGAAAAAGAAATCAAGACACTGAGAAAACCTCCAATATAATTATGGGCGGCGTGTCATAGTTCAGCTTTTCAAGGCAGTAGGGGTGCGCAGAACGCGCACCCCTACTGATAGTAATTATTATTCCGGCTTCAAGAGTCCGTTCGTGCAGGAACTATCTTTTAATCACCTTTCTTGCGGCCTTGCCGTTGGCACGCTCGATATATATGCCAGGAAGCGCGCTGTCGAAGTCTACCATACGGCCATGAAGTGTGTTATCCACTTGTGCGCCAAAGCGTATTGCAGCACGTTTTTGACACAGCGGAGATAGCGCACGGCTGCGTTATTGGCACAGGACTTTTTCATTCGGAGAAAATGCTCGAAATCATCAAGCATCCCGGATGTTACATCCTTTATTGGAAGGTCGTCAACCTTATAGTGCAGACGGAAGAAATCCGCCAGATAGTCGGCGCAGCGAGTCCAACGCTGGTAAGTGGGCTTCACTATGTCGCCACGGTCGAGTTCTTCTTTGCGTTTTTCGTTGGTTTCGTGGAACACCTCACACATCATCTTCGGTTTATCCATCGTTCCGAGATAATGGGCTTTGAGGATTGCCGGATTGACGAGCTTGTTCTCGCGTATCAGCATATTGTGGATTTCGCAGAAGCGGGCGCGCACCATTTCAAGAAACTTGTTAAGTTCTTTGTCACGGCGCGATGTACCATCGCTCTGATTGCGCTTCTGGTTCCAGTGCTTGGGGTTCACTGAGCGACCGATTGTAAACTCGGTCATTTGACCGCCCACTGATATGCGGGCGTAGATTGGGTACTCAATCTTCTCTGTCTTTGGCTTTCGTGCGTAGAAAGTCAAGGTGAAATAAGATTCTGATGTCATTTGATTGTGGGTTTAATGGTTATATAAATATAATCATTTTTACCGACATTTCAAAACGAAGAATCCCATTACTTATAGCATCTTGAACACATAGCTGAATTATGTACTTGTTGCCCTATAACCGTGAGCCGGACTCACGGTGTTAAATAGTGCAGAACACAGAAATCAGTGTCAAACTGGCGATTTTAGAGGTATATATTGTTAAATAATCTTTCAAGAGTTAAAGAGTGTTTGAAAACTCCGAAAAATGCGACCCAAACCGGGTCAAAGGTTCGCACCTGCGTTCAAAACCCCACTTTAGTAGGCTTAATTAAGGACTAACTACCGATAATTCAGCCAACTCACTGATGATTTTAGTCAACCGTGAGTCGAATTACTCACGGAAGTGAGTACTCACTATTAAGGGTCAGTAGAAAATCAGTGGGGATAAGCATAAATGTTTGCAATACGGAAAAG
>CAMNRO010000016.1 GCA_946553045.1 uncultured Porphyromonadaceae bacterium | reverse complement strand
TCCCCTGAGGAGGAGTGAGAAAATGCCCGTTGCACTTCTTATCGGAATTTTTCAACGATGATTACGATAATTTTTAACAATAAACATTGAATGATTCATATAAAAGTTCGTAAATTTGCCGCCGTAGTCCATATGACTGCAACGACATTTGAAACATTAAGAAGCGTTATGCGTATCTTGTAAACTGAAAATCTGGTAAATTGAACGTGATACAAGAGATGGCATAGTGGTTCTCGCGCATATAGCGTGGGCTGCTATTTCCATATCAGTATCACAGGTTTACCAGAACCCTCAGTTTAGACGTGGCATAGTTCGGCTCACGTTTCTTTTTTATACCTATTACATTCCAAAAGCCTTGGAGCTTAAAGACTAACCGATCTTATGAAACGAACATATTTCCTTCTATCATTCGCAATGATATCCTTGCTGGCAAAGGCAGAAGTCGCAGAAGTCGCCGGCCTCTTCTACAAGCTCGACAGCAGCGCAAACACCGCCGCCGTCACCCATCATCGCGATAACACCGGATTCAACTACTCCGACATAAAAGGCACAGTCGATATTCCGGCAACTATTTGCGTCGAAAACAAGTATTATACCGTAACCGAAATCGGTAACAGCGCTTTCTCCACCTGCGAGGGAATAGAAGAAGCCATACTCCCATCCTCTATCATCAGAATCGGCAACTATGCCTTCTCAGAGTGCATAAACCTGAAAGACATCACTCTGCCGGCCGACATCAGCGAATTAGGCATAGGAGCTTTCGCAAGCACTTCGATAAAGGAAATAGAACTGACAGGCAACATCACCACCATCGGCGCCACAACCTTTGCCGGGACTGACATCGAAACAATAACTCTGCCATCTACAGTCACGACCATAGAAAAAAACGCATTCTCCGGTTGTTCGAAACTTCGCGAAATCAAACTCGGCAACAGCCTAACGACAATCGGCGACGACGCATTCGCACGCTGCAAGGCTCTCGCGTCCATAGAATTCCCACCGACACTCCGCACCATCGGTAAGCGTGCATTCAACAACTGTCAGACACTCTCAAGCCTCAATCTCAACAAAATAACGACCATCGACGAAAAAGCATTCGAAAAATGCACGTCTCTCGCCGATATCGACTTCGGCTCGGGCCAACTCGCCATCGCTTATTCGGCTTTCGCAGAATGCCCGGCCATCAAAAATCTCAGAATACCGGCAAATGTGGTAAAATTGGAACAATACGCCTTTTATAACTGCCTCGGCCTGGAATCAGTACGCTTCGACGACGGCGACACGACCCTCGAACTTGGCTATGCCCCCTTTGCCAACGACCCTATGACTGAGCTCTATATAGGCCGCAGCATCACTACTACCCAAAAAAACGACAATGTATTTTCGAGCAACAAAAGCCTTGCACGCCTCACTATAGGTGATGGTATGAAAACGGTTTCTCCCGAACTTTTCAGCTACATGTCGGCTCTTGAAGAGGTCAATTTCGGCGCAAACGTAAGCTGGGTGGGCTACGACGCTTTCGCATCTTGTCCGAAAATCAAGACCGTAAAATGCGGCAACATCGTCGACTGGTCTAAAACAGACTTCGAAGACGCCGATGCCAACCCACTGAACTGCGGCGCCGACCTTTATATCGACGGACAGCTACTCACATCGCTGGACTTACCAAAAGTAGCAACTAAGATCGGTGAAAACAGTTTTGCCAACTATTCACGGCTCACCGAAGTCACCATTCCGGCCTCAGTCCGTTCTATCGGTCAGCAGGCTTTCATGAACTGCGCCTCTCTCCGCAGAGTCGACTTCCACGGTAGCGTGGCAGCCATCGGCGGCCGAGCATTCCGCAATTGCACGGCCCTCGCCGAGGTCCATTGCCCCTCGCTCGAGGCTTGGCTCGACAACGGCTTCGAAACAGCGCTCTCAAACCCTCTCAGCTACGGTGCCAAGCTATATGCCGGCGACAATCTCATAGAAAACATATGCGTGCCCGAAGGTCGTGAAAGCATTAATGATTTCGCATTTTACAACTACACACTGATTACCAAGGCTGTGATCGACGAATCTGTCGCCGAAATCGGCCGTTCGGCGTTCCAGGACTGCGCCGCGCTTACCGAAATCGAACTCGGCGCCAGCCTCAGACTGCTCGACAAAAAAGCCTTCAACGGCGCACCGCTTACCACAATCACAAGCCACAATCCGGTGCCTCCCACATTCGACATAGTATCCACTACCGCCACTTTCAGCAACTACAACGCCACAGTTTATGTTCCCACCGGCAGTCTCGAGGCTTACAAAAGCAATGACTACTGGAAAAAATTTTCAAATATAATTGAGAAAGACCTCTCGGGAATCGACGGTATCATCAGCTCCGATGAAATGCCTATCGTAATTGCAGGCAACACGGTCACGGCCAAGACCGACATGACTATCTACGGCGTCGACGGAAAAACGACAGCCAGCGTTCAGGCTCATCAAACCATCACCCTGCCCGATGGTATCTACATTGTCCGCAGCGCCGACAAAACATATAAAATCGCCGTGCGCCGATGAAAACACCGGCACTGACGGAGCCGACTACAACTAACATTTAAGTTTATTTAAAACTTCTTCTATTGCCGATTTCATTAATCGGCAATAATTTTGTTGTCGTAAACCAAATTCTATGAAAAATTTTTTTATTACAATAATAATTATGCTGGTGACTGCGCTATCTGTCAGGGCACAGACTACAGTAAGCGGCATCGTTGTCGAAAAAGACAATGGCAATCCGCTCCCCGGCGCTTCGGTTGTAATAAAAAATGCAGAGGGCAAGATAAAAAAATTCACATCCACCAAAACAGACGGCTCATTTTCCATAACTCTTGCCGCAAATGAAGATATGACCCTCGAGGTGTCCATGATAAGCTTTGCCAAGCAAATTTTACCGCTTAAAGAAGCAAAATCGCCCCTTAAAATTTTCCTCGAACCCGAATCGCTGGTCCTAAAGGAAGTCGCGGTGAAATCCGAAAAAATACGAGAGCAGGGCGATACTATCACCTACTCCGTCGGTTCGTTCGCTCAGGCACAGGACCGCAGCATAGGCGATGTTCTCAAGCGTATGCCGGGAATCAACGTCAATAAATCAGGCGAAATCAAGTATCAGGGCGAATCCATCAACAAATTCTATATCGAAGGCTCCGACCTCCTCGGCGGCAAATACGGCATTGCCACACAGGGAATCCGCCACGACGACGTCGGCGCCGTCGAAGTCATGGAAAACCATCAGCCGCTCCAGGTTCTGTCGGGCATCAGCTTCTCCGACAAAGCCGCCATAAACCTAAGACTCAAGAACAAGGCCAAAGCCACATGGAGCGTACACGGCAACGCCGGCATCGGCTATTCCGCGCAACCCGACGGACTGCTCTGGAACGGTCAGATTTTCGCAATGGCGATAATGTCGTCATTTCAGAACATCACTACCTTCCGCAGCAACAATACGGGTGAGGACCTTTCGTGGCAGTCGCGCGATTTTTTAAGCGGACGACGCTCGACATCGCTTACGTCCAGTGTCAGCCTCTCTCTGCCGGGAGTGCCCTCGCTCAACTCGCGTCGAACACTGTTCAACCGCTCGGCACTCATTTCCACCAACAATCTATGGAAACTGAAAAACGGCGAGTTCAAGGCCCAGATAGACTATTCTTTCAACCGCGTGACAGCCTCCGCCGCAAACATAACCACATATTTTCTCAACGACGGCGACCGCATAGTCACCGAAGACCGCCACGGCACCGAGCACTCGCATTCCCTCTCGGCAAAACTCATCTACGAGATGAACAGAAAGACGGCTTTCATAAACAATACCCTGAAGACCAACATCGACTGGAACGACATCGACATCATTGCCACAGGCTCCCTGCCAAATACCCAGCAAGCTACCCTACCCGACTACTATATCAACAACGATTTCAAAATCATCAAGCGATTCAAAGACAAGCACCTCGTAACCTTCAAGAGCACAAACGAATGGGAATCGCTTCCACAGACACTTACCGTGCAGACGGCCCGTGGGGACAGACGCCAGCACGTCGGCGAACACGCATTCTACACCAACGAAAGCGCCGCCTATGCCTTCGTCATAAAAGGAATCACCCTCAGCCTCGAAGCCGGCATAAAAGGCTATCTCCGCTCCATGGATTCCAGTGCCGACGAGTCTCCGAATAGCCCCAACTCAGTGGAGTCATTAAATAATATCCTAAACACCAACTACTTCACCGTCTATGCCACACCGAAGTTCGAATACTGGCTCAACCGCGTGAATCTGACACTCGACCTGCCGCTGAGCTACAGCTACTACAACTTCGACAAGGCCATCGCAAACCGCTCGGAAGGCTACTTCTCGCCATCGCTCGCAATGCGTTGGAAGCCCAACAACCGCCTGACAGTCTATCTCCGCGGCGGTCTTGGCCGCTCGCCGATGAACCTCAATCTGGTGCAGCCTGGCTTCATCATGACCGACTACCGCACATTCCGCCAAGGCGTCGATAACTTTTACAACACAAGTTCACAGAACGTATCTGCCAGCCTTGCGTACAAGCACACTCGCCATGGCCTCTTCGCCAATGCCCTCGTGCTGCGGTCGTGGTCGCATGTGCCATACACCATGGAGCAGCAGCTCTACGGCGACTACATCGTCTATTCATACTCCGCCGCAAAGAGCGACAGCAAGCGCCTTATGGCAAGTGCCGACATAGGCAAAGCCATCGACATGCTCCGCGGCAGCGTCAACATCAAAGGAAGCTTCAGTCGCAACGAATCCAGGCTCATATCCGAGCGCGAGCCTGTAGCCTCTGTCGGCACATCGTGGAATATCGGCTTATCGCTCAATGCCAGCCCTGTCAGATGGTTCAACATCGACTACAGCTTCGATTTCGCCTCAAGCAACCTTGCAATGAACGGCCTGCATGCCGACTGGCTCTCAAGCATGGAAAACTCACTGTCGCTCAATCTTCTTCCCCACAAAAAATGGGAATGGAACATCGCCGGCGAGCACTACCGCAACGAAATAAGCGCCGACCGCTATAAAAACGCCTTTCTTCTCAACACCAAGCTACTCTTCAAACTCAGCAAGCGCCTCGAACTCAGCGCATGTATGAACAATATCTTCGACCATCGCACATACAGCTACACAAGCTACAGCACAGTCAGCTCGTTCGAGTCCAAACGCTGGCTCCGCGGCCGCGAATTTCTGATTTCAATATCCCTAAAGAAATAAATATGAAAAAACTGTTGCTCATTCTCGCATTCATCATTCCCGCGTCTACATTCGCGCAGAAAGCCTCCGTCAAAGTAGCCTTCGAGGAAACAAGACACAGCTATTCTGATGACGACAAACTCGGAACAAAAAAAATGACACTGCTCACCGGCAAGGACGGCTCAAAATACTTCAACGAAGAAAGCCAGTACTGCGACTCGATGACCTCAACACCCGAAGGCAAGAAAAAACTGCGTGAAATCCAGATGGCGGCATGGATGAGCCATGGTGCCGACGGCTCCATAACCATCGACATGACCAAAGGCAACGCTCCTCATAAAAAAATCGACACATACATCATCAAAGACTTCTCTAAAAACGAAATGAAGGTCTACGACAGCTGGGGCGGCGAAAACGGCGTCTACACCGAGCCCTTCGGCGAAATCGAATGGGAAATCGAAGGAGATTCCACCAGAACGATACTGAACTACGAGTGCGTGATGGCCCGCACCAACTACCATGGCCGCAACTGGCGCGTATGGTTCACGCCCGAAATACCCGTCCAGGACGGCCCCTGGAAATTCCAGGGTCTGCCCGGCCTCATACTCGGTGCCGAGAGCGACAACGACATCACCGTCTTCGCCACCGGCCTCGAAGCCGTCGACACAGCTATCCGGCCCGTATATTCCCCCGAATCATACTCTAAAATCGACCGCAAAAAGGCCCTCAAAGACGAAGAACACTATGCCACCAACCGCGAAGCCATGATAAAAGCCCGGTTCGGCTCAAGCGTCCGTTTCGAGAACAACGACAAAGAAAAGAAACCCTGGCTCCGCGACCGCTACGCCCTCGAAACCGACTACTAATCCCCAACAAATTCCTCAAATAAATCCTAAGAGTCTAATCAGTTTTTATAAAGCGATAGAGCTGCCAAACACACCTCTATCGCTTTTTTGTCTGTATTATAGCGCTGAAGCTCGATAATTTTCTCAATTTGCGTGGCGATGGCGGGCGCAGGGGTGAGCTGGCTGAAGAGTTTGTTTATTATCGAATTAGATATATTTACGACCTGGAAGCTTCCGCCTTCGATAGACGAATTGAGTTTTGGGGCCATTATAAATATACCGTTGATTTCTGTTGCGATGGCATTCCCTATATTTCTTGCCGTGAAATCCTCGAATGCTTTCGAAACTTCGGTTTCCTCTCCGTTGTCGAGTCGGAAAGCGACTACGGGCATATCGCCATACACAGGTTCCATAAACACAGATGCTTCCGCAACCGTGGCAGTAAAGGTATCGGTAGTATTCTTAATTCCGAAAACCAGAGTTCTGTCGTCATTCACTCCCCAGAACCATTCGTATGGCGCCGGCAGCGCCGTGCGCGACATGAAATCGCAAACCTTGGCAATTTCTTCCTCTGTGCTGTTTTCGTGTTCGCAAAGCATAGAGAATGGCATTTGAATATATTCTTGCGGTATTATGAGCCGCATTGCAGCAATCATCGGCTCAAGCACTTCCATAGTAGAGCGGCCTGTACTCACCACAGGCGTAAATGAAACATTCCAGTGAACTGCATATAATCTGTCCGGCTCAACCTCCAGCGTATCAACAGAATCTCGGGATTGCGAATATGCATACAAAGGCAGAACTATAAATACAGATAAAACAAGGAGAAGATTTTTAGTCATGGTATCAGGAATTATCGATGTTTTATGATGTAGGAGAATGTATCGAATCGTGTATAGCCGAGTGCTGTCAGAACATCGCGGCTGGCGCAGCGGTCGGCTTCGGTGTTGAACTCAGGAATAAGGGGAAGACGTATCAGGCAGTCATTCTGACGACCGGCGTCGGCTATGCGGGCAAGAGCCTGAAGCATCGGAGCATTGTCGCGCCCGGTATATGCCCGGTAAATATCCAGGTTCATATCCTTTATATCTATAATGAACGAATCAACAACCGGCAACAGCCGCTCTATGCACTCCTGCGGCACGCAAAGCGATGTCTCCATATTGATTTTCCATTGCGGCCCGCATAAATCACGGAACCGCGAAATAAACCCGGGTCTCAGAGCAGGCTCGCCGCCACCGAAAGTGACTCCGCCGCCGGTTGCTATATAATACAGTTCATCGATACGCACCTTTTCATAAAGTTCTTCAGGGCTATAACGTCTGAATCGTTCCGGCTCAGAGAGGCTCTGCGGATTGAGACAATATCTGCAATTCAGCGGGCATGAATGAAAAGCCACAAGCGTGGTGACTCCCTCGCCGTCTGTAGCGAGGCGATGACGAGAAATACCAATAATCGGAACTCTGTTGTCAACCATAACACAGCAAATGTAGTTATAAACTTTGATATATTTACAAAGTCACTCAAACCAAATTTGACGGAACGGTTTTTTTGGCGTACCTTTGCGGCTAAGCCGCCGCTGAAGAGCTGACGGCCGCAGATTTGTAATATCGTTTCCTATGAAGATTCCATTACGAAGCAACATAAGCACACAAGGGCGCCGTATGGCCGGCGCACGTGCGCTATGGCGCGCCAACGGCATGGCCGAAGAGCAGTTCGGCCGTCCGGTGATAGCCATAGTCAACTCATTCACCCAATTCGTACCTGGCCATGTGCACCTTGCCAAGGCCGGCGAGATAGTCAAAAAAGCCGTTGAGGCGGCCGGCTGCTTTGCCGCCGAATTCAACACCATTGCCATCGACGACGGCATTGCCATGGGCCACGAAGGCATGCTCTACTCCCTGCCTTCGCGCGAGCTGATAGCCAACTCGGTCGAATACATGGTCAAGGCTCATTGCGCCGACGCCATGGTGTGCATATCGAACTGCGACAAGGTGACTCCGGGCATGCTCATGGCAGCCATGCGCCTCAATATTCCGGCCATATTCGTGTCGGGAGGGCCAATGGAACCCGGATTTGTCGACGGCGAGGCCGTAGACCTTGTTGATGTGATGGTGCGCGCGGCCGACGATTCCGTGTCTGACGACGCTCTAACCGCACTCGAACGCGGCGCATGCCCCACATGCGGCTCCTGTTCGGGCATGTTCACGGCAAACTCAATGAACTGCCTCACCGAAGCACTCGGCCTCTCTCTGCCAGGCAACGGCACCGTTCCGGCCACACACATCAACCGCAAAGCCCTCTTCGAGGCCGCAGGCAAACGCATTGTTGCCCTCACCGAAGAGTATTACGGCAAGGGCAACGAAGCCGTACTGCCCCGCTCCATCGCCTCGCGCACGGCAATGCTCAATGCCATGACCATGGACATAGCCATGGGCGGTTCAACCAACACCGTGCTCCATCTTCTGGCCGTAGCCGCCGAGGCAGGCACCGATTTCACCCTCGCCGACATCGACGCACTCTCGCGCCGAACGCCGGTGCTCTGCAAAGTAGCCCCCAATTCGAAATATCATATCAACGACGTGAACCGCGCCGGAGGCGTTCCATCTATCATGAAGGAACTCGCCGCGGCAGGGCTGCTCGACACCACGCCCCTACGCGCCGACGGACTCACCGTCGAGGAAATGCTTGAAAAGTATGCCATCGGAGGAAAACACTACAGCGACACCGCCGACGAACTCTGGAAAAGCGCACCAGGCCAGAAACGAACAACCGAACTTGGCTCTCAGATTGCGATGTACGCCACCCTCGACACCGACCGCTCCGCCGGCTGCATCCGCGACATCGCCCACGCCTATCTCGCCGACGGCGGCCTGGCTGTGCTCCGCGGCAACCTCGCGCCCGACGGCTGCGTTGTCAAGACAGCAGGCGTAGACCCTTCGGTCCACCGCTTCATGGGTACCGCGCGTGTATTTCGGTCGCAGGAAGATGCCGTAAGCGGCATTCTCGACGGCACCGTTAAAGCCGGCGACGTTGTCGTAATATCTTTCGAAGGCCCCAAAGGCGGACCTGGCATGCAGGAAATGCTCTACCCGACCTCATATCTCAAATCGAAACACCTCGACAAGGCCTGCGCCCTCATCACCGACGGGAGGTTCTCCGGCGGAACATCGGGCCTCTCGATAGGCCATATATCGCCCGAAGCGGCATCCGGCGGCACCATAGCCCTCGTGCGCGACGGCGACACCATAGAAATAAACATTCCGGCTCGACGCATTGAGCTCAAAGTAAGCGATGCAGAGCTTGCAGCCCGTCGCGCCGACGAAGAAAGTCACGGAGCCGAGGCTTATACCGCCCGCGGCCGCAGACGCAATATAAGCCGTGCACTCAAAGCATTCGCCTCTACGGCAGGCTCCGCCGATACCGGAGGCGTGAAACTCTGACATCAGCACTATGAAAGAACTTCAGGAAATATCACCCGAAAATCCGGTAAGCGGAGCCGAGGCACTCGTACGCGCCATCATCGCCGAAGACACCGATACAGTCTTCGGCTATCCCGGCGGCCAGATACTGCCGGTCTACGACGCACTCTATGACTACACCGACCGACTCAACCACATACTCGTGCGCCACGAGCAGGGAGCTATCCACGCCGCCCAGGGCTTTGCGCGCGCCACAGGCCGCACCGGCGTCGTCATCGTCACGTCTGGCCCAGGCGCCGCAAACGTCGTGACAGGCCTGAGCGACGCCATGATGGATTCGACTCCGCTTGTGGTTATCACAGGCCAGGTGGGCGCCCAGTATCTCGGCTCAGACGCCTTTCAGGAAACCGACGTAATCGGTATCACGCAGCCTATCACCAAATGGAGTCTGCAGGTTCGTCGTGCCGAAGACATCAATGCGGCCGTAGCCCGTGCGTTCTTCATTGCACGTAGCGGCCGCCCCGGCCCTGTGGTGCTCGACATAGCCCGCGACGCCCAGACCGGTATCGTCGACACCCCCTACCGCAAAATAAACTTCATACGCAGCTACGACCCCTCGCCAGTGCTCAATAAAAGCCAGATAGAGGCCGCTGCAGCCATCATTCGCCAGGCCAAAAGACCGCTTATCCTCGCTGGCCAGGGTGTTGCTATATCCGGGGCGGAAAAAGCTCTCGCCCGCTTCGCCGAAAAGGCATCGCTGCCGGTAGCCAATACCTTGCTCGGTCTCTCGACAATTCCATCGGACCACCCTCTCTACAAAGGCATGCTCGGAATGCACGGAAATGTCGGGCCGAACCACAATACCAACCGCGCAGACGTAATCATAGGCGTCGGCATGCGGTTCGACGACCGCGTGACAGGCCTTGCCTCAGGCTATGCCCCCGATGCAAAGATTATCCATATAGACATAGACCCCTCTGAATTCGACAAGGTCGTGGCGAGCACCGTTGCCGTCCATGCCGACGCCCGCGAGGCGCTTGAAGCGCTGACCGAAGCCGTCGGCGAACGCTCGAACGAAGAGGGCTGGCTCGAATCATTCGACCGCTGCGCCCGAATCGAAGACCGCGAGGTATTCGAGGCCGAACTCCGCCGCAAAGACCAGGCGCCGATGACTATGGGCGAGGTCGTAGCAACTATCAGCGAGGCAACCGCGCACGATGCAATAGCCGTGACAGATGTTGGCCAAAATCAGATGATGGCCTCGCGCTACTTCCGCTTCCGTTCACCCCGCAGCTTCATCAGTTCGGGCGGCCTCGGCACCATGGGCTTCGGACTTCCCGCCTCCATGGGGGCCAAAATAGGAAGGCCCGACCGCACCGTCGTTTGCTTCCTCGGCGACGGCGGCTTCCAGATGACCGTGCAGGAACTCGGCACGATTATGGAATACGGCATAGGAGTAAAAATTGTGATAATGAACAACAACTTCCTCGGGAACGTGCGCCAGTGGCAGAACCTTTTCTATCACCGGCGTTTCTCGCAGACACCGCTGCTCAACCCCGATTTCAACATGATTGCCGCAGCATATGGCATACAGTCGCTCGAAGTGCGTAGCCGCGCAGAGTTGCCCGCTGCTATCGAAGCTATGCTTGCCGACGACAAGGCATTCCTGCTGAACATAGACATCGACCCCACCGATATGGTATTCCCGATGACTCCGGCCGGAAAGACCGTCGACACCATCATGCTCTCTCCCGACATTTATTTCACCCCCGAAATGATTGAAAAGAAATGAGCCAGCCAGCACCACGACAGCTATTCACAGTCACAGTCTACTCCGAAAACTGCGTCGGCCTGCTCAATCAGGTCTCGGTGATATTCACACGCCGTTGCCTCAACATCGAGGACGTATCGGCGAGCGTATCTTCTGTTCCCGACATACACAAACTGACGCTTACAACATGGTCGGACCGCCCGACAATGGAAAAAGTGGTAAAACAGATTGAAAAACGTATCGACGTACTCCGCGTATTCCTCTTCACCGACGACGACATCGTGTATCAGGAAATATCGCTCTATAAAGTCTCGACACAGCGTCTTCTCGAAGAACAGGACCTCGAGTCGATAATCAGACATCACAGCGCACGCATACTCGAAATGACGCCCGATTATACCGTTATCGAAAAAACCGGTCACCCCTGGGAGACCGAAGCTCTTTTCGACCGTCTGCGGCGCTACGACATCAAGCAGTTCGTGCGCAGCGGACGTGTATGCGTCACCAAATCGCCTGTTGAATACATCGATATGTTCCTTGAAGAACAAAACCGCCGCCAAAATGGGAACAACGACCTTTCCGACTGAATACAACCACACCTACGTCCTTACCGCCGGCGAAAGCGATGCCGCCGGACGGATGCCTCTCACCCTGATTACAGAACGTGTCATCGAGGTATCGACCGAGCACGCCAACGCCCTCGGCATAGGATATGCCGCGCTCATTACCAAGAATATGGGATGGGTGCTGAGCCGCCTGAGCATCGAAATGTACCGTTATCCGGTCATAAACGACCATTATACGATAACGACATGGATTGAAACATACAATCGGCACTTCAGCGAGCGTAACCTCGTGATGACGGCCCCCGACGGCTCTGTCTTCGGGTATATGCGCACCGTATGGGTGGCCATGGACTTCCGTACCCGGACCATGGCAGACCTAACGGCATTCGAAAAAGAAGCATTTCCGACAGCAGACCTCGAATGCCCCATATCAACCATACCCCGCATGGCCCCTCTCGGCGCCGACGCTGCCGAAGAAAGCTACACATTCCGCTACTGCGACATCGACTTCAACCGTCATGTCAACACCGTCCGCTATCTCGACCTGATTCTTAACCACTGGCCGCTCGACCACTACGACAGGAACATAATCAGACGGCTCGACATGATGTTCCGCAAAGAAAGCCACTTCGGCGACAGGATACTGCTGCGTGTCGAAGACAGCGACAGCGAGAACAGCGCATGCGAAATCGTGCGCGACGGAGAGCGTCTCATAGACGCCCGTATTAAATGGACAGAAATCAAATAACTCAATATCAAAATGGCAAAATTGAACTTCGGCGGCGTTGAAGAAACCGTCGTAACCCGCGAAGAATTCACACTCGATAAAGCCCGCGAAGTACTTGCAGGCGAAACCATAGCCGTGCTTGGATACGGCGTGCAGGGCCCAGGCCAGAGCCTCAACCTGCGCGACAACGGCTTCAATGTCATTGTCGGCCAGCGCCCCGGCAAGACATATGACAAGGCCGTAGCCGACGGCTGGGTACCCGGCGAGACGCTTTTCAGCATCGAAGAGGCCGCCAAGCGCGGCACAATCGTTATGTGCCTCCTTTCCGACGCCGCCGTACTCAGCGTATGGCCTTCCATAAAGGCCAGCCTCAAGGCCGGCGACGCGCTCTACTTCTCGCACGGCTTCGCCATCACCTGGCCCGACCGCACCGGCGTGGTTCCGCCCGCCGATGTCGATGTCATCATGGTAGCTCCCAAAGGCTCCGGCACAACCGTACGCAGCCTCTTCCTCGAAGGACGCGGCATTAACGCCTCATTTGCCGTCGAACAGGATTATACCGGCCGCGCGCTCGAACGCACACTCGCACTCGGCATCGGAATCGGCTCCGGCTACCTCTTCGAGACAACCTTCAAGCGTGAGGCCACAAGCGACCTCACCGGCGAACGCGGCGCTCTCATGGGCGCGATACAGGGCCTTTTCGCCGCCCAGTACGAAGTTCTCCGCGAACACGGACACACACCCTCCGAAGCTTTCAACGAAACCGTCGAAGAGCTCACTCAGTCGCTAATGCCCCTCTTTGCAGCCAAGGGCATGGACTGGATGTATGCCAACTGCTCTACTACCGCCCAGCGCGGCGCCCTCGACTGGATGAAGCCCTTCCACGACGCCATCAAACCCGTCATGGAGCGCCTCTACAACAGCGTGGCCGAAGGCACCGAGGCCCAGATAGCCATCGATGCCAACTCCAAACCCGACTACCGCGTAGGCCTCGAGGAAGAACTCCGCGAACTTCGCGAAAGCGAACTCTGGCGCGCAGCCGAAACCGTGCGCAAACTCCGCCCCGAAGGTTGCTGACCCCGCACAATAGCAGAACTCTTTTGCCGTTATAAAAATATGTATGTATTTTTGCAACCGCAAATGAGTTCTTGCTCCGAAATATTACGCCGCACAATGTCGGCCCTGCTGTTGGCAGGGGCGGCATTTGGTGTGTCTGCTCAGGACGGAACAAGCGCCTACAGTTTTCTGAATGTCACCTCTTCGGCCAAAGTCTACGGCCTCGGCGGAGTCAATATATCGCTTGTCGACGACGACATAACCGTAACCGAACAAAATCCGGCCCTTCTCGGCCCGGAAATAAGCAATATGGTTGCTCTCAACTATATGCACTACCTCGGCGGCTCCAACTTCGCCGGCTTGCGCTACGGACACTCCGCCGGCGACCACGGTGCATGGAGCGCCTCTGTGCGCTATTTCGGATACGGCTCTATGAAGGAGACACTTCCCGACGGCAGCGTCATAGGCACGTTCTCGCCCAAAGACGTGGCTTTCGGAGGCGCATATGCACATGATTTCAACGACCGTCTGCGAGGAGGAATCGCCGTCAACGCACTCTACAGCGCCTATGCCGACTATACGGCATTCGCCCTCGCCACCGACCTGGGCATAAACTACTACGACGCCGACCGTGACCTATCGCTGTCTGTCGTTCTTGCCAATCTCGGCGGCCAGGTGAAACGCTTCAACGAGCAATACGACCGGCTGCCGTTCGATATCCGCCTGGGGTGGAGCCAGTCGTTCGGCACTTTTCCCATACGATTCTCCATAACGGCCTGGAATCTCACAAAATGGAAACTGCCATATTACGAGACCGGCGACGGCAGCAGCACCGGCACCCCGTCGATAAAAGAAAGCTTTGGCTCCAATCTGTTCCGTCATCTTGTGTTCGGTCTCGACCTCATTTCGAGTCCAAACTACTATGTGACACTGGGCTATAACTACAAGACGCGCACCGACATGAGCACATATTCGCGCAGCTTTCTGTCGGGATTCTCGCTCGGCGGAGGCCTCCGCCTCAGGACTGTCGGCTTAGGCCTCGCCTTGGCTCAGCCACACACCGGGGGCACAACTTTCATGTTCAATCTATCTCTGAATATCAACGAAATACTCAACTAAGGTGAAATCCATCATAATAGCAATCGACGGATATTCTTCGTCCGGCAAAAGCACAATGGCGCGCCGCCTGGCCGCCGAAATAGGCTATCGTTATATCGACTCGGGAGCAATGTACCGCGCAGTGACACTCTATGCCCTCGACAACGGAATGATTGACGCTCAAGGTCAGCCCGATGAAGCCGCAATCATAGCGGCCCTCCCCGAAATAGACATCGACTTTGCCGTGCAGCCCGACGGATCCCAGCGCACCACCCTCAACGGCAAGGACGTAGAAGACGAAATACGCCGTCTTCGAGTATCGGAAGCGGTCTCTCCCGTTGCAGCGATACCCGAAGTGCGCCATGCCCTTGTAGCCAAACAGAAGGCTCTCGGCGCCGACAAAGGCATCGTAATGGACGGCCGCGACATCGGCACCGTTGTGTTTCCGCAGGCAGAACTCAAGATTTTCGTAGACGCCTCGGCAGAGACCCGCGCCATGCGCCGCTTCAAAGAAATGATGGAAAAAGGCGCTCAGGTAAACTATGAAGAGATTCTTGCCAATGTAGTGCACCGCGACAAAATAGACACCACACGCGCCGAAAGCCCTCTGCGCCGTGCCGACGACGCCATATCGCTCGACAACTCGGCCATGACCCTCGACCAGCAGGATGCGTGGCTTCTTGAACAATACAAGCGCGCCGCAGAATGACAGACATCGAAATCGACAGCGGGTCGGGCTTCTGCTTCGGCGTGGTAACGGCCATACGCAAAGCTGAAGAAGAACTTGCCCGCAGCGGCACCATCTACTGCCTTGGCGACATCGTGCATAACTCCGGCGAGGTCGAGCGTCTCCGTGCCAAAGGACTCGTCACCATAACCCACTCTGACCTCGATCGCCTCGACGGCGTAAAGGTGCTTCTTCGGGCCCACGGCGAGCCCCCGGAGACTTACCGCACGGCCCGCGAGCGCAATATCGACGTAATCGACGCCACCTGCCCGGTGGTGCTTCGCCTGCAGAAGAGAATCAAAGAGCTATACCACAGCACCGAAGGCGACGGTCGCCCTCAGATTGTAATCTACGGTAAACTCGGCCATGCCGAGGTCAACGGCCTTGTAGGCCAGACCGAAGGCAACGCAATCGTTGTAGAAGACCTTTCCGGCCTCTCGCAGATAGATTTCAGCCGTCCGGTGGCCCTCTATTCGCAGACCACCAAATCGCTCGAAGGCTTCCGCTCAATAATATCCGAAATCGAGCGCCGCATGCAGCCTGGCGTAAGCTTTGAATATTTCGACACTATCTGCCGTCAGGTGTCGAACCGTGTGGATAAACTGCGCGAATTTGCCCGGAAAAAGGATGTCGTTCTCTTCGTTGCGGGCGCAAAGAGCAGCAACGGCAAAATACTGTTCAACCACTGCCTTGCCGAAAACCCGCGCACCTATCTTGTCGCCGACGAGAAAGACCTGCAGCCCGCATGGTTCGAAGGCGCGGATACAGTCGGCATATGCGGCGCCACATCGACACCGCGCTGGCTTATGGAGCAGGTGAGTGAAGCGCTCGCCGCCATGCTGTCATGAAAGATTTCATAGCCGTAGACGTAGAAACCGCCAACGAGAACGCCTCCAGCATATGCGCCATAGGCGCCGTGAAAGTGCGCGACGGTGTTGTCGTTGACAAACGCTATGCTCTTGTCTGCCCCGAGCCCAACTACTACAAATATTTCTGCACCCGCGTGCATGGTCTCACCGACAACGACACATGGAACGCCCCCTCGTTCGGGGCCGTATGGAAAGAATGGAACAGCTGGCTCGAAGGGCTTCCACTTGTAGCCCACAATGCTCCTTTCGACAGCAAATGCATTCGGAGCGCCTGCCGCATTTACGGGCTTGACGAACCTGAAGTGTTTTTCGACACACTCGCCGAAGCAAGACGCTCGATTCCGCGGAGCATGTGCCCTTCGAAATCGCTCGACAGCCTCTGTGAGTTTTTCGGCATCCCACTCGAACATCACCACAATGCGCTCGACGACGCTATCGCCGCCGCTAAATTAGGCATAATACTGCTATGAGACACCTGCTGAAACTATTATATGCCATTATCATCGCCGGAGCGATATCCTGCTCCAATGGAAGCGATGCCACCGACGCCGAGCTGAAACTGACGCGCGAAGCAGCCCGCAGACATGCCGCAGAAGTGCTGTCGCACCCCGAAAACTCCATGGAACGCGAAAAAGCCATTCTCGCAATCCGTGCCCGGGAAACACGTCTTCGCGATGCCGGTTTCGAAGCGTGCGCCGACGCATATATTACCGAAGCCGCGGGCACTCTGAGCTATCCACTGTGACTTTTCTCTTTCGATTATCGCAAAAACGAAACAGACGCATTCCGTATGGCCGGGATGCGTCTGTTTTGCAGTTGTTTTCAGGTAAAGTGTTTTATAGATAATTGCGGCTTGCCGAATCTTGTCGGCTCGCAAATCTTTTGATGAAAAGTATTGTATGTGTTTTCAATTTCTGTATTTTCGGTCAACTGGACTTTCGGTAGTGCAAAGTAAATGAAAAAAAACGAAAGGCGCCGACTTCTAAACACTAATTACGAATCATTAACACATTTTCAGTATTTTAGTTGTTAAATACATTGAATCTATCGGCCAACTGCTTGATTGCAGCCACACAACTCTGGTCGGGAGATACCGGCACCACACTTACAATGCGCCGCGCCAGCCAGTATTCGTCTGTATCTGAAGCGTCGGGCTCCATATTGATAAACCGTCCTGTAAGCCAGTAGAAAGGCGAGCCCTGCGGGTCGAGATAGCGTTTATACTCTTCCGTCCAGTGGCCGCGGGCAGCACGGCATACATGCACGCCTTCAGGCACAACCTTAGCTGGGATATTGATGTTCAGACACACCTCGGCAGGCAGACCTTTCTCTATTATTTTCGCAATGAGGGAGCGTACCACCTCTTTCGACAGCGAAAAATCAGCCTTCAGGGAATGGTGTAGAAGCGAGAATCCGACCGAAGGTATGCCGTTCATGCACCCCTCGAGCACGGCGCCCATAGTTCCCGAATAAGTAATGGAATTACCTGAGTTCGAACCATGGTTTATGCCCGAAAAAAGGAAATCGGGCTTGCGGGGCACAATGGCGTGCAGAGCGAGCTTCACACAGTCGACCGGCGTGCCATCGACCGTAAAATAGCGCACACCCTCGGGAGCGCCGGTGATTTCCTTGATGCGGAGAGGCGCACCCACCGTGATGGCGGCAGACTGGCCGGAGCGCGGAGTTACGGGCGCCACAACATAGATGTCGCCGAAATCTTTAGCAATATCGACGAGCGCATGGATGCCGGGAGCATCGATGCTGTCGTCGTTCGTGATGAGTATTACAGGACGTATATTATCCATAAAAGCAACTTTATTTCTGTATTAACAATCGGAACGGCCACAAAGTTAGTCAAAATCATAAAAAATTATCAGGAAACGCCGTTCTTTTTCCTCTTTCATTTTTGCTATATTTGCAGAAAAGAAGAAGTTATATGAAGGCATTTTATAAAGATAGCTTTTTGAGCGGACGCAGTGCCTCCGAGATTATGGCATTCATGAGGTCGGTGACTGTGCATGCATGCGATCAGAGCAAAGACCGACGTAAGGCCGAATTCAGAGGCTATATATGGGAAAACAGTTTTATGGTATGCCGCAATCTCAACTATCGGAACTCGTTCAATGCCGTCGCCCGGGTTTCGCTCAAGGAGAACACAGCCGGAACAGAGGTCGATTTAAGAATCGGCATGAATATGATTGTTTTTGTGTTTATGTGCATCTGGTGTTCGGGAGTGCTGTTTTTCGGTCTTGAAATGGCTTACCATCTTGCCACGGAGCGAGGTGCTATCGGCTGGATTCCGCTTGTAGTTCTTCTGCTGTTTCTGTCAATGGCCTGGCTTTTATTCAGATTCGTGTTTCATGAATCATGCAAAACGCTGAAAAAGAGAATGCGAGAGATTCTCGAATGAATTTACGACATCAAAAGCCGCCAAGCGTAGTAAGACACATTTACTACAGATAGAAATCGATTTTAGGGGGCTTATGGGGCCTGAACCATTTTTTTTGCGTATTTTTGCATTAAAATAGATAAAGAAAAATGGGATTTTTCGATTTTTTCAGCAAAGACAAGAAGCAAAACCTTGACAGAGGGCTTCAAAAGACTAAGGAAGGCGTATTCGGAAAACTGCGCCGTGCTTTCACCGGCCGCCGCACTATCGACGACGATTTTCTCGATGAACTCGAGGAGATATTCATCACCAGCGATGTCGGCGCCGAAACCACACTTAAAATTATTGAAAGAATACAGGCCCGCGCCGCCCGAGACAAGTATGTGAGCGTCGAAGAGCTCAACGACATGCTTTGCGAAGAAATCACAGAACTGCTTGCCGAAAATCCCACTGGTGCGTCGAACGGCCAGTTCACCGTTCCTGCCGGCAAGAAACCTTATGTGATTATGGTTGTCGGTGTCAACGGTGTAGGCAAGACCACCACCATAGGCAAACTCGCCCACCACTATAAGGCCGCAGGCAACAGTGTGATGCTCGGCGCCGCAGACACATTCCGTGCTGCCGCCGTAGAGCAGCTCGACGAGTGGGGCCGCCGTGCCGGTGTGCCCGTTGTCAAGCAGCAGCTTGGCTCGGATGCTGCCGCGGTAGCCTACGACACTCTGTCGTCGGCCGTTGCCAACGGCACCGACGTGGTTATCATAGACACGGCCGGTCGTCTGCACAACAAGAAGGGCCTTATGGACGAGCTCACAAAAATCAAGCGCGTAATGGAGAAAGTAGTGCCCGACGCTCCGCATGAAGTTCTGCTGGTACTCGACGGCTCGACAGGCCAGAACGCCTTCGAACAGGCCCGCCAGTTCTCCGCCGCCACACAGGTAACCGACCTCGCCATCACCAAGCTCGACGGCACAGCCCGCGGCGGTGTGGTAATCGGCATCAGCGACCAGTTCAAGATTCCGGTTAAATACATCGGTATAGGCGAAGGCATCAACGACCTTCAGCTCTTCGACAAGCGCGCATTCGTAGAATCACTTTTCGGCAACCGCGAGAAATGAGCCGCCAGCATCCTCTTGTTACCATTGTGAGCATGGGGTGCTCCAAGAACCTCGTAGACAGCGAAAAGCTTGCGCGCCGATTTCTCGACGCAGGATTCGAGGTTATTTTTGAAAGCGACGAAATCGAAGGCTACGAGACTACGCCCGACTATGTGGTAATCAATACCTGCGGCTTCATCGGCGACGCCAAAGAAGAGTCTATTGAAAAAACCATGGACTATCTGGCCGCCAAAGCACAGGGCGACATCAAAGGCGTTTATATAATGGGCTGCCTGGGCGAACGTTACCGCAAAGAACTCGAAGAAGAAATCCCCGAACTCGACGGCATATACGGCAAATTCGACTGGACCGGCCTTGTAGCAGACCTCGCACAGCGCGAGACTCCTGCGCCAAGCCACGAATGGGACCGCGAGCTATCGACAGAACCACATTATACATATATCAAAATATCGGAAGGCTGCAACCGTTTCTGTGCCTTCTGCGCTATTCCCCTGATAACCGGACGACATCACTCGCGCACTGTCGAGGATATAGTCGACGAAGTTACCCATCTCGCTTCGGAAGGCACATGTGAGTTCAATATCATAGCCCAGGACCTCTCGAGCTACGGAACCGACCTCCCGGGAGGAAAATCGCGGCTGGCGGAACTTATAGATGCTCTTGCCGTGATTCCCGGCGTGGAAATGATTCGTCTGCACTATGCCTATCCGGCCGATTTTCCATATGACGTGCTCGATGCGATGGCCCGCCATAAAAATGTGTGCCGCTATCTCGACATCGCTCTGCAGCATATCGACGACAAGGTGCTGGCCAACATGCGCCGCCATATCACAGCCGACGAGACACGCGCTCTGCTCGCCCGCATACGCGAAGCCGTGCCCGGAATCGCAATCCGCACCACCCTCATGGTCGGTTTTCCGGGCGAGGACGACGACGCTTTCGAACGCCTTATGGACTTCGTGCGCGAACAGCGCTTCGAGCGCATGGGGGCATTCGCCTACTGCGAAGAAGACGACACATATGCCGCCCGAAACTTTTCCGACGATATTCCGCAGGAAGTGAAAGACGAACGTCTGTCGCGCCTGATGGACCTCCAGCAGGAAATAGCCTTCGAAACCGCCGAGGCAATGGTTGGCAAGACGCTGCGCGTGATTATCGACGAGCAGGACGCCGACGGGCAGTATATCGGGCGCACCGAGTTCGACTCGCCCGAAGTGGACTGCAACGTATATCTTCCTTCGGAACCGGCACTTGAGCCAGGATGCATCTATAACGTTGAAATAACCGGCAGCGACGCATTCGATCTGCTCGGAAAGGTTATCTGACCATGCATTATCTTTATTCAAAAGAAGAATTTTCATATATGATGCTTGCAGCCGGTGAAAAACTGGCTGCAAACATTCCTTTCTGCATTCTACGCCTGCCCGACCGCGAGGAGCTCACACAACGCTTCGTGCTGATAGCGCCTCAGTTCGAAGACGACAACGCACACCGCGTTCTCGCCAAGGTAAAGCCATGGCTGTCGTCCCGCTGGTATGATTTCTCTACCTCGGCAGAACAGCAGGCAGATTCAATGCCGGTCTGCCCCGAATCAACGCCTAAGGAACGATACGAAGATTCTCTGGCTGAACTCATCGACATTTTGAAGCGCCGCGGCGGCAAGACCGTGATTTGCCGTAATATCTGCGGTCGATTCAATGACTTCGACCTCGCAAAGATTTTTGAAAGCTATCTCGGCATGGGAGTGGCCGATAACTGCGTCACATTCCTGCTCTGGCATCCTGCGATGAATTTCTGGATGGGTTCGACCCCGGAACTGATTCTCGAACGTTGCAACAACGGCACATTCCGCACCATTGCCCTTGCCGGCACCCGCAGCAAAGACATCTGCGGCGCTTGGGATATGAAAAATCTCGAAGAGCACAACATCGTTGTGAACGACATCGAAAGCAGGCTCAGACACACCGGTCTCGATTTTTTCCGAAAGCCTATAAAGGAACTGACATACGGACCTGTGTCACATCTCCTTACCGAGATTGTATCCAAATTTGTAGAAAACGTACACGAACGCCGTTTTTTCGACAGCGTAGCCGATGAAATCCAGCCCACCCCGGCCCTTGCAGGCTATCCGCGCCCTTACGCAATATCTGAAATAGAGCGTTTCGAAAGCTGGCCCCGATTTTTATATGCCGGTTGCCTCAACATTGCAGAAATCCGACTCAACATGACCTACGGCATTATCCGCTGTGTGCATTTCGACACCGAAAAATGGTCTATCTACACCGGCAGCGGCGTAACGGCAGATTCGTTTCCATCAGTTGAGTGGGAAGAGACCAAACTCAAAGCAGCTCCTCTGGTCGAATGTCTGAAAAAAATCTGAAAGAACCGTCGCGCCATCTGTTTGCGGTAGTTGCCATCGCCATGGGTATTCTCCTGGCGCTTTCGGCTGTACCCTGGAGCACTCTCACCGGGAACCGGGTGAAAGACTTCAATTTGTTCGAAGACATAGTGCCCTCCAAGCCGACAACGCCTTCCGCCCCTATGGCCGACATAGACCCCGAGCTCGAAATTTTCCTTGCAGAAACCGAGGCCGAAACTCTCGACGAACTACCCTCCGAACAACAGATTGAACCCGAAGAAACTCCGGAGACGCCGATTCCTGTAAACGAACCTGAACCGGCCCCACGCGACGAAGATGGCCATGTCCTTCTGGAATGCTATGGCAGCTCTCCTCTCGCTCAGTTCAAAAATGCCCTTGCCGCAGGCGCCGCACGTGTTGCTGTCTTGGGCGATTCCTTCATTGAAGGCGACATTTTCACCCAGGACCTCAGATGCTTTCTGCAGGACACATACGGAGGTCAGGGCGTGGGATATGTTGCAATGCATACCGACTTCCCGGGTTTCCGCAGCAGTGTGCGCCAGTCAGACTCCGGCTGGAAAATGCACGACCTCCGCACTCTCACCGACCGCGATACTATCCGCACGATAAGCGGCGAGTATGGCCGCGCCGGTATCGCCGCAAGCGCCACATATAAATCGTCGGCCAAACGTCCGCACCTCGACAGCTGGCAACGATCGCGATTCATATTCATAGCGCCCGACAGCGGCACGGTGACACTCACCACCGACGGCGGTCCTGCAAGCTATCCGGTATCGCCTTCGGGCAATGTGCAGGCTCTTGAGGCGACAGGCGCTACAGGCTCTTTCAAAGTCGAGACCGACATCGAAGGGCTCATCGGCCTGGGCGTATATCTCGACGGCTCGACCGGTGTTCAGGTCGACTGCATGTCTATACGCGGCAATTCAGGCATCGGCCACCGCAAGATGAGTCTGCCGCTTGCAATGCAGATGCGCACGCATGCCGACTACGACCTCATAGTGCTCGAATATGGCATCAATGCCCTTTCAGCCGAACAGACCGACTACACACCTTATGGAGCAGCGATGATACGCACCATCGAGCGCATTAAAGCGTGCTATCCGCTTGCCGATATCATCATAATGGGAATCGCCGACCGTGGCACAAAAGACGGCAGCAAAGTACGGTCGTTGCCGACATGCGAGGCCATGGTGCGCGCGCAGCGCGACATAGCGCGCTCTACAGGCTGCATTTTCTGGGATACCCGCGAGGCCATGGGTGGCGACGGAGCCATTGTCGACTGGCGCAAGCGCAAGCTGATGAACGCAGACTATATACATATAAACCACGACGGAGGCAAAGAGCTGGCTCGGCTATTCCACCAATCGCTAACCAAGGCCCTGAATGAATAAGACAGCCTTGATGTATATTATTGTGGCTTTGTCGGTCTTCTTTTCTGCACGGGCCGACGATGAAGCCCAGACCGAACTGCGCCTCAATCCGCAGATTGAAGAAAGCAAAGCTCTTGCACGCGAGAATTATCCGTTCATAAAACTCGACGCCAACAAGATAAGC
This sequence comes from uncultured Porphyromonadaceae bacterium, assembly GCA_946553045.1. Classification (GTDB taxonomy): domain Bacteria; phylum Bacteroidota; class Bacteroidia; order Bacteroidales; family Muribaculaceae; genus CAG-873. Next base: position 26,835 of record CAMNRO010000016.1, on the reverse strand, counting down.
ATGAACGGCGCAGACTGGAGCGAGCTCCGGACCAGATTTGCGGCCGCACGCGACAGCGGCGAATTGTTCTCTGCGGTCTATCTTGGCGATTCTCACGTTCAAGCCGATTTCGGAGGAGCCGTACTGCGGTCGCGCCTTGCTCGGGAGGCCCGGTCGGCAGGTCGAGGACTCGTCATTCCTTTCAAACTCGCAGGAACGAACCAGCCGGCCGACTATGGCATACACCTGCACTCGGCATACCTCTCGGCCAAACTGCTGAAAATGCCTTGGGCGGTCGAAATGCCATTCACCGGCATCGGCATACAGCCTACAACAGCCAAGGCCCGCTTCGAAATTACGTCGGACGAGCCGTTCGGCCTTGTCCGCATGCACTTCAGAGGCGACAACCCCAGTGTGACATCAACCCGCGACCTTGCCATGAACCGCAGCGTGGATTTTGAATATACCGACTCCACCGTCATACTGTCGCGCCCGACACACAGACTGCTGATAGAATTCGACGATGCCGACAAGACAGTATTCGGAGGCTTTGAACTCCTCAACGGCAACGGAGGCGTTCTGACACACTCCATCGGCAACAACGGCGCAACATATTCGTCGTATGCAAATATCGACCACTTCGGACCCCAGATAGAAGCACTCGGAGCAGACCTCGTAATCGTTGCACTCGGCACAAACGAAGCCTTCGGCAACACAAGCGAGGAAACCCTCGAAAATGATATCGACAACCTGCTTGAAGCCATGCGGCGCCATAATCCGAAAGTCAATTTCCTGCTCGTTGCACCGACAGAATGCTATCGGCGGACATACCGACGCCGCAACGGCCGCCGACGTGCAACCGGCACCACGGTGAACACCAAAGCGGCACGCATGAGAGAAGTAATCAGACGCTATGCCGAACAAAACGGAATAGCTTTTTACGACACTTATGCCATTGCCGGCGGCAGCGGCTCTGCTGCAAAAATGAAAGCGGCAAAAGTGCTCGGAGCCGACGGTGTCCATTTCACTGCAGGCGGATATCGCCTATGGGGCTCTCTTCTTGCCGACGCTATTATCGAAGAGCTTGAAAATGAACCGACAAGCAAAAGCCCTGAAAATTGAATGCGCTTTTAATCAACACAATATCGAAATTCAGCTTTCAAAAGTTTTCCATTTCACTCACCTAACAATCTACTTATCAGAATTTTATATTTTTCGTAATGTTCAAAAGTTTTCTAAATTGAAAATTTTTGAACATTTTCAGCTCTGAAAAGTTGCCCGATTCGTGAAATATTCATAGCTTTGCAGTGTTATTTGAAAGAGCCCCCTATCAGGGCTCTTTTGAAATGTCAAACCGAACAATACACACTAAAAACAGACGATGATACAGGTAGTAGTCAAACGCGACGGTCGCGTCGTGGGTTATAACGAAGAAAAGATCAAGGCGGCAATCCGAAAAGCCATGCTCACTACCGAGCTTGGCGAAGACGAGGCTCTGATTCAGAAAATAGCCGACCGCATCGGTGCCAAAGGCCACGAGCGCATGACCGTCGAAGACATTCAGGACATGGTGGAGCTCGAACTCATGAACAGCCCCCGAAAGGAAGTTGCCAAGCGCTATATCGCCTATCGCGACCAGCGCAGCATTGCCCGAAAGGCCAAGACCCGCGACATGTTCCATGAAATCATCGAGGCAAAAAACAACGACATCACCCGCGAAAATGCGAACATGAACACCGATTCGCCCGCAGGCATGATGATGAAGTTCGCCAGCGAGACTACAAAACCATTCGTAGACGACTATCTGCTCACACCCGAGGCTCGCGACGCCGTGCGCAACAACTACATACACATACACGACAAAGACTACTACCCTACCAAAAGCCTCACCTGTGTACAGCATCCCCTCGACAATATCCTCAACTACGGTTTCATTGCCGGCCATGGCGAATCGCGCCCCGCAAAGCGCATAGAAACCGCAAGTGTCATCGCCTGCATATCGCTCGAAACAGCCCAGAATGAAATGCATGGAGGCCAGGCAATTCCGGCATTCGATTTCTATCTGGCACCCTTTGTTCGCTCTTCTTTCATCGAAGAAATCGAGAATCTCGAAAAACTGACCGGTCGAGACCTCAGCGAAATGAAAAACATGAAGTTCGACGACTACCTCAACAAGCCTGTCGACGGCCTTCAGGGAGACGAGCGGCTCCTGCAGCATGCCATGAACAGAACTGTGGCCCGCGTGCATCAGGCCATGGAAGCGTTCATACACAACATGAACACAATCCACAGCCGCGGCGGCAATCAGGTTGTATTCAGTTCCATCAACTACGGAACCGACACATCGGCCGAAGGACGCTGCATTATCCGCGAACTCCTCAACTCTACATACGAAGGTGTAGGCAACGGCGCTACCGCCATCTTCCCGATTCAGATATGGAAGAAAAAACGCGGCGTAAGCTACCTGCCCGAAGACCCCAACCACGACCTCTACCGTCTGGCCTGCAAAGTGACCGCACGCCGCTTCTTCCCCAACTTCGTAAACCTCGACGCCACCTTCAATCACCACGACAAATGGCGCGCCGATGACCCCAAACGCTATCTCTACGAGGTTGCGACAATGGGTTGCCGCACACGAGTGTTCGAAAACCGTTTCGGAGAGAAGACATCGGTAGGACGAGGCAATCTTTCGTTCACAACCATCAATCTCGTGCGCCTTGCCATAGAATGCATGCCCGTTCAGGACCGCAACGAACGCATCGACAACTTCTTCCGCAAGCTCGACAACGTACTCGAAATAACAGCCCGTCAGCTCAACGACCGATTCAACTTCCAGAAGACAGCTCTTGCAAAACAATTCCCCCTGCTTATGTCGAAGCTGTGGAACGGCGGTAGTGCTCTCTCCCCCGAAGACACCATCGAGCCTGTAATCAACCAGGGCACACTCGGTGTCGGCTTCATCGGCCTTGCCGAATGCCTCATCGCCCTCATCGGCAAACATCACGGCGAAAGCGAAGAAGCACAGGCCCTCGGTCTGCGGATTGTTAGCTACATGCGTAGCCGCGTGAACGATTTCAGCGAGCGCTACCAGCACAACTTCTCCGTTCTTGCCACACCGGCCGAAGGACTCTCCGGCAAGTTCACGACCAAAGACCGCAAGACATTCGGCGACATTCCCGGTGTAACCGACAAAATCTACTACACCAATTCCAACCATGTGCCCGTCTACTACCACTGCTCGCCACGCCACAAAGCCGAAGTAGAAGCACCCTACCATGCCCTGACCGGCGGCGGACACATTTTCTATGTGGAAATCGACGGCGATGCAACCCACAATCCCGACGCCATCGCCTCGATTGTAGACCTCATGGACAAGAATAACATCGGCTACTGCTCGGTCAACCACACCCGCAACAGATGCATGAACTGCGGTTATGAAGACGCATCGGCCGAACTCGAGACATGCCCCCACTGCGGCAGCCATGCCATCGACCGCCTGCAGCGCATAACAGGCTATCTCGTCGGAACAACCGACCGCTGGAACAAGGCAAAACTCGCCGAACTCAACGACCGCATCGTTCACGAATAATCAGTTTTACAGAATTAAAAACCAGGAGTTTAGATGACAAGCGCCATCTAAACTCCTCTTTTCTTGAATGAAATGGACACAATAAACATCGTGCGCATAGTCGAAGGAACGTCGGTCGACGGTCCAGGCCTGAGAACATCTATATACTTTGCAGGCTGCCGCCACCGCTGTCCGGGCTGCCACAACCAGCAGACCTGGGATTTTGCCTCCGGCACACCTATGACCATAAATGAAGTGATGAAAACCGTGCTCTACAACGACTTCAACGTCACATTCTCCGGCGGCGACCCCATGTATTCTGCCGAAGCCATTCTGCCGCTTGCCCGCGAAATAAAAAAAGCCGGCTACACCATATGGTGCTATACCGGCTTTACATTCGAAGAGCTACTTAAACACGGAACCGAGGCCATGCGCGAACTCCTGAAGTTCGTCGATGTGCTTGTAGACGGCCCATTTATCGAAGCCCTGCGCGACACCAGCCTCCTGTTCCGAGGCTCGTCCAACCAACGTCTGATCGACGTTCCGGCAAGCCTTGGCGGCTCTATTGTCGAACTTTAGCGATTGCCACCTTTGTCGGAGCCAAGCAATTCTTCCTTATAGACCAAGGCCTTGTGGCAACCGAGTTCGATGGCTTCGTTGAGGTATTCCAGTCCGGTCTCAATATTCTTTTCAACACCTCGTCCAAATGCGTAGGCAACACCGAGAGCTGTATATAAAAGTCCATCGAGCGGCGACCAGAAGTTATCGAGATTATCGGATTCGACAATATACTCGAGCAGCTCAAATGCCTCGTCATCGTTCTGTTTTGTTCCGAGTCCGTTCTGCAGACACACTGCAAGTATTCCGGCGGCTTTCCAGGCACTCTTGAAACCGTTTTCGAGGGCCAGACGCATCCATTTCACAGCCTCGGCGTAATCCTGAGCCACCGGTTCGCTTCCTTCAAAATAGTAACACCCAACCATGAAGAAAGCGTTCACATAATTGCGCCGGGCGGCACGGTTGAAATAATCAAAAGCCTTTACAGTATCTTCCTCAACGACCTCACCATTGTAGTACATGCTGCCGAGATTGTATAAAGCGTCCACATTTCCGCCTTCTGCAGCCTTCTCATAGTATTGGAGGGCTCTCTCACTGTCGTCTTGCTTGCTGCAATAGCATGCATAGTTATTACAGATATCGGGGTCGCCCCAATCTGCCAAGATATTAAAATAGTATTCGAAGCGGCTTTGAAGAATCTGCGCCAGCCCCGAGTCGTATATTTTCTGGTAATTGCCGAATGCAAGTCCGAGACCGCGCTCGAATGTATTCTCGTAGAACACCACCGCACTTAGCCACGCCACAGAATTATAGACCTTGACATCGGTGAATTTAGTCTGCAATTCGGGGCAAATAAGAAGCAAATCGCCCCAATACCAGGCATTGCCGATGACATACATTGCAAAAGCACTGCCCGACTGCGCATATATCATCACTTTCTCGAATGCCTCGCGCAAATTCGCGAAAGGCATTTCTTCTTCAAGCGAAGGTGTGAGAGCTCCGCACCGAAGAGCAACGAGGACTCCTGTCGCACTGCCGCGACGCACGCTCTCGCGTATCAGTTCGAGACCTTTTTCATCGTCACACTCAAAGACTTCCGTATCATGAACATACTCCTGGCCGAGATAACAACGGCCAAGGAAACAGAATGCATCCGCGTCGTCTTCGCGGGCTGCCTCAACGAGCAGACCGAATCCCTCGCGATGCGAATCGCTGTCGAATTTCTGCCATATAAGCTCTATCGCACGCGACACTTTGTCGCTATAATTATTTTTCATTGTCAAGATATTTATCAATCAGTGTTTTATAGTATTCCTGTATATTAAATTCCTCCCAGGAGCTATCAAAAACCGGATAACTCATTTCGTCGTAAAACTTTCGCAGCCATGCAAGCAAACAGGCCCTGTCGCGACATTCGGTGCGGAAACCGCGATCGTCATCTCCGATTCCGGTCGTGACCTCAAGGAGATAACATCCGTCACCTCGACTCACTTCAAAATAGCCCTCCAACCCGGTTTCTGTGCGAAGACTGAACATAGAGCACAGTCCTTCGTCAATCCGCGACAATTCCGTTTCAACATCGCGAAAAGACACAAAACGATATGTACTTTCTGATGTCAAAAGCATGAACGACCTGTCTTTTTCTGCCACTGAATAATATTTCCGCCAGCATACACATGAAGGCAAGACACTCTTCTCGAAAAAATCAGCAAGAACATCGGCAGCACTATCGAAATCCATATCGGTCTGATAGCATAGCAGTTCTCCTTTCTGCAACATTCTCACGACAATAATACCGCCACAATATGATACGGACTTACACGAACCCAACGGCGTAACGATTGCCCGGCTTCTTTCGACCTCAAGTTCAAGCTGTTTCGAGGCACAGGCAAGCATAGCTTCGCGTATCATCGCTTTACGAGTAAGCGAAAGGCTGACAGGCCCGTAATTTACAGTATAGACAACGGGCTTATCTACTGCTTTAAGGAAATCGTCGATATTCATATTTTATCAAGAGAAATTCTCGGAGGCTGAAGTTTCATATATTCAGTAGGAGTCATGCCTGTGACGTCCTTGAAACGGCGAGACAGATGCGCCCCACTCGAATAGCCTACAATATCAGCAATTTCATCGAGCGAACGATGTCCCTGCTGAAGAAGTTCCTTCACGCGCTCCACTTTCTGAGCCTGGTGATATTTCTCTATAGTGCGGCCCTCATGCTGAGAAAACAGACGGCTTACGGCGGCATAGCTCATGCCAAGCTGAGCCTCTATACATGCCGAAAGTTTAAGGCGACACTCGGCCTCGTCGCGCACATGGTGCATTACAGCCCTCTTGGCAGCCTCTACGATAGCTTCCTCATCGCTGTCGATACGTCGGAAGCCAAGTGGACCGAGTTCGGCGTCAAGCAGCCTTGTCTCTTCAGCCGTGAGCTGTTTTCCAAGATATACTTTCCCTATCTCGACAGCATCGTAGGCAATACCGGCACGCTGCAGAGCACCCTCGACAGCCGCCACACAATGACGGCACACCATATTCGATATTACTACAGTAGGATTCATGCGCCTTGAGTGTGATATTTATGATATAAAATGAACAGAGAACTTGCTCCGATGACAGCACACGGCACTCCGACCAGAGCCGGCGATGCCAGACCGAGGCCGTGATGGATAGCCATGCCGCCGATTACGGCCGCAACGGCATTCGACACATTGAACGCTATCTGAATGCCGGCACCACCGAGCATTTCGCCCCCTTTGGCAAATTTGACAATAATATATTGCAGCGGTCCTCCGATGCCAAAGAGCAAAGCCGGAGCCACAAACGCAAAAACGACCGATGGAATCTTATGAGCGGCGAAAAAATATACAAGTGGCATCAGCACTACGACAACCGAAGCGAAAACAGCAGTGACAAGAGCCGGAGAGTAACGGTCTGCCAGCTTTCCGGCCAAAATATTGCCGAAAACCATGCCACCTCCTACAACAACCATGATGAGCGACATGGCTTCGTTGCTGAATCCGGCTACCTCCGTCATGATTGGCGCTATATAACTAAGCCAGCAGTAGACACTTGCCTGCCCGAAGAACACTCCTCCGTAGATAAGCCATGGCGCAAGGTGAGCCAGAAACCGGAACTGCCCCCTGACACCGGTATCGGGCAACGGAGACAATACAGGAACCCAGCTTCGTATAGCCATAAAGGCAGCGGCACCGCATACAGAAACAACTCCGAATGGCAGTCTCCAGGAAACCAGATTGCAAAGGAAAGTAAAACCGGGTACTCCTATAAGGTTTGCCACAGTCATACCTCCGACAAGCACAGCAACTGCCGAAGCACCCTTGCCTTGTCCGGCAAGACGGGAGCACACAATAGCCCCGGCTCCGAAAAACGCTCCATGAGGCAAGCCGGAAATAAATCGGGAAATAAGAAGGCATATAAAATTGGGAGACAGCGCCACCATTGCATTTCCAAGAGCTATCACGCCGGCGAGCAGCAGCATCAGACGCCGAAGGGGAAGCTTGCGCAGTATTATCAGAAATGGGGCCCCGACAGCCACACCGGCCGAATATGACGAAATCAGATGCCCTGCGTCGACAACATTTATTCCGAGGTCTGAAGCAACATCATTGAGAATGCCCATCATGCCGAATTCGGCTATGCCGAGGGCAAATGTTCCGAAAGCAAGAGACAGAAGCGACTTATTCATAGTCTATTCCATATATGTAAAAAGGATTAACAGCCATAAAACCATTAATCCTAATTCTTTTTTTTCACCCATCAGCGGCGCCGCCGCACAGACCGGGTGGCATTAGAGGCTCCTGACGAAGACTTTGGCTTCGACTCTTTGACTTTAGGAGCTTTCGACGAACGCTTTGTCGAACGCCGCGCAGCGCGGGTATTAGACGTCTTTGGCGTCGCCTTCACCGACACCGAGTCGGGATTCTGACCGGCAGCAATGGCCTCACGCGCCTCCCGGGCGGCAATGACCTCTTCGCGCGAGGGCACCCAGAGTTTCTTTTCGAACTCATCGAGGCGGTTCTGAATACTGTCCTGAGCCTTTTTCAGATTATCGGGGTCAGGATAAAGCTGCGCCATCGAGCGGTTTTTCAGATTACGGGTCTTATAGATGTCTCCGTCGTACATCGTTAGGGTGAAGAAGTCGTCGTAGGTGCATGTGGGCAGATTGTTATCGTCGTCCACAAATATTGTCTGGGCTGCGAGATAGGGACGCAAATCTGTGAATTTCACCCAGAACATCGGGTATTTCAATGCATCGCCTCCGAAATCGCCGCTGCGGTGCAGCACCGGGCAGACAGCTTCAACTGTAGGGCGCAGACGGTTGTTGCGGGTATCGTACTCCCAGCGTTCCACGATATAATAGGACAGCACCTCGTTTGTCGGCACGTCGTTCTCGTCGATTTCGAATCGCGGATTCTTTTCCGACGAGCCTTTGGCATCGGTAAAAGGAATGTAGAAGCGTTCGAGGACATCGCGCACCTTCACCCGATAGTTGTCGGTGAAAATTTCGCGGCCGTCGAGATATTCATATGCAGGAATGGTATTCGACGCAAGCAGACGCATGATTATACGGAAAAGATTTTCCTGCCCTGCCACAGGCTCCTCGGGGAAGTAGAGTGCCGCGTTCTTATCTTTTTCAAGGTCTATGGAGCGATATATCACGCGCATCCACTGACGGTCGGCATCGCTCACCGAATTGGGATTCTCGGAGTAGAAATTCTGCATGCGCTCTGTCACGACCGTACCGTCCTGTTGCTTGGGCGCATTACGGTCTGCCGTGCGACGACGCACAACACCCTGCTCGTCCTGAGCCATGAGAGTCGACGCGCAGAGAAGAGCTGCGGCAAATATGCTGATTCTGTGTAGTATATTCATGGGGGTGACAATGATTATCCAATTATTACTTCCATTGGCGAGAGGTCGCGGGTGATACCATCGGGGCCTTTGGCTCGGATTCGCGAAATAAAGAAGCGCTTTCCTCGGCTAAGACGCTGTATCTGCTGCTTCTGACGAGGCGAAAAAGCTGCTCCGGCGCTGACCTCGGGCATGGCATTGCCCGATGAGTCGAAGAAGACCGTCTCGAAACTCTCGACAGTAAACGGGGTATCGAGCAGACCGTCGTCGATTGCGGCCTCAAGGCCCGAAGCCGACATAAGCAGAGCCTTTGCAAAGGGCTTTCCGCCGCGATAGTGGTCGGTAGCGCCCGAAGCATCCTTGAATGCTATGTAGGGGGTCGGATCGGGGAGTTTGCGCACGCGGAATCGTGTCGTGCCGACATCTACAGGACGGCCGTCCATGGTGGCGGTGACAGTAATCACGGCATCGGAACCCACAGTCGAGGGTCGGGCTATCCACGAATCACCGTTGCGGGTGAGGGTGCCGTTTGTCATTGAAGCGGATATACCGCTCATGGTAACGCCGGGAACAGAAATGCTCACCGGATTGTCGATACCGGCGTAAAGCACATTCATCAGCGTAGCCGAAACAGTCGCCATCGGCTCCATTACCGTATATGACGACTCGAAATCATGCCGTGTGCTTGTACCGTCGCCGTGGGGAACGAGAAGCCAGCCTTTATAGTTGAAAGTACCTGTCGAGGCTGTATTTATTTCATAGAGTCCGTTGCCGTTCTCGAGTTTTTTGCCTTCAATGAATATCTCGGGGCGCTGGGTGGTGTCTACAGCCGCAAGAACAATGTTTGCCGAGTATTTGCCACCGCGCATGACGAGCCTTGACTGCGGCATGACGTATGCGTTGAGTTCGTTCACGCGCACATCGCCGGCATCGACCTGCGCCAGGAGCGACGACAGAACTTCACCCTCGGCATAAAGAATGTCGTTCTGCAGCTTCGACAGAATCGTCACGGCGGCCACCACCGGCTGCTGGTCGAACTTGGCCTCTTCCCACGACTGCGAGGAAAGGGTTCCGCGCCGGAGGACACCGTCGGTACAAAGAGCTTCGGCGATTGTTGCACGCTTGAGAGTGTCTCCGATAAAGGACTCGACAAACTCCCGGTAATCGTCAAGACGACCGCGGAGTATGGTGCCTCGCGGATTGCCTGGTGCCAGCATGACCACGGCGGCCGACTCAAGGTCGTCGCGGTTGACAATGTCGTCGGGATTTCCGTTTTCGCCATCGGCCTTGCGCACAATCTCACGCTTCAGTGTGTCCACATAGTTATAAAGCGCCTCTGTGCTACGGCGCACCTGAGTGGCCTTGTCGAGCCAGGCGTTGACCTTGCCGGGATTCTGCTCGGCGAGCGTCTCGAGCTGACCATAGATGGCGCTGTTTCGCTGGCCTACATTGGCGTTCGAGCGGTTGAGGCCTTCATGCACTTGCGTGAAGCCGTCGAGAACATCGCTCGACACATTGAGCGCGAGCATGGCCGTCAGGACGATATACATAAGGTTTATCATCTTCTGACGTGGCGACAGCCTTGTGTTGTTTGCTCCCATCGCTCTTATTTTATTTCACAACCTCGCCATTGACATGCACTCCGTGTTCCGGGGTGACAGGAATACCGTCTATCCCGGCACCCATCGGACGGAACATATTGACGGTCATGGCGTTTATCATCTTCTCATAAATGCTGTTGAGCTGCTGCATATAGCGCGCCATTTTCTCGGTCTCCTCGCAGTAGCGGGCGCTTTGGGCAGAACTCTTCTCATACATATCGCGGATATCCTTCACCCCGCGGTTTACACGGTCTATCGATTCTATCTGCGAAGATATGCTGCGGAGCTGTAGCTCATAGATAGCGTTGAGACCTCCGATATTGCGGTGGAGTGCCTGCATTTGGTCGACATATCCACGGGTGCTTTCGCCGATATTGGTGGAATTGTCGGTTATGGCGCGATACGACTCAAGGAGTGTCGAAGACACCTCGTTGAGAGCCGCCGTAGTGGCATGAAGCTGCTGCATATCTGCGGCAATCGCTTCCATCTGGCTTAGATATGTCTGTGTTGCGGAGGCAAGGTCGGCCATCTTGCCGAGTTGCTCTGCGGCTGCGGCCATTTTAGCGATACTGTCGGACAGCGACCGGGTCTGGTCGGCGTCAAGAGAAAGCGTCTCGGCCATTTCGGCAGCCATGCGCCCATGAGCGCTTCCGGCAACAGAAGCACCGGCTATACCGCCACGTACCTCGGCCCCTTCCTCGCCCTTCAGAGCGGGGAAAACTTCTTCCCAATTATACTCTTTCGGAGGACGGTCGAATGCGGTAAGCACGAACATGAGCACCTCGGTGCCCATACCGAGCGACAGAAGGAGGTTACCGCCGGGGAGATGCAGAATCTTGAACAAGGCTCCCCATATGACAATGGCCGCACCAATAGAATATGCAAAATTGAAGAAACGCTGACCTTTCTCACTGCTGATAAAAGCGCTGAGTCCCTTCTTATATGTCTGGATTTTAGTCATAAAATATACTATTTTTTATTCTGTTTCTGCCCTTTGGCAAATCCTATCTGAGTGCGCACGCAACGGAAGCCTATATAGGAACGCTGTTCGTTCTGATACTCCCACATGCGAAGGTCGGAGCGCACATTATGAGCCACATCTTTCCACGAACCGCCGCGGATAATCTTGCGCTTCATCTTATAGGGGTCTTCGAGCGCGGCGTCGTAGCGGTATTCGGGATTGAGATCGTTGGTGAGACGGCCTACGCTCTCGGTGAAGGCGGTCGAGGTCCACTCGCTCACATTGCCGGCCATATCATAGAGGCCGAAATCGTTGGGAGCATATGTCCCTACGCGTGAGGTGATGACATGGCCGTCTTTCACATAGTTGCCTTCCTGCGGTTTGAAGTTGGCATAGAAACAGCCTTTGTCCTCGCTCATGGTAAGGTCGCCTTCCCATGGATACATATTCTCATTCACGCCTGCGCGGGCTGCATATTCCCACTCGGCCTCTGTCGGAAGTCTGTACGGCTCCACATAGATGCCCTCTTTGCCGAGCGAGCGGCGCAGATAGTCGGTGCGCCAGTTGGCGAAGGCATTGGCCTGCTCCCAGCTCACGCCAACCACGGGATAGTCGGTATAGCCGCCGTGGGCGAAATACATGCGCACGTAAGGCTCGTTATAGGCGTTCTCGAAGTCGTTTACCCAGGCGGTAGTGTCGGGATACACATTAACTATATATGTATTCACGAAATCGTAGTCGCCGGTAAGCCTGCGCGATATAGTGCGGCGCACAATCTCGCCATCGTCGTTGATATAGGCTGTATCTTTGGAAATCATCGGATTGTCGGTCGGAACCGGACGGTCGGTGTTATATTCGCGGCGACGCGGGTCGAGACGGTTGCGTCGTTTCACAGCCTCGGTCTGATTGTAGATTTCGTAGCGGTAGTTGAGCTGGGTATCGTCGAGCTCGCGAACGCCCGTAATCGGGTTTGTGCGGTAGACACTCTCGATGGCACGGAGCTCGTCCTCGTTCGGATTGCGCCAGGGTATCGGCTTGTTCCAGTTCAGATGAGGAGTCACGGGGTTGCCCTCGCGGTCTTCTTCGATTTTGAAATCCTCGTTGCCACCATATGCGGGGTCGGCGAGGCGTTCGCGGATAATGGAGTCGCGCACCCATAGCACAAACTGCTTGTACTTGCCGTTTGTGATTTCGGTCTCGTCCATCCAGAAACCGTCGACAGAAATGCCTCGTGCATTGGCCTCGAGATTCCATAGCGAATCGGCCTTGGCCGGTCCGACCTTCATGGAACCGCGGTCAACGAGCACCATACCGTATGGCGTAGGCTCCGCCCACGACACGCCTCCGACGCCGGTCACCTCGCCGCCGGCCGACGAACGGCCGCCGGTGGCACACGACGCAAGAGCTGCCGCTGCGCTTATCGATAGTATTATGCGGGTTGCTTTCTTCATATATTTTGCAAGTAATCTTCGGTTTACATTAGGCGCACACTCTTGTGGCGATGACGGTTTTTATCCGACAGGTCGAGTTTCATGCTATAGCCGACAAAGAGCTCGTGGCTACCCGACGACGCATTATGGATAGCACTGGTGGCGTAGTCGTAGCTATAGCCGATGTAGAAATTCTTGAATTCAGCTCCGAGAGTCACTACAACGGCATCGTTCCAGCGGTAACCCAGACCTGCCGACAGAAATTTGCGGTATCGCACACGTGCGTTCAGCTCGGCTGCGGTAAAAGAGAAGTCGCTCTTCACCAATACCGACGGCATTATATCAAATAACGTGTTTTTAATCGGTATATTGCCTCCGGCTGTAAAATATAGAGTGCGTTTTGCCTGATACTGGTATTTGCGGTCGCCCGATGTCTCCGAACCTCCGCCGGCGCTTTCGGCATTGAGCGTAATCGACGGCGACGTGAGATGCGTGCACGACACCCCGGCATAGAAAAGCTTGTGCTCATACCATACACCGGCTGCGGCATCGAAAGCCGTGCCGTGAATATCATTGGTGGGAATTGCTTCGTCGTTGCCGTCGTGATAATCGTCATCGCCAGGGATAAATACCTCCGAGCCCTTGAACGCCTGATCGTAAAAACCGCCCTGCAAGGCAACGGTCCAGACTCCGCCGAATTTCTTGATTTTATATCCGATCTGAGCGCCCATGCTGAGCGATTTATAAAGACCGGCACTCTCCTGATTCATAACCAGGCCGACACCGATACGCTTTGAGCCAATCTTGAAAGGCATATCGCCGGCCGCCAGAAAACTCTGCGGAGCATTGTCTATGCCGACCCACTGCAAACGCGCGCCGGCACGGATACGCAGTAAATCGGTCTGACCTACGGCTGCGGGATTATATAATGTCGGAGCGGCGAAATACTGCGAGAGCTGCGCATCTGTCTGCGCTACAGACGGCTGCGCCAGCACTGCAAGCAGCGTCGCCACTACAAAACGAAAAAACACTCGTTGGTTCATACTCTTTTAACGCACCGCCGCCCCCATTATTGCCTCATCGGCCTTACGCACATGTAGAAATTTTTGGCTTATACCTTCAATTAATGTAATTTTGTTGCTCAAACTATAAATCATGACAAAAGTACATATTTTCAGCTCTGTTTTATTTGCTGCAATTATAGCTTCTTGTAGCGGCTCGAGGCAGGAATCGGCCGAGGCTTCAGTCTGCGAAATTTTTTATGCCGACCCTACTGTTTTTGAGGAGAACGGCACTTATTATCTAACAGGCACACGCGGCGGCGAACCTCGCGGATTCGCATTGCTCGAATCGACCGACCTGGAGAACTGGCATCACGTCGCTCCCGATTCGATGATACTGCAATGCGGCGACTCGACATTCGGCACCAAAGGCTTTTGGGCACCTCAGATAATCAAGGAGGGCTCGGAATACTGGCTGACATACACAGCCGACGAGCAGACTTCTTTCGCCAAAGCAGACAGTGTCAACGGCCGCTTCTCTCAAACCGAGATAGCGCCAATCGACGGGTCCGAGAAAAACATCGACTCTTTCCTCTTTAAAGATGACGACGGAAAATGGTATCTCTACCACGTCCGATTCGACAACGGCAACTTTCTTTGGGTAGCTGAATTCGACCCGAAGACCGGCCACATTGTCGAAGGAACACTTAAAAATTGCTTCAGAAACGACCAGCCCTGGGAGCATACCGGCGCATATGAAAGTGCACCGATAATGGAAGGCCCTACAGTGGTGAAACTCGACGGCACGTATTATCTGTTCTATTCGGCCAATCATTTCATGAGCCCGGACTATGCCGTAGGCTATGCGGTGGCCGATTCACCGGCAGGACCTTGGACAAAGAATCAGAACAACCCTATTATCCATCGCGCCACAGTAGGTGAAAACGGTTCCGGACATGGCGATTTATTCAAAGACACCGAAGGAAACTACCGCTATGTCTACCATGTGCACAACTCTGATACGACAGTATCGCCGCGCCGCACACGAATTGTAACCCTCGACTTCAAAAAAGACTCTTTAACCGGAATTTACGATATCAGCGCCAACCCGAACAGCGTAATAAAACCGGTCGTTCAATAAGAGGGTGTCTCATAATATCTGTTAAACCACAGGTTGGTGTATTTTTGCTTAAATTGGCCATTAAGAAGAGGGAGCATAGCGGTGGCTATGTGACCGATGAATGATGGACAAGTTAACAAAAAGACGCCAAGACAATACTAATGTTAAAAGCACCCTCTTTCAAATCTAAACAGAACATCTGTCATAATAGCTTCAAAGGCTCCGCCTCCAAAAATTCAGAGCGTCTTTATCTCTTCGGCTCAGTCACATAGCAACGCTATGCTCCTTCGCCTCAGAAATAAATCCATCTCAGACTTTTTGGCCTGTGATTTAACAGATATTATGAGACACCCTCTAATATTTGTGCGATTGTCGGGAAAATTGTAATTTTGCAGCCGGAAAACAGGCGCTTAGTGCGCCGTAACAAAAAGAAATGGAAATAATCCGCACCGTCTCACGCCTGAGCGAAGTAGCCGGCCAAAACCGTGCCGCCGGGCGTTCCATAGGCCTGGTGCCCACCATGGGCGCCCTTCATGCAGGCCATAAATCGCTCGTAGACAGAGCCCGCAACGAAAACGATGTCGTTATAGTAAGCGTTTTCGTCAACCCCACACAATTCAACAACGCAGCCGACCTGCAGACCTACCCCCGAACCGAAGAGGCCGACGCTGCAATGCTCGAAGGCTGCGGTGTCGACTACGTATTCATGCCCTCGGTTGAGGAAATCTACCCCGAGCCCGACACCCGAGTGTTCGACCTCGGTCCTGTGGCCGAAGTGATGGAAGGGCCCATGCGCCCCGGACACTTCAACGGCGTTGCCCAGATTGTGAGCAAACTTTTTGCGTGGTCTCAGCCCACGCGCGCCTATTTCGGCGAAAAAGACTTCCAGCAGATTGCCGTTATCCGCCGCATGGTAGAGCTCGAAGGTTTCAATCTCGAAATTGTGCCCTGCCCTATCGTCCGCGAAGCCGACGGTCTCGCCCTCAGTTCGCGCAACGTGCGCCTCACAGCCGCCGACCGCGAAGTGGCTCCTAAAATCCACTATCTTCTCAAGCAGAGCGTAGAGCTCAAGAACCAGGGCCTCAACCCGGTAGAAGTAGAAAAAGCCACTACAGCCGCTATCGACGCCATCGACGGTCTCCGCACCGAATATTTCCAGATAGTAGACGCCAAAACCATGCAGCCCATCAAGGAATGGGCCGAAGCAGGCGAACTCGGCGCCGCCGGCTGTGCCACAGTCTACTGCGGCGACGTGCGCCTTATTGACAACATAAGATACTAAACGACATGTTTATACAAGTTCTGAAGTCGAAAATCCACCGTGTTACCGTCACCGAGGCCCGCCTCGACTATATCGGAAGCATCACTATCGACGAAGACCTCCTCGACGCTGCCGGAATACTGCCCGGAGAGCGCGTATATATAGTGAACAACAACAATGGCGCACGCCTCGACACATACACCATACCCGGCGAACGCGGCAAAGGCACTATCTGCCTCAACGGCGCCGCAGCCCGAATGGTGCAGCCCGGCGACATCGTCATAATAATGGCATATGCCTCGATGACACCCGAGGAAGCCCGCTCGTTCACTCCTAAAGTAATATTCCCCGACACAGCAACCAACCGCCTGTAATCATCATGTTCGAAAAACTCAGCGACCGCCTCGAAAGAAGCTTCAAACTGCTCAAAGGCCAAGGCCGAATCACCGAAATCAACGTAGCCGAAACCCTTAAGGACGTACGCCGCGCGCTTATCGACGCCGACGTAAACTATAAGGTGGCAAAAACTTTCACCGACACCGTAAAGCAAAAGGCTCTCGGACAGAACGTGATAAACGCCATCAAGCCGGGCGAGCTCATGGTGAAAATCGTGCACGACGAACTTGCGTCGCTCATGGGCGGCGAGCCTGTGCCCCTGAAACTCTCCGGCAAGCCTTCGATTATCCTCATGTCGGGTCTGCAGGGCTCCGGTAAGACCACTTTCACCGGCAAACTCGCCAAGAAGCTCAAGGAAGAGAAGCGCATGCGCCCCCTTCTTGTGGCAGGCGACGTCTATCGTCCTGCCGCCATCGACCAGCTCAAGGTGCTCGCAGAGTCTATCGGAGTTGACGTATATACCGAAGACGGTGTTAAAGACCCCGTCGGAATCGCAAAACGCGGTGTCGATTACGCCCGCAATCATGCCTACGACCTCGTAATCATCGATACCGCCGGCCGCCTTGCCGTCGACGAACAGATGATGGACGAAATCGAAGCCATCAAGAACGCCGTAAACCCCGGCGAAATCCTTTTCGTGGTCGACGCCATGACCGGCCAGGACGCCGTGAACACGGCCAAGACCTTCAATGAGCGTCTCGACTTCGACGGCGTCGTGCTCACAAAGCTCGACGGCGATACCCGTGGCGGTGCCGCGCTCTCTATCCGCTCGGTCGTAGAGAAACCTATCAAATTCGTCGGTACAGGCGAACGCCTCGACGGAATCGATGTGTTCTACCCCGCACGTATGGCCGACCGTATCCTCGGCATGGGCGATATCGTGTCGCTCGTCGAGAAGGCCCAGCAGCAGTACGACGAGAAAGAAGCCGAGGAACTTGCCAAGAAACTGCGCAAGAACCAGTTTACTTTCAACGACTTCCTCAAGCAAATCAATCAGATAAAGAAGATGGGCAACCTCAAGGACCTCGCCGCCATGATTCCCGGCGTTGGCAAAGCCATCAAGGACGTCGACATCGACAACGACGCCTTCAAGGGCATTGAGGCAATCATCATGTCTATGACACCCTACGAACGCGAGCACCCCGAGGTAATCCGCGGAACCCGCGTGCAGCGCATAGCCAAAGGCTCGGGCTCGGCCGTGCAGGACGTGAACCGCCTGCTCAAACAGTTCGACCAGATCCGCAAAATGATGCATCAGGTTAGCACCATGGGCTCGAACCCCGCCGCCATGATGCGCAACATGCGCCAGGCCAAGGCCATGCAGCGCCGCAAGTAAGAGTAGTCTGATTATCAAGATTTAGAGTTTAAAGTTTATAACTTAAAACATTCAATATGGAGCTTATTGACGGTAAGAAAGCGGCAGCCGAAATCAAACAGGAGATAGCCGCAGCAGTAGAGAAACGAGTTGCAGAAGGCAAACGACGCCCCCATCTCGCCGCCATACTCGTAGGCCACGACGGTGGCAGCGAAACCTATGTAGCGCACAAAATCAAGGCTTGTGCGGAGTGCGGCTTCCAGTCATCGCTCATTCGCTTCGAGAGCACACCGGAGGAACCGCTTTCGCAGGACGAGCTTCTGGCGGCTGTCGACAAGCTCAACAACGACCCTGATATCGACGGTTTCATCGTGCAGCTTCCCCTCCCCCGGCACATCGACGAGAACGCCGTAATCGAAGCAATCAACCCCGAAAAAGACGTAGACGGCTTCCACCCGGTAAATGTCGGACGTCAGTCGCTCGGCCTCCCCTGCTTCCACTCGGCTACTCCTGCCGGCATCGTAGAGCTTCTTGCCCGCAACGGCATTGCCACATCGGGCAAGCGTGTGGTCATTGTCGGCCGCAGCAACATCGTGGGCAAACCCCTTGCCGCCATGCTCATGCAGAAAGGCGACCGCGCCAATGCCACCGTCACCGTATGCCACAGCGCCACTCCCGACCTCGCATCGGTGACCCGCCAGGCCGACATTCTCGTTGCCGCGCTGGGACGCCCCGGTTTCGTCACCGCCGATATGGTGGCTGACGGCGCCACTGTGATAGATGTCGGCACCACCCGCGTGCCCGATGCATCGCGCAAGACTGGCTTCCGTCTCAGCGGCGACGTCGATTTCGAGTCCGTAGCACCAAAATGCAGCTTCATCACCCCGGTTCCGGGCGGTGTTGGGCCCATGACCATCTGCATGCTCATGAAGAACACCCTGCTCGCTGCCGAAAGAGCTGAAGAGAAAAAATGACGGGACTGGTAGCGGCCATACTGCCGCTGTATGTTTCGATTCTTTCGCTGATTTTCGGCTACGACGAGGCCGAACTCGTCTTCGTGGGCGATGCCATGCAACACAGCGCGCAGCTCGACGCTGCGCGTTGTGGCAAAAACGCCTACGACTACAGCAGCTATTTCGCTTCGCTGCCCCCATGTGTAGCCATGGCCGACCTTGCTGTGGTGAACCTGGAGACACCCGTATCCCGACCGCCCTACAGCGGTTATCCGTGCTTCAACGCTCCGCCGGAATTTGCCAAGGCGCTCAAAGAGGCCGGATTCGACCTCTTTCTCACGGCCAATAACCACACCCTCGACCGCGGGGCCGCCGGCCTGCGGGCCACAGTCGCCAATCTTGACACTCTCGGAGTAAAACACCTCGGCACATACGAGTGCGATTCGGCCCGCTCCAACGCCCTTCCGCTGATAATAAACGTAAACAATATCAAAGTCGGCTTCCTGAACTATACCTATGGCACCAACGGCATAAATCCGAGCCAGGGCGTAGTGGTGGATTATATAGACCGCGACCGCATAAAAGCCGACGTCGATTCTACCCGAGCCGCCGGCGCCGAAGCCATTGCCGTATGCATTCACTGGGGCGACGAATATGTGCTTCTGCCCAACAAAAGCCAGCAGCGTACAGCTGATTTTCTTGAGGCTCTGGGCGTAGACATGATTATAGGCGCGCACCCGCACGTCATTCAGCCGATGGAACTACGGCCTAACCGCTATTATCCTGAGAAAAACTTATTTCTGGTGTACTCGCTCGGCAATTTCGTGTCGAACATGAAGACGCCCGATACACGCGGAGGTGCCCTCGCCCGCGTACGGCTGAAACGAGGAGAAGACAACAAAATCAACATAAGCGAGGCATATTACAAGCTATTGTTCACAGTGCCCGGCAATTCACCGAAGAACAATTTCAAGGTTCTCGAAGCCGGCAAGGTGGAAGACCCGGCATGGCGCGACAAGGCCGAGACTTTTGTCAAGCGCGCCAAAGCCATATTCGACAAGCACAATATAGCGGTTCCCGAATCTACCGATTGACTATGGGCGTTTTTCATTTCAGACAGTTCGACATCGACGACCGCGACTGCGGCATGAAAATATGCTCCGACAGCGTCACTTTCGGAGCATGGTTTCTGCCTCGGCACGAAGAGGCGCGCTCGCTTCTCGACATCGGCGCCGGCTCAGGCCTTCTGTCTCTCATGGCAGCCCAGTGCATGCCTCTTGCTGAAATCACCGGAATAGAGATAGACGAAGCGGCTGCAACAGCTGCACGGCATAACTTCGCTGCATCGCCGTGGGCCGAGCGACTACAAATCGAAAACTCCGATTTTTCGCTCTTCTGCCCTGTATCGTCTGTAGACATAATCATCTCGAATCCTCCTTTTTTCACCACCGGACTTCTTGCGTCTGACAGCCAGCGCGCTGCAGCACGCCATGAGGCTACGCTTACCACTGCCGCCCTCTTCGCATTCGCCCGACGTCATCTCGCGCCCGACGGCCACCTCGGACTGATTCTGCCGGCCGACCGTGCCGACGATACTATTTTCGAAGCCGAACTGGCAGGCCTGAAACTGCGGCGTCAGTGCTCTGTCATACCGCGCGAGGGCAAGGCGCCAGTAAGAGCCCTCTTCGATTTCTCGCCGGCCGATGGTGTCTACAGCATGGAAAGCTTGGTAATCAGGAACTCCGACGGCAAACCCACCGACAGATACACATCTCTTGTCCAATCATTTTACACCAAAATATCATGAAAAGAAGCGACCTCGTACTATCGCTGAGCCAGCGACTGCTTCTACTGCTCTTCACGTTCGTATTCTGCTACGGCATAACAGCTTTGGCTGTGGGTTTCATGTCGAAATTATTGACCGACAACATTCCGGCCACTCTACGCATCAGCGCTATGCTTCAGGACGTATTCGCTTTCATTGTGCCGGCGATAGCTACCGCTATGATTGTGACCAGACGTCCCGCCGAACTGCTCTGCATACCGACACGGCTTTCGCTCAAGAACATAGCTCTTATCATTGCCATGCTCTTCGTGTCTATTCCGCTACAGGAAAATATAATATACTGGAATTATCATATAACACTCCCCGACTGTCTCGAAGGATTCGGACGCGCCGCAAGAGAGCTTGAAGACGCAAGTTTCCGCACAATGAGCCTCCTCCTGAGCAATACTTCAATCGGTGCACTCGTTTTGAATCTGCTCATAATAGGCCTGGCAGCCGGATTCTCTGAGGAACTCTTGTTCCGAGGCTGCTTCCAGCGCCTGCTCACTACCGGTGGAGTCAACCGGCATGTGGCCATATGGATTGTGGCTATTGTCTTCAGTGCAATGCACTTTCAGTTCTACGGCTTTGTACCCCGCGTGCTGCTCGGCGCATATTTCGGCTACCTGCTGATCTGGACAGGAAGTATTTGGGCTCCGATACTGGCTCATACGCTCAATAACATGATGTTTGTCATCGTGGCCTGGAAGCAGGTGCGCGACGGAGGTGTCATCACCGACGAACCCACACTCTACAGCTGGTATGCCGCCCTCGGTTCAGGTCTGTTGATATATATGGTTCTTTTCCTTTTGCATAAATTCAGAAAAGCATGAAAAACAAATTTTTATCGGCCTGCCTCTTCTTATCGGCTGCTTTTTACGCTTGTTCAGCAGAACCCCAGACAATCAATCTGTGGCCGGCCGGCAACCCGAACGATAATGGAAATCCCGGCGACCAGGTCGCCGAAATGACAATATACAGCCCTGACAAAGATAAAGACTGCGGCGTAGCCGTAGCCATACTTCCCGGCGGCTCATACTCCGGGCTTGCCATAGGCCACGAAGGCCATGACATAGGGCGCTGGTATGCAGAAAACGGTATCACGGCAGGTGTGGTCCGCTATCGTCTGCCCAACGGACACTCCGAAGTGCCCGAGGCGGACGCCCGCGAAGCCGTGCGTCAGCTACGTGCTCTCGGCGCAGGCAAGACAGGCATAATGGGCTCTTCGGCCGGCGGCCATCTCGCAACGACAGTATCCACACACGAGGCCGACTCAATGTCGCATCCCGATTTCACCATACTTTTCTACCCTGTGGTGACTTCCGACAGCCGATACACACACCATGAGTCCATGCGCAATCTCCTCGGCGCCCGCGCAAACAACTGGCAGGCACTTCGCGAATTTTCAAATGAACTGAGAGTGAATGCCAACACTCCTCCCGCCCTCATATTCTACTCCGACAACGATGGCGGTGTTGCACCCGAAAACGGCGCACTATACTATCAGGCGCTGAAAGCAAACGGCATAAAGGCCGGTTTTCATGTCTTTCCTACAGGCGGCCATGGCTGGGGATTCCACGACGATTTCCCCTACAAACCTATGGTCCAGGAACTAATCCTCGACTGGATAAACCGACTCTAAGATTTTATTTAAAAGATTTTGCAATACTTACTTGCATTCAAAAGGGAGTCCGTTGGGCTTCCTTTAATGTTATTCTTTTTTTGTCGGGAAAGATAAAAGGTAATCAGGTGATATGTAACGGCCATTTATATAGTAAATCGGGAATGGACGCGCTTCCAACAACCATTTTTCAGTCACTTTTACTACACGGCAATCCACAGCCTTGTCGCCACAACTTCTGAGGACCTTGATATCACAACCGGTAGGTTTACCATCTGCATCATAAGAAGAATATTTTACATCAAGTCCAATACGTCCAGGAATCTCCCCGACATCAATGCTATCTCGCATTTTCAACATCTCAGATTCGCTGACTCCCTGATGTACAAGTCGGTTTTCTGAAAGCTCACGCCCCTTGATTATTCCTTTTTCTACTGCAACCCGCTCTTCGTGTTGCCAAGTTGACCCCCAACCCATGTGGACATAGTTTACCACATCGCCTGACACCAAGCGTAATGTGTCCGTGACCCAGTTGGCGAAATATCCTGATTCTGTACGTCGGCCCCCATAAATATCATCTATCCCGACAGAAAGATACTTCTCAGGCTGCTTAACAGGCACAAGTAAACTATCGAGAAACAAAGAATCGTTCTTGATTTTCCAGCAAGCTATATAATTTCGCCACAAAGCTATGCTTGTCATATCATGAGGGATACGACTTTTAAGCCTGGAAAAATTAATACTGTCAAGTTCGAGCAACAAAGAACATAGTCCTTTATCGACTCCGTTATCATTGATTCTTTCGGTAATCTGAGCTGTCGGGAAAGCACTCAAAACAGATAGTACCAAGAAAAAAACTACAGTCAATCGCCGCATAGATGTCTTGTTTTTAAAGATAGAATTAGAGCTATATTTGTTGAATCAAGAAGTTGTCGGCGTCGTGCTGGAAGGGGAACTTACGGCGATAGCTGTCCTGCCGGGCGCCGTCGAGGTCGGCAACTATAAAAGGACTATCGTCCGGCTTCACTCCAATAGCCATACCCCGGCCGTCAAATATATAACTCATGCCCTCGTAGTCGCCATATGCGTCTTTTCCTCCACGGTTGGCCCCGACCACACAACACTGATTCTCTATGGCGCGCGCTATAAGCAGGTGCTCCCATGCATAAGCGCGGACCTTGGGCCAGTTGGCTACCACCAGAAGAAGGTCGTAGTCGCTCTTGCGAGTGCGGCACCAGACAGGGAATCTCAAATCATAGCACACTATGAGCGATATGTTCCACCCCCTGAAACGTACTATCGGAGGCCGCTCGGTGCCGGCAGCGAAAAGCCTGGGCTCCTGACTTAGCGAAAACAGATGGTGCTTGTCATAGAAAGTCTCTTCGCCGGAGGGCTCTATGAAGAAGCCACGGTTATATATTCCGGGGTGAGTGGTTGCGAGGTAGCTGCCGGCAAAAGCAGCACCCGTACGGGCTGCCCATGACTTGATGCGGTCAATAGTCTCGCCGGTATTGCGCTCGGCAAGAGCCCTCAACACATCGGAATCTTCCATATATCCCGTAGAAAAAAGCTCGGGAAGAACAACAATGTCGGTTCCTTCAGGAAGTTTTTCGAGAGCTTTTTCGACAGCGGCAAGATTGGCTTCTTTATCGGCCTGACAGATAGCCACCGGCAAGGTAGCCACTCGTAGATTTGTATTCATTCCGCACAGAATTTTTCGGGGTATTTTCCTTTGAACGGACGATAGTATGCCTTGATAGCAGCCATATCGGCCTCTATGTCGCCTGTAGGCTCGAAAGAGCGCTCTATCATGGCTTTTTTCATGCTGAAATCTATTACAGCCAGCACAATCGGCACCTTGGCCTGCATTGCAATTCGCAGAAAGCCGGTATGCCACTCGCATGTGCGGCTGCGCGTTCCCTCCGGGGTGATGGCAAGCACAAGACGGTCCGAATTTCTGTATCGTTCCACAAGAACATCGGTAAGCGGCCTCGGCGATTTACGGCCTCGGGGCACCGGCACACCGCCTATAGCACGGAAAAAGCAGCCCAAAGGCCAGAAAAACCAGCTTTCCTTCATTAAAAAGCCTGTCTTGCGGCCAACCGACGCATAAGCAAGCTTGCCGATAATGAAATCCCAGTTGCTGGTGTGTGGCGCCACGCAGATGATACACTTCGGATAGTCGGGCACCGCTACAGCGACCGACCATCCGAAGAGTTTCAGTATTTTACCACAGATATTCATTCAGCGGCAGCCTCTTTAATCGCCTCGCGTACTTCGGCGGGAAGAGCGGCGTTCATCTTCTTGACGATTTCGAGCACAGCGTCGTCGAATCCGCAAATCAGGCTGTCATAAGCCTTGGCATAGTATGCGGAGCGGGCCTTGCGGTATTCTGCGGGGTCGGCGAAGTCGCGTTCTTTCTTGTCGAAAGCCACAGATACTTTTGCAAGCGAAGTACCCTGCAGCAGAGCGATGTCGTTGATGATATCATGGACAGTCTTACGGTCGATTACAGGGAAAGCAGCGCGGGCAAGAAGAATTTCGCCTGCAAGAGAGCCGCAAGTGTTGCGGATATACTTTTTAAGGTCGCGTTTGTTAGCCATTGTCTTAAAATTTATATTAGTTATAGGTGTTTATCAGTTTTCTCAGCGCCGGAAGAGTAGGAGCAATCTTCGACGGATTTCGCTTCACAGACATAAAACGAGTGAGCTGCACGGGCAGTTCAATGGCAGCACCGGTGATGTGCGTCATTATATCGAGCTGCTTGGCCGGATGACCCGTAGCAAATATCACCTTCGGGACATCTGCACCAAGACGCGAAGCCGCCGCATATGCAACAGCACCATGAGTGTCAATCGTATAGCCTTTTTCGCGCAAGGCATTTACCACTTCGGCTATTTCGACATCGGTGACAGGACAACTCCGTAATATATCGGCCCTGGCAGCCTCGAGACTACCGCCATAGATGGCCTCAAGCCTGGGCCACCCTGAAGGATAGGCCATATCCATGGCCGGAGAATATGTCGGCACAGGAGCAGCCGATGAACCTGAGTAAACTCCATCGAGCAGTTCTCCCAACACGGAGTTAATATTGAATGCCGGAATTATGCCCGATGTAGGCAGCCCCATTTTCTTGGCGATGACGGTTCCGACGAGATTACTCAGATTGCCGCACGGAGTGGAGTAAAAGGCTTTTTCGGCTGACGGCACTTCCTTAGCCACCAGACGACCATAGGCATAAAGAGCCAAAGCCGCAAGAGGTAAAAGTCGAGCGACATTTATAGAGTTGGCACCTGTCAGACGATAATCCGC
This sequence comes from uncultured Porphyromonadaceae bacterium, assembly GCA_946553045.1. Lineage (GTDB taxonomy): Bacteria > Bacteroidota > Bacteroidia > Bacteroidales > Muribaculaceae > CAG-873. The sequence goes on along the minus strand of CAMNRO010000016.1, from coordinate 1,059 downwards.
GAACGACGAATCGGCAATCGCGTCCTGCATCATACGCTTACAGTCTTCAATATTTCCGGCGACCTCCACGGGGTGGATATTTCCGCCGAGAGCCGTGAACTGCGACACGGCCATACGCGAAAGACGTCCGCGGGGATATAGCACGAATACATTCACTCCCTCCATATTATGAAAGCTGTTGGCAACAGCCGCGCCAGTATTGCCCGTAGTAGCCACGATGACGTTGCGTCTGCGGCCGGGAGCAAGCAAGCGCTTCATAAGACGCGCCATAAATCTGGCGCCATAATCCTTTACGGTAAGTGTGGGGCCGTGGAAGAGTTCGAGAACATGCATGCCCGGCTCAACTTCAACCAAAGGAGCATCGAAAGCGAAAGATTCATCGACTATTTTCTTGAGCTCGGCGGCAGGAAGGTCGTCGCCGAAAAAGGAGATGGCAACGACATATGCAATGTCGCGGAGGCTCATCTCGCCTATATTATTAAGGTAGGCTTTGGGCAAGGTCGGAATAGTCGCCGGCATATACAGCCCTCCGTCGGGAGCCACGCAACTCTCGACCGCCTCTGCAAGCGACACCGCGCCAGCAACGCCTTTGGTGCTTCTATATTTCATAGCGCATTATATAATGCAAACATACAAAAAAGAACCGAACCCTCAAAATCGATTTTTATGTCTTTTCCGTAAACAACCACGCTTCAAGCACTAACTGATTTTCGCCCGATTTTGACCTTTAAAAAAATTTGCACGAATAAAACCTTTGTCTTATCTTTGCGTTATAAAAGCAAAGGCAAGAGAGCCGAATTGGCACTACAGCATACCACATCAAAGTTGATTGGGAAACTCGTCAATTATAACTGAAATACCGAGACAAGCTTAGCCGACCGATGGCGGGCCTCAATTCTCGCTTCGCGCGAGGAAGCCATTGTGCCGGAGGATTACAAAGGGCGGCGAGCACTCAAATCCTGTCTTTTCGGAGTTTCATCGCATCCTTTGGTGTGGCTTTTTACAAAAAGAGACTGTCTAACAAGTTTGGGCAGTCTCTTTTTATAGTCTAAACTGGCT
>CAMNRO010000015.1 GCA_946553045.1 uncultured Porphyromonadaceae bacterium | reverse complement strand
CGCCCCGTGTGGAATTTCACCACAGATGTATGGCATGCCCGCCATACAAAAAAGGCGAACCCGAAATTCGGCTCGCCTTTTTTGCGTGTATGCTGACAATCTATATCGCAACGACTTCCGTCATTTTAAATTAATCAAGGCTCTCCAACAACTTTTCCACCTCAGCCTTGAGCAATGGCAAGTGTCGGACGACTATGCCCCACATGACATCATCGGTAACGCTGTCGTAGCCATGAATCACATAATTGCGAGTATCCACAATCCTTCGCGCCGCTGTAATTTCAATACTTGGCGCGAGACGCAATAGCCGGTTCATAGCCTCGCCTATTATAGTTATATTGCGTTCAACAGCTCGACGCAGACATACATCGGAAAGATATATATCATACCGCATCGGGCGAGTTCCAAAAAAAGAATTTATCTCTAAAATAGCATTTAGGATATCCTCGAGTGTCTTGTTTATTGAACGCTCCATAATAACTTGCGAGTTTCATCAACTTCGGCGCGAAAGAAGCGGTTTTTAATCGACTTGTTCACCACCATATCTACTTTACGACCCACAACTGCTTCAATTTCATGGATAAAGTTGAAAAAATTATCGGCATAATCAAGCAAATCGATGTGTTTTTCATCGAAATCGACAAGAAAGTCGACATCGCTGTCGTCGTTGAAGCGCGGGGTGAGAATGGAGCCGAAGACCCATAGCTTGGCTACCTTGTACTTCTTGCACAAGGCCACTATCTTGTCCATGTTCATTTCTATCAGCTTCATACACCGCAAATATAGTCATTTATAATAATATAACAAAAAAAGCGAACCGATATTCCCGATTCGCCGTGGGTGGGGCTTCATGACAAATCATCGGACCGAATCAGCGGATTCGAGCAATTTTGTGACTTCGGCCTTTAATATTGGCAAATGGTTTACCACTATAGCCCATATTAAATCTTCCCTTAAGCTGTCATAGCCGTGTATAAGGTAATTACGGGTATTTACAATCCTACGCGCAGATGTAATGCTTATATCAGGACATACCTTCAGAATTCTGTTCATCGCCTCACCTATGATAGCGATTTCCCATTGAACGGCACTACGGAAACAAAGGTCCTCACAGAATGTCTTGAATTCCTTTGGGCGGGAGGAGCAAAACAACTCTATATTCTCGATAGACTTGAGGATATCAAGAAGTGACTTGACAATTTGCTCATCCATAAATCAAGTATTTGGTTTTATCGAGTTCTTTGCGAAAAAATGAATTCCTGACAGCCGTCTCGTCAACCATATCTACCTTTCGGCCAAGCAAGTCCTGAAGTTCATCAATGAAATCAAAGAATGTGACAAATAAATCCTGAATCTGGTCATAGTGAAAAATCACCGAGAAATCGACGTCGCTGTCATCGTTGAAGCGCGGGGTGAGAATGGAGCCGAAGACCCATAGCTTGGCTACCTTGTACTTCTTGCACAAGGCCACTATCTTATCCATGTTCATTTCTATCAGCTTCATACACCGCAAATATAGCCATTTATAGTGATATAACAAAAAAAGCGAACCGATATTCTCGATTCGCCGTGGGCTACGCAAAGACCATTCTGAACAATCAAAGCCACACGAGCAACGCCACATAGAGAAGCGAGAGCCTCCCTCAGTGGCATTTCATAATAAGTCAGGCTAATTCATAATAGCTATCGGATAATTGCAGACGGAGCACTTCCTTGTCCACCTACTTCATTGCCTCGCTGTACCTTTTTGCCGTAACCTATAGTATAAGTAACAGATAGATTTAAGCTCGCATGCGACGAAGGACTATAAACAGCTTTATATTCAGAATATAACGGACTCTGTTTTTCCCATATCTCGTAACGCCATCCTTTATTAAAGATATTCTTCGCAGCACAGTTTACAGACCAAGTACCATTACCCCAACCGATAGAAAACATATGGAAATTACGTCCTCGAATTATGTAGTTAGAGTTTTCAGTCAATGTACGCTGAGGATTACCCCACGAAGCAAGTACATTGAATGATTTCCAGTAATATACCCCTTGCAACTGTATTCGGACAGGATAATATGAATCACTATATCTGCCCGTAATCTCATAAGCATTTTGAGTAAGATTGGCGTATAACTGAAGACTGTTATTGAAAAGTTTATAATTGGCCGAGACTCCTAGATAGTAATGTCTGTAAGAACCGTCATTCATGTAATCTCGTAATAAAGCGAGACCGTCTTTATAAGGTATGTAAACAGTTGCGACACGGTTGAAGTCCTGTTCATATCCGGCAAAAGCTGCCAATGAGAACGAATTGTTGCAGTACCAGTTATATGACAGATTGGAGTTGAGATTTCGCCAGTTTCTCAAATTGGGGTTCGCGGTAAGGTACATATATTCATTGCTTTGAACTATGTCATTAGCCTTCATACTGATGTCCGGGGTAGTCGTTTGATAGGACAGATATGCGGAAATCTGGCAATTATTGCTAAGTGAAATCCTTACATTGGCGCCAAACCGTGGGAATGCATCGTCAGAAGTGATTCCATTCATCGAATTATGATCATAACCAATCCCGAGAAAAGTTGAAATGGAGATTTTACGAGTCTGGTATCTATACCGAAGTTCACCGACTGCAAAAGAATTAGAATAAGAGTCGTAGATATTGTTGGAGCCTCTATAAGTCAAGTCATTGATATTCTGACCTCCGGCTATGAATAACGAAAGCTGACTCTTCTGTCCGATGCCTGTGCGTCCATTTGCCTGTAAACTCCAATTATATGAATTCTCAGTTATGTGATTAAGAATCGGTTCGTTGAGCAATGTTGATTCGTAAGAGGATATGTTGTTACGATGTGTATGGCGAAAAGTAGGCGTAATATCGAATGATGCATTAGAACCTAAAGCACCCCAAATGTTGCTATTGTAGTAAACAGTATTATTTCTTTTAGGGGCATTTCTCGAGTATGTATAATCGCTTTCGGGGTGATTATTGACATTCAAATCACCGCAAGATAATTGCTCAGGCGAAGAATAGTGCGTGAGTGACAATGTATTACGGACTGTAAAACGTGGCGAATAATAACTTGCTCTTAGCGTTACAGGATATTCGTTTGTGCGTGTATCTGATTTCTTGAAAGCCTCTCTACGTGTAACCTCCAACGGCATTCCTTTATCTTCGAGACGATAAACCGCCGAATTATCAGCTCCGGAATGATGAAAATCCTGATTGTCAGCACCAGCGTATATATCATATGTCATCTTCTTATAAGTGAAACGGCTGAAAATATCGGTATTATTGAACATGCCATTAAGAGTAGTGAACGACTCTGAAGCCTTTATATATCCACCATACTCATATTCCTGAACAATGAAGTTGACAACGCGCTGCTCGCCCTTGAACCGTGGGTCGGCAGGAAATTCGATGTACTCTATTTTGCGAACATCATTCATTTTCATACCTTTTAGTTCGTCAGACTGGGCTTCGTGGTAATTAATGAAAACAGCCACATTGTTGCCGAAAACATCTTTAACAGAGTTGTCGCCAGGATTGATTGCCAACTGCGGAATAGCCATACGACGCAAAAGATCTGCGGCATTCTGCGACGCATTCTTTTGGGTCGATGTCGGAATGTAAACATTTTTATCCGTTGATAAAATTGTATTATCCGATTCGACAGAAACAGCAGAAAGATGTATGGGCGACAGTTGCATTGTGATAGTTCCCATCGCAAAGTCTGACATATTTATATAGGTTGTTTTATAACCTATACAAGTAAACTTAGCAAGTACATGTTTCTTGTCGCATGGAATTGAAAAGTGTCCAGTGGCATCGGTCATGCCGTATGTTATGACCGTGGAGTCCTTCGGCGCAAGCAGCATTACTGTTGCCGCTACAACAGGCTCGTCATCACGACCTACAGCTCTGCCTGTATAGCAGAATTTTCCGTGTTGCAGTGCCTCGATATAGTAATTATTGTCTTTTTTAATGACTGATATTGGATTGAGACCTATTGTTTGACGCAAGGCGTCGAAGACGTCATCTGCATGAATTTTCGCTGATGTTTTGTAGTTGTCGAGTTCCTTGTAGATGAAGGAGATATTTATGTCAGGATGGTCTTTACTTATTCTTACAATAGCTTCTGATATAGGAGTGTTGTGAAATGAATAGGTATATTTGTTTGCATTGGCTGAAATATAAGATATCAGAGCCAATATTATTGCCAGTATTGTTCTCATTGTCAGTCAATGGTCAGAATGTTGCCGTTTTGCTTGATATTGATTTGCTCGAATGTATTGAGTTGTTCCACAAGCTCGTTGAGCGATAGCGATGGGTCGAACCTATAGTAAAGGTGCAGCGATGCTACTTCCTTGTTGTTAAACTTAACCTCCATACCGTAAGCATCGGCAACCTCTTTCATTATCTTGTCAAGAGGCTCATTCTCAAACATTATCGGCGTCAGACCAACCTTGACAGCATCTCTATTAGACGTCAAAGTATCTGTCGAAACGGCTTCAACGGACGACGCAACAGCCACATTTTCAGCAACCGGTTCCGGTTTACGGACGACTACATTCACGGTGACGGCTATTCCGGCAGCAACGGCTACTATTGAAGTGCCGACTATGGCTGCAATGGATGCGGCACGACTGCCGAACCAAAAGAATGTGCGGCGATTGCGAACAGAATGCTTCTCCGAGAAATCTTCCCACTCGGCGTCAACATCTATCTCTTTATTGGCCTCTATAGCAGAATCAGTTTTGCATAGCAGATTGTAGATTTCTCTGGCTTCTGAATCAGACATTATTTCCGCCAAGCGCCCGGAAGTATATTTTTCGGGATGCTCGATGACATCAAGCACAAGTTCGTACTTATCCATTTTCGTTGAGTTTTTTGCGAATGATAATCAGTGCATGACTCAGATGGCGGTAAACGGCAGTCTCGCTTATTCTCATTGTCGCCGCTATGCGGGCAAACGGCAAACCCTCGGAGAAGCGTAATTCGATGACACGTCTTGCCTGCGGAGATATTTCAGACTTGACAAGACTGTATATACGGGCAATGGTTTCTTCGTCAGGCCAATCCTCGCGGTCGTACTCCTCGTTTTCGAGAAAATAACGGTTGGCAATCCTTTGGTGAGTCTCACAGTCGCGGATATAGTTCAGGCAGCGGTTTCTGACCGCTTTAATAAGATAAGCAGCTGTGACACTAATCTCAAGGGGTGCGTCGAGAAGCGATGCAAACACATCATGGACGATGTCGCGCGCAATATCATCGTCGTGCAGAAGTGCCACGGCCAAGCGGTACATCTGCGCATAGTGTGCTTTGAAAAGCCGCCCTATGTCGTTTCTGTTCGTCATACACTAATAAGACACACAACATCTGCAAAACTCAACCCCTAAAAGAGAATATTTATAGTGATATAACAAAAAAAGCGAACCGATATTCTCGATTCGCCTTTGGTGGAGCACAGCGGACTCGAACCGCTCACCTCGACACTGCCAGTGTCGCGCTCTAGCCAGATGAGCTAGTGCCCCATTGTCTGTTTGCGTTGCAAAGTTAGGCATTTTTTCGATAAAACAAACATCTAAAAGTAGTTTTAATATTTATTAATATTTTTGCACTGATTTTTAGAAGCCAAATCCAATTATATGCTGTATCTTTACGGCAAAATATCACATATCAATGAAACATTTCGCTTTTTTGTTCATGCTCATTGCCGCGATATTATTCCCGGCACAATCTTTTGCCGACATAACCGTCGGAGCAGCCCGCACAGACTTGTACGTGCCATCTTTGAAAGATAAGCGCGTAGCCCTTTTCTCCAACCATACCGGCATGGTCGGCGACCGCCACACTCTCGACATCATGCTTGAAAACGGCCTGAATGTAGTCACTCTTTTTTCACCGGAACACGGTTTCCGCGGCACTGCCGACGCAGGCGAGCACGTGGGCAACAGCATCGACGAGCCGACAGGCATTCCTATCGCCTCTCTCTATGGCAGCAAAGGCAAGCGTATGCCCTCAAAGGAAATCATGGACAATCTGGACGTCATAGTTGTCGATATTCAGGACGTAGGCCTCCGTTTCTACACCTACTACTGCACGATGATAGACCTGATGAACGCCGCCAAGGCCTACGACAAGGAAGTGCTCGTACTCGACCGCCCCAATCCTAACGGCATGTATGTAGACGGTCCTATCCTCGACATGAAATATGCATCAGGCGTCGGCAGACTGCCAATCCCCGTAGTACACGGCATGACGCTGGGCGAAATCGCCACCATGGCAAACGGCGAAGGCTGGCTCACAGACGGCGGCAAAGTGAAACTGAGCGTAGTGCCATGCGACGGATACACACACCAGTCGCTGTATATGCTCCCTGTGGCACCCTCTCCCAACCTCAGGTCCATGCTGGCCATATATCTCTATCCGTCGATCTGCTATTTCGAGGCCACACCCGTGAGCCTTGGCCGAGGCACCGACGCGCCTTTCGAAATATACGGCCACCCCGACATGAAAAACCGCACATTCGACTTCACACCGCGCAGCGTGCCCGGCGCTAAAAATCCGCCTCAGCTCGACAAGCTCTGCCATGGCGTAGACCTCCGCGGCATGCCCGAATCGGAAGCCATTGCTCAAGGCATCAACCTCGAATATCTTATCGACGCATACCGCGACCTCGGTATGGGCGACGAGTTCTTCCGTTCATTCTTCGAACTCCTTATCGGCCGCGGAGATATCCGCCAGATGATAGAAGACGGCAAGAGCGCCGACGAAATCAAGGCCACATGGGCCGGTGACGTCGAGAAGTTCAAACAGCAGCGCCGCCCCTACCTTCTGTATGCCGAATAAGAGGTTGTCGACAACATCTAAGCCCCAACCCAAAATCAACCATCACACATGTCGCTTCCCGTAATCGTCATCATCACCATCGTAGGCTACTTCGCCCTGCTGATGGCCGTATCATACTATGCATCCCGTGGCTCCGACAACAGCACTTTCTTCACCGGCAAACGCCAGGCGCCGTGGCCCGTCGTAGCCTTCGCCATGATCGGAGCCGCCATCTCGGGTGTAACCTTCATCTCTGTTCCGGGCATGGTAGCCGCCAAAGGCTATTCCTACCTCCAGATGGTGCTCGGCTTCATTGTAGGCTATGCCCTGATAGCATTCGTACTGGTTCCACTATTCTACAAACGCAACCTCATATCAATCTACGGATATCTCGAAGAACGCTTCGGAGGGTCCACCTACCGCACCGGCGCCTGGTTCTTCTTCGTATCCAAGATGCTCGGAGCTGCGGTGCGCTTCTTCGTGGTGTGCGCCGTGCTGCAGCTGCTTGTTTTCGGCCCGCTGCACATACCGTTTGTATTCAACGTCATTGTCACGATAGCACTCATATGGCTCTATACGGTGCAAGGCGGCGTTAAAACCCTTATCTGGACCGATACTATCAAGAGTTTCTGCCTCATCATGTCGGTTGTGCTGTGCATCTACTTTGTCGCACGCAACCTCGGTTACTCTTTCGGCGAACTCACCTCGGCCATAGCCGACCATCCGACCTCGCGCATGTTCTTCTTCGACAACCCCAAGGAAGGCACATACTTCTGGAAGCAGTTCCTCGCAGGCATTTTCATGGCAATAGCCACCACCGGCCTCGACCAGGACATGATGCAGCGCAATCTTGCCTGCCGCGACAGCGGACAGAGCCAGAAAAACATGATCGTGAGCGGAATCACCCAGTTCTTCGTCATCGCGCTCTTCCTTCTGCTCGGCACCCTGCTTGTCATATTCCTCGATACCAAAGGAATAGCCCACCCGGCCAAGAGCGACGACATCTTCGGCCTCGTAGCCACACACCCCGACGTGCCTGTCATCGTCGGCATTCTCTTTGTGCTCGGCCTCGTGTCGGCAGCCTACTCAGCCGCAGGCTCCGCACTGACTTCGCTTACAACCTCATACACAGTAGACATTCTCGGAGCCCACAAGAAAAAAGACGAAAAGGGCCTCACCCGCACACGCAAGGCCGTGCATATAGGCATGTCGGCAATCATGGGGCTCGTCATCATAGCATTCTACTACCTCAGCGACCAGGACGCAATCTCGGCCGTCTACACCCTTGCCTCATACACCTACGGCCCGATTCTCGGCCTCTTCGTATATGGCATGTTCTGGCACAAGCCCGTCCGCGACCGTCTGGTGCCTGCGGTATGCATTGCCGCACCGTGCCTGTCGTGGTGCATACAGTGGGCGCTCCGCCACATGTTCGGCTATGAAACCAGCTTCGAGCTCCTCATCATCAATGCCCTTCTCACCGTCGTAGGCCTGCGCCTGCTCTCCGTGGGAGTAAAAAACTAAGATGTTATTAAACAAGCTCTAAACAACGATGGCAAAAGACCTCTTCAGGCGATACCTGTGGATGATTGACACAATCAGACGGCACGGGCGAATTTCCAGAGCCGATTTCGACGCCTGCTGGTGCCGCTCGGCGTTCTCCAACGGAAAGCCCATGCCGCGCCGCACATTCTTCAACTACAGGGAAGCCATAGAAGAGCTCTTCTGCGTAGAAATAAAATGCGACACGCGCACATACGAGTACTACATCGATGAAAACGGCCCTCACAGCGAAGACATGACCGAATGGCTCCTCAACACCGCGGCTGTCAACGATGTGCTGTCGAACTCGCGCGAACTTGCCGACCGCATCTTCGTCGAAGACGTTCCTTCGGCAAGGCAGCACCTTGCGCCGGCCATCGATGCCATGCGCGAAAACAAGGTAATAAGCTTCGACTACCAGCCATATTACCGCACCCGCCCCGGCAACGTGACTTTCGAGCCATACCTTCTGAAGATTTTCCGACAGCGCTGGTATCTCACAGGACGAAACGTTGCCGAAAACCGAATAAAAACCTATGCGCTCGACCGCATCGGCTCCCTTAAGATTCTGAACGACACCTTCGAAATCGACCCGACATTCGATTTCGACGAATATTTCCGATATTCATTCGGCATCGTGTCGAGCATGGGCGAGCCACGACGCATAGCCGTGCGCACCGACCCCAATCAGGCTAAATACTTCCGCGCGCTCCCCCTTCATCGCAGCCAGGACGAAGCCATACACGACCGCTACTCCATTTTTTACTACAATATGCGCATCACGCCCGACCTCGTCGCCGAGTTGCTCTCGTACGGGCCGCGCGTAGAAGTCATCGAGCCGCCGGAACTGCGGGCCATGCTTCGCACCGAACTCGAAGAAGCCCTAAAATTCTACGTCTGAGCTATCTCTGAAACCGTTTTCTCTTTTTTTAACATTATTACTATTGACAGATTAACGAAAATGCAATAATTTTGCGCCACAATAAGTGACCAAAGTCGAGTATCGGTTTGCAAAGACATATCAGTCTTGTACTGCGCCGCTTCAAACGGCTTTGACACCGATTTCCGCCCGTGAGGGTGAAAGCCGGCTATATTTTTATATAGCCGCCCATAGCAATAGACTCATGGACAAAATAGTTGTTTTATAGATAATTGTGTATTAGATTCGGGGCGTCGCGACGACGTCCCGCTTCATTTTATATATCCCGCCACCGCCATCTGCGCCCCGCATTTGTTTTAACAACAAAAGATTAGTATATTTGCAACATGAAGCTCATAGAAATGAACATGGACAAAATCATAGCCCTGTGCCACAAGTTCAGGGTGAAATCGCTTTCTGTGTTCGGGTCTATACTCACAGACCGCTTTTCAGAACAGAGCGATGTCGATTTCCTTGTAAATTTCGATACGACAGACCACGAGCAGTGGGATTACGTCAGCAACTATTTCGGATTCCGCGATGCCCTCGAAGCCCTGTTCAACCGTAAAATCGACCTGATTGAAGAGCAAGGCATTCGCAACCCGCTGTTCCTCGCAGCAATAAACAAGCACAAAATGCCAATTTATGGATGAATATATCCCGATATACCTTACAGACGTCAAAATCGCAATAGAAGAACTTGAAAGCTACTTCAACGACTATCCCATGCGATACGATATATTCGTCAAAGATTTTCTTAGACGCAGTGCAGTCGAGCGCAAAGTCGAAATAATGGGAGAAGCAATAAACAGAATCCTAAAATCGACAAAGATTTCCCACTGCCAAACGCCCGCGAAATCATAAACACACGAAACAGAATCATTCACGGCTACGACAGCGTGCAGCCCGAATTTCTCTGGGCATTGGTCGTAAGGCATATTCCCATACTCAAAAAGGACACAATCGAAGCTCTGCAGAAGTTCGGACTATAATAAAAAAATAGAGACATTCTGTTTTTTATAAAAATGCAGCATAACAACGACATTCATGTTGGGCATCAACTGTCACACATCGAACTATTCACTGAAGCATAGTGTTTTACAGATAAAAACGCTATGGATTTTGTCATATACCTCGGGATAGCCATCAATATCATCGGTGCCGTGCTGCTGATGATTTATGCCGTGAAGTATTACCGGACATTTAAAGAGGCTGAAAAAATGCCAGAACGCACCAAAGACGTAAAGGCACAGTGGCTCAGAAAAAGAGCTCTGGGCTTCGGCCTGATGATAGGCGGTGTCGTAATTGCAATCATCGGCTGCTACTCATGACGGGTTATATCATTTTTATAGCCGGGTTTGTTGCCCTTGCGGTATATTGCCTTGTCAGAGGCCTCATGGCAAGGCACAAAGCTTTGCTCTCAAGCGACGACAACGACGAAGAGCGACGGCTGGCAAAAGCATACTTCCAGCGCGCCGCCCTCTGCATATTCATTGGCCTATCTATCTTTCTCACCAGAATACTCTGACGAAACAGCTATTCCTCGATTTCGAGAACGCCGGTGTATGAGCCGAGAAGGTTGAACTTGAGAACAACACCGTCGGAGAGTCCTACTTGGTATCCACCTGATTTCTTGCGTATTTTCACGATTTTAAGGGTGCTGAAATTTTTCGTCACATACTTGCGTATGGGCTTTATCACGAGAGCTTCGGGCACCTCGCGGTTTTTACAGTCTACCGACGTCCACTTACCCTTATTGTTGAATTCTATGGTAGTTCCGTTGACGAGCCGCACATCGTAGTCGGTTTTCTTAAGCAGGTGGCGGTCGACTTTTATCATGCAGACCTTAGCTTTCGGGAAATACTCCGTGAGCATGTTCTGAGCCTCTTCCGGCAATTTGTCGCGGTCAATCGTGTATGAATCGATAAAAGCGTAGCCTTGACATATTATAGCTATCACAGCCACAATCAATAGTATTATTCTTTTCATAACCATATGGTCCGGAATTTATGCCCGGACAATACGATAACAGCGGCTCAGGGCCTAAAGTTGAATCAGCGGCGCTCGCCGAAGGGGCTTAGACATGCGGCATGCGCCGATTCCTGGGCAAGACGCGCCTGTTCGGGGCTCAGCCCCTCGGGCACATAGCTGTTCCCTACTACCGACTCGCCGAATATTGCCTCAAACCACGCGCAGGCGGCGACATAGCGTCCAATAAGCGGGTGTAGATGGTAGCCGTCGCGGGTGAGGTCGAGGTCGCCGCCGGCTTCACGCGCATTCTGCACGGCAGTTCCCGAGGGTACAACACGCGAAAGCGCCCTGTTGTCCATTATGGCGCGGCGGTTGGCATTCATTATCGAATCATACATCGTCTGCTGGTCCGAGCCATATCGCCCGAACGCGCTGTGAGTCGATGTAGGCGCATAGGCCCATGTCTGGTGCCATATATAGCCCGTTTTGTCGGGTGTCAGACTGTCGACATAGCTTATCAGCTTTCCCAGATTTGCATAAGAGGCATATATGCCCGACACACCGCTCGACTGCTGGAAACTGACAAAATCCCAATCGTCGCTGCCAATAGCCTCGCTCAGACGCACTTTCTCGACCGCAAGAATGGCGCCGTCGAGCCCGATTCGGCGAAAACGGTATGCAGCCGAATCCGTGCGGGCATTAAGCAGATGGCGGTCGATGGAGCAACCGCCTATAAACAGATTGCCAACGACCGCCCTCTTGCCGGCAGCCTCGCAAAGGCCGTGGAAGTGGTAATCGAGCGCATCTTCCGAAAAGCTGTTGCCTACGGCAAGTATGCGCACCACCTCCGGCTTGCCAGCGCTTTGGCCAAAGGCACCGACGGCCACCATAAGGGCCGACAGTACCAGTAGTTTCAGTTTCATTTAACCTTTACAAGACGGACAACAACATTGCCTCCGCTTTCTTTCATAGACAGGATAGAATCTTCTGAAAGTTCTATTGTACGCACCTTAGGAAGAGCCTGCGTCATAGCGTCCTCCATATCCATTTTATGGCAAGCCATGAGAGTGCTCATCAAGCCCCCGAAGCTCAGGCTGTCGCCGGATGCGACATAAGACCCTGAAATCGAATTGCAGTCGGTGCCGCAATAGAAGTTGCCGTCTTTATCAAATTCGAAACGATAATCGCCGTCGGTCTCAACAAGATTATACGACGATACTTCAGCCGGATTATAAGCCCGTATAGACCACTCTCCTACAAGATTTATATCCTGGGGCTTGGTGCTGCCGCACGATGCCATCAGTATGGCCATGCCGGCAGCAAAAACTGCATATTTTTTCATATCAAATAAAAATTAGTCATACAAATATAGCACTTAATTTCGTAAATTTGTTGATTATTCATATACAAACACGATTATGCTTCTCGACATAATTTTTCTCGTTGTAGGCCTCGCTCTGATACTGGTTGGCGCCAACCTGCTCACCGACGGCGCCTCGGCCATAGCAAAGCGATGGGGCGTGAGCGATATGATAGTCGGCCTCACCGTCGTCGCATTCGGCACGTCGGCACCCGAGCTGGTCATCAGTATCGTGTCGGCAATCAACGGCTCGGGCGAGCTCGCCATCGGCAACGCCGTAGGCAGCAATATCTTCAATATACTTGCGATAGTCGGAGTGACGGCCATGGTAAAACCGATAAAAGTGGAGCGCACCACCCTTACGGCCGATATACCTCTGGTAGTCCTGTCGGCCCTGGTTCTTCTGGCGATGGGCATGGGGCCTTGGCTTGGCGATGATACCGGCCGCACGCTCTGGCGCTCAAACGGCATAGTGCTGCTGCTCTTCTTCGCCATATTCATGCGCTACACATTCGCCCAGGCAAAACAGGGCGCACCCGAACCTTCCGACAACGCAAAAACACAGACACCAATGCCCGTATGGAAAGCCTGGCTGTGGGTGGCGCTCGGCCTCGCAGGGCTCGTGTTCGGCGGCGACAAGTTCGTCGACGGCGCCTCGGGCATAGCATCGGCTCTCGGTGTGAGCGACGCCATCATCGCCCTCACCATAGTATCGGCCGGCACCTCGCTGCCCGAGCTCGCCACATCGGTGGCGGCAGCCCTCAAGGGCAAGCCCGGCCTCGCCATCGGCAATGTCATTGGCAGCAACATTTTCAATATATTCATGGTCCTCGGCGCCTCGGCCACAATCCGCCCGCTGGCATTCGGCACCATCGGCCCGGTCGACCTCCTGGTGCTCACCGGCGCGTGCATACTCTTCTGGCTTTTCGGATTTTTCTTCAAAGAGCGCACCTTCACCCGAGCCGAAGGCGCCCTCCTCACCGCCGGATACATAGCCTACATCTCCTATCTCGTCATAATCAGCTAAAATGAAACTTAAGACCTTAGTGCTCCTCTTCTTATCCGCACTTTGTGCCTCTGCCAAGCCTGAAAAGCCCATGAAATCATCAGAGACCATCAACTTTTCCGAACGTGTCGATAAATTCTGGCGTTGGTTCGAGCGGCACTCCGACAAAATGGAATCGCTCAACAACGGAAAAAAGCGCGACATGAATAAGCTCAACAACCTGCTTGCACAGGGCGTGCAGATAATCGGCGATGACGTATATTACAATATAGGAGGCGACAACGAGCTGACTTTCTGCGTCGAAGAGCGCACGGAATGCCACTATCTCTACCCCTGGCTCGTCGCTTCGATGCCCGACTCGCTTAGAACCAAGTGGACGGTATATCCTTGCAAACAACCGTCAAAGCCTGATTTCGGCCTTAGAATATTCGACAGGGACATCAACGTAGCCGACATCAAGTATTCAGCTAAGTTCGACTCAGAACGCAGATATTTCATACTCACCTGCTATCAACCGGATCTCGTCGGCCTTTCGGAGACCGAATGTGTGCAAGCCCTTTATCTCATTCTCGAACTGATACTGGGCGAAGGCGTGGCCTACAACTACATAGGCGAAGTCTATCTGGCCGACAACGATAAGGGCATGACTCCTGTCGGCGACCTCTCCGAAGCCGTAAAAGCGACAGTGGAAAGCAACGGTATCGAATACCACACAGAGCCTTACATGCCATTCTACACATATCAGGGTAATCCCGACCAGAACAGCAAATCCGTGCGCTCCGACATAATAGCCGGCACGAGCCGCTACATGGCCCTGAACAACGACTATCTGAACAGAGAACGAAATATCTACGACTCTCTTGCCGAAAAAGGCGCCTCTGCAATCATGCTTATTCTCACACAGCCCGAAGGCATGGAGACCAACGACTTTCTCGAACTGAGATACAAGGTCGAAGACTATCTGACATCTCTTTTCGACTCATCCGCCCAAAAAGGCATGCTCCTCGGAGGTGCATACGGCGCCTCTGGTCTCGCATACATAGACATTCTGCTCTTCGACGCCAATAAGTTCCTCAGTGACATAAGCGAAGACAAAAATATCAGCGCATTGCTCACGGACGCCACAGCCGAACCGATACAGCTAATGTTCAAAACATTCGCCCCCGACAGCGAAGTCTTCAGCCTCAGATAGCGGGCTGAATGCACTACTTCTTGTAACTTATAACTTGTTTTAGTAATTTTGTGGTTTAAAACCACACAGCATATCATGAGCGAAAAGAAAGAAATAATACTGAGCGGCATACGCTCTACCGGAAACCTCCACCTGGGCAACTATTTCGGTGCCCTGAAGAAATTTGTGACCCTGCAGGGCGAACACGACTGCAACTTCTTCATCGCCGACCTCCATGCCCTCACCACAAACCCGGACCCCGACCAGCTCCATGCCAACGTGAAGAGCATCCTGGCCGAATATCTTGCCGCAGGCATAGACCCCGAAAAGGCTACAATCTTCGTGCAGAGCGATGTGCCCGAAATCTCCGAAATGTATCTGCTGCTCAACATGCATGTAGGAATCGGCGAGCTAATGCGCACGACATCGTTCAAAGACAAGGCCCGCAAGGCGCTTGGCATCAAGGCCGGAGACGACGAGAACGACGAGGCCTTCGAAAAGGAAATCATCGGAGCCGAAACCAACAAGCGCGTCAACGCCGGCCTCCTGACCTACCCCACCCTAATGGCCTGCGACATTCTCATACAGAAAGCCACAAAAGTACCCGTCGGCAAAGACCAGCTGCAGCACCTTGAGCTTACACGCCGCTTCGCACGCCGCTTCAACAGCTTCTATGGCGTCGATTTCTTCCCCGAGCCCACCGACTTCGACCTTACCGGCGGCAAACCCGTCAAGGTTCCCGGCCTCGACGGCTCCGGCAAAATGGGCAAGAGCGAAGGCAACTGCATATACCTCGTAGACGAGCCCAAGGCTCTGCGCAAGAAAGTGATGCGCGCCGTGACCGACGAAGGTCCCCAGGGGCCGAACTCTCCCATGAGCGAGCCCGTCGCCAACCTCTTCTCGCTTCTTGAGCTTACATCGAAGCCCGAAATCGTCACCCAGTTCCGCGACGCATACGCCGACTGCTCTATCCGCTACGGCGACCTCAAAAAACAGCTTGCCGAAGACATTCTCGCCATCACGACACCGATTCGCGAGCGTGTGAACGACATTCTGGCCGACGAGGCATACATTTCGCGCGTAGTGCGCGACGGCGCCGAAAAAGCACGCGCACGAGCCTCCGAAACCCTCGCCGAAATGCGCTCCATAATGGGCATACGAAAGTTCTAAACCGCTCGTCCGATGGCATCGGGTAAGGAATCGCTCCGCATGGAGCAGCAACAACGCCTGCAGCAGCGCCTCAACATACACAATGTGGTGTTAGGGCGCATGCTGGAGATGTCAGCGCCCGAATTCGATGAGGAAGTACGCCGTCAGCTCGACGACAATCCGGCCCTCGAAGCCCTCGACGACGCACCGCTCGCCGAAGAGCCCGAAAACGACTTCCGCGAGACCGCCGAACAGCTGCAGATGGCCGACTATGCCGACGACGACATGCCCTCGTACCGCTACGACGCCCGCAACGGCAGTCCCGACGACATCGGGGTCGACGCCGTAGCCCTCGCCGCCGACGAGTCGGAGTCGGCTTTCGAGATACTGCTGCGGCGCCTGGCCGCCGAAAGCGAACTTTCCGCACCGGAGCTCAAAATCGGGAGCTACATCATAGGCAACCTCGACTCCAACGGCTACCTGACCCGGCCGCTCGATGACATTGCCGACGACCTGGCCATTGCAGAAGGCATGAACCCTACGCAAGCCCAGATGCAGCGGGCTTTTGACGCCGTGCGCCACCTCGACCCCGCCGGAATAGGCGCCGTAGACCTCCGCGACTGCCTGCTGCTGCAACTCGACCGAAGGCAGCACTCCGAAACAGTTGAGCTTGCACGCCGCATTCTCACCGACCATTTCGACCTCTTTTCAAAGAAACACTACGACCGCCTCGCGGCGGCGCTCGACACCGACGCAACGGCACTCGGCCATGCTCTCGACCTGATTCTGAGCCTGAATCCGCGTCCGGCGGCAGCGCTCGAGGAAGGCGGCGCCGACACCCGTGCAAGGCACATCACACCCGATTTCGTGCTCGACTACGACCACAGCGACGACATTTTTACCGTCCAGCTGGCCGGACGGCGCACACGTCTGGGCATTGAAGACAGTTTCACCGTAGACCCCAAAGGTGGAACTTCGTCCTCGCTGGCCGCCGCCAGGGCGTTCATACGCAGCAAACGCGACGAGGCCGCAACATTCATACGTCTGGCCGAACTGCGTGCCGACACCCTCACTCTCATTGCCGAAGCCATCGTAAAAATTCAGCACGAATTTTTCGCCACCGGCGACCGGGCTCAGATAAAGCCTATGATACTGAAGGACGTATCGGCTGCTACAGGCCTTGACCTGTCGGTAATATCGAGGGCTGTAGCCGGAAAATACATGCTCACCCCACACGGCATGTATCCGCTTAAATTTTTCTTCAACGAACACCCTAAAGACGATTCGGGAGCCTCGGCACACCGTATTACCGAGGCTATCAGAGAACTAATAGAAGGCGAAAGCAAAAAAAATCCGCTCAGCGACCAGGCAATCCAGGAGTCGCTCCAGGAAGGGGGATTCGACATAGCGCGCCGCACTGTCGCCAAATACCGCGAACGCCTCGGCTACCCCGTGGCACGTCTGCGCAAAACATACCGCAACGATGAACAACAATAAACGAACCATGGCTTCGGCCGCCGCACACGTCCTCAGCGACGTTTTCTCGCCTATGCTCCTGCCGAGCTACGCAATGATTGCAGCTCTCACGCTGACTCCGATGTGTCTGCTGCCGACATCGCCCAAAATATGGTCTACGGCCGGAGTGATGTTCATCACCGCCGTAATTCCGATTTTAGTGATTCTGGTGCTGATGCGCATGGGCAAGGTCAGCGATATCGCCATCAGCAACCGCAACGAGCGCACCGCACCATTCTGCGCCACTATCTTGTGCTATGTCGGCGCGGCATTCTTCGTGCGATACCTCCGCGCGCCATACTGGATTCAGAATTTCTACCTCGCCGCCGCCATGGTATCGGCCATCTCCCTGCTTGTGACCCAATGGTGGAAAATCAGCGCGCATACCGGCGCCATGGGCGGACTGGCCGCCATCATATTCTGGATGACTCAGCGCGGACTTCTGATTTCGGCTCCTCTCGTATGGGTATGCGCCGCGTTTCTTGTACTCGGACTCGTTGCCTGGGCAAGGCTCTATCTCAACAAGCACACCGTGCTTCAGACCCTTGCCGGAGCTGCACTCGGCTTCACCGTCGAACTCATTTTCCTCAACATAAGCCCGCAAATGCTGTAAACAGTCAGAAAGCCACAAGTTAGAATTTAGAAATATAATTCTAACTATCAACAACTTCTGATTACAAATTACCAAATTATAAAATATGTCTCCTACAGTAAGTATAATCATGGGCAGCACCTCCGACCTGCCCGTTCTCCGCAAAACCGCCGATTTCCTCGAGCAGATGGAAGTGCCTTTCGAAATGCATGCTCTGAGCGCACACCGCACTCCTGCAGCCGTTGAAAAATATGCCACCGAAGCCGCAGGCCGCGGCGTAAAGGTAATAATAGCAGCCGCAGGCATGGCCGCAGCACTTCCCGGTGTCATCGCCGCTCTCACAGAGCTGCCCGTCATCGGCCTGCCGATTGCCTCTACTCTCGACGGCGTCGACGCCCTCCTTTCCATAATCCAGATGCCTCCCGGCATCCCCACGGCCACTGTCGGAATTGGAGCCGGCCTCAACGCGGCAGTTCTTGCCGTACGCATTCTCGCGCTCTCCGACCCCGCTCTCGCAGCCCGCTACAAGGCATACTGCGCATCGCTCTCTGCCAAAGTCGAGAAAGCCGATGCCGAGCTCGCCGGCATAGCCGACTACAAATTCAAATGCTGATATACCGATAGGCGCTTTCACCTGACTATAAATGAGTAACTACGATAAATTCCGGCGAAAAACCGTCGAAGTACGCGTAGGCGACACCGCTATCGGCGACGCCAACCCCGTGCGTCTGCAATCCATGACCACAACGCCGACCCTCGACGTAGAGGCCTCTGCCGCACAGACACTCTCGATTGCTGCAGCAGGAGCCGAACTGGTGCGTCTTACCGCCCAGGGAGTAGCTCACGCTCAGAAACTGTCCGACATTCACGCCGCCGTGCGCGCAGCAGGCTGCAATGTGCCCCTCGTGGCCGACATTCACTTCAATCCCGCCGCAGCTTTCGAAGCCGCGACTCATGTGGAAAAAGTGCGCATAAACCCCGGCAATTTCTTCGACCCGGGCCGCACATTCCGCAAAATGGAGTTTACCGAAGAGGAATATGCCGCCGAACTCGATAAAATACGCGACAAATTCGTGCCCTTCCTCGAACTCTGCCGCGAACACGGCACCGCTATCCGCATCGGCGTGAACCACGGCTCGCTCAGCGACCGCATAATGAGCCGCTATGGCGACGGGGCCGAAGGCATGGTGCAGTCTGCCCTCGAATATCTGCGCATATGCAAAGCTACGGGATTCGGCAACGTCGTCATATCAATCAAGGCCTCCGACGTGCCTGTGATGACCGACACCGTGCGCCTGCTGGTAGAGCGCATGGAAGCCGAAGACATGCACTATCCGCTGCACCTCGGCGTAACCGAGGCCGGAAATGCCCGCGAAGGCCGAATCAAATCGGCCGTCGGCATAGGCTCGCTGCTTGCCGACGGCATCGGCGATACTATCCGCGTATCGCTCAGCGAAGACCCGGAAAATGAGATTCCTGTGGCACGCGCTATCGTGGAGCATATGGAAAAACGCGTCGGCGAAGACGGCTCGCTCAACTTGGAGCAGCGCCGAGGCCGCGCCGGCAAACGCAAAATCAGCAAAGAAAGCACAGCTCTGGGCATCGGAGGCCATAAGCCTACTGCAATAATATCCGATGTGTCCGGCCTGTCCGCCGACTCCGACTATCGCATAATCACCGCCGCTTCCGGCGACCGCATAGGCACCGTGCGACGGGCACTCGCCGACGGCGACGACAGACCGGCCGTAATCATAGTCTCATACACAGACCTCACCGGCAAGGAAGACGTGGCTCTCGCCGCCGCGATAGACCTCGGCGCCATACTGCTCGACGGCTATCAGGACGCCATCGGTATCTCTTCGCCCGTACTGACCGACGAAGAAGCTGCCGAAATCTGCCGCGACATTATCCAGGCTGCAGGCCTGCAGCGCTTCAAGGCCGAAATCGTGGCCTGCCCCGGCTGCGGACGCACTCTCTATGCCCTTCCCGAAGTCCTCGAACGCGTGAAAGCCGCCTGCTCTCACCTGAGCCACCTCAAAATAGCCGTAATGGGCTGCATAGTAAACGGACCGGGCGAGATGGCCGGCGCCGACTACGGCTATGTAGGCGCGGGCGCAGGCACTGTGAGCCTCTACCGCGGCATCGAATGCGTTGAAAAGAACATAAGCTCCGACAAGGCTCTCGACCGGCTCATAGACCTAATCAAAGCCGACGGTCAATGGCACGACTGAACCCACAGCTCATCGTCACACCCTGCGGCATGCGTCTTGTGCACGTGCACGACCGAGGCGCTGCCGCAGGAATTTTCGGCCTCGCCGTAGGTGCAGGCAGTGCGGCCGAGACCCCGGCGGAGGAAGGCCTGGCGCACTTCGTGGAGCATACCATATTCAAAGGAACGGCGCGCCGCTCGTCGTGGCACATCATAAACCGCATGGAAGCCATCGGCGGCGAGCTGAATGCCTATACATCTAAGGAAGAGACGGTTGTCTACAGCCTATTCCCGGGCTCAAACGCCGCCCGCGCCATCGAACTCATAGCCGACCTCGCACAGAACTCTCAGTTCCCCGACCGCGAACTCGACAAAGAGCGGCAGGTGGTGCTCGACGAGATTGCCTCATACCTCGACAACCCTTCGGAGGCCATCTACGACCTTTTCGAAGAAAAGCTGCTCGCCGGAACACCTCTCGCCCACAACATTCTGGGCTCGACCGACACTGTCGAAAAGCTCGGAAGCTCAGATTGCCGCAATTTCCTCGCACGCCACTACACAAAAAGCAACTCTGTAGCCTTCTATTCGGGACCGCAGAGCTGCAATGTCATAGCAAGCCTTGTAGACCGTCATTTCGCACCGATGGCAGAGGGCAAAGCACCGTCAAAAACACCGGAATGCCCCGCAACGGCCGAGCGCTTCGATATAGCCGACGCCCAGCCATGCCATCAGGCCCACGTGCTTACCGGCATACGCACAGCCGGCCTCCACTCTCAGTCGCGCTATGCAGTCGCCCTGCTCGCCAATATCGCCGGCGGACCGGGCATGAACTCGCTGCTAAATGTCGAACTGCGCGAAAAGCGCGGTCTCGTCTACAATGTTGAGGCCTCGACTGCATTTTTCCGTTCGACAGGCTATATGGGAGTCTATTTCGGCTGCGACGCCGAAGATGTCGGACGCTGTCGCCGCCTATGCGACGATGTTTTCCGACGGCTTGCCGACGGCTCCGCCCTTACGCCATACCGCCTTCGCGCTGCAAAAAAACAATACCTCGGCCAGCTTGCCGTAGCCTCCGAAAACCGCGAAAACAGCGTCATCAATGCCGCACGCTCCACACTATTCTACGGCCGCCCCGCCTCGCGCGCCGATGTCGAAGCAGCCATCGAGGCCGTCGATGCCGCCCGGATAGCAGCAGAGGCCTCGGCATTCGCCGAAGCCTCCGTACTCGCTTTCATTCCGGCAGAATAGTCTGCGGGAATGTCATTTTTTCTTGCGGCGGTCGTTGTGGATCTTGATACCGAAGATAATCACCGAGCAGATGGTGGTTATTACGTTGGTGATTACAAGGGGCCAGTTGCCAAGGGCAAGACCCTGGATAACGAAGAAAATACTGCCGAGACCGAGCATACAGAACGTCGGAAGGGCAATGCCGTCGGTGTCGCGGGTCTTTATCGTCACGATAGCCTGGGGCATATATCCGAGTATCATGCAGACACTGGCAGTATAGCCGATAATTGTGATGAAAAGGTCATTCATAATAAAACGATTTTTTAATTGACACAGCCGGCAACGGGTCACTTGCGCAGTGCCTCGTTGCCGGGAGTGTGTCGTGTCAGTTATGTAATTGTGTATTATATCGGGGAGCTAAGAGCAGGACTTAAACACTTAAGCCACAACCCTTAAGCCTTATTTACCTTCTTCAAGAGTACAGATAGACACGCGGTTCCACGATTCTTCATCGAACATCTGTCCGATACCCTCGCCTTCAGCCTGAATGCGGTCGGCAGGAATACCATACTTGCTGACGAGCATCTTCTTCACAGATTCGGCACGGTTTGCGGCAAGCTTGATATTGAAGTCGTAATTACCGTCTTTCGATGCATAACCCTTCACGATAACTTTCGATTTGGGGTGATTCTTCATATAGTCGGCAATCATTTCGACATTCGGTCGCTGGTCGGCGGTAATAACCGACGAACCGATACGGAAGAATACGAAACGCACCGAATTGTACTTGTTTGTCACTTCCTTCACAACCTCGGGAGCCTTGTTGCGGCATGTCTCGAGCTCAGAGCTCAGAGCATCTGCCTTTGCCTGCCATGCATTGGCGGCTGCCACCGACTGGTCGAGCTGTCCGCGGAGACTGTTAATCTGACCGTTGAGGGCATCGATTTCGGCCTGGTTATAGGGCTGCACGCACTGGAAACCGTCGCCGATAGTGTACGACACACTTGCAAGGAGGTCGAACACAGCATTATTTACATTGAAATCGAGGTCGGAATTGCGGTATCCGCCGCCCATGTTCCATGTAAGCGATGGTTTGAGAGCCAGAGTGACGTGGTCGCTGACATTGAAGTTGAAGTTAAGACCCGTCTTAACGCCCAGATAATTGGAATCCGAGCCATTGGCCTTGTTCACAAAGTTATGCCCCCAGCCGGTGCCTATAAGAGCGTCGATAGAGAACGGACGTCTGTAGCACTGATATCCTCCGAAGAGATTGAAAAGGTCGGCCGTAGCATATACGCCCACATAGGAATTATCGAAAGCAGTGGAGCTGTGGCGGAAACCATTCCACGACGACGTATTAACCCCGAAAATGCCCTCGACACCGAGTCCTAACACCGGTGTAATCTGCTTAGCGATGTGGAGTCCGGCGACACCACGCATGGAGCCGAAGAAAGGATTGTGATGGATAGGAGTTGTAACGCCACCGTCGAGTCCGATTGACACATTGTCAAAAAGACCCGGCTGTTCAATAGCCTGAGCGTTAGCGATAGCTGTGCCAAAAAGGACGATGGCAGCAGCGGAGAGGAGTGTCTTCTTCATAAACATCAATTGATACGTTTGCACGTTCCAGCCTGCAAAGATAAGCCGCAGACATGGAGTGACAAATAATTTAACAATTTTTACTTAATATATTCGAAGCTTTATTTTCATAAATTTCCGTTGAAACTGCTTCCTCTTCCGAGAGAAGCGCTCACCTATCAAAACGCCTCTCCCTGCGAAAGGTTCATTTTAGGAATTTAGGAGATTATGAGTTTAGGAATTTAGGAAGTGTATATACACAAGAATCCCGGATATGTTTTTTAACAACCATATCCGGGATTCCGATTATGTCAGAAATCTAAATATCCTAATATCTAAATTTCCTGATTTCCTAAAAATCCTAATTAAAGGATGTCCTTTTCTTCGGTGTCGATGGCTGCGGCGGGAGCGGCCGGGGCGTCGGAGGTGACGCGCTCAAGCCAGTTGACCATGGCGAACATCACACCCATAGATACGAGGCAGACAATGAGGAATACTGTCCAGCACTGCCACAGAGGCCATGCGTTATACATGAGCGGGCCAATCCACAGGAGCAGGTTGCCGAGAGCGGTGGCGCCAAGCCAGAGACCCTGGCAGAGACCCTGCATGTGGCTGGGGGCTACCTTGGATACGAACGAAAGACCGAGAGGCGAAATGAAAAGTTCGGCTACCGTAAGGAAGAAATAGAGAGCTATAAGAACCCAGGGACCTGCGAGCATGCTCTGCGATTCGGCTACAGGGAGCGAGCGGAATGTCTCGGCCGAAGGATAGTCCATGGCGTTGGAGAAGATGGCGAGGAAGAGGAAAGCCAGGCCGGCGAGACCCATGCCGATGCCAATCTTTTTGGGTGTCGAAATCTCTATACCGCGCTTTTTGAGCGAACCGAAGAACCACATCACAACCGGAGTGAGCACGATTACAAAGAAAGGATTGATAAGCTGCCATACCTCAGGAGCAATGGAGTCGGTCTTTACGAAGTCACGGGCGAACAGCGAGAGCGAAGTACCGTTCTGGTGGAATGAGAACCAGAAGAAGATTACCACACCGAGCACTGCGAAGAGGGCGAGCATGCGCTGACGTATCTCAGATGCCATGGCACGGCGCTCCTCGTCGGAAATCTGAACGCTCTGCTCCTTGACCTTGGCAGCAGGTGTGGGAAGACCCTTCTTGGAGGCCAGGAAGATGAAAAGCGAAATCAGCATGGCGGCCACCGATGCGATAAACGAATAGTGGATACCGGTGTTGAATACATCAAGATACTGCGTACAGAATGCCTGTATGTCGCCGGCGGCATCACCTCCGGTTGCTGTGATGAGCTCATAGAGGTTATTGGCATTCTCCATCGACATATTGTCGGTAACGCTCAGATACTCATGGCAGAGCGCGGGGAGTTTGGCATTGTAGGCAAGGTTGTGCACGCCGAGCCACCAGCTGCGGAGCATAGGAGCGATGAGCGGAGCGAAAACACCG
This sequence comes from uncultured Porphyromonadaceae bacterium, assembly GCA_946553045.1. GTDB lineage: Bacteria > Bacteroidota > Bacteroidia > Bacteroidales > Muribaculaceae > CAG-873. The sequence continues at coordinate 29,406 of CAMNRO010000015.1, read as the reverse complement.
CCAATATTGATGAATACGTAGAAAATCTGAAAACCGGAGTCGCGCTGTGCGCTGTAGCGGGGATTATCGTAGAGCTGGCCTACAATTGCCTGAAGATTGCCTTTGAACAGACCGTTGCCGAAGGCGATGAGGAAGAGCGCGAAGCAGGTCAGAGGCAGAAGCCACGAGATGTTGTCGGATGTCGACAGGATAGGAATCGAGAGAATGAGATAGCCGGCGGTCATGACGATGAGACCGCTGATGATGGTGCCCTTATAGTTGCGGGTACGGTCGGCTATGACACCGCCCACAAGGCTAAGAAGATAGATGCCGGCATAGAAGAACGAGTAGACAAGCGCGCTTGTTTCTTCAGACAGACCGAATTTGGAGCAGAGGAACAACACGAGCACGGCATTCATGATATAATAGCCGAAACGTTCGCCCATGTTGCTCAACGCGGCGGGTATCAGCCCCTTAGGTTGATTTTTAAACATGACAGAAAGAAGTTTTAGATAATATCTGGCGCTAAGATAATGATTTTTAGCGAATCTCACAAACGCAAAACCACGCGTGCAGCGTTATTTGCGGCGGAACAGACGTCGCAGCCATGCCGACGGCGTCGCGGCGATATCCGTGGCAAGCGGGTCGGTGAACGAAGTGAGCACAGGCGCCTCGCCGAACTGCTCCGGAAAAATCATCATCAGATTGTTACGCGAGAAATTGCGCTGCAGGAAGTCGGGCAAATCGGCCATATCGGAATTGTAAGACACCGACTGCGCACGCGCGCCGATAAGCACAAAAAGGTCATCGTCGTGCACATCGGCACTCAGCAGCACGAGGTCGTCCCAGCCCTCGGTGCTGCGGAATTCGCAGCGTATGCCATAGTTCTCGGTATATATCACACCCCGTATAAGCGGCTGGATATTGTCGGGACAGCAGAATATCACACGGCAGCCGACCTGGCGTGTCAGACGCGCCACCGCGCGCACCCACCGGCTGAATCCGGTCTCATACTGGGCATCGCGGGGCACCCATACCAGGATTCGGGTTATGGTATTGGCCGGAATGAAACAACGGCTGATTATAAGCATCTTGTTAGTGCCGCGCAGCAGTTGTTCGACCTTGTTTCCGAAGAAAGAGTCGATTACGGTCACACGGCGGTGCATGCCAAGAAGAACCTCGGTTATGTCGCGCTCCTCTACGGCATTGATAATGCCGGTGACGATATTGTTGTCGTAGCGGTCGAGGCTTTCCACAGCCTGGTCGGCGGCTGCGGCTATGCGGCGCGCGGCCTCGAGAGAGTTGTGCGACACGGCCTTTGCCTGCGGCGTATTGTCGGTCCGCACATGGAGCGCAAAGAAGCTGTGTCGCCCGCGGTCGTTGCGTATTAGCACAGCCATCTCCATGAGCGAGGCGGCTGTCAGAGGATTTGCAACGGCAATGAGAGTGTTGTTGACACGCGTATGGCGGATTACGTCGTCGCCTTCGGCGGCCATCATCTTCACCTTGAGTTTGGCCGACGACGAGGCTGTGATGATGGGAGCCACGGCACATGTTGCCAGAATCACCATCACGGTGCTGTTGAGTATGCGCTCGTCGAACATTCCCATATTGTAACCCACCGACACTACAGCCAGAGCCACAGCCGTATGCGCGGCCGTGAGGCCGAACATGACATTGCGGCTGAAACCGTCGAGCCGGTTGATTTTCTGCGCAATCCACGCCGGAATCCACTTGCCGGCAAGCGCCACGGCAATCATCACGGCCGACACCGCCAGAGTGTCGGTATCGGCAAGCAGCCTGACGTTAATCATCATGCCGACACTGATAAGGAAATATGGAATGAAGAGGGCGTTGCCCACAAACTCTATCGAGCTCATCAGAGGCGAGGCCACAGGCACATAGCGGTTCAGCACCAGGCCGGCGAAAAATGCTCCAAGGACACCTTCGAGGCCTATGGCGCGTGCCGTCGTAGCGGCAAGAAACACAAGGACAAGCACGAAGACATACTGGAGAACCTTGTCGGGATATTTCTTGAAAAACCAGCGTGTCACCCTCGGATAGGCGTAAAGTATCACCGCCGCCCACACCACAAGGCGCACCGCCAGCAGCAATATTTCCACGACGTTGAAATAGCCTTCGCGGGCCACGCTGACCGTAGCGCCAAGCACAAGAAGGGCTCCTATCACAGCAATGATAGTACCGACAATGGCTATAAGTACGGCCGGAGCCTTGGTGACACCGAGACGCGCCGCCACGGGATACGACAGCAGCGTGTGCGACGCATACATCGCCCCGAGAAGCATAGATGTTATCCAGTCGAGTTTCAGCAGATAGACGCTCGTAAGCACTCCCAACGCCAGAGGAACCGCCAGAGTGAGAAAGCCGAAGAAGAGGCCGCGGCGCAGATTCAGCCGCAGATGATACATGTCGATTTCGAGGCCGGCGAGAAACATGAGGTAAAGAAGCCCCACCTGCCCGAAGACGGCAAACGAAGAGTCATCGGCGAGAATATTCAGCCCGTATGGCCCGACAGCCACCCCGGCCACAATCATACCGATGATATGAGGAATCTTGAGTTTATTGAGTAGTATCGGCGCAAAAAGGATTATAGCCAGCACGATAAGGAATATCTGCACCGGCTCGGTCACCAAGGCTTGCGCTAACAGAAGCAAAATAAATTATGAATTATGGATGATGGATTATGAATTGAGAGACGAAGCCAATATCTCAACCTCCTTAACTCCTTTCACTTTTTAAACTATTACTTGGAGCGGTTGGCGAGGATAAACTCAGCAATCTGCACGGCGTTGAGAGCGGCGCCTTTGCGAATCTGGTCGGCTACGGCCCAGAACGACAGACCGCGGGGATTGGCGAGGTCGGCGCGGATACGGCCAATGTAGACCGGATCAGTGCCAGCCACATCGAGCGGCATCGGGTAGCCCAGAGCCTCGGCTTTGTCTATCAGCACCACGCCGGGGGCCGACGCGAAGGCATAGCGTGCCTCGGCAACGCTTACCGCATCTTCTGTCTCCACCCAGATAGCCTCGCTATGGGCGCGCATCACGGGCACTCGCACACATGTGGCGCTCACCTCGAGTTTGGGAGCATGCATTATCTTCTTGGTCTCGAAGTGCATCTTCATTTCCTCGCGGGTATAGCCGTTATCGGTGAAAGTATCGATGTGGGGAATGAGGTTGAAAGCAAGCTGGCTCACGAATTTCTTCACTTCGGGCTCTTCGCCGCGGGCAATCTGGGCGCTCTGGCGTTCAAGTTCGTCCATGCCGGTGGCTCCGGCACCGCTGGCGGCCTGATAGGTTGCCACATGCACCCTTCTGATTGGCGAAAGGCGGTTTATAGGGTTGAGAGCCACCACCATCTGGATTGTGGTGCAATTCGGATTGGCAATTATATTTCGCGGAGCCTTCAGAGCATCGGCACCGTTGACTTCGGGCACAACCAGAGGCACATCGGCGTCCATGCGGAAAGCGCTCGAATTGTCAATCATTATCGCGCCGCCCGATGTGATGACATCGGCATATTCGCGCGACACGCCTGCTCCGGCCGACACAAACGCGAAATCGAGGTCGGCAAAGTCAGATGCATTGGCGGTGAGAACACGCACCGGCTCTGTTACACCACCGCGGAAGCTATATGTGCGGCCTGCGCTACGCTCAGAGCCGAAGAGACGGAGTTCGTCTATGGGAAAGTCGTTTTCCGACAAAATACGCAGAAATTCCTGCCCAACGGCGCCGGATGCGCCCACAATAGCTATTTTCATTCTTTCTGAAATGGGATAATATAGATAATATTTACGTAATATGTGTTTAATTTGCAAAATTACATATTTTTTTCAACTTGCGAAAGCAAAAAACGCATAGGGGCGCGCATAGTGCTGCAATATCGGGGGTGCGGCCGACTTTGTCGATAAAATAAGTGGGTTTGTAGAGGCGTTGTTGTCCATGCCGACATGGTTTTATAATTTTACACCACGAAAAAACGTAATCTTATGATACTAATCCCCGACTCAAAAAAACTTCTTTCTTTACTTGCCGTCGTACTTGTGGCGGCGCAGGCTCTTTCGGCCGGCGTACTACGCGGCAGCGTTATCGATGCCGCCACCAGCGAAGGTCTTATCCAGGCCTCCGTGCGCGTACTTGCGGCCAAAGACTCCACCGTAGTAAAGGCCGCCGTAACCAACAGCTCCGGCCGCTTCACCATCGACAATCTCAAAGCCGGAAAATATATTGTGGAAGCCTCATATATAGGCTATGCCACCCAGACACAAAACATAAATATGACCGCCGCCGATATGCGCCTGAAGCCTTTCGGCCTTTCGGAAAGCTCCATAGCTCTGAAAGAAGCAACCGTGACAGGCATCCGCACACCTATAAAAGTGATGGAAGACACGGTGGAGTTTTCGGCCGAATCATATAAGACCCAGCCCAATGCCGTTGTCGAAGACCTGCTGAAGCGCCTGCCAGGCGTCGAAGTAAGTTCCGACGGCAAAATCACGGCCAACGGCAAGGAAGTGAGCAAAATTCTCGTTGACGGCAAAGAGTTTTTCAGCGATGACCCCACTGTGGCCTCGCGAAATCTGCCCGTGAATATGGTTGAAAAGCTCCAGGTCGTAGACCGCAAGAGCGACCTTGCACGCCTCACCGGCGTTGACGATGGCGAAGAAGAAACCGTCATCAATCTCACGGTGAAGAAAAACATGAAAAACGGCTGGTTCGGGAACATCGAGGGCGGATATGGCACCGACGACCGCTACAAAGGCAATTTCATGATCAACCGCTTCTGGGGAGAGGGAAACCAGATGACCTTCCTCGGCTCGGCCAACAACATAAATGAGCCCGGCTTCGCCGACGGTGCCAGCGGCAGATTCATGCGTTTCGGCGGCGCCAACGGCATCACATCGGCTCAGTCGCTGGGTTTCAACTTCAATGTCGGCAACAAGGAAATTTTCCGCGTCGGAGGCGATGTGATGTACAGCCACACCGACCGCGACAGCCGCACCGAGTCTGAGCGCATATACGGCAAAGGCGTCGACCAGCAGAGCCGTTCCAATAAATACAGCCGCGACAAAGGCCACAACATACGCGCCGACTTCCGGGTGCAGTGGAACCCCGACTCGTTCAACACCTTCGAGTTCCGTCCCAATGTCTCGTTGAACTACAACAATTCATCGAGCGTTGACAACAGCTCGGTATATCGCGACAATTTCGCCACCGACGTAAGCCGAAGCCTCAACCGCGACTACTCCAAAGGCAACTCCTTCGAATTCGGCGGACGCCTGATATACAACCACAAATTCCGCTCGAAGCCGGGCTGCTCATTCTCTGTGTTCGCCAACTACCGCATGAGCAACGTCCGCGAAAAATCCGACTCATACTCATTCAATAAGTTCTTCCAGCTCAACGACTCAGTAGACCTCTACGACCAGTGGGCCGACAACCACACGTGGACCAACAACATCAGCGCCCGCTTAAGCTGGACCGAGCCCCTCGGCGATGTGAAGAAAGGCAACTTCCTTACTCTGGCCTACAACTTCTCATACCGATGGAACAATGCCGACAAACTCACCTACGACCACCCCGTCACATTCCCCGACGGCTGGGAGGGCGAGCCTGTGATATCTCCGGAACTCGTGTTCAACCAGGACCTTTCAAACCGATTCCGCAACGACTACATGAACCAGGACATCAGAATCGGATACCGCCACGTAGACAAGAAAGGACAGCTCAACGTAGGCATCTCGCTGGTGCCGCAGAGCTCGAAGTCTATCAACCTCATAGACCACGCCAAAGACATTCCCCGCCGCAATGTGCTCAACATAGCTCCATTCCTGCGCTACCGAGCCCGCTTCAGCAAGAGCCGCAGCCTCACCATCGACTACAACGGACGCTCCTCGCAGCCTTCCATGACACAACTTCAGCCGGTGGCCGACTACTCCGACCCTCTGCGCGTTGTCATCGGTAACCCCGACCTCAAGCCTACTTTCAGCCACAACGCACGCCTGCGTTTCCAGGATTTCAACCAGGAAGCCCAGCGCTCCATCATGGCGATGATTGATGCCCAGGTGGTGCAGAACTCAATCGTATCGCGAATGACCTTCAACCAGGAGACCGGCGGCAACGTGACGACCTATACAAACGTCAACGGCGTCTGGAGTATCCGGGGCATGAACATGATTTCATTCCCCTTCCGTAACAAGGCTTTCACCTTCAACAATCACATGTTCCTCAACTACAGCCAGAGCGTTGGCTTCAACAACGATAACCGCAACCGCACAGGCACGTTCACTGTCAACGAAAGCCCCGGCATTGCATGGCGTCCCGAGTTTATCGAACTCGAACTGCGCCCCAGATATTCGTTCCAGTCTTCGCGCAACAGCTTCCAGAAAGACAACAACCGCGACATTCACACCTACGGAGGCTCTTTCTATGCCACATATACAGCTCCTTTCGGCCTCGTGCTGAGCTCCGACATCAACTACTCGGCGACATCGGGCTACTCGCAGGGCTTCGACACACGGACATGGATGTGGAACGCCTCAATATCCTACCAGTTCCTCCGCAACCGCAATGCAGCCGTAACGCTGAAGGCATACGACATTCTCGGACAGAACGACCGCGTGCGCTTCACCAACTCCGGCAACTACCAGGAAACAGCGCGCTATAACTCGCTGACACGCTACGCGATGGTGACCCTGAGCTATAAATTCACCACATTCGGAAAAGGCGAGCAGCCCCGCGACCGCAACTTCGACGGCGAGCGCATGGGACCACCTCCGGGCATGGGAGGCCGCCGTGGCCCGATGGGCCCGCCTCCGGGAAGATAATAATGAGTTTAAATAATTACTAATCAGAAGTTAGGAGTTAGAAGTTGCCGACGCGAAAGCACTTCTAACTCCTAACTTCTAATTTCTGACTAACGCTCCTTCTAATTTATCACTTTGCGCAGTTTACAATTGCAAACGGAGGGCTTCTGTCTGATGTTGATAACTTTTGGGGTATATGTCGAAAAAATTGCTATTTGGCATTGTAAATTTTCGGGCGAAAATCACTAATTTTGGGCTCTCTAAAAACGGCTCTCCTTAACGGGCCGTAATTAACTATGGCTCAAGACACTTATCACATACCGGCACTCCTCGGCGAAAGCCTCGACGCTCTCGATATCCGGCCCGACGGCATTTATGTCGACGCCACCCTCGGCGGCGGCGGCCATTCACATGCCATCGCCGACCGTCTGTCAGGGTCGGGTCATCTCTACTCAATCGACCGCGACAGCGACGCTATAGCGCACGCTTTCGAGCACCCTAACTTCACTGCCGTACACGGCGATTTCCGCTATCTCACCAACTATCTGCGCTATTACGGCCACACAGGGCAGGTCGACGGCATTCTTGCCGACCTCGGTGTGTCATCGCATCACTTCGACGATGCCTCGCGAGGCTTCTCGTTCCGCGCCGATGCACCCCTCGACATGCGCATGAACCAGTCGGGAGCAATGACAGCAGCCGAACTCCTCGCCACAGAGACCGAAGAACGCCTTGCCATGCTCTTCAAGGTCTACGGCGAATTCCGGCAGGCGCGCCGCCTGGCTGCAGCCATCGTCAAGGCCCGCGCCAACGGAGGCGTCAGAACCACAGGCGAACTCGCTGCCATTGCCGAGCCCATGCTCAACCCCGCCCGCGCAAAGAAAGAACTCGCTCAGATTTTCCAGGCCCTGCGCATAGAAGTCAACGGCGAGATGCTTGCTCTTGAAGCGTTTCTGCACCAGGCCGCAGCCGAACTGCGCCCCGGCGGACGGCTCGCGATAATCACATACCATTCGCTCGAAGACCGCATGGTAAAAAACTTCATGCGCAGCGGTCGAATCGACGGCGACGCCGAAAAAGACCTTTTCGGACGCTCCAACGCGCCCCTGAAGCCTCTCGGAAAAGCTATCACGCCGACTGCCGCCGAAATCGAACGCAATCCCCGCGCTCGCTCTGCAAAACTCCGTGTCGCCGAGAAAATCGGCAATTAACTTTCTAAACCGCTAAATATGAAAGTCAAAGACGTTGCGCAGAAAACCGGTAAAGGCATAAGGGTGCTTATGCAGGGCGATGCCGTGTCGAGTAAATTTTTCAAACGACACTTCTTTGCCACTGCATTCACCGTCATCGCCTGCGTCGCGTTCATAGCGGCCCGGTTCGAATGCGCCACCGACCAGAACACTATCCACAGTCTCAAAAATCAGATAAACGTAATGAGCACAGAGAAACAGAAAGAGCGCTCGCTCTACATGACTCTCACCCGCGAATCGGCGATGATGCACCTGGTCGACTCGCTGAAGCTCGGCCTCACAATCCCCGACGCCCGCCCGCAAGTGCTCACCCTCGACGAAAACCAATAACTTCTAAATCCTAATTGCAATTCAGGGAAATGTCCTCTTCTCCGCAGAAAAAGAACCGTCGTTCGGCCGGCTCACGCAACAGCTACGTTGTGGGCCGGTTCGGCATTATATTTGCGATAACGGTCTTTATAGCCGTGTGCATATCCGTCATGCTCGTGCGCACTACCGTTGTCAACGCAGGCGCATGGAACGCCATGGGCGCCTCCACCCTGCGCGACTCAAGCGTCATAACGCCCAACCGAGGCGAGATACATGCCGCCGACGGCAGTATCCTTGCCACCAACCTGTACTATTTCAACGTGATGATCGATTTCAGGGCCACACGTTTCGATATAACAGGCTTCCACGACACCATACCCCAGCTTGCCGGAGCCCTCGCCCGCCTCATTCCGGGCAAACGCGACAGCCTGGCATGGAAGAAAAAACTCGAAAGCGCCATTGAGGCCCCGAAATCCAAACGCACACGCAATTTCGTAATCGTCAAGGGCGTGCCCGAGGAGACTGTCAACAAAATCAAAAGGCTGCCCTTCTTCCGCAGCTCGAAAAACTGCAATAAGACAGGTCTGAAAGTCGACAAGGTGATGAAACGCTCATATCCTTTCGGCCAGATGGCCCGCATGAGCATAGGCCGCGTAGGTCAGACCGACACCTGCCCCGAAGTGCACGGCCGCTCAGGCCTCGAACGGGCCCTCGACACCCTTCTCTACGGCGTTCCGGGCCTCGCCCGCAAGAAACTCTTCACCCGCGGCGCCCGCTACGACGTCGAGACTCCGGCCATCGACGGCTACGACGTCACCACAACCATCGACATCACCATGCAGGACATTCTCGAGAGCGAACTCGGCGAAATGCTCCTTCTTGCCAAGGCCGACTGGGGCACCGCCATAATCATGGAGGTCGCCACCGGCGACATCAAGGCGATGTCGAACCTCGAGCGCGACTCCACGTCGAGAACGCCCCGCTATATCGAGGCACTCAACCGCGCGGTCGAGGCATACGAGCCCGGCTCCGTCATGAAGGTCATGACAATGGCCGTAGCTCTCGAAAAAGGCTTTGCCAAGCCCGTTTCTCGCAGCTATCCCATCGGCCGCAGCTTCGCCTACCTTGGCCGCAGGCCAATTTCCGACACACACTCGCCCGGCTCGCTGCCCGTAGACCGATTCATAGAGTATTCATCGAACATCGGCATGGTAAAAATGACTATGCCGCACTACGAAGGCGACCCCAACCGTTTCCGCGCCGACCTTGCCGAAATGGGCTTCTTCGACAGGCTCAACACCGGCATAGCGCGAGAGCGCACGCCGTATTTCCCCCGCCTTCAAAACAATGTAGGCGGTCGTCTGTCGCTCTCCCGAATGGTATTCGGCTACAGCACCATGATTCCGCCGCTCTACACGTGCGCGTTCTACAACGCCGTAGCCAACGACGGCCGCTTCGTGCGTCCGCGACTGGTCAAGAGCCTCCGCACCCCCGACGGCCGCGACTCGGCCATCGACGTATCGTATGTGCGCGAGCGCATCCTCTCGAGCGAGAACGCCGCCACACTGCGCAAGATGATGCGCGGAGTGGTCTGGGAGCAGGGCGGCACGGCCAAAGCTCTCAAAAGCGACATTGTGGAAATAGCCGGCAAGACCGGCACCTGCAAGATTGCCAAAGAAGACAAGCGTCCGCGCTTCGACAAAAACGGCAACCGCCTGCAGCTCACCCCATTCAAGGGCGGTTACCTCGAAGGACGCTACCGTGTGACCTTCTGCGGCTTCTTCCCCTACGAAAACCCCAAGTACACCTGCATAGTGGTGATAAACGACCCCAAAGTGCCATACCGAGGCCCTGCGCTGAGTTCGGGTACTGTGCTTAAGAACGTGGCTCTCAAGATGTATGCCCGAGGTATGCTCGAAGAAGACCCCGGATTCACCGGCACACCCGACAAATCGTCCGGTCCGACGGTATATTCCTCGTTCAACAGCCGCCGCAACGCCACCCTGCACGCCGACCTGCAGCTTGCCGACTCTCGGGCCATACGACGCCCCGAAGACCGCGTCGAAGGCTGCGTGCCCGACGTGCGCGGAGTCGGAATCCGCGAAGCCCTGACCCACCTCGAAAGCGCCGGCTATGCCGTCAGCTTCCAGGGAATAGGCTACGTGGCCGACCAGAACCCGCCGCCCGGCACACCGGCCGTACCAGGCACGAAAGTGCAGCTTGTACTCAGACACGACTGACTTTAAAGACATTAAAAACTTTAAAGACCTTATTAGATTAGAAAAAGAAAATGAAACTCGAAGATATAATAAACAATACTGAGCCTACGGTCACTGCCGTCGAGAGCATTCTCGGAGCGGCCGATGTGCTCGAGCGCCACGGAAACAGCTCTGTGGAAGACATAAGCGTGCTTACGGCCGATTCGCGCGCGGTGAAGCACGGAGGCCTGTTCGTGGCTGTGCGCGGCGTGGCCGTCGACGGCCACCGCTTTATCGCCAAGGCCGTAGAAGCCGGTGCGGCAGTTGTTGTGGTCGAGGAATTTCCCGAAACGCTGCCCGAGGGCGTGCTTTTTGTCCGTGTGGCCGACTCCCGCGAGGCGCTGGGCCGCATGGCCTCGCGCTACTACGGCGAGCCTTCCGACGAGCTGCGTCTGGTCGGCGTGACAGGCACCAACGGCAAGACCACCATCGCCACACTCCTCTACGACATGGCACGAATGCGCGGCGAGAAGGCCGGCCTTATCTCGACCGTAGCCGTGAAAATCGACGGCGAGGAGTACCCCTCGGAGCACACCACGCCCGACCCCATTCTGCTCAACGCCTGCCTGCGCCGCATGGCCGACGCCGGCTGCACTTTCGCATCCATGGAGGTAAGCAGCCATGCGGCCGACCAGCACCGCATAGCCGGGCTTAACTTTGCCGGAGGCATTTTCACAAACCTCACCCGCGACCATCTGGACTACCACAAGACCTTCGACGCATATCTGCGCGCCAAAAAGTCGTTCTTCGACATGCTCCCTGCCGACGCCTTCGCCATCAGCAACGCCGACGACCGCAACGGCGCCGTAATGCTCCAGAACACGGCCGCACGACGCGCATTCTACTCGGTGCGCGACGCCGCCGACTTCCACGTTCGTGTTATCGAAGACCGCATCGACGGCATGCTCCTCGACTTCGGAGGCCGCGAGGTAGAGACCATGTTCACCGGAAGCTTCAACGCCTCCAACCTCGCCGCAGTCTATGGCGCCGCAGTCCTTCTGGGCGTTCCGGCAGACGAAGCCGGCGTGCTCATGAGCCGTCTGCACCCTGTGGCAGGCCGATTCCAGCCTTTCCGCTCGCCCGAGGGCGTCACCGCCATCGTTGACTACGCCCATACGCCCGACGCCCTTATCAACGTGCTCGACACCATACGCGAAGTCATGCCCGACGGCGCATCGGTCATCACCGTGTGCGGCTGCGGAGGCGACCGCGACCCCGGCAAACGACCCCAGATGGCCAAAGCCGCCGCCGAGCGCTCCGATATTCTTGTGATAACCTCCGACAATCCCCGCTCGGAAGACCCGCAGGCCATAATCAATGATATGCTCGCCGGCCTCGACGAATTCGAAAAAGGCAAGACTCACTGCCACATCGACCGCCGCGAGGCAATCCGTGCCGCCGTAGCCCTCGCAGAGCCCGGCGACATAATCCTGATAGCCGGCAAGGGCCACGAAACCACCCAGACCCTCGCCACAGGCGCAATCCACTTCGACGACCGCGAAGAAATCGTCGCCGCATTCCAAAATAAATTATGAATTATGGATTATGAATTATGCTTTGACAAAAATCGGCAAATCATAATTCTTATTCATAATTCATCATTCATCATTCATAATTTATAATGTTGTATTATCTTTTTTCACTGCTGCAGGATTCAGGCTTTCCAGGTGCGCGCCTGATGAACTATATAACATTTCGCTCCGGCGCGGCCTTCGTGCTGGCGCTCCTTCTGGCAATTTTCGTAGGCAAAAACATAATACACCGCCTGCAGAAAATGCAGATAGGAGAAATTGTGCGCGACCTCGACCTCGAAGGCCAGATGAAGAAAACCGGCACTCCCACCATGGGCGGTGTCATCATCATACTGTCAATAGTGCTGCCGTGCCTGCTGGTCGGCAACCTCTCTAACCTATATATGCTCCTGATGCTCCTCGCCACAGTCTGGCTTGGCTCTATCGGCTTCGTAGACGACTATATGAAGCTGCGCAAGCACAACAAGGACGGTATCAAGGGCAAATACAAAATCGTCGGCCAGGTAGGCATAGCCGTCATTGTGGCCGCCGTGATGTATGCCAGCCCCGACATGGTACTGGTCGAGAACAGCGAAATCATAAGCAGCGACACCAACCGCGTGGAGGAAGTCGTGTATGGCGAAGAAGAGACAAAATCGCCTCAGACCACCATTCCATTCGTGAAGAACAACAACTTCAACTACTCATGGCTCACTGGCTGGCTTGGCGACTATGCCGAAACAGGCGGCTGGATAGTGTTCTTCCTCCTCACCGTCTTCATGGTGACGGCCACAAGCAACGGCGCGAACCTCAACGACGGCCTCGACGGCATGACTGCCGGCCTCTCGGCCATTGCAGGTGTGGCGCTGGCAGTGATGGCCTATCTCGGAGGCAACCTCATCTACTCCTCCTACCTTAATATAATGTATGTGCCGGGCAGCGAAGAGCTGGTGGTATATATGGCAGCGTTCGTAGGCGCCCTCATCGGCTTCCTGTGGTACAATGCATCGCCCGCACAGGTATTCATGGGCGACACCGGCAGCCTCACTCTCGGCGGTGTCATAGCCGTCTTCGCAATCCTGATTCATAAAGAACTGCTCCTGCCCCTTCTGTGCGCGCTCTTCTATATCGAAGACCTCTCGGTAATAATCCAGGTAGCATATTTCAAACATACAGGCGGTCGTCGCGTTTTCAAGATGACGCCCCTCCACCATCACTTCCAGAAAGAAGGCAACTCGGGAATCGACGCCCTCATACAGAGGCCTCTCCATGCAATTCCGGAGTCTAAAATCGTGACCCGCTTCTGGATTATCGGCATCATACTTGCCGCCATAACATTCGTAACATTAAAAATCAGATAATGGACACAACAAAACGACGTCTCGTAGTGCTCGGTGCCGGCGAAAGCGGCACAGGAGCCGCCATACTGGCCAAAGACAAAGGTTTCGACGTGTTTTTGAGCGATTCGGGAACAATCTCGCCCAAATATCGCGCCATTCTTGAAGAAGAAGGCATAGTCTTCGAAGAGGGCTCGCACTCGATGGACAAGATTCTGTCGGCCGATGAAATCGTGAAAAGCCCCGGCATACCCCTCGACGCCCCTGTTGTCAAGGCGGCCGTATCCAAGAACATACATATAATCAGCGAAATTGAATTTGCCGGACGCTACACCGACGCCAAGATGGTATGTATCACAGGCAGCAACGGCAAAACAACGACGACGATGCTCATTCACCATATCCTCACCGGTGCGGGCATCGACGCCGGACTCGCCGGCAACGTCGGCCATAGCCTTGCTTATCAGGTGGCACGCGCACCGCACAAGGTCTATGTGGTTGAGCTGAGCTCCTTCCAGCTCGACAATATGTACGACTTCAAGGCCAACATCGCCGTGCTGCTCAATATAACGCCCGACCACCTCGACCGCTACGAGCATCTGATGCAGAATTATGTCAATGCCAAATTCCGCATATTGCAGAATATGACTCCGAAGGACGTCTTCATTTTCTGGAAAGACGACCCCGTCATCACCGCTCAGCTCAAGAAAATATCGACCGAAGCCTCAATGCTGCCCTTCTCCGAGCACGAGGAAGAAGGCTCGGCCGCATATATCGACGCCGAAAACGAACTCATATTACGCACCCCGGGCACTTCGATGAGCATGCCCCGCGCAGACCTCGCCCTGAGCGGCCTTCACAACGTATTCAACTCCATGGCCGCCGGCCTGTCGGCCTGCGCGCTCGACATTCGCAAAGACGACATACGCCGTGCTCTCGAAGACTTCACCGGCGTAGAGCACCGTCTCGAGCCTGTCGCTGAAATCGACGGCGTGCACTGGGTGAACGACTCGAAGGCTACCAATGTCAACTCCTGCTGGTATGCCCTCGAAGCCATGACAACCCCCACCGTGCTCATACTTGGCGGCAAGGACAAAGGCAACGACTATTCCGAAATACTGCCACTGGTGAAGGAAAAAGTGACCGCCATCGTAGCCATGGGAGTGGACAACGCCAAAATCGTCGACTTCTTCTCGCCCTACGTCGAGCGCATAGCCGACACCCATAGCCTCGACGACGCAATCGCCGCATGCCGCAGTTTCGCACGCCCCGGCGACACCGTCCTCCTCTCGCCATGCTGCGCCAGCTTCGACCTCTTCAAAAGCTACGAAGACCGCGGACGCCAGTTCAAGGACGCCGTCAAGAAAATTATGAATTAAGGATTATGAATTATGAATTGACACCACCGTCGGCCATAATTCATAATCACAGACATTCATAATCAAAAAGAATCCTTAATTCATCATTTATAATTCATCATTAGAAATGTCCTCTCCTGCTGTTGCCGAAATTGACGAAAGTGCCGTAAAGACCAACAAGGTGCGCACCGACCACCACCTTTGGGGCACATATATCATACTGGTGATTATCGCCATAATAGAGCTGTTCTCAGCCTCTATCCAGGAGGTGAACGACGGCGATATTTTCCGTCCAATCGTGCGTCACGGAGGCTTTATCCTCGGTGGCCTCGTGTGTATGTTTCTGATTCAGAAACTGCATTACCGCTATGTCTACGCCCTGATTCCGCTCTATGTGGTATTCAGCGTAGGTCTGATGATAGCGGTGCGATTCGTCGGCTCCGAAATCAACGGCGCCGTGCGCGCTATCCGCATAGCCGGCATACCCGTTCTGCCGGCCGAGTTCATGAAACTTGCCGCAGCTCTTGGCATGGCATGGATTCTGAGCCGTAACCAGATGAAAGGCGCCCGCGACGTCACCACCCGTGGACTCGTCTACTGCCTCCTGTTCCTGTTTTTCTGCGCCGGACTGCTCTTCTCGCAAGGCCTGTCGAACACAATTGTCGTAATGGCCATAGGCTTCTCCATGATGCTCGTCGGTGGCATGGGCTGGAAAAAATTCGGCATCGCGCTGGCTATAACGATTGTACTGGGAGGCGGCGCCATCGGTGCCAAGACCGTATTGAGCTCCGAGAAGAAGCTCACCCCCGAACAGGAAATGGTCTATACCCTCAACAAAGAACGCCCCGAAGAAATCGGCGGACATGGCCGAGGCAGCACATGGATGGCCCGTGTAAAACGCCACTTCCGCTCCGACAAGCACCTCGACAAGTTCGACATCGACAACCAGCAGGAGCAGCTCAGCTACATAGCCCAGGCACACGGCGGCCTCACCGGCGTCGGCATCGGCCGCTCGCGCGAGAATGCCCGTCTTCCCCTGGCCTTCTCCGACTATATCTACGCCATCATCATCGAGGAAATGGGCCTCTTCGTCGGACTCGGAATCCTCATATGCTACCTTTGGATACTTGGCCGCAGCGCCAAGCTGACCATGCGCTTCAAACAGACCCTGCCGGGCGTGCTCGTCATGGGCTGTGCTTTCACGATAGTCTTCCAGGCGCTCTTCCACATGGCTATTGTATCAGGCGTATTCCCGGTTTCGGGGCAGCCCCTGCCCCTCATCTCCAAAGGCGGCATATCGGTGCTGGCGACCTCGCTGGCCTTCGGCGTAATGCTGAGCTGCGCCCGCCATGCCGCCCGCACCACCGACACCGGAGCTGACCAGCGCATAGACGCCGAAATGCTGCCCGAAAACGCCCGCAGCGAGAACCCAGCGATGGTCGAGGAGTGATTCTTTAGTCAAAAAAAGGAATAAGTCGAAAAAGTCCATATGATGATTTGCCGAACAAAACCAGTCTCTCGACTTTTTATACTTCGTACTTTTTCAAGCAGATATATAAAATGAGTGAAACGAAAAAGCCGCTCCGCATGCTCATAAGCGGCGGAGGAACCGGCGGACATATATTCCCCGCGCTGTCGATAGCTACAGCCGTGAAACGACGTCACCCCGATGCCGAAATTCTCTTTGTAGGCGCCGACAACCGCATGGAAATGGAGCGAGTGCCAGCGGCCGGATATGAAATTGTCGGGTTGCCGGTGAGCGGCTTCGACCGCAAGCGCCTGTGGCGCAACTTCAAGGTGCTTTTCCGGCTGTGGAAGAGCATGCGCATGGCGCGCCGCATTGTGCGCGATTTCAGACCCGACATCGCCGTCGGCGTGGGCGGCTATGCCAGCGGCCCGACGCTCAAAGCAGCCCAGAAGGCCGGCATACCGACACTTATACAGGAGCAGAATTCCTATCCCGGCGTCACCAACAAACTGCTTGCAGCCAAGGCCGACGCTATCTGCGTGGCATACGACGGCACGGACCGCTTCTTCCCGGCCGATAAGATTGTGCTGACCGGCAACCCCGTGCGCCCGGCCCTGCTTGCTTTCTCGGCCACACAGGAAGACGCCAAGAAGGCCATGGGATTCGACCCTGCAAAACCTCTTGTGCTCGTTGTAGGCGGCAGTCTGGGAGCCCGCACCCTCAACAATGCCATGATCGACGCTGTCGAAAGCGGCGAAGCAGAGCAGGTGCCCTTCCAGATTATGTGGCAGACCGGCAAAAACGACTGGGAACGTTGCAGGCGCGCAATGAACACATGCCACCCCTCGCGTGTTAAAGCCTCACAGTTCATCACCGACATGGCACAGGCCTACCGCGCCGCCGACCTCGTGGTGTCGCGCGCCGGAGCCGGCACAATCAGCGAGCTCGAACTCCTCGGCAAAGCCGCCATTCTGGTACCCTCGCCCAATGTGGCCGAAGACCATCAGCGCCACAACGCCGAGGCCCTCGCCGACAAAGGCGCCGCCGCCATGGTGCTCGACGCCGACGCCCAGACAGAACTATGGAAGAAAATATGCGCTCTGGCAACAGACCGCGCCGCCATCGCAGGCCTGAGCGCCAATATAAGCCAGATGGCACTACACGACAGCGATGAAAAAATCGTGGATCACATCGACGCCCTTATAAAGAAATGAAAAGAGTTTACTTCGTAGGAGTTGGCGGCATCGGAATGGCCGCACTCGCAAGATATTACCTCTCCCTCGGCCTGCCTGTGGCAGGTTATGACCGCACCCCCTCGGCACTCACCGCCGAACTCGCCGCCGAAGGCGTCGCCGTGAGCTACGACGATTCCATGGACGCCGTGCCCGAAGCGTTCCGCGACCCGGCCGACACCCTCGTGGTCTACACCCCGGCAGTGCCGGAAAGCAATGTGCCCCTGACATTCTTCCGCGACAATGGCTTCGAGGTGCGCAAGCGCGCATGGGTGCTCGGACAGGTGACCCGCGACAGCAAAGGCCTCTGTTTCTCCGGCACCCACGGCAAGACCACGACATCGTCGATGGCCGCACACGTGCTCCACAGCTGCCCGACGGGCTGCAACGCCTTCCTCGGCGGCATTCTCAAGGGCTACGACAGCAACCTCATGCTCAGCGCCACATCGCCCTACAGCGTAATCGAGGCCGACGAGTACGACCGCTCCTTCCATCAGCTCACTCCCTATATAGCAGTCGTCAATGCCACCGACCCCGACCATCTCGACATCTACGGCACCGAAGAGGCCTATCTCGAAAGTTTCGCACACTTCACGGAGCTGATACGCCCCGACGGATTCCTCATCGTGCACACAGGCCTCAAACTGGTTCCGCGGCCTCCGAAGGGCGTCCGGACCTACACATTCGGCCATGACAGCGGCGACTTCCATGCAGAAAATATCCGCATCGGAGGCGGCACGATAGTATTCGACTTCGTTCACCCCGAAGGCTCTGTCACCGACATAGAACTCGGCGTGCCCGTAGCCATAAACATAGACAACGCAGTAGCCGCTCTGGCGGCTGTATGGCTCACAGGCACCCTCACGCCCGAACTCGCCCGCGAGGCCATAAAGAGCTATCCCGGAGTCGAACGCCGCTTTGAGTTCCACCTCAAGGAAAACGGCCCCGACGGACGCGCCATAATCGACGACTATGCCCACCACCCCGACGAAATCCGCCAGAGCATAGCCTCGGTGCGCGCCCTCTACCCCGGACGCAAGCTCACAGTAGCATTCCAGCCCCACCTCTACAGCCGCACCCGCGATTTCGCCGACGAATTTGCCCTGGCCCTCGACGCGGCCGACGAAGTGGCTCTCATCGACCTCTATCCGGCTCGCGAGCTGCCGATTCCGGGAATCAGTTCGAAAACTATCTTCGACAAGCTCAAAAACGAAAATAAAATCATGATTTCGAAGGAAGACTTTGTCGATACAATGAAAAATCGTAACTTTGAAATCCTGTTGACCCTCGGCGCAGGCGACCTCAACCTCTGTGTGCCCCCGCTGGTAAAGGCTCTGTCTCCGTCGGCCAAAGGTCAATAAAGCTGATATAGTGAAGAAGTTAAGGATATGACTCGAAAATCGGTGCTTATGTGTGTGCTGACCATCGTCATGGTGGCCTACTTCGCCTTTGCCCTCACGGTAACGGCCCGCATGTCGCGCACCGAATGCCTGTCGAGGCTTGAAGTGCGTCTGGCGCCGTCGAAAACCGATTTTATCGAGAAGGCCGACATTGTTCACGAATCGGGGCTCGACCCCGACAGCCTCAAGAGCGTGCTCCGCTCGGGCTTCGACCTCTACGGCCTCGAGAAGCGCCTTGCCGCTTCCGACAAAATCCAGGACGCCAACGCCTCGATACTCTCCGACGGCACCGTGCTCATCGAAGTCACGCCGATGGAGCCTGTGGCGCGCGTGTTTGAATACGGCCAGCCATCGTACTACATCAACGCCGGCGGCAAACGCATATCGGCCGAGCTGCGCTATCATCTCGACGTACCCGTGCTCGTAGGCCGCTTCGACTCCATTCACCCGGCAAGCCGCCTTCTTCCGCTGCTCGACTATATAGCCAACCACCCCGAGGCGAGCGCTCTCGTCGCGACAGTCACACAGGAAGCCGACGGAAATATCATACTCATACCCAACATCGTAGGCCACGTCATCAATTTCGGCGACACCACGATGGTGACCGATAAATTTCAGCGCCTGCGCACTTTCTACCGCCATGTGGCGCCCGTAAAGGGCTGGAACGCATACGATACTGTGGCCGTGCGCTGGCGCGGTCAGGTGGTGGCGACAAGGCGCAACAAGGCCATGCCGCCGGTCGAACTGCCTACCGTCGAGGAGCAGACAGGCTCGCTCGACATCGACGATAATGAAACCATAACCGACCCCGACGAAATCGAAAGGGCCGTCGACTCCTCTAACCCAAGCCATTGAAACCCATGGAACCAAAGACTGTAGTTGCTTTAGAAATAGCCTCTTCCAAAATAAAAGGAGCCGTAGGTTCGATTGAATCCGACGGCCGACTCACCGTACTTGCGGTCGAAGAAATGCCTGCCATCAACAACGTGCGCTACGGCCGCGTGCAGAACATACGCGAAGTGAGCGATGCCATAGCCGACATCATCGGCCGGCTCGAATCCTCGCGCAATGTCTCTCCGGCCAAAATAAGCGGCGCCATTGTAGCCGTAGGCGGCCGCTCGGTCATGGGTGCCCCCACGACCGCCTCGCTACGTTTCCAGCGCGAGTGCGAAATCACCGAGTCGCTGGTGCAGCGTCTGATTTTCGAGGCTACACGCGACTATGTCGGCGAACGGTTTATCGTCGACACACTGCCGCGCATGTTCTATGTCAACAATACCGCTGTCAAGAAGGCCGTAGGCAACTTCGCCGAGACTCTGCGAGGCGACTTCACCATGGTGACATGCGGCAAGGAGACCCGGCAGAACCTCGAACGCCTCAAATACGGCAACATAGAGTCCGACCATATCCACTACCGTCTGCGCGCAACCGCGATTGCAGATTTCGTCCTCTCCTCCGACGAAAAAGAGGTTGGCTGCATGCTCGTTGACTTCGGCGCCGAAACCTGCACCGTATCGGTGTACCGCGAAGGCACCCTCGCCTTCCTGAGCACAGTGCCTATGGGTTCGCGCCTGATAACTCTCGACATCATGGCCGGCCTGGGTGTGACCGAGGAAGCCGCAGAGAACTTCAAGACCACCCTCGCCACTCTCGGCGAAAAGACCGGAAGCGGAGTCAACGCCGTCGAAATCGACGGCTATGTGCGCGCCCGCGCCGGCGAAATAGCCGCCAATATCCTCAACCAGCTCACGGTGTCGGGAATGACCGACAATATATCGAAAATAGTGCTTACCGGCGGCGGCGCAAGGCTGCCTGAATTTGCCGCGGTGCTGTCGAACCAGGCCAAACTGCCCGTGCGCGTGGCCGACATGTCGGGCGACATCGTATTCCGCACCCCGGGCCGCAATAACCCCGACAATATCGACATCGTAGCCCTCCTCTGGGCCGGACGCAATCTGCCGGCCGACGAATGCCTCGCACTCCCCGCCACCGAGCAGTCTGACATAATCCGCCCGAAGGCCGAAATACCCGCCGAAAAAGCGGCTGCGGCCGTCGTAGCTACAGAGACGATACGCGAACTTGCCGAGACTCAGGCAGAAGAAAGCCTATTCGAGGAAGAACCCGACATCATCGAAGACGAATATGACGAAGAAGATATTCTGAGCGATGACCCCGACGAAATCGAAGAGGAGGAAGAGAGCGCGCCCCGACGCCGTTTCGGAAGCATTTTCGGCCGCAACAAAGCAAAAAAAACAGCTAAACGACCTCTTCCGGAGCCAGAACCCGAACCAGAGCCCGAAGAAGATGTTTACGAAGAAGAAATCGAAGAAGCTCAACCGGAAATAAACAAGATATCGGATACTCTCGAAAAAATGAAATCCGGATTCATCAGATTCTTCACCACTCCTGAAGAAGACGATGACGAAGAAGACGAAAACTGATGATAAGTAAAAAGTAATACGCAATTACTTATTACTTAATCCTTATTACATTAAGAACATGACAGATCCCGAAGATCCCCAATTGATAGAGAAATATCAGAGAGCGTCGGCTCCCGAATCGCCCGCCGCAGCCAAGATTATAGCCATGGGCGTGGGCGGCGGCGGCTGCAACGCCGTGGCCTATATGCACAGCCAGGGCGTGAAAGGCGTCGACTTCGTGGTGCTCAATACCGACAAACAGGCTCTCGACCCCGTGCCCGTAGCGACCAAAGTGCTCCTCGGACCGCAGACCACCAAAGGTCTCGGCGCCGGAGGAAAGCCTGAAGTAGGCGAGGCTGCCGCGCTCGAAAGCGTGCCCGAAATCGAAAAGCTGCTCACCGACGACGTCAAGATGGTCTTCGTCACCGCCGGCATGGGCGGCGGCACAGGCACCGGCGGCGCTCCCGTCGTGGCCGGTGTGGCAAAAGACAAGGGAATCCTCACGGTAGGCATCGTCACCATACCATTCTTCTTCGAAGGCATGAACAAAATCAACAGCGCCATCGAAGGCGCCGCGCGCCTGCAGAAGAATGTCGACGCCATGCTTATCATCAACAACGACCGTCTCGGCACCATTTACCCCGACCTCGACTGGGCCGAGGCATTCTCCAAGGCCGACGACATTCTCACCACCGCCGCCCGCACCATCTCCGACATGGTCACGACCCTCGCCAATATCAACATCGATATGCGCGACGTAGACACATGTCTGCGCGACGGCCGCACCGCACTCATATCGGTAGGATACGGCGAAGGCCCCAACCGTATGTCGGACGCCATGAAAGCGGCCCTTCACTCGCCCCTGCTCTGCGACACCGACATCATGAGCGCCAAGGAGCTTCTGTTTGCATTCTACTACTCGCACGACATCGAGCCGGCGTTCAAGGTATCGGAAACCCGCGAGGCCAATACCCTTGTCACACAGATCAACAAGCGCGTGCACATCAAATTCGGCTGGGGCTACGACGACACACTCGGCAACAAGGTGAAATTTACGATTCTGGCCTCGGGCTTCGACGTAAGCGTCGATACCGGCGGCAATTTCACCGTCATAGAAGGACGCAAGGCCGAAGCGGCCGAAACGCCCGACGTGCCCGATGCCGTTGTAACACTCTATGGCAAAGAAAAAATCGATGAGTTCAACCGCCAGCAGGAGACACAGAGCTACTATATTCTCGCCGCCGACCAGCTCGACAGCGACGAGGCCATCGAGATGGTAGAACGCTCTCCGGCATTCAAGCGCGACAAGCGCAAGGCCTCCGTGCAGCGTCAGCCCGAAACAGAGCCCGAGACACGAAAAGGCAACCCGGACACAAAGATTTTCTTCAACACCGATGACAAGTAACAAGAAAAAGCCCCGTCTGGTGGTATCGACCGGCGCCGGAATCAGCGCCGAAAGCGGCATCAAGACATTCCGCGACGCCGACGGCCTCTGGGAAAACTACCCTGTGATGGACGTTGCCAGCGCCGACGGCTTCCGCCGCAATCCCGCGCTGATTCATCAGTTCTACAACGAGCGACGCCGCCAGCTCGGCACCGTCCGGCCTAACCGCGCCCACGAGATACTGCACGAACTCGAGGAGCACTTCGACGTCTGCGTCATAACCCAGAACGTCGACGACCTCCACGAGCGCGCCGGCAGCACAGAGGTCGTACACCTCCACGGCGAGCTCACCAAAGTCCGCGCGCTCGACAACCCCGACCTTACCTACCGTCTCGAAAGCTACGACACCGCCACCACACCCGAAACCCGCATCGACGGCCACCGGGTGCGGCCGCACATCGTCTTCTTTCAGGAAGCTGTGCCCATGTTCGAGCCGGCGACCCAACTTGCCGCCGAAGCCGACATTTTTGTAATCGTAGGCACCAGCCTGGTCGTATATCCTGCGGCGGCACTTCTCAACTATGTGCGCCGCGGCGTGCCCGTGTACTACATCGATCCAAATCCGTCGAAAGTGCCTGATGGCGTCATCGTGATACGCGAAAAAGCCACCGAAGGCATGGCCCGTCTGGCCGAAATTCTACTGAAAAAGATTTGAAGGATACAGACGACATAATCATCACCCTATCGCCGGACAACACCGCTGCCCCACTCGGCCATGCGTCTGCCCGCAATCACGCACATAGCTGCGAAATGGCGCTGTACACACAAGAATTATCACAATTACTGCCATGAAACGACTTTTTTTAATCATTTTCGCAACGCTTTCAGTGCTTGCGGCCACTGCCGCCGACACCCCCGAAAAGCCATGGCGATATACCGACGCCCGCCAGCTCAGAATCGTCAACAAAGGCTTCGACAACACCGAGCGCCCCTACTGGCGCATTCCGGCATATCTTAAGGACAGCGTGCGCCCCGACCTCTGGAGCCGCCAGATGTGCTCCAGCGGCATTGCCGTGCGCTTCGCCACCAATTCAAGCCGCATAGGCGTGCGCTACACCCTGCTCTGGAACACCCACATGATACACATGGCCGACACCGGCCTCAAAGGCACCGACCTATACGTGTGGCAGGGCGACTCAGTCTGGCGCCATGTCAACACCAACCGCCCCTATGTGAAAGACAAAGAGACGAAACTCGTCGAATCGACATACGTGAGCAATCTCGACACCACCCGCATGACCGAATACATGGTCTATCTGCCCCTCTACGACGGCATCGAACAGCTCGAAATCAAGGTAGACAGCACCGCCTCGCTCACTTCCGGCGCCGAAACGCTCATCGACAGCCGCACAAAGATTGTGGCATACGGCACCAGCATACTCCAGGGCGGCTGCGCCTCGCGCTCGGGCATGGCGGCCACAAATATCATAAGCCGCGACCTCAACTGCGAGGTCGTGAACCTCGGCTTCAGCGGCGAAGGCAAGATGGACAGCTGCATGGCGCGCGCCATGGCAAAAATAGCCGACGCCGACCTCTTCCTCATCGACCCGGTGCCCAACTGCACCGAAATGATGTGCGACACCCTCACATACGGCTTCATCGACATTCTCCGCACCGCCCGCCCCGACGTGCCTATCGTAATGCTCGAAGGCCCCATCTACCCCTATGCCCGCCAGGACGCTTTCTTCGGCAAGTACCTGCCCAAGAAAAACGCCGCTTTCCGTCGCAACTACGAGCGCCTGAAAGCCGAAAATCCGCGCAACCTCTACTATGTAGACTCCGTTGACCTCGACGGCGTGGAAGACGACGGCACCGTCGACGGCATACACCTCACCGACCTCGGCTTCAAATACTACGCCGAGAAACTGACCCCGATACTACGCAAAATATTACAGAAATAGGGTTAGGGGTTATTGGTTAGTGGTTAGTGAACCCCACCCCCCACTAACCACTAACCACTAACCCCTAACCACTAACCCCTAACCACCAATCACTAACTCAAAGGATAAAAAAGAATATGGCAAACTGGTTTGAATGCAAAGTACGCTACGATAAGCTCCAGGAAAACGGAGCCGCCAAAAAAGTGACAGAACCTTATCTCGTCGACGCCCTCTCCTTCACCGAGGCTGAAGCCCGTATCACCGAAGAGCAGACACCCTTCATATCAGGCGAATTCAGCGTTTCGGCCGTGAAACGCACCAAAATCGCCGAAATATTCTTCGACGACGCCGGCGACCGCTGGTTCCTCGTCAAGGTAGGCTTCATCACTATCGACGAAAAGACCGCTGTAGAGAAGCGCTCCACCTCTCTTATCCTTGTACAGGCCAACAACTTCAAGGAAGCATACGACAACTTCATCAAGGGCATGGCCGGCACTATGGCCGACTACGAAATCGTATCGATTTCAGAAACGCCGCTGATGGACGTCTACAAAATGAAAGTCGTAGACTGATGGACACCATAGCCCGCGCTCTCGACGCCGTCCGCGCCACCATTCCTGCCGGAGTGGAGCTCGTGGCGGTGTCGAAATTCCATCCCGTCGAGGCCCTTGCAGAAGCCTACGCCGCCGGACAACGCCTTTTCGGCGAGAGCCGCGTGCAGGAACTTGCCGTGAAGGTGCCGGCGCTGCCCGCCGACATCTCATGGCACTTCATAGGCCATCTGCAGACCAACAAAGTGCGACAGCTCATTGCCCTGCGCCCCGCGCTCATAGAGAGTGTCGACAGCGAGCGCCTGCTCCGCGCCATCGACGCCGAAAGCGAGCGCGCCGGCATAGTCAGCCGCGTGCTCATGCAGGTCCATGTGGCTCAGGAAGAGACCAAATTCGGCCTCACACCCGACGAAATGCTCGCCTTCTTCACCTCGCGTGCCTACGAGTCGCTCCGCGCCACACACATCTGCGGCCTCATGGCAATGGCCTCTAACACCGACGACATGACCCGCGTCGCAGCCGACTTC
The DNA here is from genome assembly GCA_946553045.1 of uncultured Porphyromonadaceae bacterium. Lineage (GTDB taxonomy): Bacteria > Bacteroidota > Bacteroidia > Bacteroidales > Muribaculaceae > CAG-873. The sequence goes on along the minus strand of CAMNRO010000015.1, from coordinate 3,659 downwards.
GCCCGCGTCGCAGCTCTAAAGACCGAAATACAGCAGGCATGCCCCGACCTCCGCGGCTTCGACGCCCTCTCCATGGGCATGAGCCACGACTACTCGCTCGCCATAGCCGCCGGCGCCACCCTCGTCCGCGTAGGCTCCGCAATCTTCGGCGACCGCTCCTATTGACCCTCCCTTCACACACATAGCCACATCGCTATGTGTGTGAAAATATATCCGACCATGAAAACAATCCATATACTTACACTGGTATTAGCCATAAAATCTCCGCATCCTATCTAAACAGCTTTTAAAGCGAAAGCTAACAACATGAAAGAAAAAAGAAAAAGAATAGTTACGAAAATCGGCGATGTGTTCTGTGCGGAGGTCGACGGCGAGTTCAAGGCATATTTTCAGTATGTGGCCAATGATCTCACGCAGCTGAACAGCTCGGTAATACGCGTGTTCAAAACGCACCATCCAATAGATCATAAGCCTGTTATCGAGGATATTGTAAAAGACGAGGTCCAGTTCTATGCACATACAATACTCAAATTTGGTATTATGTATGGCGCCTGGTATAAAATCGGTAAATCGAAAGATATCGATGAAACATCATTGAATGAAGTTGTTTTTGGATGCGCACAAGACACCAAACCTATAAAAGAAAATGGCTTTTTTAAAGTTCTTGATGTAAATCCATTGGAAAACTGGTACATATGGAAGATTAACCAACAACATATTCATGTCGGAATCTTAGCACAAAAATATCATAACATTGTGACCCCTGGAGCTGTAATCTCCTACAATTCAATCCTAACTAGAATTAAGTACGGATATTACACAAATACATCGGAAATATATGAAATACTAAAGCGGCACCCATTACCTAAAGTAGACAGTTACCTGAAAACTGAGGAAGCAGGATTTTCTGTGTATTATCATTTCATAGGAGAGTTCACGGAGAAAGAAGTTGTTCTTTTCAACGGAGAAAAAACATGCCTGTCTAAAGAAAATCCGTCGGTAAATGGAATGACACTGCGAACTGCAGCGTTCGGAGACACAAATTGGCTATACAACAATTTCATAACGCGCCAAGAGTTCGAAGATGTGTGGAATACATAACGAAGATTTCATCAAGTTGAAAAATAGGGTGCAATCTTAAGGTGTACGATTTTTTTTGTATATTTGCCGAGATGGAATGCAAAGGCGGTGACATAGGGCTGCGCGAGGCGCAGGCAGCGGTCGACGGGTGGATACGCACCGTCGGGGTGCGCTATTTCTCGCCGCTTACCAACATGGCCATTCTGACCGAGGAGGTGGGCGAGGTGGCTCGCATAATAGCCCGCACCGACGGCGAGCAGTCGGCCAAACCGGGCGAACGACTCGACCTTGCCGACGAACTGGCCGACACCCTCTGGGTGCTCATGGCCATCGCCAACCAGCACGGAATCGACCTTGCAGAAGCTTTCCGCAACAATATATCCAAAAAATGCGTTAGGGATAGCAGAAGACATATTGAAAATCCCAAACTAACATAAAATCATTTAGCTATGAGCGAACCTACATCCGACAAATACACTCAGGCCATTGCCGCCAGCAATGTGATTGAAGATGATGCCGCAGTATCGGCTGCCGTGCAGAAAATCCTCGACGAACATTTTGCTGAAAACAACAACAAGGACGTATATACCTTCCTTTTCAACACTATCGACCTCACCACCCTCAAGGCAACCGACTCGCCCACATCGGTGTCGCGTTTCACCCAGAATGTCAACGACTTCGAAGAGAAATTCCCTTCGCTGCCCAACGTTGCCGCAATCTGCGTGTATCCTAACTTCGCTCCCGTTGTGCGCACTGTTCTCGAAGTGAGCGGTGTCAAAATCGCCTGCGTATCGGGCGCATTCCCTTCGTCGCAGAGCTTCGAGGAGGTAAAGATTGCCGAGACCTCGCTGGCCGTAGCCAACGGTGCCGACGAAATCGACATCGTGCTCAATCTGGGCTACTTCCTCGACCACGACTATGAGTCGCTCGTCGACGAAATCACCGAGCAGAAAGAGGCCTGCCGCGACGGACGCCTCAAGGTTATCCTCGAGAGCGGCGCCCTCAAGACTGCCAAAAACATCAAGATTGCCTCTATCCTGTCGCTCTACTCGGGCGCTGACTTCCTCAAGACCTCTACCGGCAAGGAATATCCCGGAGCAAGTCTGGAAGCCGCATATGTGATGGCTCAGTGCATCAAAGAATACTACGAAAAGACCGGCAACCGTGTCGGCTTCAAGGCCGCAGGCGGCGTGGCAACCACCGAAGACGCCGTGAAGTACTACACTGTCATCAAGGAAGTGCTTGGCGAAGAATGGCTTACCAACGAATATTTCCGTCTTGGAGCAAGCCGTCTGGCCAACTATCTTCTGAGCGACATCGTAGGCTACGAAGTGAAGCAGTTCTGATTGCCGGAATGCTAAAAAGCGATAAGTTGAAAGAGTAAGAACAATAGTTTCCAAGCTTTTTTCTTAACTTTGTAAACTCGACACTTTATAGCTCCCTGATATAACGAAACGATATGAAGATTTGGGTTTATCTCGATGGCCGTCAACAAGGCCCTTTTGAATTGGAACAGCTCTTCGACATGCCTGTCGACGAGAATACCAAAGTATGGTTCGACGGCCTTCCCCGCTGGTGCGCCGCCGGTGAAATCGACGAACTCCGCTGTCTTTTCGACGGCAGCCGTCCTGCTCCGGCCCAAAACACCGCAGAAGCCGAGGCCTCATACGCGTCAGACGAGTCTGTCGAAGCCGAACATACCGATTTGGCCGAAGAGCCCGTTGCCGAAGCCAAACCCGAATCGCCATATGCACCCGGACGCCCCGCACCTCGTCGCGAGCTCCCCGAAGAACCGTGCCCGAGCACATATCTGGGCTGGAGCATCGGCCTGGCAATCTGTTGCTGCTCACCTCTGAGCATTGGCGCGCTCGTTGCCTCCATCTGCGTTACCAGCTTCTATCAGAGCGGCAACGTCGACAAGGCCCGGAAGGCGTCGGAGATTGCGGCATGGCTTATCATGATAGCCATCGCCCTGGGATTCTTCCCCGTGATGTTCATGAGCAGTCTCTTCGGAGAATAATGAAAAACCCGAAATACCGCGTGGCGGCTACGGTAGCAGTTATGCTCGCCGTAGTCGCCATGTTTTGTTGGTATTATTATACACATGACCCTTCTGGCGGGAAGGCTCCACGCTGCCTTTTCAAGCTCATCACCGGCTACGAATGCCCCGGCTGCGGCAGCCAGCGCGCTTTCCACTCGCTTCTGCACGGCGACATCGCTGCGGCCTGGCACTACAACCCCTTTGTATTCTTCGCCGTTCCGACGGCAATATTCTATATCATAGTCGAAAACGGCCGCGAAGCATGGCCCCGCCTCCATGCGCGCGCCGTCCACCCGGCAATCCTCACCGCCATTCTTCTGGCAATCATCGCCTGGTGGATTTTCCGTTAGTCATTATTTTAGGGGCGAGTTTTTAGGAGCGAGGGGCGAGGTACGAGTTTTTTAGGAATTAGGAACAACGTATCGCAACCCCAAACTAGCCCCTCGCCCCCTAAAAAGCCACTCGTACCTCGCCCCTCTCCACTCGAAAGATTCTACCTGCAAGTGCAAAATTAGGCAATAAATTTGAAGAACTCGGA
>CAMNRO010000014.1 GCA_946553045.1 uncultured Porphyromonadaceae bacterium | reverse complement strand
CCATAGTCATAACGGCCTTCTCGGACCTTGCGCGACGAAATCCGACCATTATATATATTAGATATGCCGTAAAGATAATTCATCGATTGTTATAAACAGGTTTAGCGAACCAATAGCCATAAGCCTCGTTGTCGAGCACATAGATGGTATCGGGATAGCCTCGCAAGTAAGGAGAACGGTCGAAGACCTCCTGCTCATATGCCGGACGCGTCAACTCCAATGAAATCGTATCACCCACCTTAACTCTATCGAACCAATCGCAGTACTCCGTTCGCTCAGCATAAGGCAAAGCCTCCGCCTGTGGATAATACCGAGGATTAAGTATGTTGAATGTAATATTCTCATTTTTCACTTCAATTGTCAAAGGCTGTGAAACAGTTTGTATGACACTTGAAATAGTAAAAACATTTAACATTGGATTTTTATGTAATTTCCATTCAAATGTATCTTGCCAGTTCTCACGAGCTTCAACTATATATTTATTATCGCCATGATGCTTCATTGAAGATGCTTTTTTTGAGATTGGCAAACCTAATCTCATACCATCATCTCCAATAGCAAGCAAACTGTCTCCTTTATTAATAATTTTAAAAGCGCTCACATTGCGAGGTAAAAATTTATCATATAAATTTCTATAATGAAGATTCGGAGGCATTAGCGCCCAATCGATACTATCTGAATTATTGTCAGGTTTTTCTTTGCCAGGAAACAATATAAAATCAATAGTGTCCTGATAGATTAATAGTGTGTCGCTACGTGTTCTCCACTCTCCTATTTTGAAATTCTCTGTACAATCCAATCCGCATGGAACTAAAATATAGACAGAGAAATCTGGAGCAAAGGTAACCTCATTCGATGATAAAAACTGACACGTCTGTTGGGGGAAAATGATATAATGAGGTAATACAGCGAGATTTAATTCAGGTTTTTCCATAGGAGAGTAAGCTATACGAGCATCTCTCTGCGCTGACATGAATAAAGCCAATATAATAGTTATTATGACAAAAAATGCTTTCATTTTTTAGGTTTAATTAATATGCCATCAATTATTAAAACACGATTTAACAGATTTGCTCTTTGTGTAATTTTGTTTAGCTGTTCTAAACTCACTTTTTTACCTTGTAAAGTACTGAAACTATCTTTCTTTATTGATTCAAGATAATTGTATCCATTAGCAATTTCCATAATACTAAAATGATCAGCTCCAAATAATTCCCCACGCAAATAAGCGGCCTGTTCATCTGTTTGGTCATAAAAAATATAGCCATAAGATTCAAGGCCTTTAACTCCCAAATCAATTTCGCCTGTCAGGAATTGATATCCATGCTTGAATTCATGTGCTATCAGTCCTAATGGCCCGAAAGCACCTCCAGGAATCTCAAAAATGACAGCATCCATTTCGGAGTCATAAATAGTCCCTCCAGTATTGCCTAAAGGGGAAACTGCACTTATATGGAACAATTGGTCGGAAGCTTGCATAATCAACGTTTCCGCAAAGGCACGTGCATAATCAACCGCATATACCTTTGATGATAGAAAGCCTTTAAAAGCTTCTTCAAGCAATCTATTGACCGCCGGCATAGATGCTTCAGTAAAGCGGCGCCCGTCTCGGTCGACATAGTTGATGGGGTCACCGCCACATACATTGTATGGCGACAACGGATAAAACTCTTCGGCGCACGGGTCCTGGCTGTTCCAGCGGCCCGAGCGGGTGTCCAAGAGGCGCGCCCCGAAGTCGCTGTGGCGCAGAGCGCCGAAGTTCAACCGCTCCTTGCCCCCGTAGAGCCGCCGGTTGTCGCCCTCGGGCTCGAGCCACGGCTCGCCATAGGGATAATACGATGCCGTCTGCACTATCTCTCCGTCAGCCGTGACGTCGGCTATGATGTTGCCCTGATAGTCGGGTACGTAGTAATGCACCATGCCGTCGGCGTCGAAATAACCTCCGTCGAAATATGCAGCCTTAAACTCCCCGTCCAACAGCTCATACGGCCCGATGTATTCAGTCTTGGTGGTTACACCTCCGCTCGTCTGCGTCCTCGATATGAGAGTGCCGGTTCCGTCGTATTCGAATGAAAGCGAGCTCCCGTCATCGGCCTCGATAAGCACCGGTTTGTTGTGGCGGTTGTAGGAATACGCCGTCATTGTTGTTTCATCGTAAGCCACGTTACCATTGTCATCGTACTGCACTTCGCAATATCCCGAGAGGTTTCCGAATCCAGTCCGACCCTCAAACACATCGCCTTCGTATTCGATATCGTATCCTACGGCCCGGTTGCCTTCAAGAGTTACGCCCGTCGCATCGAGAATGCCATAGATCTTGCTCTTTCCGGCGCGGTCGACTACACCCTTGCGTATCAATCCGGTGATATTGGCATTGTCATCGTAACTGTACTCCGTCGAATAGTCGGCAAGGTCGTTGCCGCTAAAAGCGGCTTCTATGAGCCGACCGAAGCTGTCGTAACCATAGTCATAACGGCCTTCTCGGACCTTGCGCGACGAAATCCGACCATTATATAGCGGAACCATGCCCTCGCTACGAAGCAATGTATCACCAAAAATATAAGTACCTCTGGAGCGTAGCAAACCGACTTCGAACGGATCCGGAAACGGCTTGGCATCACCATAAAAGGCATCCACACTGCTGCTTCGGAACGGTTTTAAGGGTTGATTCGGATCAAAAATTTCTGGTGGAAGAATTACCTCATTACGGATTGCATACAAATTACCGGGAGTATCATATGAATAATAGGTATTGATACGCACACCTCTCCGGCAGCGGGAAATGCGACCCTGACGGTCATACTCACGACGGATTCCTGCCAGAGTATCGTTGGGTGTTGCAAAGAGTCTTGGAAAGAGCTGTCGTCCTGTAAAAATTCGACTGACCATTGTTGTAGTCTGTCGCCCTCCTTGGTCATAAAGATTCGATATTGTTACTGACGGTGCATAAAAAACTTTGGAATCAATTTTTTCTCCAATACAATTGCCTCGATAGTCGTATAGATATGAATAGACTACGCCCTTGTCTCCATAGCTGACTCGGACTGTATCTAACTGCCCCAACCGGTTATAACTCTGCCGCCGCACACTCTGACCCGCTGTTTCCTCCACAACGCGCCCCGCACGGTCATAACGACGCACAACATGCACCGCATCAACCGCACGCGGCAACGTTCGCTCCGGCTCATAGCCCCCAAGAGCGCCGCTCCCCGTCCAGCTCACACTGCACGGAGTCGACAGAAACGCTGCCAGCTCGCTATCGCTCCAGGCAGCCTCGGCCTCGACCGCTACACGACCGTGCCTATCGTAGAAATTCAGCTGCCAACGCGGTGACGTATTTCCGTCCTGCACGGCCACAAGTCGACCGGCGCTGTCGTAGCGGTAATGAATCGCTGCTCGACCAGGAAGTTTCCTGACGGTCACATTGCCTCGAACGTCGTAATCGTACCAATACGCCAGTTCCTGAAACTCGCTATCGCTGCGGCTATAAGTCCCGTCAGCCAGTTTGGGCGGCAGCACATAACGCAGATCTCCATAGTCATCGTAGACATATCGCGTTGTCAGCCAACCGTTGGACAGGCCCTTTCTTTCAGATACTTTAAGCCCTCGGAAATCAGTGTAGCTCTGCACCGAAAGGCCATCTTCGTCTATAATTTCCTCCATCAGCAATGTAAGAGACGGATAATTACCTTTGTACTCTACACCGTTTGCAGTAATTTCATATCTTGGTGCACTATATATATTGCCTGTTGTATTGATACGTCGGTTAAACTGGCTTTTTTTATCCGCTGAAGACCATACCTCACCGGCACGCATGACGGAGAGTTGACGGCCCTCTGCAGCACTTTCATAAGTTGAGACTGAATACGGTTTGCTATCAGAATAAGCCTCCGTAGCCGAACCTCTAATATCGGAGAGCGATGGGTGTTCGCTGTCAACAGGCGTCGGCAACCATGCCTGAATAGGATGCCCAAGCTCATCATATACTGTATATTCGGCCAAAAGCCCCTGCGGATATGAGTTGACACGCGATATACTGCGCCCTAAACCGTCAAAAGTCTCGACCGAACGTTTTAGCTGAGTCCCGCTTTCATCTATCCATATATTTTGGGCTGAATAGTTCGGATTTCCATTGCCTATATTATAATCATAGGTGGCAACTGTACCAAGACCGTCTATTGAAGTCTCAGCGAGACGCCCCGACGCATCATACTTATATCTCGTTGTGACTCCTGAGGCATCTTTGTGCATACTTATGCCAGCAAGAGGCGAATACTCGGCATATTCAGCCGGACAGTCTGCCAGCGAAATATCAAGATTAAGATTCTGAGCATCTGTATTCTCGATAGCACTGCCAAATATCTGTTTCAGACATTCAAACGACATACCCTGGAATTTATATACAGGATAAAGACCTCCATATCCCCATAGATATGAGATGCAGAAACCATCGGGCCGTTTTATCTCCCTGAGATTACCTCTGGAGTCATAAAGATAGCTTTGGACGAGATTGCCTGTTGAGCCCCGACTTAGAGTGAGTGTCTTGGGCTTAACCATATTGCCACCACATGTCGTCATAGCATACTCAGCCTTCGACTGGCAGTTTCCATAACTCGTTATACTCGAAGTAACCACTCCAATCATATTACGCTCTCGCATTGTCTTCCCTATGGAGCCCTCTGGCACATAACCCAACTCAAGTGTGCTACTCTCACCCCGACGGCTTGTCGTGACACGATCGATGATACCAGTGCCCGTAATATAAGAATACTCCTCGATGGTCGTAAGTTCCCCTGATACATAGTCAATACGTTTTTTCGACTTAAGCCGCTCGCGCATAGGCACCACCGCATAAGTTGAGTAATCATAAACCATAGATTTATTTATCTGATATGGATATGGTTTACTCGCATCATTCAAAGGAATGGTACCAGTATAGACCAATGGCTGTCTTACTATAATATTCATTTTCCCGAAATCCATATAGAATGTATCTCTGTAACAGAAGTCTGGAGCATAAGCAGTCATCTGAGTTTGTATCAATTTACGTTTTACCGCTAAATTGTTTATAGGATTAAGGGAAGATACTTCATAATTATAGTATTCAGTATACAGACTTTTATAATATCCTAAAGAGCTCTTCATAGGAACAAGCACAGAATCCCTTATCCTATAATCATCAGAACTAATAGGTCGAGTCTCGAAAACTCTTTTCTCAACCATCACCGGGCCCAATGAAAACACAGAGAATATGCTATCTGGCAATACTCTACCAAGTTTGCGTCTAATCTTGTTTTTAGGCACGTAAGATTTGAACTTATATTCTGTTTTTCCCAATTGATCATATTCCGTCACTTCATCATACCAAATAGGCAGCACACCATACTGATACTCGAGATAGTCTGATACATTGTTTACTTCCACCACGTTTCGCCTCAGCAGATATGTACGTAAAAACTCTCCATCAGAATATTTATATACAACATCATTCTGATAGGTATTTAAAAATGTACTCTTTAAAGGAGCTGATATACATTTTCCTTTACTATATGAATAGTTGCGTATACGAGGGTTGTCATCTGTTTCGGACTGATATAATGATATTGAACAGACTCGCAGGCCACCTCCTTTTTCAAGTCTATCTGAACCAATCAATTCACTGATTTCTGAAGATTCTTCTATAGGTTCAAATTCGTGAACCTCATAATTCCATTCAACACGCCCTCCTGTAGGATATCTCACTGAACGAAGAAGATTAGCCTTCATATGTGTCTCAGAGATAGCAAAACTCCTGCCCATCATCTTATAATTGGTGGATTTAGTAAGAGCATATTTTAATTCCACATCTGGTATATTATATTTTGAGGTCTCAACTCCATTGCAGAAACCCCAGCGGTCAAACTCACCTATTGTGTTATCTGGATAATAATCGAATGTATATTTTCCACTAGAATAATGATCTATAGATTTCAGCTGGACAGATTTACCAACGGAATGTGATAATATATTATTATAACCAAAACTAATAGAATATTTTTTTATACCCTCCCAACATATATCAATATTATTCAACAAAGTGCCATAATCAATGCTGGGTTGATTATACTTAAAAGTAATGCTATAATCTTGATATCTAATTTCACTTATATCCTTATGAAACGAAGACGTATAGGACCTCGATGGAGATTCTCCATCATATTCCACAGACTTGTCGTAAGCCCAATATCCATAACTAAGACGACTTGTATACCTGAGTAATGATGTGATTTTATGGGATGTCATATCCCATACGAATTCAATTATATCGCCGGAAGACAGCTCAACCTCCGATAAAAGCCATTCAATATTATATGTTTCATTATCAATCGTTATTCTTTGTCCATCATTAATAAAACGATAGATAATACCAGTCGGACCCACAATCTCAATTTCTTCAAAATCTTGTTTAGCGGTGATTCTATATTCGTTACAATCGACTCCTAAGAAACATCCGTTAACATACATCAGCGTCAGCGTTGTCTCCGGCAGATAAACATAAAATATATCATGCTCGGAGTCTATCTTTTTAATTTCATGTCTTATATCCTGCTCTGCATACACATTATAGCTAGCAACACAATTCAACATCTGTTCATATGTCGGTTTGTATATGTCTCCGTCGAAAAAAGGATAATCACCGTCAGGACGTCCGCGGATACTCCGCGTGATACGGAGCCCCGGCGACAGAGACCAGCCCAGCCCGAGCGGATATGGATCATCGTCGGGTTTTATGCCATTGCTACGGTAGCGAAGTGTCAGAGGCAGCGAAAAATCCTCGGCAGTAAGAGTATAAAGAGGCACCTCAAACTCGACAGCCCCCGTCACAAGCGACGGAGTCGGCATCGACACCTCCTTGAGCCGCGCTATCGATGGCATATCCGGCAACTGCTCTTCTTTTACAGGATTAATAGTACCTTGACCAAAAGCAGCAGATACAACTATAATATAAATGACCGATGCAAGTAAAGTTCTCATAAGCCAATAGATATATAGCGTTTTTCAACCATGGCCGGCCGTGAAAGACTAAGCCCAACAATATATTCGCCGGCACGAAGACCCGTAGTCGGTATTCTCACCGAAACCAGACCCGCCACCTCCCGCTCTTCGAAGGCATACAAATGCCCCGCCACATCGGTAACTCCTATACAAAGAACAGCCCCCGCAAAATTATCAGGAAACTCTACCGCTATATCTATATAGCCCGCGGACGCAGACACCTCCGTGGCCTCCAGTGCTGCCCGTATTTGATTGTAAAACCGATCTTCATCAACAGCATCACATCTATCCTCATTTCGGAGTTCATAGGCATCAATTGCATAGCAGACCTTGCTTTCACCTTCTCTTATATATACAGCAACAGGCAGCCGCTCGCCGCTGCGGAACCACCGCACGGTCTCACGCCTAAACTCCACACTGTCGGTAACAGCCGAAAGGACATCTCTTACCGGAACAACTCCTTTCAGCGTATCGCCTTCAGGAAGCACGAGCGAACCACGGCCGCCGGTTTCGCTTGCATAGACAGCCTCGCGCACATAATCGTGCACCTTGCTCTCTGTACCATAAATCCTGAACGAATTCGACCTGCTGTCACCAGACACAAGAGGAAAACCGAACGCCGCAACCGGCACCCGCGGCCCCTCGATGGTATAAACCGTCTCCTCCCCTGCATAGTAAGCAGTATCCGACCTCCATGCAAACCACTGCCGACGATGACCGTCCGACTCTACAGACAGTGAATCGCCATGAGCCGTAACCCGCAGTGACATTACTCTCACTCCCGTAATCCTCGAAAACATCACATTGACCGCTCCTTGCGACATATCGATATCCGGCGCCGAAACTGCCGTAAGAACACGTGTACCGGCCAAAGCCGTCACCACAGATATCATAAAAACGACCACAAACACAAGCTTTTTCATGGCACGATTGGTTTTGTGGCCAAATATACACACTTTCAGGGATTTTTGCAACATTTGTCGATTTTACATCTGCGTAAAATTCATTTATTTTTTACGCGACTCTTGGTAAATTGCAGAAAAAGTGTAATTTTGCCATACCAATGTCTTTCCAGCACGTTTGCCACAGGCTATCCGGGTCGGACATTCCCCGTTTTTTATTCATATTATCATAAATCGCAACTAATTATGAAGCAGAAACGCTATTTTCTCGCCGAAGACGACATTCCGCGCTACTGGTATAATATCCAGGCCGACATGAAAACCAAACCTCTTCCGCCCCTTAACCCCGCAACAAAACAAGCTTTAAAAGCAGAAGACCTTTACCCTATTTTTGCTAAAGAATGTTGCGACCAGGAAATGAATCAAATTGATCCGTGGATTCAGATTCCAGATGACGTAAGGGAGGCCTACAAATTTTATCGTTCCACACCTCTCGTTCGCGCCTACGCACTCGAAAAAGCACTCGGCACACCGGCCCGTATCTACTTCAAAAACGAGAGCGTATCGCCCATGGGCTCCCACAAGCTCAACTCGGCCATACCGCAGGCCTACTACTGCCGCCAGGAAGGCATCACCAACATCACCACCGAAACCGGTGCCGGCCAGTGGGGCGCCTCTCTTGCCTATGCCGCCAGCATGTTCGGAATCGACTCGGCCGTATATCAGGTCAAAATATCGTACGAGCAGAAACCCTACCGCCGCAGCATCATGCAGACCTTCGGCGCACAGGTCACACCGTCGCCATCAATGTCTACCCGCGCCGGCAAAGACATTCTCACCGCCCACCCCAACCACCAGGGCTCGCTCGGAACGGCCATATCCGAAGCCGTCGAACTCGCCCGCACCACTCCCAACTGCAAATACTGCCTCGGCTCTGTCCTCAACCATGTAGCCCTCCACCAGACCATCATAGGCCTCGAAGCCGAAAAACAGATGGAAATGGCCGGAGAATACCCCGACATCGTCATCGCATGCTTCGGCGGTGGCAGCAACTTCGGCGGACTCGCCTTCCCCTTCATGCGCCACGTCATCGCGGCCGAAAAAGGCAAAGACCACACCCGCTTCATAGCCGCCGAGCCAGCGAGCTGCCCCAAACTCACCCGCGGCGAATTCAGATACGACTTTGGCGACGAAGCCGGATACACCCCTCTCCTCCCCATGTACACCCTCGGACACAACTTCGCCCCCGCCAATATCCACGCCGGAGGCCTCCGCTACCACGGTGCCGGCGTCATCGTGTCGCAGCTCCTCAAGGACAAGATGATGGAAGCCGTCGACATCGACCAGCTCGAAATCTTCCGGGCCGGAACACTCTTTGCGCGCGCCGAAGGCATCATACCCGCTCCCGAATCGTGCCACGCCATCGCCGCCACTATCCGCGAAGCCCTCCGCTGCAAGGAAACAGGCGAAGAAAAAGTGATACTCTTCAACCTCTCAGGCCACGGGCTCGTCGACATGGCATCGTACGACAAATACCTCGCCGGCGACCTCCAGAACTACACCCTCTCGCAGGAAGACATCGACAGCAACATCGCCCTGATAGACCCGCTCCAGCCCTGACACCACAGCTCCCGACACACCATAAATCAACGAAAGCACAGCCGGCAACGTCTTGCTTTCGTTTTTTTGCGCAATTTCCTGCGTCAGGAAAAGGATTATATCAAAAAAAATGAGTAGCTTTGTCTAAATATTACGCTTTGACATGAACGAGGAACCGCTTAGCCGCATGATGCTGAAAGATACGTCGTTTCAGGCTCTGATGCAACACCGCATTTTCAATGTGCTGCTCATAGCCTCACCCTACGACGCCTTTATGATGGAAGAAGACGGCCGTGTAGAAGAACAGCTCTACAACGAATACGTCGCCCTGAACCTCAGCTCGCCTCCGCGTGTCACGCGCGTATCAACAATGTCGCAAGCCCTCGAAGCCATGCGTCTGAAGGCCTTCGACATCGTCGTGGCCATGCCGGGCGGCGACATCTCCGAGACATTCGAAGGCTCAGCCCTCCTCAAAAAAGAGTTCCCGGGCGTACCCATAGTCGTGCTCACGCCGTTCTCGAAAGAAGTGTCGCGACGCCTCGCCAACGAAAACCTCGACAACATCGACTACGTCTTCAGCTGGCTCGGCAACATGGACCTCCTCCTCGCCATCATCAAACTCCTCGAAGACAAGCTCAACGTCGAAGACATCACCGACGTCGGCGTCCAGTCCATCCTGCTCGTCGAAGACTCCGTCCGATTCTACTCCTCCGTCCTCCCCCACATCTACAAATTCCTCCTCAAACAATCGGTCATATTCTCGACCGAAGCCCTCAACCAGCACGAGCAGATGCTCCGCATGCGAGGCCGACCCAAGGTAATGCTCGCACGCAACTACGAAGAAGCCGTCGACCTCTACGAACGCTACGGCAAGAACATGCTCGGCGTCATCAGCGACGTTTCCTTCAACCGCGAAGGCAAAAAAGACTCAAAAGCCGGCCTACGGCTCGCTCGCTGGATACGCTCGCAGGACCCCTTCCTGCCCATAATCGTCGAATCGAGCGAATCGCAGAACTCCGTCGCCGTCAGAGGCTTCGGAGGCATTTTCATCGACAAAAACTCAAAAAAGCTTCCCGTAGACCTCGGCGAAGCCATTATGAACAACTTCGGCTTCGGCGACTTCATAATCCGCGACCCATCTACAGGCGAGCCCATTATGACAATCCGAAACCTCAAAGACATGCAGCAGCGCGTCTTCGACATTCCCGCCGAATCGCTCCTCTACCACGGCTCGCGAAACGACATCTCAAGATGGCTCTACTCCCGCGCCCTCTTCCCAATCGCCGACGTCGTCAAACAGCACCATTTTGCCGAAATCAGCGAGGCGCCGGCCGTCAAGCAGCTCTTCTTCGACCTCATCGTCAAATACCGCAAGATGAAGAACCGCGGCGTTGTCGCCGTATTCCAGAAAGACCGCTTCGACCACTACTCCAACTTCGCCCGCATAGGCCAGGGCAGCCTTGGCGGAAAAGGCCGCGGCCTCGCGTTCATCGACTCCATCATAAAGAAAAACCCAGTCTGCGACAACTTCGACGGCCTCACCATATCCATACCGCGCACCGTAGTGCTCTGCACCGACATCTTCGACGAGTTCATGGCCGTCAACCGCCTCTATCCACTCGCACTCAGCGATGCCGCCGACGAAGACATTCTCAAGGCATTCCTCGCCGCCGAACTACCCGAACGGCTCTCCGAAGACTTCGCCGCCCTCTTCGACGTCGTAGACCGCCCCTTTGCCGTCCGCAGTTCGAGCCTCCTCGAAGACTCGCACTACCAGCCCTTCGCAGGCATATACTCAACCTACATGGTGCCATACACCGCCGACCGCACTCGGCGCATGAAGTGGCTCCACGACGCCATAAAAGGCGTCTACGCCTCCGTGTTCTACTCAGCCAGCAAAGTCTACATGACAGCCACGAGCAACGTCATCGACCAGGAAAAAATGGCAGTCATAATCCAGGAAGTAATCGGCGAGAACCACGGCGACTACTACTTCCCCTCTTTCTCCGGCGTCGGACGCTCGCTCAACTACTACCCTCTCGGCGACGAACAACCCGAAGACGGCGTAGCTGAAATTGCCGTCGGGCTCGGCAAATATATCGTCGACGGCGGACGCGGACTCCGCTTCTCGCCCCTCCACCCCGCCCACGCACTCCAGACATCGACACTCGAGCTCGCCCTCCGCGACACCCAGACATCTCTCTTCGCCATGGAGCAGAAGCCCGGCGAGGACGATTTCGAAGTAAAAGTAGACGAAGGCGCCTCTCTCGTCAGAAAACAGATACGCGACTTCGCCGGTACAGGCGCCCTGAGATACATGGTGTCCACATACGACGCCTGCAACGGAATGCTCAAAGACTACGAAGACGGAAAAGGCCGCCGCGTCGTCACGTTCGCAAACATACTGCGCGACAAAGCCCTGCCCCTCGCCGACGCTATCCACTTCATGCTCAGCGAAGGACAGACCGCCATGCAGCGCCCCGTCGAAATAGAATTTGCCGGAAACATCAACCCCGTCAGGACACCCGCCGGAATAGCCGGGCACCTCTATTGGCTCCAGATAAGACCGATTATCGACCGGAAACAACTCATATCCGACGAAGTACTCGACCGCCCTGACTCCGAACTCATACTCCGCACCGACACCGCGCTCGGAAACGGCATGATCGAAGGCGTCCGGACAATCATATATATCCGGCCCGAATCCTTCGACTCGCTCAACAACCCCTCGCTCGCCCTCTCTGTAGCACGCATCAACGCCGAAATGGCGGCAAAAGGAGAAGGATACATCCTCATAGGCCCCGGCCGATGGGGCACTTCCGATCCCGCCCTCGGAATACCCGTCAGATGGGCCGACATATCAGCCGCACGCGTCATCGTCGAGGCGGCCGTCGGCGACTACAGAATAGAACCAAGCCAGGGCACACACTTCTTCCAGAACCTCACCTCGTTCGGAGTAGGATACTTCACCGTCGACGCCCGCCGCGGCTCCGGATTCTACGACTCTGCATACCTCGACTCCCTCCCGGCCGAATACGAAGACAACCACATACGCATCGTCCGTTTCGACAATCCTCTCGCCATCGCCATCAACGGCCGCTCTGGCCGGGGAACTGTACAAAAACCCGAAATCAAAAACGATTCAACCGACATAGAATGAGCTTTTTCGACAGCATGCGCCGTTTTTTCGGCCTCGACAACGAATACACCACCGACGAACTAAACGACTCCGACCTGACAGCCGAAGCCCAAGGCTCCGACACATCGGCCGACGAAAACAATCCGGAATCAGCCCTTACTGAAGCCCAGAACAGCGAGCTGCCGGCCGACATGCCGCCACGCCCGTCGATCGACCCGGCCATGAAAGCGAGAATTTTCGACGGTGTCGTAGCCATTTTCAACGAATCGCTGCCCGATTTCCTCAGCAAAAGCGTCGACCCCGCGCGTCAGAGCGAGCTCATATCACAAAGCCTTGATTCTTCCCTCTCCGAATACCTCGACAACCTTTCGGCCGAAGCCACAAGATATGTCGAAGCAATGCTCAAAAACGCGGCCGACTCGGCAAAACGCGAAGCCGACCGTCTGCGCCGCAACATGGAGACGCTCGAACAGCAGCGCTCATCAATCCGCGAGCAGCAGCTCAGCGCCGAACGCCGCCGCCGGGCGCTTGCCGACCGAGTCCAGGACCTCGAGGCACAGCTCGCCTCGGCCGAAGCCGAGCGCGAACAGTTCGACCTCGAAAAAAAGAGCATGCTCAACAAAATCAAACTCGCCGACGTCCAGCCGGGCATAATCGAAGAGCTGCAGCGCGAAATCGAGAAACTGAAATCGGAGCAAGGAGGACAGCCCGACAACACCGAGCTCGAAAAGACACAAACAGAACTCGAAAAAACACAGGCCGAACTCGAAAAAACGCAAACTGAGCTCGAAAAGACACAGGCCGAGCTCACCGAAGCGCGCGCAACGCTCGAGAACCAGAAAGAGCATGCCGAAAACAGCCAGTCGATGTACAACGACCTGCAGCACCAGCTCGTCGACGAACGCGAAGCCCGTCTGAAAGCCGAAGAGGAATCTGCCGAAGCGCGCAAAATCTTCGACACCGTCCTCGAAATGCAGAAACAGATGCAGCAGGTCGAAGTCATGATTCAGAAACGCGACGACAGAATAGCACGGCTCAAATCCACCAACAAAAAACTGAAAGAAGAGATAGCCGAGCTCAAAGCCCGAATCGCCGACGACGAAGAGCACGACGGCGGCCTCTTCGACCTCATTCAGGAAGAGCCCGAACCCGAAGTACTTCCGTCGCCTGAAGAAGAAGCCGCCATGGCTACCCTCGAAGACGATTTCGAATGCCCCGACTGGTTCGTATCACAGCCCGCACCGGGCGAAGGCAGCCTGCGCACCTCCGAAGAACCCTTCGGCTACACTCCTCCTGCAAGAAAACACACACCCGAAAACGACGCCCAGTTGTCGCTTTTCTAAAAAAGCACAGAAAAAGCCCTTGGCTGCATTTGTCTGCGCCAAGGGCTTTTACTTGTAAAAATCATTTGCGATACTGCGCCTCAAGCGGCACCGGGAAACGCGAGAACAGCGTCTGCACAGCCTCAGCTATACCCTTGAGGTCGCGGAACTGCGCCTGGCCGTTTTCCATTATTGTCGCCACCGACGCCGAATACAGCGGCAGCTTCTTGTCTATGTTCACCATATCCATCGTCAGCACGCCTTCTTTATAGATACCCGTGATAACCTGCGCGTTAGCATAGTAGTTAGCCCAGTAATTCGCACGCGGCCATATGAAATAAGGATAGTACCCGTTATAGTACGGCCCTGCATACGGCGTATATCCCGGCGGCAGAGCGGGCTCGGTCTCTATTTCGCGATGCACCGTTATGCCTATATTGACAAGCAAAGGCGAAGCCGGGTCTTCGGTGAAACCGCGCTCAACCATCTGCTCGCGGATAGCGGCGGCGATATTATAGTAAGTCACCATTTCCATACCCGGCGGCAGACGCTTGCCATCGGCCGGTGTCACAATTCTGAAAGTCTTGTACCGGGCCAGGTCAGCATCGTTATAAGTCTCGCTGTTGACCAGTGCGAACGGACTGCACGATGTCATAAGCACCACGACAGCCGCTAAAAAAGAAAGATATTTTTTCATGACGCGGAGAGTTGTTTGCCTTAGAAACACCTCAGCGCCCACGAAAGTTCGCTATTTAGAGCCTATTATGGCTATAGCGTTCAGGCGGTGCTCAAGCTCTGTCGAGCTGAGGCGGGTCGACAGTTTTCCCCTGTGTGCCACAGAGATATTACCCGTCTCTTCCGACACCACGATGGCAACAGCATCAGTTGCCTGCGCTATGCCGAGCGCCGAACGGTGACGCAGACCCAGAGTGCGCGGCACATCGCTGTCGTGGCTAACAGGCAGAATGCAGCCAGCCGACACAAGACGGCCGTGAGCCACTATCAGAGCGCCGTCATGCAGGGGCGAATTCTTAAAGAAAATATTCTCGATAAGACGCGTATTGATGTTGGCGTCAATCATATCGCCCGATTTGGCATAGTTGTCGAGAGGCACTGTCCGCTCCACCACTATCAGCGCGCCCGTCTTGCTCTTCGACATGCTCATGCAAGCATACACAATCGGCATTACCCACGCAAGCGCAGCGGCATCAAGCTCTTCCTTATGATGATGAAAAAGATTCGACAGAAAACGCAGACGCCGATGCGACCCAAGCTCCACGAGAAAGCGCTTGATCGGCTCCTGGAAGATTATGACAAGTATTATAAGCCCGATAGCCATAAACTTGTCAAGAATCGTTCCTATAAGCCGCATATTGAAGATTTCAGATGCCAGCACCCATAGAATGATAAAGGCAAGCACACCATAGAAAATATTGATTGTGCCCGACTCCTTCATGAGCCGGTATATATAGTATATCAACACCGCAAACAGCAGTATATCTATGACGTCCTTTATTCCGAAATCAAACATAGCATTCAACATGAGGAGTTTAGAGCTTCTGTAACAGCAACCGCGGCTACAGCCTCGGCCACATCGTGAACCCGCAGTATGGCCGCCCCGCGTTCAAGGGCAAGCACATTCACCGCCGTGGTGGCCGCCGCCATGGCCTCGGCCGCAACGCCGGGCAGCCTCGAGAGCATCGACTTGCGCGACATTCCCGCAAGAACAGGCATACCCAGAGCCGCTATGCTTCCCAGCGACCCGAGTAGACGGTAATTCTGCTCAAGAGTCTTGGCAAAGCCGAAACCGGGATCGAGAATCACATCAGACACCCCGAGCGCATGCAGCTCTGCCGCACGCTTGCTCAGATATGTAGCCACCTCGGCCGCCACATCGCCATAATCGGTCATGCTCTGCATCGTCGCCGGAGTACCACGCATATGCATCAGCACATAAGGGCATCCAAGCTCCGCTACAGTCTCGAACATGGCAGCATCGAGCTCACCGCCCGAAATATCATTGACGATATCGGCGCCGCAGACCTTGACAGCTTCCCTGGCAACGCCTGCGCGGAAAGTATCTACCGAAATAAGAACCTCCGGCCCCACTTCCGCACGGACAGCCTCCACACCGCCGCAAAGACGGTCCATCTCCTCCTCAGGGCTGACCTCGTCGGCGCCGGGGCGCGACGAGTAAGCACCGAGGTCGAGCATGGCGGCGCCCGCATCTACCATAGCACGGGCCGTACGCGCGGCTGCCGCAGGGTCGGCATGTCGCGAAGCCGCATAAAACGAGTCGGGCGTCAGATTTATGATACCCATCACGGCAGGCCGCTCGAAAACACATAGGCGGCCTTTCACATTGAGGCTGAATGGAGTGAATATCACGAGCGGTTGGCGCGTTTACGTTCTATTTCGTCGAGAATTATCTTGCGCAGACGGATATGGTGAGGTGTCACCTCCACATACTCGTCTTCCTTGATATATTCCAGAGCTTCCTCAAGACTGAACACAACCGGGGGCACGATTCGGGCCTTGTCGTCGGCACCCGAAGCACGCATATTGGTCAGCTTCTTGCTCTTGGTCACATTCACGGGAATATCGTTATCCTTGGCGTTCTCACCCACAACCTGGCCCGCATAGACCTCTTCCTGCGGGAAGATGAAGAAACGGCCGCGGTCCTGAAGCTTGTCGATGGCATATGCATAGGCCGTGCCCGACTCGATTGCGATGAGCGAACCGTTGGTGCGGCGCTCGATATCGCCTTTCCAGGGCTGATAGTCGAGGAAACGGTGAGCCATGATAGCCTCGCCGCCCGACGCAGTCAGCACATTGCTGCGAAGGCCGATAATACCGCGCGACGGTATGTGGAACTCCATCTGCACACGGTCGTTCTTGGTAGTCATCGCCACGAGGTCGCCCTTGCGGCGTGTCACCATATCGATCATCTTCGATGAAAATTCATCGGGCACATTGATAGTCAGCAACTCGACAGGCTCGCACTTGCGACCGTCAATTTCGCGGATAATAACCTGAGGCTGACCAACCTGCAGCTCATAACCCTCACGGCGCATCGTCTCTATGAGCACCGACAGATGAAGTACACCGCGGCCGAAGACCGTCCACACATCTTCCTTCACGCCCTTTTCAACACGAAGCGCGAGATTGCGGTCGAGCTCGGCGGTAAGACGGTCGCCGATATGGCGCGATGTCACAAACTTGCCGTCGCGGCCGAAGAAGGGGCTGTCGTTGATTGTGAACGTCATCGACATCGTCGGCTCATCGATGGCTATGCGGGGAAGCGGCTCCGGGTTTTCCACAGCAGCTATAGTATCACCGATTTCAAAACCTTCGATGCCTACAAGCGCGCAGATGTCGCCGTTTTCAACACACTCGACCTTCTTGCGGCCCATGCCCTCGAAAGTATGAAGCTCTTTTATCTTCTGCTTGACAACAGAACCGTCGCGGCGGCAGAGAGCAATCTCCTGACCCTCGCGGAGCTCGCCACGATGCACTCGGCCGATGGCGATACGGCCTACATACTTCGAGAAATCGAGCGATGTGATAAGCATCTGAGCGTCGCCCGGATTCTCTTCCGGACCCGGAATATGCTCTATGATTGTATCGAGAAGAGCATAGATATTGTCGGTCGGGGTCTTGTAGTCCACACTCATCCAGCCCTGCTTGGCAGAACCGTAAAGAGTCGGAAAATCAAGCTGTTCCTCTGTCGCATCAAGCGAGAACATCAGGTCGAACACCATCTCCTGCACCTCTTCGGGGCGGCAGTTGGGCTTGTCGACCTTATTGATTACAACAACCGGCTTCAGACCCATTTCAATGGCCTTCTGAAGCACAAAACGGGTCTGAGGCATCGGACCTTCGAATGCGTCCACAAGCAGCAGACAGCCGTCAGCCATATTGAGTACTCGCTCGACCTCGCCGCCGAAGTCGGCGTGACCCGGAGTGTCGATAATGTTGATTTTATAACCTTTGTAGTCTATGGAAACGTTCTTCGAGAGAATTGTTATACCGCGCTCGCGCTCAAGGTCGTTATTGTCGAGTATGAGCTCGCCGGCATTCTGGTTTTCTCTGAATAGGTGGCCCGCAAGGAGCATTTTGTCGACCAAGGTAGTCTTTCCGTGGTCTACATGCGCAATAATTGCGATGTTACGTATTTTCTGCATAAATTAGTCTGCGACTATATCTGTTTCAAACTGCAAAATTACTCAAAAAATACGAAACTCTACTCTTGACAGCCCTATTATTTGCCGCCGAATGCTTCCAGAAGTTTTTTCGCCTCGTCCGATGAGATTATCGACACTGTGCCGTGGCGTGCCTCCGAGGGAAACGACGAGTCTTCTATGGTCCAGTTCTTGAAATCAGCCGACGAAGACACTCCGAAACCGTCAGCCATGCAGTAATCATAGTAAAGCAGACACCGTTCTCCCGCTATATCCATTATCGACGACGGTCCTTCGGTTATCACCGGCACTATCTGACCGCCATTCAGATGGCCTTCGATGATTTCATACGGCCCCTCGAGACTGTCCGACACCGCCACACGGATTGCCCGCCGCTCGCCCGTCAGCTCACCGAACTCCTCTTCCTTGTGGAAAAGATAGTACTTGCCGTCCTTGAGAAGCACAGTCCCGTCTATCACCGAATACGGCGGCTCGAACAGAGGCTTGGCCTGCGTAAAGTTCTTCCAGTCCTT
Organism: uncultured Porphyromonadaceae bacterium; assembly: GCA_946553045.1. GTDB lineage: Bacteria > Bacteroidota > Bacteroidia > Bacteroidales > Muribaculaceae > CAG-873. The sequence continues at coordinate 40,671 of CAMNRO010000014.1, read as the reverse complement.
GGTCCGGCAATACCACAGGCGGCTTTTCTTCCACCCGGCGTCCTCGAACGACGACGACCATACCAGAAAATAATCGCCCTCCTTCTCGTCATAGAACCATTCGGGCGCCCATATATTGCGCACCATATTGCCCTCTTCATTGCGCACGCCCTTCATCAGCGGCAGCAAATCCTCCTTCTGCCAGTGCACAAGGTCGGTCGAACTTGCATAGAGGCAGCTCGGACCGGCCTCTTTACGGTCTGCACGCCGGCCGCCGCCCGTAGCCATCAGCCTCCATACGCCGTCGTGACCGCGACGCACATAAGGGTCGCGCATCTGCTGGTCCCATACAGGCTTATTATCGTTAAGGGCCATCCAGTGCCGCCCGTCGGTCGACAGAGCTATATGCAGATTCTCAACATTCATAGGGTCGGGAAGAGGCACATGCACAGTCTTGCCCTCCGAGTCTATCTCGATTCGGGTCTCATAGCGCTGCCGGAAATACGTAAGCATATACACCTTCTGACCGTCTTCAATTTTCAGATTGTCAGCACAGGTCATATCCTGCGCCATCATCGATGCGGCCGATACAAGCGCCGCCGCTGCAAACAGATATTTCATATTCCAAATATTCTTTTAATACAAAATTAGCAATTTGACCCGACAGACCGCAACCCACCTTTTCGATTGGCAGAAAAAAACAACTATTTGGCAACATCGCACACGAAAAGCGCCGCAGGCCTCCTTCCAGACCTGCGGCGAAATCCTTCTTATATCATTTATGCCCTATTGCCTCACACACGCCTTGGCGCTTCGGCCCTCGGCAGAAACAACATAAACACCTCTGTCAAGAGCCTCGAATAATACAGTTCCACCGTCACTATAAGCATTGGCTATCTTCACACCGGCCAGGTCATAGACACATACTTCGCCGCATGCTCTGACCTCCAGTGCAGAACCGTTCACCCTCACTTCAAGGCCTTTTTCATTTCCGACAGCCGCAACACCTGTGGTCGATTTTCTAAAAAAGAAATCGGTAAAGCCCGGCGTATTGGCTGCGAGGCTGTAGATTGTCGCATGCGAGGCACCCTCATACTCCGTATATTTGAATAGGCTCGAAGCCTTCTCGAGTGCCGGAGCGAGCGTCTTCATACCCTCGGCTGGCACAGTGCCGTCTTCGCTGCCGTGAAAAGCCCATATATCGGTTTTTGGAGCATTTGCCACAAGAGCATCGAATTTACCTCCGGCATCACCATAGCCCGCTATCGGAGCGGCGCGGGCAAACTCCGGCTCCTCCGAATTAATAAGATACCAGATGGCGGCGGCACCGTTAGAACTGCCCACAAGGCTCATATTCTCTTTAGCCACACCATGCTCCGCAGCCATTTCTTTTGCAAGCGCCACAGCCCCGTCAAGCCATTTGGTTGCTTCCGACTCTTCGAGATAGCCGCCGCGTCCGGTCACCCACTGCTCTTCCTTAGGCAACTGCGCGCCTACGATAATCACATTCTCATCGGAATTGAGGAGCTGATAGAGAGGCGAAGCGCCCATCGAGCACATATGCAGCTTATTGTCGTCGCCGCGAGAGCCGAGGTCATGCAGATAGAGCACAAGGTGCGCATCGCCGCTCCTGCCTTCCGCCTCATAATAGCGGTAGCTCATGTCTGTGCCGTCGGCCAGAGCATATCGGCCCTCTCTGAACACCTTTTCTGGCACAAGAATATCGGCTTCGACCCGGTCGAAATCCATAGTCATGGTATAATGCAGAAGAGTGTACTGGTCGGCCGTAGCCAGGCCATGGACATTCATTTCAAACTCTGTATCAGGATTTTTTTCAGGCTCCGAAATATTGAAAACACGCATGGCCGGAAACTTGCCGCCCGATATATTCACGGTCACCTTATTGCCGTCCACGCTGTTTGCGCCCGTCGTGCCGAGGTAAGCCCGGCCAACGAATTCGCCGCCGGAAATATTGATTTCACTGCTACCGCCCTTGAGGCCGCTCGATACAGAACCGGCATAAAGATTGTGCACCCGGCCGCCTCCGATATTCACCGTAGCGGTCGACGACGCAACATCGGCATTCTTCTTGAAATTCTTGGCCGTACCCCGGTTGTAGAGCACAAGATAGACATCACCCGACTCCACATTGATTCTCGGATTCATGCCTTCGGCGGCAAGATTGTCGTTGTCCTGACACCCGCCAAGCACCGTAAACGACTGCGCAAGTGCATTCCACGCGAAATTGCCGTGCATCTCGCAGCCCCGGCCAATGGTCACCTCATGATAGTTGGCTATCAGCAGAAGATAGCCGTTCGAGCCAGTCAGGTTGAAGGTGATGTTCTCGAACCGTGTGTCCGATGTTATGCCAAGACGCATGCCCTTGGTAAGAGTCCATGCGGTCTCGTCGTGGTCGGAGGCGCGGTAGTCTGTGCCGTCATATACCTGCGTATATGTTATCGTGCCCGTGCGCGGAGCTGTAGGCACAAAATTGGCCGCCTGGGTAAATTTGCCGTTCACCACAATCACGCCGTCCGTGTCGGTCGGAATTAGCTCGTATGCCTTCGTCAGACTCTTGATAGCCGTTTCAGGTGTGGCTCCGTCATTATCGTTGTTGCCGTTGTCGTTCAGGAACACTACCTTGGTATCGGCAACGACCGAAAAGGCCGAAAGAAATGCCAGTGCAAGAAAAGTAGAGATTTTTCTCATGCGTAAAAAGATTTATAGGTGTAATTTCACATCAAAATTACATCTTGAATCTTTACCGCAATATCAGAAAAAAATCACATTCTGCAAAAAATGGCGCATATAGCCGCCTGTGAATCTTTTCTTGCCGAAAAGACACTACTGTCATCATATCCCGGCAAGGTCGCGGTATATGTCGAGGGCCGATTTTATGTCATCTTCTGAAACCGTGCTGTCAATCTCCGGCCGACCGGCGTCATGAAGCAGCGTGAAGTTGATTTTGTCGGGTGTGGCATTCTTCTTGTCCTGGCGCATGGCTGCGATAAGAGCCGGATAGTCCTTGCAGTCTATGCTGAACACACCGTAGTTCTTGAGCACATAATCGGCGAATCGGTGCAGTTTGTCCGACGGAAAACGAAGCGCCATGTGCGACAGCACAAGCTCCGTAACCATACCCCATGCAACGGCATATCCGTGCGGCACAGGCGACTTCCGGCTCAGCGCAAGGCTCTCGAACGCATGCCCGACGGTATGCCCCAGATTGAGCGCCTTCCGTATGCCTTGCTCAGTGAGGTCGGCCGACACTATGCGCTCTTTCACCTTCACGCTCTCGCGCAGAAGCGGCAGCAGGGCATCCGGATCAAACGCCGGATAGACCGGGCTGTAGTCCAGAAGCTTCGTCAGCATATCATCGCCCTCGAGCAGTGCGTGTTTCAGCATTTCGGCATAGCCCGACAGTATTTCCTGAGCCGGAAGGGTGTTGAAATATACTGTCGATATGACCGACGCCACAGGCTCGGCAAAGACTCCTATCTGGTTCTTCACACCGTTGAAATTGATGGCCGTCTTGCCCCCAACAGAGGCATCGACAGCCGCCAGCAGCGTTGTAGGCACGTTTATGCACTTCATGCCGCGCTTGAATGTGGCGGCCGCAAAACCGCCCATATCGCCGACCATGCCGCCACCGACATTCACAACCACTCCGGACCGGGTTGCCTCAGACGCCGACAGGCGCTCCCATATACCCGCAAGACTCTCAAGATTCTTATGCTCGTCGCCGGCCTCCACGACAATCCGCGTCGCCCCGGCTACGGCCTTCGAATCGTTCGCAAGCAGCGGAAGCACAGCCTCGGCCGCGCCTGTATCTGTTATCACCGCAACGCCCGGCCACCCGAGCCCGGCAACGAGCGAATCAACAGCCTCGCCGACCTGATTCGTAAAAATAAGCTTCTGTTTCATTTTCAAGCATTTGTCTGAGCCTCCGGCTTCAGCCGGAATATACGTTCAAGAATCCTGTCGCACTCTTCCATCGACTCCAGTTCTATGTCGGCGCCGGCCTCAAGCAGGCTGCCGGGCTTAAGAGGGCCCGTCCGCACACCTATCGTAAACAGACCGGCCCGCGATGCCGATTCGACTCCGAGAGGGGCATTATCCACGCCAATACCCTCCGTTGCCGTAGCCCCGGCCTTCGACAGCCCGACAAGATATGGCTCGGGGTCGGGCTTTCCGCGCTTCACGTCATAGGCCGTCACACGGCGGCTCATCGCGAATGCCCCGTCAAAATCGGCGTCGAGCCGTTCAAGCAATGTGCCCTGGCCAGAGCCTGTCACCAGAACCGACAAAGCGCCGGCCCTGACAACGGTTCCGACAGCACCTTGCGCACCGTGCATTACAGGCGCCATAGGCTGCTCGGCAAAAAGCTCGGTCTTGCGCTTATACAGCCCCCGGCACTCCTCTTCGGTAGCGCTCCGCCCATACTGGCGCCGTATGAGAATATCGATGGTCGAAGCGCCCGTGCGGCCCTCATATGCAAAAAACTCGTCGGCATCGGCCTCGATTCCGGCTTCATCGCATACTCCCTTCCACGCCTTCGCATGACGCGGCATCGAATCATACAGAATGCCGTCCATGTCGAAAAGCACAGCTTTAGGCGCCAGACGGTCTATATTGTTTCGCTTCAGATATTTCGTAATAGATTCTTCAAGTTTCATTTTTTACCTTTTTTACTGACTGCGGCCTCCGCAGGCACGGCCAATGAATCGGCCGGAGCCTCAAGAATGCCTTCCTTGATAAGAGCTATCGAATCGGCCGGAGTTAGTTCTTCGTCCTTTCCTTCGAGAGCCGACAGATCTGGGCGTTTAAGCGTCTTGAGCGATGCAAAATCCGAATTGCGCACACCGCGGCGGAACACATTCTGTATCTGACGCACAAGATTGACCCTCGCCGTATCTACCACTGCCACATTCGTCGTGGTCTCTTTTTCATTGAACTTCGCACCTCCGAATCGCACCTTGTAGTCGTCGGGATTACCCTTTATCGTAATGCCGAACTTAAACGGTATCGGAGATTTGAGCACTGCGATATGATAGTTGAAATTGAGCGCGAGGTCGTTCGAGCCCACCACACCGAGACGGTAGCGGTCTATGTCGAAAGTAAACGGAAACAGCTCAAGACGGTTGTCTTTCACAATCATCTCAACGCTCATGTGCTTGATTTTGTTGTCGGCCCTGTCGCGGAAACGCAGCCATTTACCCAGAGTGCGGTAAGTATCGGGGTTGATAAGAGCCAGCGAGTCGCCGCTGAGCTTCACGGCGGCATCGAGAGTGGGCAGCACAAAATTCATGCCGCTGTCTATATCTACCGTTGCCGCAAGATTTGCGTCGATAACACCGCTGAAATCGCGCATAAGCGGCATTATCGAGTCTATGGTCGGCACCAGACTCAGAAACTTCTCTATCTTGAAATCATCGAGCATCATTCCGAAGCCAAATTTCATATGCTGCGGATTCGGAGCCGAATAAAGAGCCGAAATATCGAGCGAGCCGGCATCCGACACCGCCGTAAGCCGGTTCACATTAAGCGCGCCGTCAAACAGCAGCAGTTCGCCGCTGAGGTCGTGCATATGAAGGTCGGAATACAGTATATTCGAAGCTCTCACTCCTATCCGCGCATCAACATTCACCGGCAACAGAAGCGGACCGACCGAATCCGCCCGCTGCGACGCCAGAGCGTCAAGCTGCTGCTCGAAATCGGAGTCATCGTCGTCGCCGATGTCGAATGTCTTCACTTCGCCCTGGCGCCGTTGCTCCGCATAGGCCGACCCGGCAAACACCGCGCCCGCAATCTCGTTGACATCGATGGTGTCGCTCGTTATCGAGAAATTGGCCTTGAGCACACCCTTGCCTTTGCGCGAGGTCAGAGCGCGCTTCACATTCGACACAAGCCCGTTCACTGCAAGGTCCGACTTACCGGCACGATATTCCACGCCACGCAGCTCTATCGAGTCGGTGTTGAACCATATATCGAGCCTGTCTATCTTGTTCCTCAACGGGAAATAAGGCGTATAAAGCCGCGCACGAGCAGTGCTTATATTGCCCTCCAGCGCCCAATCCATAAGATAGCGCTTCAGAGAGGACGAGACACCCCAGTCTATCATTTCCTGCTCGTCTACCTCAACCACCTTCATGCGCCGGTGGTGCGGACGGTTCATACGCTTAGCTATGGCCAGCCTCATCACCGAGTCGGGCGACAGATCGGGGTGCGCGCGCCTTATCGAATCGGCAGCCGACCGTATGGCTCGCCGCAATGCATCCCGCTCCGGAATCTTATGTGTCGAGGCATCGATATGAGCGTCCGACAGCAGGAAGACCGTCGTCTTGCTTCCGGCGGCAAGACGCCCCGCAGTACCGACGAGCGATATCCGAGGCAAATGCTTGTCGTCTTTATAACGGTTCAGCATCACACGCCCTTCAAGTCTACGCAGACTCATGCCGGCGCTGTCTGTAATAGACCGAACCGAGAAATTCCTCAGTTTGATACCGCCACCGACAGGAAGGACCATCGTCGTGTCGGCATAAAACGACGTATTGAGCGCCGCAGCCCCAAGCGCAAAGCCGCCGGCCCTGAGGCTCACGCCATCAAGCAGCAGCGAAGCCGTGTCGGCCTCTATTTTAGCTGAAAGAAGCGTCTTGCGCTTGCCGTCGGGAGTCGTAACCGTCTTGCGGCTGTCGAAAAACACAGCCAGTGCCGGCACATCGGCCATCTTACTCGTATCATTCGAAAGATAGTAGAGATTGCGGCCCTTGAGCGACCCTTCGGCGCTCAGTTCATGGAAGCGGCCCGGCGAGAACATCGACATCGCCCCGTTGAAATTCAGGTCGGCAAGAATCTCGCCTCCCAGATATCCCTGGGCCACATCGGCAAGCTGAGGAGGAAGATTGCGTATATCGCATCTGCCCTCTACACCCACCTCGAAAGTCGGGTCTGAGAACAGCCGCCACGCCCTGCCCGCTATTTTCAGCGACGTCGCCGGACCGGCCACAGTAAATTTCTCCAATACCACCTCGGCCGAATCGAGATTCGTTCCGGCCAGACTCATCCGGGCCTCCAGCGCAAGGTCATGAAAGCGGGCTGCGCCATAGCTCAGCCGGCATTCGCCGACAGTAGCCTTCACCTCGGCATACGGCAATGTATCTGTCTCGAAGCAGAACGGCCTCAGAAGCCGCGCCTCAAGCCCGAGACGGGCGTCGGTCGAGAATGTAGGCGCAGTCAGCCTGTATTTCTTCAGCGTCTCGCTGCCAAGGGCCGTCAGCGCCTCGCTCACATCAAGCGATTCGACCTCGATGCGTCCGCTCTCCACTGTCATTTTATCACTAAAAGACACCGCGGCATCCACTACAGCCTCCAGAAACGCACCTCTGAGCCTCATCTCCTCGACGGCAAGCAGTTCGGGCCGCGATGGCTCCCAACGCACCTTGCCGTCCACTCCGAAGCCGAAACCCTCGATGTCGAGCAGACTCTGCGCCACAGGCCCGTGCAGTTCGCCGTCGATTTTCAGGGCATAGTCAGGCGAAGACGTTCCGTCTACGCTCGCCGTCGACAGAAGCACAACAGTAGCCTCAGTCGAATCTATGGCATTGAAAAAACGTATGTCGCGAGGCTCTATAAAGGCGAAACGGTCTATCGAAATCGCCGGAAGAGCCGTCTTTGTCTCCTTCGCGACCGTATCCGGCTCCGAACGATAGATATCGAAATTCGCCGCCGTCGGCGTAATCACTATATTCACCTCCGGCCGCTCTATCTCGAGCCCGTGAAGACTTATCTCATTACCAATCAGCAACTTGCCTACATCAATAGCTCCGCTCAGCCGCCCCACACGCAGCAGCGTGTCGGCATATGCCGGAAGTCCGCGCCGCACGCTGTCGGGCAGCCCGTCGAGACTGTGCGACACCACCTCTACCGAATGCACATCGAGCCGCAGAATCGGATAACCCGGATTAAACGACAGATGGATTGCACCTATATCAACCGAGGCATCGAGATTATCCTCCGCAAGACTGCACACTATCGGCGTCAGCTGTTCGCTTTTAAGCAGTCTGACCGCGCATATTGCAGTAGCGGCTACAAGCAGAACCAGCGCGAAAGCCACTCCTGCAAGCACCCATAGCGTCTTTGCCAAAATATTCTTAATCATAATTGTAAAGGCTGTCAGACGGCGCTGTGGCCGTTATATGGAAACATGCCTGATTCCGCTCGTGCTTCACATGGCACCGGCCCTCGTCGCGCATGTCGGCTACGATTTCGGCAAGCAGATTCTTCAGGTCCTCGAATGTGCGGTGCGGCGCCGAAGCGTCGTCGCATATAAATTTGCTGTAGCTTATATCGAAAGTCGTGGCATACTGATGTGCGCTCTCGCCCGTGGCATTGCGGTTGACCCTGCGAAGCCGGCCGACAGAAAGCGGCGTACGCAGAAGACTCGTCACCTTCGGACGGTATGCTCCCCCGCCCCGCGCTGCGAGCGTGTCCTGAAAACGGCGGCATATCTCAGCCAGCAGATCGGCCGCATGAGGTTTCAGATACGGATACGAATGGCTCAGCTCATCGAGATAATAGTACGGATTCGATTTTATCTCGACAAGCCCGCGGCCCTCCGTCCACGCCATTTCCGAATCCTCTATCGGACGGATACCACCGGCCCGCGCCTGGAGCAGATGCACATGATTGCTGTCGTTGAAAAGGCGCGATAGCGGCACACGCACGTTCGACCGCAACCTCACGCACCCGTCGTCGGGAGCGCTGTCCAGATGTGTGTCATAAGGATTCCGCACCGTATCCGACAGTATTATAGCCAGCAGAGGCGACACATCGCCGCCCCCTCCTCGGCAGGCACACATTATCAGCGCCACACCGACGACATACAGAAGCTTCTTCATTTCCGGCTATTGACTTTTACAACTTTCATTCCGCACCGCCCGCAGTCGAAATCAAGGCGGTAAATTCCCGACTCGTTGCGCAGATAGCACTGCGTCGGCAGCTTGCCGGCCTCGTCCTTGCGCTTCAGGCAGGCCCCGAGTTCGCGGCGTATGCAGTAGCGCGTGCTCATCACAGTCACCTCGTCGGCACGCGGACTCTCCACCTCAATGGCGTGCGAGCCGATACGCGCCCCGTGCGACCGATAGAAACGTTCGGCAAGGCTGTTGGCAACATTCCAGTGATAATCAAGCGGTTTTTCGCCTTCAAAAACGTCGCCGCCAAGCATCCCCTGCCGTCTTCGGTCAAAAGCATATGTATCGGCGGCATTAGTATCGAGCAACGCAATCACCTTGCGTCTGGCCTCGGCGAGCACCGACACCGGCACAAAAAGATTGCCCAGCGAGTCATCTATCTCGCCAAGCTCATACACCGTGCCGCCAAGCTTCCCGAGCACATCGCGCCGACGGCTGTCCTGGGCGCTCCGCGCCTCCTCAAGCTCGCAGTCAACAGGCAAATCCACCCTGCAGCCGCGCTCATCCGAGGCTGAAATCACAAAACGGTCCCGTCCGATGGCACGAAGACCGAAATCCACGCGTATCGTCCGGCGGCAGCCCGCATCGGGTGCGTCGAGAATATCGAAGAAAGCCTTGTCCGAGTTCCTGTATATCGTCATGCCGGCTTCAAGACCCTCAGGCACACTCGCCGGATAGAGCCGGAAACCGTCGGCGCGGTTAAGCCGGAAACCGACATAGCGCCCTTTCCTGTCAAAAAAACCGAGCCCGTCGCCATTGTTGAACGCCTCGTTGGCCTTGACCGTAAAACATTTTCTCGCCGCGTTATAAGCCCCGGTCACCTTCGCTACCGGCCGACCGGCCCACTTCGGAGTATCGATAGAAGCCATTCTGGCCGGCTTACCTACAAAATACGATGTATATCCGCGGTTAAAAGTGCGGTCCAGCGCCGGAGTGAAGGCGCACACGCTTCTTCCGGCCGACCCGCGCACATAGGCGCCTCCCGAAGCAGCCACAATCTCATCGAGCCGCCGGGAATAAGCCGCCGTTACATTGGCGACATAGCGGGCGTCCTTAAGCCGCCCCTCGATTTTGAACGACGACGCGCCGGCCTCCACAAGCACCTCCAGATTGGCGCTCTGGTTCATATCGCGGAGCGAAAGATAATGCCTGGCAGGAGCCACCGTCTTTCCTTCGCCGTCGACGATTTCATATGGCAGACGGCACATCTGGGGGCACTCCCCGCGGTTGGCGCTCCGCTTCATGGCTGCGAACCCGGCCTGGCAGTCGCCGCTGTAGCTCACGCACAGCGCTCCGTGCACAAACACCTCTACCGGCACCCCGGCGGCCTCGCGGGCAGCCTTGATTTCGGCCGGTGTAAACTCTCGCGGAAGCACAATCTGCGAGAAACCCGCCCGCGCAAGCCATGCCGCCTTCTCCGCCGTGCGCACATCGCACTGGGTGCTCGCATGGAGCGCTATCGGAGGCAGATTCATCTCCAGATACGCCATATCCTGCACTATCAGGGCATCGACTCCGGCCCTGTATAGCTCCCAAACCATCTCCCGGGCACGCTCAAGCTCGTCCTCATAGAGAATGGTGTTCATAGTCACATACACCTTCGCCCGATAGACATGGGCGAATGCCGCAAGCGCCGCGATATCGGCGATACTGTTGGTCGCCGCAGCCCTTGCCCCGAAGGCCGGAGCACCTATATACACCGCGTCGGCTCCCGCAAGCACGGCAATTCGCCCCGTGGCGGCATCGCGCGCCGGAGCAAGCAGTTCGAGTGTACGCGCCCCGCTCATCATCGTGTCAGATTTTCTACAAGACGAAGCGCCTCGTCGCGCGAGGCGTTGATACATTCAGGCCTGTGGGCGTCGCTGTTCACAAGCACAGTCACACCGGCCTCCAGAAGCCTTGCCAGCGCACCCTCCGACGGAAAAAAACGCCCATGCTCGGCACGCGCCTTCGTATTCAGCTCTATCGTCAGCTTCCGGGCCGATATAAGCTCTACCATGCGGTCTATATATGACTGATAAAAAGAGCTCTGCTCTATTCCGGGCTTATAGTACGACGCATTCTGCCCTACCTTGTCGAAATGGCCCAGAATATCGAATCCGCCGGCCGCTATCATTGCTTCCGACTGACCGTAGAAAGCATCTACGACATACTCTATATCATTTCTGAAATACTTCTCCATACGCCGCTTGAAATTGTCGAAATGACCGTCGATGTCAACCATCTCCCCCTCCTGCGTCGGTATGAAATGCACCGACCCTATTATATAGTCGAGTGGAAGATTATGGAAATAAGCATTCGACGGCCCCCAGTCGGCCCCGAGGTAATCCACCTCCATACCCGCGTAAAAACGGCAGGAAGCAAGCGCCGGGTCCGAAGATATGGCCTTGTATTCAGCAAAATAATCGTCTACAGCCTCGAAGCTCATGTTGCATGGCGATTCCAAAGGGATAGGCGAGTGCGGTGAAAATCCATAATGGCCGAAGCCGGCGGCCACAGCGGCGGCGGCCATAGTGCGCATTGGCGCGCGTCCGTCGCAGAATTCGGTGTGGCTGTGAAATGTATAGAGAGTATTGTCTTTTATCAGTCCTTGAAAATCAAGCATATCGCAAAAAATTCATCAAAATGTCATCAGCGGGCCAATGACCGTATTAATCCACGCTTATAGCGGGCAAATAGCGCAAGCCCGACGGCGGCGAAAGTCATCGCGACAGTCGCGGCAACAGGCAGCGACAGCCCGAAGCCCTCGGGCGACGGGGCGAACAGAATATATGTCACCACAACGACCGTCATGAAAACAGCCGGTATCAGACATATCACATACGCCTTGCCGTGACGAGCAAGATAAACCGCACATGCCCACAGCGTTATAGCTGCAAGGGTCTGGTTGGTCCATGCGAAATAGCGCCACAGCACATTGAAATCTATCAGCATAAGCCCGAACGAAGCCACAAACAATGGAAGCGACACAAGCACACGCTTCAATATTGGCTTCTGGCTCACGCCGAGGAAGTCGGCCACAATCAGACGCGCCGACCGCAAGGCCGTGTCTCCCGTCGTGATAGGCGCGGCAACGACACCGAGTATGGCAAGAAAACCGCCGAACGTGCCGAGCCACCCTACAGATATGTCGTGCACGAGGTCGCCCGCCGAGTGTCCGCCAAGATAGTCGCTCAGCGACCCGTAACCGCCCGTAAAAGCGATTGCGGCCGCAGCCCATATCAACGCTACGATACCTTCGGCAACCATGGCGCCGTAAAATACCGGCCGGGCAAGGCGCTCGTTCTTGATACACCGCGCCATCATAGGCGACTGGGTGGCATGAAAGCCCGAAATAGCACCGCAGGCTATGCTCACGAACATCATCGGAAACACCGGGTGGGTTTCAGCATCGGCAAATCGCGTCTGAAGACCGTCCGAAAAGCCCGTCGGAATATCATACCCGCCGAAAAGCAGCACTCCCAGAAGACCGCAGGCCATAAACAGGAGCGCAAAACCGAAAACCGGATAAAAACGACCGATAAGCTTGTCGATAGGCAGAAGCGTCGCCGTCATGTAATACACGAATATCACCGCTATCCAGAACCAGCGGTTGGCCCAGTCGGGAGTCATGCCGTCGAGCAGACCCGCAGGCGTCAGCACAAAAACAGCGCCAACAAGCACCAGCAGGAAAACCGACACCACACGCATTATCTGCTTCGCCGCCGGCCCGAGTTCCCGGCCGACAAGCTCCGGCAGCGACATGCCGCCGGCTCGCACCGACATCATCGCCGATATGAAATCATGGACGGCGCCACCGAAAATAGTGCCCGCCACAATCCATATGAAAGCCGCCGGTCCGAACATGACACCCATGATAGCGCCGAAAATCGGCCCAAGACCCGCTATGTTCAGAAACTGTATCAGAAAAACCTTCCATGTCGGCAGCGGAGTATAGTCGACACCGTCGGCATGCGACAAGGCCGGCGTCGGCCGCTGAGGCTCGACGCCGAACACCTTTTCCGTTATCGCTCCATAGACAAAATAACCGCCTACGAGCACAAGGAGAGAGACTACAAACGAAATCATTCCTTTATCTCAGGTATGCTGCCCTGGCTCTGGCCGAGGCTTTCGCGCATAGAGGTATCAGCCTCTATATTTTTCATCTTATAATAATCCATGATACCGAGATTTCCGTTCAGGAAAGCCTGGGCCATAGCCTTCGGAAGCTCACATTCGGCCTCTATTACCTTGGCGCGCGCCTCCTGCGCAAGCGCCTTCATTTCCTGCTCGCGGGCAATAGCCATCGCGCGGCGCTCCTCGGCCTTCGCCTGGGCGATATTCTTGTCGGCCTGCGCCTGGTCAATCTGAAGCGCAGCACCGATATTACGGCCTATGTCGATATCGGCGATATCAATCGACAGAATCTCAAACGCCGTGCCCGAGTCAAGACCCTTCCGCAGCACAAGCTTCGAAATCGAATCAGGATTCTCAAGCACCTGCTTATGGCTCTCCGACGAACCGATCGACGACACAATACCCTCGCCTACACGAGCAAGCACCGTGTCCTCGCCCGCGCCGCCGACAAGCTGGCGGATATTCGCGCGCACAGTCACACGCGCCTTGGCGATAAGCTGGATACCGTCCTTGGCAACAGCCGTCACAGGAGGCGTATCAATCACCTTCGGATTCACGCTCATCTGCACAGCCTGGAACACATCGCGGCCCGCAAGGTCTATGGCCGTAGCCATCTTGAAGCCAAGATCGATATTGGCCTTCGAAGCCGACACAAGAGCATGCACCACACGCTCCACATTACCGCCCGCAAGATAGTGGGCCTCAAGATCGTCGCGGTTCACATCTTTCAGACCGGCCTTATGCGCCTCGATAAGAGCTCGCACAATCACACTCGCCGGAACCTGACGTATCCGCATCAGCACAAGCTGGATAAGCGAAATACGCACACCGCTCACCCGTGCCGAAATCCACAGGAAGAAAGGGCAATAGTAGAAGAAAACTACCAGAAACACTATTGCCAGCACAATAATCAGAATAATAGTCAAATGCATATAAAGAGAAAATTAAAAAATCAAAACCCGCCAACATTTGTAAGCGCTCAGGGCTTCAGCCCCAAAAGCCCGTCAGCCCATCAGCCCATCAGCCCATCAGCCTAAATCTCAAGCCTTACAGCCGAATTCCTCAGAGCCGCTACACGCTTACGCATCTCGGCCGTCTTCCGCTCACTCTCGAGAATCTCGGAAGCCACATCAGTATCACCACTGCGATACCGCTCGCGCAAATCCTCCTCGGCGGCAAGATGGCGCCTCAGCAGCACCTCAACTCCAAGATACTCAAGCATCGCGCTCCTCGCGGCCTCTTTGCGGAAATCCGACAGCGAAGTATATACCTTTCCGTTACCCATATCGAGGGCAAAACGGGGCGAAGCACTTCCATGACTGTCGCCCGCCTTCACCTCAGGCAGACGCGACGCGAGCAAAGCATCATAATCCGTCTCAGCATTCTGCATCAGCGAAATATCGCTCAGACGAGCCATGGCTGCAAGATTCGGATCATCAGGGTCGGCATTCACACGCATCTGCGACGGCATGAACACATACACCGTCACCTTACCCGGAATATGATTTCGGTCCGTAGCCCACCAGCCAAGACCCGTAGCCTCGTCAATGGCAAGCATAAAATCATTATCAGGACTATTATAAGGCATGCCCATATTCTGAGGCATAAAATAACCATCATCAGTACGGCGAGTCATAAAAATATCCAGACCGCCAAGCGAATTCTCGCCGTCATTGGCAAAATAAAGCGTCATACCGTCAGGCATAAGGAAAGGATACATAGCGCTTCCACCCTCGCCAAGACCGCCAGCAAGAGCCGCCGGACGGTCAAGAGTACCGTCGTCGAGAATCCCCGCGCCATAAAGCTCGAAAACGCCCGAATCGTCCGAGGCAGACCACAATATCTCGCTGTTGTTCTCAGGCATATAACCCGTCGAAAGCTCGGCACCCGCCGTAGCCCCGATACTGCTCAGAGCCTCGCCCGGCAGAATGCGGCCAGCCTGCGGCGACAATCGGTAAGCCTCGAAAAAGCGCACCGAATCAACCGCAAGAGAATCCACTATCTCAATCTTCTCCACGCGACCAAGCATATTGCGCAGCATCACCAGGCGCGAACTCATAGCCGCATGCTCGGCAGGAGTATCCTTCTTCGCCTTTGTGAGAATCGACTCCCACTTCTCTAGGTGACTTTCAGCCTCATCAACCATATAACGGTCCATCGCATACTCCGCAAGAAGCTGTGAAGCCTCGGCCACACTGCGGCTCTCGGCCTGCTTAAGCGGAGCGAGAGCCTCGTCAAAACGGCCGAGCCGATACAACGAAGCACCCAGAAAAAAATTACCGTTACCATCGCGCGGACTGCGTTTCACAACCGCCCTGGCATGCTCGAGAGCCTCCTCATAGCTGCCCTCTCTATAAAGACGACGAGCCTCGTCCACCGGCGCCCCATAGGCACTCAGCAGAAAAGCCGTCGAAAACATCACAGTAAAAATCCGTTTCATCATAAAAATAAATTTATAAGCCCAACCGCCCGCCAACGTTTGTAAGCGCTCAGAGCTTCAGCTCCCCAAAAAAGCCCGTCAGCCCGTCAGCCCATCAGCCTACCGAATCCCCTTCCGGTTCAGCGCCATATGGTACCGGGCCGAATTGATTCTATGACGGTCATAAGTCTCCGCAAAATCGTGATAACCCGAGAAATCACTCTTCGCACACATATACAGATACTTATGTTCCGGCGCATTCAGAACAGCATCGATAGTCGACGCTTCGACCACACGTATCGGCCCAGGAGGCAATCCTTTGACCTTATAAGTATTATACGGAGATTCTATCGCAAGATGCTTACCCGTCAGACGACGCAGCGAAAAATCACCGACAGCAAACTTCACCGTCGGGTCAGCCTGCAGCTGCATACCCTTCGCAATACGGTTCAGATAAAGGCGAGCCACCTTCGGACGCTCGTCAGCCTTATTGGTCTCCTCCTCCACTATCGATGCCACTGTAGCCACATCGACAGGACTCAGACCAAGCTCTTCAGCCTTCTTGCGTCGCTCAGCGTTCCAGAACTTGCCGCTGTGGTCCAGAAGCTTGGCAACCACCACACCCGGCTCCACAGTCCAGTAAAACTCATACGTATCAGGCAAAAAAGCCGCCGCATACTGCTCCTTGCCCGAAAAACCGGCCGAAGGAAGCAGCGTATCGCACGCCGCCGAAAAAGAAGCCGAATCAAGCTCGAGCACATCGCCTACACGCGCCGCAAGCTGACCGAAAGTCCTTATATTATTATACGTCAGCCGGACAGGCGTCTGACGGCCGGCCATAATAGCCCGCGACACCCGTATGGCCTCTGAGCCAGGCTCTACAAGATACGACCCGTGAGCCACAGCCGGACTGCCGCCCTGGCGTTCCCACAGCGTCGCGACCTTGCCGCCGAATGACGACCCGAGCCCCTCCTCAAGAATAGCACGCACGCCTGCCGCATCTGTTCCGGCAGGAATATTCACTCTAACCGGCTCATCACCGCCAAAAGACGATGTGGCATAGCGCCAAGCCAGAAACAGCGCGCCACCCGCTACCACGAGCAGCACAGCTACACTTATCAATATGATTTTAATCTTCTTCACCTTACAAAATTAGCATTTTTCCGACATAAAACAAAAAATAATGCCATCGCTTTTTTTCACCACCCTCCGAACATGTTACCGACTCTGAAATGTTGTATATTTGTGATAAATATGAATACTACAGCCCACCTCGCCGCCTTCGCACCCGAAGTCCGGCGCCTCTACAGATACTGGAGCGCTTTCTTTGATGGCAAAGTACGCTTCAACCGTCCCGACAGCCTCATACACGCCGCCGGCCACTGCCGCCGCGTGCTCCTCCACGCACTCGCAATAGGCCACGACATATTCGGCCACGACCCCGATGCCCTCGAAATCCTCGCGCAGGCAGCCGTCTTCCACGACACCCGCCGCCTCGACGAAGGCTACGACAAAGGCCACGGAGCACGCGCCGCCGTCTACTACAAAGAATACTGCCGCGAGCACCCCGAAGTCGTATTCCACCCCGAGACAGTCCTCCTGATTCGCTTCCACGACCTCGACGACAGCCTCGGAATCGAAGCCATCAGAAAGGAATTCGGCAACGAAGCCCCGCGGGTAGAAACACTCTATGCCATCTTCAAAGACGCCGACGCCCTCGACCGCCCGCGCCTCGGCCCCCATGGTCTCGACCCCCTGTTCCTGCGCACAGCCCCGGCCCGCAGCAGCGTAGACTTCGCCAAAGAACTCATTCACGCCACCATCGACCCCGAAGCATACCGCCGGGTCTGCGCCGAAGTCAACGCCGTAATGGACCGCTTCCGGAAAATGCTCCTGATTGTAGATGCCCAGCACGACTTCATCGACGGCACCCTCCCCGTGCCCGGCGCAGCCGGCGCCATGGACGCCCTCGCAACATACATACGCCAGACCGACGGACAGTACACCCTCCGCGTCCTCACCGCCGACGCCCACCCCGCCGACCACATATCATTTAAAGAAAACGGCGGCATGTGGCCCGCTCACTGCGTAGCAGGCACCCCGGGCGCCGCCATATGGCAGCCGATTCTCAATGCCATCGAAGCCACCTCAGGGCAGACCGTATTCCTCACCAAAGGCACCGACCCCGCCCGCGAGGAATACTCCATCTTCGCAAACACACTGTCCGCACAGACCATCGACACCCTCATCCGACAACTCGACATCGTAAAAATCGACATCTGCGGACTCGCCGGCGACATCTGCGTCGCCCGCACCCTCCGCGACGGCCAGAAACTCTATCCTCAAATAAAATGGCGCCTCCTCGAGCCATTCTCTCCAACCATAAATTAAGCCTTATGCGCCAGATAATAACACACTTCACCGACGACGACCTCTATAAATTCACCATGTGCTGCGCCGTAGTCGCAAACTACCCCCGCGCACGCGTCAAATACCGCTTCACCGACCGCAACGACAGCGTCTACCCGCCCGGCTTTGCCGACGAACTCAACGCCCAGGTCGAAATGCTCGAAAACGTCCGCATCACCGAAGACGAAATAGCATTCATGCAGCGCCGCTGCCCCTACCTCCCCTACTGGTTCTACAACTACCTCCGCGGATTCCGCTACCGCAAAGAATGGGTCACCGCCACACAAGACGCCGACGGACACCTCGCCATAGACATCGAAGGCGCATGGTGCGAAACCATATTCCTCGAAGTCAAGCTACTCGCCATCGTCTCAGAGCTATACTACGAAATGACCGGGCAGCTCGCCGACATCGACTACGCCGCATATGCCAAAAAATCGGCCGACAAAGCCAGACGTCTCCTCGAAGCAGGCTGCACATTCAGCGACTTCGGCACACGCCGCCGCGCCTCATTCCGCGCCCAGGACACAGTCGTAAAAGCAATGTCCGAATACGCCGCCACCCACCCCGAACTGCCCGGACGATTCACCGGCACATCAAACGTCTACTTCGCCATGAAATACGACCTCGTGCCCATAGGCACCATGGCCCACGAATTTGTCTGCGCCATCGCAGGCATGTATGGTCCCCAGATGGCGAACCACATAGCCATGAAAGCATGGTCCAAAACATACCGCGGAGCACTCGGCACCTTCCTCTACGACACCTACGGCTGGCAGATATTCAGCCTCAACTTCTCCGAAGACTTCGCCAACATGTTCAAAGGACTCCGCGTAGACAGCGGCGACAACATCGGCCAACTCGACAAAATCTGCGCAAAATACACCGCACTCGGCATCGACCCGCGCACAAAACAGGTCGTATTCAGCAACGCCCTCGACACCGACAGCGCAATCGCACTGCAGCAATACGCCGCAACACGCTGCCAGCCGTCATACGGCATCGGCACACACTTCACCAACGACTTCCCCGGCATAAAACCCCGCAACATAGTCATAAAACTCACCGCCGTCAAAATCACCGAATCCTGGACATTCTACAACGACACCTGCAAACTCAGCGAAGACCCCGGCAAATACACCGGCCTCCCCTCCGTCGTCGCCCGCTTCCGCCAGGCCCTCCACCTCCCCCCTTTGTAAGCCCCCCAAAAAACCAACCGCCCGTCTCCCCTTTGTAAGCGCTCAGGGCTTCAGCCCCCCCCAAAAAAAAGCCCGTCAGCCCAACAGCCCGTCAGCTTGTTAGCCCAACAGCCCGTCAGCCCACAAAAAAAGCCGCAGAAACTGCGGCTTTTTTTTATAAGCTTAAGCTATATTATTATTCCTCAGCTGCTACAGCGGCACCGCTCGCATTGTTGAGCGTGTCTACGAGAGCGCGGAATTCGTCGAGCGAAACAGTCTTCTCGTTCAGCTTCACAGCATTGTGGATAGCGTTCATCAGCTTCGAGGTGTAAGCCTGGTCTACGAGGCGACGGCGCTGATCCTTATCTTTGAGAAGGTTTTCAGCATAGTAGTCGGCCATCTGCTCAGCCATCTGGCCCATGCCGTACTGAATGAGCTGCTCCATGGCGATAGAGCGGGCAATAGCCTTCACATCGTCCTCTTCAACTTTAACGCCCATCACGCGGCCAGCCTGACCCTCGATGATTTCCCACTTCATGCCGGGGATAGCCATCTTGAGCTCTTCGTCAACGCTCTCAGCCTTGATTTCGGGATTCACGCGAACCATGAACTTACGCAGGAAGCCTTCGGGAAGCTGCATGTTTGCACCGTAGGTCTCCATGAGGTAATCCTCGGTCATGCGAACGAACAGACTGCGGCTGTTGGGCTGCAGGCTCTGGGCAATCATATCGCGAACGCGGGCGAAGTATTCCTCTTCGTTGTGAACAGCGTCGGCGCCGAATACCTTGTCATAGAACTCCTGACCGAGCTCGGCAGGCTTGTTCACAACATATTCGGTGATAGTCATTTCGAAATTGCCGCGGGCTTCTTCCACACGGTCGCGGTCGATGTGAAGCATCGATGCGATTTCGGCCTCGTTGCCATCGCAGGTAGCGAAAGCGTCGAACACAACCTTGTCGCCGGCCTTGGTGCCTTCGAACTTGGCAGCCTCTTCCTTGCTCTTGAAGAGGAAGGGAGCTACGATACCGTCGGTCACCTGAATGCCGTCGGCCCTCACCTGGCCGTCTTCGGCAAGCTGCATGATAGTACCCTTCACGAGAGCGCGGTCACCGTAAGTGTCGGTGGTCACGCGGTCGCCGGCCTGCATGCGGATATTCTTGTCCTGCTCGGCAACCATCTCGTCGCTTACGGCGATGTTGTAGTAGTCAAGCTCAACATTCTGGTCGAAAACCATGTTCAGCTCGGGCATCATACCGATTTCATATACGAAAGTGAAATCCTTCTCGTCGAGGTTCATTTCATTTTCCTCTGCGGGGATAGGCTGACCGAGGATAGCGATTTTGTTGTCCTCTATATATTTGAGAGCGGCGTCAGAAGCAACGTCGTTGAGCACGCCGGCCTTCACCTGCTTGCCGAAACGCTTCTGGAGCTGCGCCATATCTACATGACCCTTGCGGAAGCCGGGAATCTGACGGTTCTGGCCGATTTCCTTGAGTTCTTTCTTCACGCGGGCGGCATAATCTGCTTCTTCGATTTTCACAACCAGGCGACCTTCAAGTTCGCCGGTCTTTTCGAGTGTTACGTCCATTATGTATTTCTTTTTTAAGTTTGATTCTTCAATTTTTCATGTCTTTCCGGTCGATGAGACTAACGGAAAAAACTCCCTTACGGTTTTCGAACTGCAAAATTACACATAATTTTTTGTTTTACGGCCTTTTTAAACCTCGGCAATTTCTTTTTTTGCTTAAATCGAACAACAAAGAGCTAACAGACGTTAAAAAACACATATCTCGAACAAGTTTAGCTCATCTCACAGCTCAAATATGCAAAACATCTCCCTCACACCCGTGCAGCAGCACAAACCAGCGCCCGGAACACTCCTCGACGCAATATAACGCCGCCATACAAGCCGCATATTCATTCCCAAACCGCTTTCAACAAAACACCTGTCGCAGCTGATGTGGGCCGCATACGGCATAAACCGACCCGACGGACACCGCACGGTCCCGGCAGCGATGGGCCTCTACCCTCTCCGCATATATGCTTTCATGCCCGACGGCGTCTACCTCTACAATCCTGTCGAATCCGTCCTCGAAGCCATTGCCCCGGGCGACCACCGCGACATTGCCGGAGTTCAGCATTTCGTGCCCGAAGCACCCATCAGCCTCGTCATATTCAGCGACTTCGAAGCCTTCCGCACAGGCAACCCCGAGATAGACAATGCCCTCGCCGGACACGAAGCATGGGCCTCAGCCCTCGATGCCGGCGCCGTTGCCGAAAACATATACCTCTATTGCAGCTCCGAAGACATCAATGTGGTCGAACGCATGATGGTCGATGTTCCCGCCGTCAAAAAACTCCTCGCACTCCCCGACAGCTACCGCTTCCAGGTCGCTATGACAGTCGGCTACGGCGTTTAGCCAACTCCCAGAACGCTACCGCCGAGGCAGCCGCTACGTTGAGCGAGTCGACACCGTGAGACATCGGAATCTTCACCGTGTAATCGGCGCCGGCTATCACATCGTCGGCAAGACCGTCGCCTTCCGTTCCGAGCACAATCGCCAGGCGCGGCTCCGCTGCGAGAAGCGGGTCATCGAGGCTCACCGAGTCATTGCGCAGAGCCATAGCCACGGTCTTGAAACCATACTGCCTCAGGCTCGAGGCCGTCTCTCCCGCCGGCAGGAAGGCCCACGGCACAAGGAAAACCGAACCCATCGACACGCGCACCGCCCGTCGATTCAGAGGGTCGCACGATGTCGGCGTCAGCACCACCGCATCAACCCCCAGGGCGGCCGCCGACCGGAAAATAGCCCCGATATTCGTAGTATCCACCACTCCGTCGATTACGGCCACTCGGCTTGCGCCTTCCACCACACTCGCCACCGTCCGCACGGCCGGACGACGCATGGCGCACAGCACACCGCGGGTCAGCACATAGCCCGTAAGCCCCGCCAGCAGCTCGCGCTCGCCGACATACACCGGCACACCGTCGCCGCACATGGCTATAAGCTCGGCCGCGTCGCCCTCCACATGGCGTCGTTCGCACAATATGGCAAGTGGCTCATACCCCGCCTCAAGCGCTACCTTTATCACCTTCGGACTCTCGGCAATAAACACTCCTTTGCCCGGCTCAAGCCGGTTGCGCAGCTGAGCCTCCGTCAGCGACGCGAACACCTCCAGACCTTCGGCCTGCAATGAATCTACTTCTACAATCATATCGCAAAATTACAAATTAATCTTATAACTCACACCAACACCGATATACGGCTGGAATCCACGGGGCGTAATTCCATAACCGGCCTGAAGGCCTATGCTGAATCGATGTGGACGGGGCGCGCACTCCACCGTGTGCGTGCGCACAGTCACCAGACTGTCGAGCCGCGGCCTGTAGCCGCTCACATATGCCCGGTAGCCGTCGCCGGCATACTCCGCCTGCTCCACCGGCATGACAGCCCGCACGCTGTCGGCCCCCTCCGCCGACGGCAGATACACCGTGTCGGCCTTCACATACCGCACCGCTACCCTCGGTGGCGACGTGATACGCACCGTATCCACCCTCGTCAGCACCCGCACCTCGCCGGGCAGAGTCTCTGTCCGCCCGCATGCCGTCATACCCGCAAGAAAACCCGCGCCGAAAGCCACAGCGCCTATAAAAATCTTATTCATACTCCGAAATATTCCTTTAAAGCTTCTGAATGCACATTAATAATAGTAGACAAGCCTACTTCCGACGCAAGAAAATCAACGTCGGCACGGTTGTCCTGAAACATATTCTCGGTCAGCACCGCCGGGCACGGCATGTCGCGGCAGACGGCAAGATTCGCCGTCCAGTACCCGCACGGAGGCGTTGCACGGTTGCCCAGTATGTCGGCCGACCTCGCCCTTCGGAAAAGCAGCGCGGCAAGCCTCCGCGAGTCAGGCGACGCATTGGGCGCGACAAACACCGACCAGCCCCCGGCCTCACGCCAGCACGAGCCGTCGCCCGCCGCATTATTGTGCAGCGACACAAGCACCGCCCTGCGGCCCTGCGACAGCACCGACGCACGCCGACAGCGCTCCCGAAGCGGCACATCGGTCTCCTCCGGCACCAGCAATGCCGCGTCTATCCCCTTGCTTTTCAACACCTCCACCAGACGTCTGGCAGCCTTCCGGCACCACAGATATTCGCGATGGCGCCCGTCGGGGCTGCGCTTACCCTTGGTTTCCACTCCATGCCCATTGTCTACAATCACAAAATTCTTTTCCATACTGTTCTAAGTTTATAAAATTGTCTTTTCCAATTATCGATTGCAAAGTTACGGCCACAGTCATGCGATTGATTGCCTTAAACGACAATAGAAGTTGTTTAACAATTCGGCTTAACAATGGTCAAAAAGCAATAAAGCATGAACCATGCGCCTCCAGGGGCGTTATTATGATACAAAACAAACTACAGACACTATTACTATGACCTACGAACAACCTCAATTGCCCTACGATAACGATGCCCTCGAACCTGCCATCAGCCGACGCACCGTCGAATTTCACTACGGCAAGCACGAGAAAGCATATATCGACAACCTCAACAAACTCATAAAAGGCACCGAGTTCGAAGACATGGAGCTCGAAGAAATAATCGCCCACGCCCAGGGTCCATTGTTCAACAATGCATCGCAGGCCTGGAACCACATCTTCTATTTCTTCTCCTTCTCTCCCGACGGCCGACGCGAACCCCAGGGCGACCTCCGCAAAGCCATCGACCGCGAATTCGGCTCATTCGAAAAATTCAAGGAAGCATTCGTCGACGCCGGCGTCGGCCTATTCGGCTCCGGCTGGGTATGGCTCTCGCGCGACGAGAACGGAAAGCTTTTCATAACCCAGGGTCCCAACGCCGCAAACCCCATCACAGCTGGCCTCACGCCGCTGCTCACCTTCGACGTCTGGGAACACGCATACTACCTCGACTACCAGAACCGCCGCGCCGACGCCCTCAAACAGCTGTGGGATATCGTCGACTGGGCTGTAGTCGAAAGCAGATACTGACATACACACACCACAGAACAGAAATAGCACTTTAGTTTTAGCATAATGTGATGAATGGAAAGGGAGGTACTCGTGAGAGCACCTCTTTTTCTCATTTCCCCTCCCCCTAATTCACGCAAACCGCAATCTGTGCAATCCCCGGCTTTGGAGGTTCGGGGGTTTTTCACTAATTTTGTAGGGAAAATCAAGCCGCGTTTCTTATGCTATTGCCCCACGCCCTCTATGTGCTTCTTTTTCTTGCCATTAGCGCGATGGCAGCGGCCTTTGTCGTCTATGTGCTGATGAAAGCCGTGCCGCGGAGCACATCGACCGCATCAAAACCCTTGCGGGGCTGCGCGGGTGCGTTCGCTTTTGTTTTCCTGTTTTTAGCATGCCTTGCGGGTCTGATGTGGATAGTTCCTTCGGCCACAATCATTATCGCCGGCCCCGCCGAAGAGCACACTCGAAAAGAAGCTATACTATTCACTCCGGGCGAGTTGACCAAAAAATACGGTATCGCCGATTTCGAATTCGGCAGAAGCTATATCGTCAACACGACAGACCGCAACATGTCAATCTCGCGTGCCGACCTCCCCGCCGACAGCATCATAATAGAAATTCCGGCACGGCAACACACCTCCGTAAGCCCTGAATATCTCCCCGATTTCTACTTCGAAAAACCGCAAGACACAGATAGAGGCGCCGAAACCCGGCGTCCACGCTATATCCTCCGTTATAAGCCTATAAACCCCTGACAACGATATGGAATATTCCCTCGAATACTTTTCCGCAGCCGTTGAGACTGCCGTAAAAGACCTCTCATTCCCCGCCACAGCGCCAAAACTCTTCGAGCCGGTGCGATATACCCTCGAAAGCGGCGGCAAACGCCTGCGCCCGGTGCTCCTCCTGTCGGTATTCGCCGCTCTGAGCCGCCGCGACATCGCCGAAGCAATGAGCCAGGCCCTGGGCATTGAGATTTTCCATAACTTCACCCTCCTGCACGACGATGTGATGGACAAGGCCGACCTGCGCCGCGGACGCCCCACCGTGCACCGCCGCTGGAACGAGAATGCCGCCATTCTCTCGGGCGACGCCATGCTCACCTACGCCTCCATGCTCATGTCGCAGTGCCCCGCCGACCGCCTGGCCGCCGTCAACGATTGCTTCAACAGCACCGCGATGGGCGTCTACGAAGGGCAGCAGCTCGACATGGAATTCGAACGACGCATGAATGTGACCGTCGACGAATACCTCGAGATGATAAAACTCAAGACATCGGTGCTACTTGCCGGTGCATGCTCCATAGGCGCCATTATGGCCGACGCGACACCCGACGTGCGCCAGAAACTATATGACTACGGCCTGGCCCTCGGCATAGCCTTCCAGCTGCGCGACGACTGGCTCGACACCTTCGGCGACCCCGCCATATTCGGAAAGGAAATCGGCGGCGACATTCTCAACCGCAAGAAAACATGGCTCCTCATCACCGCTCTCGGCGAAAGCGAGGGCGAGCTCGCCGCCATTCTGGCCGAAAATCCCACCGACCACATACTCATCGAACGCGTAAGAGCCGTCTACGACCGCCTCGGCCTCAACGAACGCTGCTCCGCCCTGGCCGAAAGCTACTCGCAGAAAGCAATCGAAGCAATCGAAAGCATTGAAATGGACGCCGACGCACGCCGTTTCTTCATCGAACTCGCCAAAAACGCATCTACCCGCGCGCACTGATGATAGACACCCACACACATATCTACGACACCGCATTCGGCTCTCCCGAAGGCTCATGCGAAGCCGTCGACCGCGCTCTTGCCGCAGGCGTAGACATGATGATTCTGCCCAACGTAGACCTCGCATCGATAGAACCCATCAAAGCCCTCCATGCGGCGCGTCCGCAAGCCACGGCAATGGCCATGGGGCTGCACCCCACCGAACTGGGCTCCGACTGGCGCGCCACCCTCGACCCTATCGAGGCCGAACTGCGCCGCGGAGGCTACTGCGCCGTAGGCGAGGTGGGTATCGACCTCTACTGGGATAAGACCTACGAACGCGAACAGATGCTCGCCTTCGACGCCCAGCTCTCGCTTGCCGAGGAGCTGTCGCTGCCTGTAATCATACACTGCCGGGAAGGCCTCGACCGCACCCTCGAAGTGCTCCGGGGCCACTCCGTGCGCGCCGTCTTCCACAGCTTCGGAGGCACCGTAGCCGACGCCGAGCGTATAATGCGTGCCGGCGACTACTACTTCGGCATCAACGGCATAGTCACCTTCAAAAACTCCGGACTCAAGGCCACACTGCCCGCCCTGCCCCCCGAGCGCATCCTCACCGAGACCGACTCGCCCTACCTCGCCCCGGTGCCCTACCGCGGCAAGCGCAACGAAAGCTCCTACATACCCCTCATAGTAGCCGCTATCGCCGACGCCACCGCCCGCACCACCGCCGAAATCGCCGCACTCACCGCCTCAAACGCCCGCACCCTCTTCTCCATATGACCCATCAAGCCAAGCATATCACCGCCAATAAGCACGGCTAACCATTCTGAGATAAAACCCTAAACCATCATTATATATATGTCGAAAATAGGATCTGTAACCACTGCCCGCGGCCGCAAGGCGCTCCTGCTCGGCAGCGGAGAATTAGGTAAAGAAGTTGCAATCGAGCTCCAGCGCATGGGAGTCGAAGTAGTTGCCTGCGACAAGTATGCCGGCGCTCCCGCCATGCAGGTTGCTCACCGTTGCCATGTGTTCAACATGCTCGACCCCGTCGAACTGCGCCGTGTCATCGAGCTCGAAAAGCCCGACCACATCATTCCCGAAGTCGAAGCCATCGCAACCCCCGTGCTCGTAGAGCTCGAGAAAGAAGGCTACAACGTCACCCCGACCGCCACAGCCGCATTCCTCACCATGAACCGCGAAGGAATCCGCCGTCTGGCCGCCGAAGAGCTCGGCCTGCCCACTTCGCCCTACCGCTTCGCCGAAACCTACGATGAATTCCGCGCAGCCATCGACGCCATCGGCCTGCCGGTGGTAGTCAAGCCCGTCATGAGCTCGTCGGGCCACGGCCAGAGCACCGTCCGCACCGCCGAGCAAATCGACGAGGCATGGCGCGAGGCCCAGGAAGGAGGCCGCGCCGGCGCCGGACGCGTAATCGTGGAAGGCTTCGTCGATTTCGACTATGAAATCACCCTGCTTACAGTGCGCAGCATATCGGGCACCGTATTCTGCGAACCTATCGGCCACATTCAGGTCAACGGCGACTACCGCGAGTCCTGGCAGCCCCAGCCCATGACCGACAAGGCTCTCGAAAACGCCCGCAACATAGCCAAGGCCATCACCGACGCCCTCGGCGGCTACGGTATCTTCGGCGTAGAGCTGTTTGTGAAAGGCGACCACGTGATATTCAGCGAAGTATCGCCCCGCCCCCACGACACAGGCATGGTAACCATGATTTCGCAGGACCTGAGCGAATTCGCTCTCCACGCCCGCGCCCTGCTCGGCCTCCCGGTGCCGGCAGTACGCTTCTATGGCCCGTCGGCCTCGCGTGCGGTGGTTGTCGAAGGCGACACCGACACGGTTGAATTCGGCAATCTCGACAAGGTTCTGGCCGAACCCGGCACCCAGATGCGTATCTTCGGCAAGCCCGAAATACACGGACACCGCCGTATGGCCGTAATCCTCGGCACCGACGACACCCTCGAAGGCGCCCGCGACAAGGCCAAGCGCGCTCTCGACAATCTCGAAGTAACCGTTTACTAACCTGCCTATACATTCAGAAAGGGCGCGCAGATTGCGTGCCCTTTCTTATCTGCATTATGAAAAGTTTTCTGCTCGGCCTTACAGTTTTTCTACTTCTGCTGATACTGGTTTTCGGCCTGGTACTGCTTGAGCATACCATTGTTGACTGGTGGATACCTGCGTGCGCGGCAGCCTTCATAGCCGCGGCAACGATACCTATTACCGTCATCATACGCCGAGGCAAAGGCCTTAAAACCGGCATTGCGACATATCTTGTCCACATCGTCGCCACCGGCGTCATAGCCTTCACAGGCATAATGGCTATGAATCATTTCCTGCCCGGCACCAACGAGCACCACGAAGACGGCATCGTGGTCCGGAAATACACAAAACAACGCACCCAGAGCAGCGGACGGCGCGGACGCCGTCTGCGCAAGGTGACAGACTATTACATATCCGTCCAGCTGCCCGACAGCACACGTATGGAGCAATCGGTCGGCATCGAGCGCTACAACCGCATACGTTCCGGGGCAACCATAGACCTCACCGTCCGCACCGGCTTCCTCGGCTGGAGAATCGTTGATTAGTTAGAAATTAGGAGTTAGGAGTTAGAAGTTTGCCATCAGCGCAACTCCTAACTCCTAACTCCTAACTCCTAATTATTTAATGACTGCAAGGCCGCCGAGGGCGGTTTCCTTGTAGAGCGAAGGAATATCGTGGCCGGTCTGCTTCATCACCTCGACAATGCGGTCGAATGTCACGCGATGCTTGCCGTCGGAGAAGGCGGCATAGAGGTTTGCGTCGAGAGCGCGGGCGGCTGCATAGGCATTGCGCTCTATGCAGGGTATCTGAACGAGGCCGCATACGGGGTCGCAGGTGAGCCCGAGATGGTGCTCGAGACCCATTTCGGCCGAATATTCAATCTGAGCCACAGTGCCTCCGAAAAGCTGCGAGGCGGCTGCGGCAGCCATGGCGCACGCCACTCCGACCTCGCCCTGGCAACCGACTTCGGCGCCCGACACGGAGGCATTCTGCTTCACGACGTTGCCGAAGAGTCCGGCTGTGGCGAGTGCGCGCAGTATGCGCTTCTCGCTGAAGCCCTTTGATGTATAAAGATGGTAAAGGACCGCCGGCACAACACCGCACGAGCCGCAGGTGGGTGCCGTCACAATCTTGCCGCCCGAGGCATTCTCCTCCGACACGGCCAGGGCATAGGCGTAGACAAGGCCGCGGCTCTTGAGCGACTTGTTGTAGCCCTCGGCATGCACATAGTAGCTCACCGCCTTGCGCCGCACGCCAAGACCGCCGGGCAGCACCCCCTCGGCCTCGATGCCGCGCTCTACGGCTGCCTTCATCACACCCCAGACCTCGGCGAGGTAATCCCAGATGGCGGCTCCTTCGCACTCGTCGACATACTCCCAGTAGCTCGTTCCGTTTTCCTCGCAATATTTCATGATATCGCTGATACGGGTCAGCGGATATATGTCGGGGCCGGCGCTGCGGGGCTGCCCTTCCTCTACGATGTCGCCGCCGCCGACGGAATAGACCGTCCAGCTGTCGAACTCGGAGCCGTCCGAGCCGAAAGCATGGAATGTCATGCCGTTGGTGTGAAATGGAAGCACAGTCTCGGGCTTCCATATGATTTCAGCCGGAGCCACGCCAGTCAGCACTTCGAGAATGGCCTGGTCGGTAAGGTGACCTCGCCCTGTGGCGGCAAGAGCGCCATAGAGTGTAACCTCATAGCGCAATGCACGGTCGCGTGTGCGCTCCACAAATATTTCGGCGGCCTTCCGCGGCCCCATGGTGTGCGAACTGCTGGGTCCAAGCCCAATCTTATAAAGCTGACGTAGAGACTCCATCTTTTAAATTATGAATTATGGATGACGAATTATGAATTATGGAGAGAAAATGCAACAGAACATGCAATTCATAATCCATAATTCACGATTCTTAATTATTTGAATGTTGAGAGCCGAAGGTTTCTTTGATGTTCCATACGGCGACCGAGCCGATGAGGAGCAGGACGCCGCTCACCACGAGCATGCCTACGGTCAGCGGGGCGCCGTTGGCGGCAGGCGGGAAGCAGTGCAGGATTGCGCCGCCGCATAGCGCCGCCACAATCTGAGGTATGGTGATGGTACAGTTGAACAGGCCCAGATATGTGCCTATATTGCCGCCGCTCAGAGCGTTGGTGAGGATTGTAAAAGGCATGGAGAGCATTGCGGCCCAAGCGCAGCCCATCAGCGCATAGCTGATACCGAGCATATACTGGCTGTGAATGAAGTAGACCGAAATGAAGCCTGCGGCACCGATGAGGAGGCTGAGCGAGTAGGCAAGCTTGCGGCGGCGGAAGCCGGCAAGGACAACGGCCCAGAGCACAGCGGCTATGGCCTGGATAGCAAGGAGATTGCCGTTCCAGTCGCCGGCGTCCTGGTATGCCTTGGTCGAGGGGTCGAGCACGGTCTTGTAGTTCAGTTCGATTTCGTTGACACTGCCTACGGCCGGAAGTGCCGATGTCTGCTCGAGCACATATTCGCCGGTGTTGTCGTCGAGCTTG
Source organism: uncultured Porphyromonadaceae bacterium (assembly GCA_946553045.1). Taxonomy (GTDB): domain Bacteria; phylum Bacteroidota; class Bacteroidia; order Bacteroidales; family Muribaculaceae; genus CAG-873. The sequence continues at coordinate 10,312 of CAMNRO010000014.1, read as the reverse complement.
GCTATGTGCGCCATAGTCAGCTCAGTGCCGGGCTCGAGGAGCGAGAGGACGGTTGCGGCGCCGTCGGGCGTGAGGGTGAGCTTGCCGTTTTCAATCACAGGCTGGTCTCCTGCAAAGAAATACTTGTCGTCATAGGGCTTGCCGTCGATGGTAACACCCGTAACCTCCTGCACCGAAGGCGCGTCGAAAGCCTGAAGGGCGACGGCGTCGGTAGAATATGTCCACATATAAAGGAATGCGGCCCAGCAGAAGAACTGCACCAGACCGACCGTCCAGAACACCTTGGGAGCCTTCACCAGCAGACGGAGCATGTTTTCTTTGGGGCCCTTCTCTTCTTTGGCGGTCTCAATGCCGTGGAAAGCGGCATACTCGGCCGGCGGCATTTCCCGGACCTTGGCGAAGGTATATACCACGCACAGCAGCAAGATGAAGGCGCCGAGATAGAATGCCCATGTCACCGTCGGGGGCACCTCGCCCGCAGGGGCTGTGTTGCTGAGGAACCATGCGAGCACGAAGGGCGCCACATAGCCCACGACCGAGCCGGCGTTGCAGAGGAATGACTGAATGGAGTATGCGAGGCCTTTCTGACGCTCGTTGACCATATCGCCCACGAGCATTTTGAAGGGCTGCATGGCCATGTTGATAGATGTGTCGAGGAGCATGAGCATTATCAGGCCGAAAATAATGGCCTGCGAAATGGCGAGGCCGAGGCTGCCGGCATTGGGCAGGAAGCACATTACGATGATGGCCACAGCCGCGCCGACAAGCAGGTAAGGCAGACGGCGTCCGAAGCGGTTCCATGTGCGGTCGCTGGCCGAGCCGACGATAGGCTGCACGATGAGGCCCATGAGAGGCGGAAGAATCCAGAAGTAACTGAGATCGTGGGGGTCTGCGCCGATTGTCGAGAAAATACGGCTGACCTGCGAGCTTTGCAGCGCATATGCTATCTGGACGCCGAAGAAGCCGAAACTGAGGTTCCATAGCTTCCAGAAGCTCAAATCGCGTTGGTCTTTCATGAATAAAGAGGTAAAAATGTTAGTAAGTAAGTATTATTGAATCAAAATATTATCATGCGTTTCCGTTTGCGGCTGCCCGCAGCCACCCGATTTCCATCTGCCACAGCGAGGGGTCGGGAGTCTCGAGAATGAGCGGTATGCCGTCGAGGCGCCTGTCGGCCATAAGAAGACCGAAAAACGGCGTGCCGAGTTCGCCTTTGCCGATGGAGGCATGGCGGTCTACACGCGAGGCGAGCGGCTTGAGCGAGTCGTTGATGTGCATGCCGCGGAGATAGCCGAAACCGACCGTATCGGCAAACTCCTGCCAGGCAGCCTCGTATGCCTCGGGAGTCGACATGTCGTAGCCGGCAGCGAAAGCATGGCATGTGTCTATGCAGACGCCCACGCGGCTCTTGTCGGCCACACCGTCGATTATACGAGCCAGCTGGGCAAATGTATAGCCCAGATTGGAGCCTTGCCCGGCCATGTTCTCGATGACCGCCGTGACGCCTTCGGTGCGCTCGAGCGCATAGTTTATCGAAGCCGCCACAAGGTCGAGAGCGGCTTCTTCCTCCAGTTCGCGCATATGGGAACCGGGGTGAAAATTCAGGCGGTCGAGCCCCAGGGAGGCCACACGACGCATCTGCTCCGTGAAACTGTCGCGCGACAGCTTGAGCTTGCGGGCATCGGGCGAACACAGATTGAGCAGCAAGGACGCATGCGGCAGTATCTGAGCGGGAGTATAGCCGCATTCGGCGCATTCGGCGCTAAAACGCGCGGCTTCGCCGTCGGGATAAGCCGGATAGCGCCATAGCTTCGGATCTACGGGGCAGAATGCAAAAGCAGACGCGCCTAAAGCCTTAGCCATAAGCGGTATTTCGCCCACCCGGGGCAAATTGTCTATGTGCGCGCCTAAATACTTCAAATCACAAACGGGGAAAATTTCCTCAAATTTAATAAAATTTCCCCAATCGCCGCTCTCCCTCACAAAAAAATGTGGGTAAGCATGTGGAAAACGGCGGGTCAGCGGGCGTTGAAGCGCCAGCCGAGGCCGAGCATGAGGTTGCCGGGGTTGCGGAAGCGGACAAGGCGGTAGCCGGTGCTGAGATAGAGGTTGCGGGTGAGGAATGTCTTGAGGGTGAACATCTGATACCAGCCGCGGAGGTCTTCGCCGCCGGGAGCCCAGAGGCTGTGGCCAATGCCGATATTGACCGAAAAAACAGGCATCTGGAGCTCGGCGCGTACGCTCAGACCGGCCATCACGCGGTGGCTGAAAGGCTGCCGATAGAATTTGGGATTGTCGGGAAGAGTAGTCGGAACAAAATATGGGCTGAGGTTGGCGCCTTCGTCGTATTGGAAATCAAGCGAAGCACCGGCCGAAAACATCGGGTTAAAGTGCCACAGCGGATTGAAATTGAAGCCTCCGACAGCGAAATGCCCGGGAATGACACGTATGTCGGGCTCCAGGACCTCATGGCCGTAGTTCCAGTCGAAGAGATTCTTGCGCCATGCGCCATAGACGGTCACATCGTAGCTCATGTGGCTGTCGTAGTCGCTCCAGTCGGGGCGGCGCAACTGCGGAATATCGCCCAGTTTCCACAATACGCCTACCTTGCCCCACACCACATTGACGCCGGGGTTGGGATAATCGGTGTTTCCGTTTGAAAAATGCGACAGATTGAGGCCGGCAGTGAGGCTCACACGCTCGGATAGCGCATAGTTGAGCTTGAATCCGAGGTCGATATAGGCGTTGACATGCGAGCCGAAGCCGTTGACTTCGGTATAGTCGTACGGCTCGGCCCCTCGGTTCTTTTTCCAGCCGGCCGAGATGCCGAAATTCCATTCATAGTCGAGGGTGAGGCGCTCCGACAGATTCGCTATTCTCGAGCCCTGGAGCACATATACATTCACCGGATTGCCCGTTACCTTAGAGCTGCTGAAACCGACAAAACCCACGCCTATACCCTGATAGGCATATGGATAGTAGCGTCCGTAGCGCGACTTCGGCGAAAAGGAGAATGAATATTCAGCTGCGGCGCCGAATGCGGCGGTGGTTGTGGCCCCATATCGGTTTTCGCCTTTCACAATCTTGTTCGAAGGCATGACGTATGCCCCGCGGGCAGATATTTCGAGCCGGTGCGACACGGCTGTCGAGTCGGCGGCAGCGGCCGAAAAAGCAAGCATGGCCGCAGTTAATATTGACGCTGTCTTTTTCATCGGAACTGAACCTCGCTTGTAAATTTCATTGGCATCATCATGCGCAAACGGCCCTTGACCGTTTCAGATAGGCCGGTCGCCGGGTTTACGGCTTTTATAGAACATTGCAGACCGATACTTTCATAGTAGCAGTACAGGCTCACATCGAGCGGTCGGCCGGCCGGAAGGTCTACGGCAGCCGGCATAGGCGGAATGTAAGGCGAGAAGAAGTGCTTACGGCTCATTGTGAGCTCGGCCTTCTCGTCGGCCATAATCCAGAAATTAAGCTTGTCGCCGATGAAAGGCCCGTATGTCGGAACAGGCACTACCACTCCGCTGCCGAACACCAGGCGGGCGAATATATCGTCTTCGTTCCATGGCTCGAATCGGTATAGCACAGGCATGTCGTCGAGCTGCGGGAAGGCAAAAGATGTGGCTTCGGCAAGGCCTTGGGGATAGGCGTATGTTATGACCTGGCTCGTAAAATCCTCGTTCGGAAAGCCGCCCCACTGGTCGAGGACATATGAAACATCTTGTATTTCAATATCGTAAGAGCCGGTCGGGAACACTGTCACGACTATGTCGCGGGTATCGTATTCGTTGGTGACTGTAAAACAGAGAGAGGCCGGATTGTTATTCAGGCATTTTATGAGATTTATTTCCAAACCCTTAGATTTCACCAATGCACTCAATTCCGAAAAAGCCGTGTGTATCTCGAAAGTGCCGTTGTTGTTATTTGCGTATGTCTGGCCTTCGTCGTCGTAGAACCACATGTTTTTCACAACCCAGTCTCCGCCGGATATATCGATAAACAGTTCTTTTTGGTCAGGACCGAGCTCTCCGCTTTCGGCAGATACTTTCAGCGGCTCTATGAATACATCGTCGTTACAAGAGGCCAATCCAAGAGTTAATATCGTGATTACGAGAATACGAAATGATAATAATCGGTTTTTCATAACGGCGGCAAATATAGGTATTTTTCACCATACGGTATATTAAACTTACTTCTTTTTACGTTTGTTAATTAATTATATCGTAATTTTGCAGCCCGGAAATAGAATTTCCGATTGATGAAATTATCCAATAGGTACATAAAGACATGCAAACAAGTCCGTCAAAACGAAAGACCCCTGCCGAATGGGAGGTGGAGAACCGCTCTGTCTTCGCATCTGGCATATTTTTCTCGGCCCGACAGGCCATAAGTCGCCATGCCACCGGCGGCAACGTGCTTATAGCAGCCACTGTTCTGGCTTTGGTAATAGCCAATATACCAGACTTCAATCAGACTTATTTTTCATTCTGGGAGCAGGAAGTGCGCCTGCAGTTAGGCGACTTCAACTTTTTCAGCCACAACGGGCATCCGATGTCGCTTTTAGCCTTCATCAACGACGCCCTGATGGCAATTTTCTTCTTTACGATAGGTCTTGAAATCAAGCGCGAGGTGCTTGTGGGCGAGCTGTCGTCGTTCAAGCAGGCCCTTCTGCCCATCATCGGAGCTGTCGGCGGCATGGTCGTTCCCGTGCTGGTATATTATACTATGAGCCGCGGCACAGCCTATGCCGGAGGCGCTGCCATACCGATGGCCACCGACATAGCCTTCTCGCTCGGCGTGCTGGCAATGCTGGGCAAGCGCGTGCCGATGTCGCTCAAGATATTCCTCACTACCCTTGCGGTTGTCGACGACATCGGCGGCATCATAGTCATCGCTGCGTTCTACTCCTCGCACATCGAGGTAATGCTGCTTGTCTATGCGGCCGCCCTTCTGGGCCTGCTGCTTCTTGGCTCGGTGATGCGAATCAAAAGTAAGATTTTCTATCTCGGCATAGGAGGCATCATATGGTTCCTGTTCCTCAATTCGGGCATACACCCCACTATCGCGGGTGTGCTGGTGGCATTCTGCGTGCCTGCCTCGCCTGTGTTCGCCCCCAAGAAATACATCAAAAAGATAAGACGCTCCATAGCGCACTTCTCGCAGGACGACGAGGAAGACCTGACACGGAAATCGATTCTCGACAAGGAGCAGCTCAACTGGCTCAAAGAAATCGAAAGCGCTTCCGACAAGGTCATTTCGCCGCTTCAGGACCTCGAGGACTCGCTCCACCCTATTGTCAACTTCTTTATCGTGCCGCTTTTCGCTTTCGCCAACGCCGGCATTTTCCTGCTCGACATGGACCCGGCAAGCCTCTTCGAGGGCATATCGCTGGCGGTGATGAGCGCTCTGGTGGTCGGAAAGTTCCTTGGCATTCTCTCGTTCTCATGGCTTGCGGTGAAGCTGCATATCGCGCCCATGCCCGCCCACTCTAACTGGCACATGATGTCGTCGATAGCCATGCTGGGAGGTATCGGCTTCACGGTGTCGCTCTTCATAGCCACACTCACGTTCAACCCGGCTGTGCCGGCCCAGGCCGACTTCCTCAACCACGCCAAACTCGGCATCGTCGCCGGCTCTCTCATAGCAGGCATTGTGGCCTTCATATGGCTCCACTTCACCCTGCCCCGCGGAATAGCCCCCGACGCCGCCGAAGACTAAGGCCGTCTTGGCGCGATTTCCACACATTATTCGACCGCCATACGGTTGCGCTGCATCGACAGCGGACCTATGGCGGTATGTCATAATTCAGTTTTTCAAGGCAGTAGGGGCGCGCGTTCGGCGGCGCCCCTACTGCTGCCAATAAAATGTATTATGCCTCTCCCTCATTTATTTATTGCCAATTCACAAAAAAATGCGTAATTTTACCGCAACAAGAAGGCTGCCAACCAGACATTGACATACAGAGGTGTGTCACAGCCTTCCGATAGTCAAAAGGCATTTTGCTCGGTTCTTTGATTCTGAAATCGCCAAATTATAGAATTGCCGAAGAAACCCTGCGAAGAATGTCCTCTTGTCGTGTTCGTATATGTTTGCCTGCACCGCACCCACGATGCAGCTGCTTGTCATAGGCGATAACGGCGTGGGGCGGTTTGTTCTTCCGTATTCTTTCGGCAGCGTGTTTGGCGATACGCAGAATCAAAGGGGCGGAAAAGCAAAACGGACTCCGCGCCTTTTGTTTTGGTCAATTCATGTCTCGCAGCGGAGTCCGAGACTTATGCCCGTGAATGCCCCACATCGGAGAATTAATCAAAAAAGAACTTGAGCGTCAGGAAAGAACCCCTGCATGGCTTGCCCGCAAAATAAACTGCGAGCGTCCGAATGTGTACTATATTTTCCGTCAGCAATCCATCAATACCGAAATGCTGATGCAGATTTCGCGCGCCCTCAATGTAGATTTTTTCCGATTCTATTCAGACGAATATTCAGGCGAGTGTTGAAATATTATACTCAACAGTAAATATTACTTACGCCTGTAAACCAAAATTCAGCCATATCTGATTCTATCTTTGTGATGTGAAAGCACATCGACATATCGTAATCGCCGGATTGCTGATGGCGGCAGGCGGTGTGGTATATATCCTGTTTCGCGAACCGGTCGTTTTTACCAGACTTTTATTCGCAAACCCGGATATCCTTCCGCTTATCAGACTGCCACATAATTTATGGTGCGACGCACTGCGCTATCAGGCTTCAGACGCTTTGTGGTGCAGCGCATTACTAACTTACGCCACATCTTTAGATTCCAAAGAGTTGCGAATGATTTTCATGTCAATACCTCCGCTTCTGGAATGCGGCCAGTCAACAGGAGTGATACCGGGAACCTTCGACATAGCAGATTTGTGCACATATGCTTTATTATCAATCATATTCGTTCTAAAATGGAAAAAAAGAAAAACCGCCTCACCATCATCGGACACAGCTTAGTGCTCGCGCTCTTCGCTGCGACGGCACTGGCATCGTCCTCGTCTAAAGAAACTATCAGAAGTATCGACGACGCTGTCGACGGCTATCAATACGGCAGATCGCTGTTCAGCGATGCAAACGATGCCGACAATTCGATTGAAACCGACTCTATCGCAACAGAACTGCCTCTTGTGGCCGCAAACCAACCATAAATATATCTGAAATGAAAAAAGCAATCCTATCCATGCTCTTGCTCGCAAGCACGGCAATAGCAGCACTGGCAGTTCCTGCCGGCACCTACTACGACAACCGAGGCAATCTCAAGACTATCGTAAGCCAAAACGGCAAGGAAATACATCTGCTCGACAATCAGGGAAATGTGCGCCGCACTCTCACGGTCACATCGGAAAGAAACGACGGCACATTTACCGTAAACGACCCATCGACCGGCATAACACACTCTCGCAATGCCTACTGGACTGAAAACGGAGCTGTGCTCATGAACCTCGAATGGCTCCCCAAAACCGTAACACGCAAATAATCGATGCTACGGCAAGCTATTATCAGCGTTGTGGTATTTCTATGTCTTGCTGCCAACTGTGCTTTCGGACAGACCTGCGTCATATCTGACAATGGAGATACCGTCGAAGCATTCTCTGCCATTCTCGATGCCCAAAGCAATACCGTCGAGGTGACCCTCGGGAACGACAGCAAGGATACGGCGGCGAATGTGACGGTAACCGTTGAAGTCACATACCGTAATCCCAGATATACAGGCGGGGGGAAAACGGCTACGGCCGAATATTCGGGCAAAACACAGGTAGGCCCCCAGTCGACAAAGAAAATGACACTGAGTATTTCCGATTCTTATGACAATGATAAAAACTATAAGGCAGAATCGGTGAAAGTAGTATCAGTTTCAGGCAATAAGTGCATGTTGCCGCCGCCGTGACCCCTTATAGCCGGATATCGTCAAAGCCCTGCGCAAATGTGCAGGGCTTTTGTTTTAGCGGGGTGTGGGCGCCCTTAATTATCTTTAACAGAGGGAAATTTGGTGATTTCACATTTGTTTGTTAATTTTGACGCGAAATGTTAAACAAGGGTCTAAAATACTGAACAGCCGCCCGAACTTTAACATTCGCCGTTTGTTAACAAATTATACAAATTTTAAAATTTATCCCCGTGGGATTCTCCCGAAGGAGTCCGTAATATGAAGAAACAGACTATCTGGATACTGACCATCGTAATGGCATTGTGCTTCATGGGTCTTCTGTGCATACAGATTTTCTATATGAGGAACATTGTGCAGATACGCTACGAACAATTCTCGCAGGGTGTACGGCAGAGTCTTGTTGCGGTCGCCACACATCTGGAGCAGGACGAAACCCGCCATTTTCTGGAAGAGGATGTGCGCCAGGTAGAGACGTCGGCCGTTGTGTCGCAATATCTTGGCGACCCGATGCCCCGTCTGGACGGTATTAAATATTCTTTCACGACCAAGACCGGCCTCGAAGCCGACCTTACCATCAAAGGCGACATCACCGAGATTTCAAAAATACAAGGCAGCGGCGGCCCTGTCGGAGCTCACTACAAAGCCTTTCAGGACAACTACCGCAACCGCTACCTCTATCAGAAAGGTGTGCTCGACGATGTGATTCTGAACATAATGTCGAAGGCCTCTACGCGCCCCGTCAGCGAACGTGCCGACTCTGCCCGTGTGTCGACCTATCTGCGCCAGGAGCTCGACACCCTCGACCTGAAGGTGCCTTTCGAATTCGCCGTGGCAAACTATGCCGGAACGGTGCTCTACAAGTCGGCCGGATTCCAGACCGGCGCCTCGGACCGCGACAACATGTTCATTCAGACACTCTTCCCCAACGACGGCGCCGGACCGCACAACTATCTGAAAGTATATTTCCCGACCAAATCGGACTATATCTTCTCGTCGATATCCTTCCTCGTGCCCGCGTTCGCGTTCACATTCATTCTGCTCATCATATTTGTCTACACCATCATAGTGGCGTTCAGGCAGAAGAAACTGACCGAGATGAAGAACGACTTCATCAACAACATGACGCATGAGTTCAAGACGCCGATTTCGTCGATATCGCTGGCGGCCCAGATGCTCAACGACCAGAGTGTGCGCAAATCGCCCATGATGCTCCAGCAGATTTCGACCGTCATCACCGACGAGACCAAACGCCTGCGCTTCCAGGTGGAGAAGGTGCTTCAGATGTCGATGTTCGACCGCCAGAAAGCCACCCTCAAACTCGAAGAAATCGACGCCAATGCGGCTATATTCAATATTGTCAACACCTTCAAGCTGAAAGTAGAGAAATATGGCGGCTCGATAAGCGCGGAACTCGACGCCATGGACGCCATCGTGACCGTCGACGAAATGCACTTCACCAACGTGATTTTCAATCTGCTCGACAATGCCGTGAAGTACCGCAGCGAGGAGCGTCCGCTCAAACTCACCGTGGCCTCGCGCGACCTCGACGACGAACGCCTACAGATAACAATAGAGGACAACGGCATAGGCATACGCCGCGACGACCTCAAAAAGATATTCGATAAATTCTACCGCGTCTCAACCGGCAACCGTCACGACGTGAAGGGCTTCGGCCTCGGCCTGGCCTATGTGCGCAAGATGGTGAACGAACTCGGAGGCGACATACGCGTGGAAAGCGAATTTAACGCAGGAACAAAATTTATAATAATACTACCACTCTCTAAAAATTAACGACTATGGAAGAAAGAATCAAAATTCTTCTCTGCGAAGACGACGAAAACCTCGGCATGCTGCTTCGCGAGTATCTCCAGGCCAAAGGCTGCTACGCCGACCTCTTTGTCGACGGCGAAGCCGGATACAAGGCTTTCCTCAAAGGAAAGTACGACATCTGCATTCTCGACGTGATGATGCCCAAAAAAGACGGCCTCACCCTCGCACAGGAAATACGCGCCGTCAACTCCGAAATACCTATCATCTTCCTGACCGCCAAATCGCTTAAGGACGATATTCTCGAAGGCTTCAAAATCGGCGCCGACGACTATATCACCAAGCCTTTCTCGATGGAAGAGCTCGTGTTCCGTATCGAGGCTATCCTCCGCCGCGTCAAAGGCAAGAAGGGCAAGGAGATTACCATGTACAAGATAGGCAAGTTCACCTTCGACACCCAGAAGCAGGTGCTCCTTATCGGTGACAAGATTACCAAGCTCACCACCAAGGAATCGGAGCTTCTGAGCCTTCTCTGCGCCCACGTCAACGAAATCCTCGAGCGCAACTATGCCCTCAAGACCATCTGGATTGACGACAACTACTTCAACGCCCGCTCGATGGACGTCT
>CAMNRO010000013.1 GCA_946553045.1 uncultured Porphyromonadaceae bacterium | reverse complement strand
CGAACCGCCGAATGGCGGTTGCGACGCATTCGGAACGGTTGCGATTGTGGGGCGGCACGAACCGCCGAATGGCGGTTGCGACGCATTCGGAACGGTTGCGATTGTGGGGCGGGACGAACCGCCGAAGGGCGGTTTAATATTCACATAGCCTATGGTTTAGACGCCGCAGGCGGATATACCATAGGTATGTACGATTAATCAAAAACGACAACCGCATAGCGGTTGAATAAATGGCACGCGTCGGTATTCAACCGCTGTGCGGTTGCTGTGCGCGGGGTGGCATGGGAACCTATGGTATGGTCGTTCTGCGAACGCCCAAACCATAGGCTGTGTGAATATTGAACCGCCATTCGGCGGTTGCGACGCAGAGCAGCAACGGCGCTAAATTAACCGCCGAATGGCGATTGCAACGCATTTGGAACGGTTGCGATTGTGGGGCGGCACGAACCGCCGAATGGCGGTTTAATATTCACATAGCCTATGGTTTAGACGCCGCAGGCGGATATACCATAGGACCATCAGCACAATCGATAAAAACAACCGCGGACAGCGGTTGAATAGACGGGCCGCAGAGACATCAGCCGGTGGCGGTGTAATAGTTATTACACATTATTATTGCGCATATTACATATAATTATTACATTTGCTGCATGGCTAATACCTTATCTAAAATCTATCTACATGTCATTTTTGCCGTGAAAGGAAGATGCAGCGTTTTACCGGCACACCGTCTCCCAAACATTCACGCTTATATGGCAACAACTGTCCGCAATCTGGGTCATCATTGTGCTATCGTAGGCGGCACGGAAAATCATGTCCATATGCTGATTGAGTATAATATCAACCGGCTTATACCCGATTTAATCCATAATCTCAAGATAGCGACATCGAGATATATAAATAATCAGCGCATGGTTATGGGCCGTTTTCAGTGGCAGAGGGGATATGCTGTATTATCTTATTCTAAATCAGCTATTCCAGAGTTGATAGAGTATATCAGCCATCAATATGAGCATCACAGGGGTCGTTCGTTGCAGGAGGAGGTGAAATTGTTTTTAGACAGGTATGAGATAGATTACGATGAGCGCTATCTGTTTGAGGATTGATGTTTCGATGTCGTTGATATTCAACCGCTATGCGGTTGCGGTGCGCGGGGTGACGCGGAGACCTATGGTATGGTCGTTCTGCGAACGCCCAAACCATAGGCTGTGTGAATGTTTAACCGCCATGCGGCGGTTATGTCGCGGAGCTGCAACGGCGCGAATGAACCGCCAAAGGCGGTTTAATATTCACATAGCCTATGGTTTAGACGCCATTAGGCGGATATACCATAGGGCCATCAGCACAATTGATAACAGCAACCGCAGAGCGGTTGAATATTTGAGATATATTTAGATTTTTTTTGGGGTTTTATTTGCAAATATGGGGGCTTTTTCACTAAATTTGACCGCTTTTAGCATCTTTAAATTACAGAGCATTTCAACCCGACGAATCAACGATTTAAATTTTAAAGAATATATACCATAATTTCGCGAAAAATCACACTTATTTATAAATATGCGACAAAGACTTTTTATCTTGGTGCTTCTGTCGGCTCTCTGGCCGGCATTGCTGGCATCGGCGGCCACGGTAGTGGGCGTTGTTGTCAACGGAAGTACAGGCAGCCCTCTTAGCGGCGCCTATGTATCGGTCGGCGCGGACGGCACACGCGTGACGACTAATTTCAACGGTCAGTTCCGTCTGGAAACTGCCGACAATACGGACGCTTATATCGTGGTGAGCTGCGACGGCTACCAGAGCGCCGGCATAGAAGCCACTATCGGTGCCGGCACGGTGAATGTAGGCGAAATCCGCCTTACACAGGACAATATCGGCGAGGATTTCTACGGTGATGCCGCCGACCTGGTATTCGACGAGGCCGTTCTCGACGATGACGAGGGCTCGGCACAGAGCATTTCGGCTCTGACGGGCGCGAACGACAATATTTTCTACAATACGGCGTCGTATAACTTCGGCCCGATGTATTTCCGCTACCGCGGCTACGACAGCCAGTATCAGAGCGTTTATATCAACGGTATCAAGTTCAACGACCTTGTGCGCGGCCGTTTCAACTTCTCGACGCTTCTTGGCATGACAAGCCGTGCGTTCCGCAACAAGACCACGACAGTGGGCATGGACGCCGCCAACTATGGCTTCGGCGACATCGGCGGCTCGGTGAACTATAACACCACCACCGACCTCTATGCGCCCGGCTTCAACGGTTCTGTCGCTTTCACGAACTCGAACTATATGTTCCGCGGCATGGTGACCTATGCCAGCGGTCTGAACAAGCACGGCTGGGCCTACACCGTGAGCGCCATCGGCCGATATGCCAAGGAAGGCGTGATGGAAGGCACTTTCTATAATTCGGCAGGTCTGTTCCTCTCGGTAGAGAAGCTTATCAATGCCAACAACACCCTTACGCTCACCGCTTTCGGCGGCCCGACACAGCGCGCCACCGGCCGACCCACCTATCAGGAGGCCTACGACCTGGCCGGCTCGAATCTGTACAACCCCGACTGGGGCTATCAGGACGGCAAGAAGCGTTCGGCCCGTATCACGGAGACTTTCGACCCCACTGTGATTCTCAACTGGATCTACAAGAAGGAGAACACTACGGTGAATACCGCCGCCGCTTTCCGCTCGGTGTACTACAACCGCACTGCGCTGAACTACTACAAGGCGCTCGACCCCAACCCCACATATTACCGCTATCTGCCCTCCTACTATGCCAGCGAGGACGGCGAGAACAGCGAGCAGTATGACCTCTACCTTGACCTCTGGAAGAACGACGAGGCTTTCCGTCAGATCAAGTGGGATGACCTCTATCAGATAAACTATCTGAACAATGTTCAGAACGAGGGTCTTGCCGCCGACGACCCCAACCGCAAGGGTTCGTCGTATATCATGGAGAACAGAACGAACCATCAGATCAACGCGATGTTCAATTCGTATATCAACACTCGCATCAATTCGGTTCTCTCGCTCCAGGCCGGCCTCAGCTTCAACTATACCAAGAGCTCGAACTACAAGACTATCCGCGACCTTCTCGGCGGTGAGTTCTGGCTCGACATCGACCCCTTCAGCGACCGCGACATCGCCATCGCTCCGGGCAACCTGCAGAACGACCTCGACAATCCCAACCGCCATGTAGGCAAGGGCGACCGTTTCGGCTACGACTACAATATCTATGCTCTCCGCGCCGAGGCATGGCTCCAGAATGTGATAAATCTGCCCAAGTGGGACATCAATTATGGCCTGCAGCTGAGCTACACCCAGTTCCAGCGCGACGGCAAGATGCGCAACGGCCGCGCTCCGAACAATTCGCTCGGCAAGAGCGAGATGCTCCGCTTCGACAACGCCAGCATCAAGGCCGGCGCCCTCTATAAGCTCGACGGCCGCAATCAGTTTGCCGCCCACGTGCAGTATGGCACCCAGGCTCCGCTGGTTGACGCCGTGTTTATCGCACCGCGCGTGAAGAACACCGTGGTAGACGACGTGCAGAGCGAGCGCATTTTCTCGGGCGACTTCTCGTATATATGGAACTACCGCCGTTTCCGCGGTAGCCTCACCGGCTTCTACACCAATGTAGACAACGCTATCGAGCGCAACGGTTTCTACGACGAACGCTATACTACATATACTAATGTAGTGCTTTCGGGTGTGAAACGCGCCTACAAGGGCGTCGAGCTCGGCATGGCCTACAAGATTACTCCGAGCGTGACGGCTTCGTTCGCCGGAATGTATTCGCGCTTCCAGTACAAGAACAATCCCAAGGGCACCCGTACGTTCGAAAACGGTCTTTACCCCGACACCACCCAGACCGTATATCTGAAGAACTACTATCTGGGCTCCACTCCCCAGTTCGCCACCAACCTCGGCATCGACTGGGCCGCTCCGAAGAACTGGTTCTTCAACGTCAACGCCACCTGGCAGGGCGACGCCTACGTGAACCTCGCACCGGCTTACCACGAAGCACTCCCCGACCTGCCCACAGCCGACATCTGGGGCGGCAAGACTCCTACCGAAAGCGAGCTCATTGCCAAAATCGAGGAGCTCTCGGGTCAGGACAAGCTCAAGAACGCATTCACGCTCAACGCTTCTATCGGCAAGCTTATCTACATCAACCGCAAGGTGAGCATGAACGTGAACCTCAACCTCAACAATATCCTCAACAACAAGGACGTTGTGACCTACGCCTACCAGCAGGGCCGTCTCGATACGAAGAACTACGACCGCAACGCATATCCCAACCGTTTCAGCTACGCGCAGGGATTCCGCATGTATCTCAATATCGGTATCCGTTTCTGATTACGCCGGGTGAATAAGTTTAGAAAGTGAAAAAAGTTAAGATAATGGTTTTTGCCAGAAGAAGTAATCTCTTGACTTTTTAGACTCTTTCAACTCCGTCAACTCTAAAAACAAGAAAATGAAAAGAATATATAAATATATGGCAGCGGCCGCGCTGCTTTGCTCAACGGCGCTGAGCTCTTGCGACGACGACTTCGCCCGCCCGCCGATTGTAGCTCCGGAATCACCCTGGGTCGGAACGGAAAACACGACCATCGCCCAGTTCAAGGAAATGTACTGGCAGGACGCCAACAACTATGCCGCCCAGATCGGCCAGACCGTAGACGGCCAGGACATCATCATCAAGGCCCGTGTAATAAGCTCCGACCTCTCGAGCTGTCTCTACCAGTATCTCTATGTGCAGGACGAGACCGGCGCCATGACTATCGCCGCCCGTCAGCTGAGCTCGTCGGCCAAGCTTGCCACACAGTATGGCTACGGTCAGGAAATATACATCAACGCCACATCGCTCTATGCAGGCCGCTATGCAGGCCTCTTCCAGATCGGCAACAGCACCGACGGCACCAGCACCACCTTCCTCGACAACAACGTGCTCCTGGAGCATGTGTCGGCCAACGGTCTGGGCCAGCCCGACAAAATCGACATCTGGACAGTGACTATCCCCGAAGCGCAGGCTGCCCTGGGCAACCCTGCCGACCTGATGAAATATCAGGCTCATGCCGTGCGCTTCGAAAACGTGCACTTCACACAGCCCGGCCAGGCTTTCGTGCCTACCTCGGGCCAGGATTCGTCGATTCCTTTCGCTGATGCCGACGGCAACAGCATGATTATCCGCATGAACCGCTACTGCACATTCGGAAACACAAAGGTTCCCTCGGGCACAGGCACAATCACCGGCGAACTGGGCTACTTCAACAACGCATGGCAGATGGTGATAAACAGCATCGAAGACCTCGAAGGTTTTGACTTCGAAGGCGGCGACAACCCCGACAATCCCGACACTCCCGAAGGCAAGCCCGAGGGCGAAGGCACAGCGGCAAGCCCCTTCAACACCGTCAAGGCGCTCGAAGTGACAAAGGCGCTCGCAGCCGACGTCAACAGCGAAACCGAATACTATGTGAAAGGCAAAGTGAGCTCCATCAAGGAAATCAGCACATCGTTCGGCAACGGCACATACTCCATCACCAGCGAAGGCACCAACGTCGCTTTCGACATCTTCCGCAGCTACTATCTCAACGGCGACAAATTCACTTCCGAAGACCAGATCAAGGTAGGCGACGAAGTGGTTGTATGCGGCAAGTTCGTGAACTACAAAGGCAATACCCCGCAGATGGCCCAGGGCGGACGCATTATCAGCATCAACGGTGAAGGCGGCGGCGACACTCCCGTCAACCCCGACACCCCCCAGGCAGAAGGCGACGGCACCGAAGCCAATCCCTACAATACCCTCGCCCTGCGCGCCCTCAACCCCACCAGCACCTCCGAAGCCGTTGCCAGCGGCATATGGCTCAAGGGCTATATCGTAGGCTCCATGCCCACCGGCGGCAGCTCCACTACCCTCACCGGCACCAATTTCAGCACTGAAGATGCCGCTACCACCAATATAGTGGTAGGCCCGACCCCCGACTGCAAGGACGTGAACCTCTGCGTAAGCATTCAGCTGCCCACCGGCGCCGTGCGCAACGCCCTCAACCTCTCGGCCAACCCCGGCAACCTCGGCAAGGCCGTGACCCTCAAGGGCGACGTGATGAAATACTGCGGCGGCCCCGGCCTCAAGAATACCAGCGCCTACACCCTCGACGGCGAAGGCGGCGACACCCCCAACCCGCCCGTGCCCTCCGAAGGCGCAATCTTCAGCAGCCTCTCGGAGAACGACGCCGAGCTTCCCGCCGGCTGGACAATCGACAACGGCACTCTGCCCGAAGGACTCTCCTACGTGTGGACATGGAAGACATATAACGAAAAAGGATACCTCAACGCCAGCGCATATGTCAACGGCTCGGCCCTGCCCACCGAGGCATATGCCATCTCGCCTGTAATCGACCTCTCCGGCGCCACAGGCGTAGCCATGAGCTTCGACCACGCAGCCAAGTTCCAGACCACGCTCCGCACGCTCTGCGGCGTGGTGGTACGCGAGGAAGGCACCACCGCATGGACCGCCCTCACCGTGCCCACATGGCCCGAAACCGGCGCCTGGACATTCGTCAACAGCGGTGCTATCAGCCTCGAGGCATATGCCGGCAAGAAGATTCAGATAGCCTTCAAATATGGCTCGAGCGCCGACGGCGCCGATACCTGGGAAATCAAGAATCTCGCGGTTACCGGAAAGAAGTGAGCTTAAGTGTCAAGTAATAAGTTAAAAGTAAAAAGGCTCAAGTAATATGAAACTAAGACAATATATAGCGGGATTCGCTGCTCTTGCAGCCCTGACCGTGGGCTTCTCGGCCTGTCAGGACGACATCGACGCTCCCGCAATGGAAGTGCCCGTTGCCAAAAGCACTCCCAATACTACCATAGCCGAGCTTAAGGCACGCTACTGGCAGGAGACAGACAATTATGCCATGACTATCGGCGACCCCGAGAAACCCGAGGAACGCACCGTGATTCATGGTCGCGTGGTATCGTCCGACGAGGCCTCGAACGTGTTCAAGAACCTCGTGATTCAGGACGAGACCGGCGCTCTTGCCTTCTCTATCAACTCCTATAATCTCTATCTGAACTACCGCGTAGGCCAGGAAATCGTCATGGACGTCACCGGCATGTACATAGGCAAGTACAGCGGTCTGATGCAGATGGGTATGCCCGACTGGTATGACCGCGGCAACTGCTGGCAGATCAGCTTCATGGCTCCCGAATATTTCAGCAGCCACGCCGAACTCAACGGTGTGCCCGAACCCGCTGAAATCGACACTATCCAGGTGCCCTCCATCGGCATGATTGGCACCACTCCCGAGGCTCAGCGCCAGTATCAGAGCCAGCTCGTGTGCCTGCAGAACGTATCGTTCCAGGAAGGCGGCCAGGCCCTCTTCTCGAGCTACCACTCCTCGGGCGAGAACCGCGTGATAACCGACATCAACGGCACCACAATGAACGTGCGCACATCGGGCTACTCCACATTCTGGAACACTACCCTGCCCGAAGGCAACATCGACCTCACCGGTATCCTCAGCTTCTTCAACAACGCCTGGCAGTTTATCCTCATCGACGGCAACGCCTGGACCAAAGCTCCCGAACGTCCGGGCGCCAAGGACAATCCCTACTCCGTAGACCAGGCCGTGCAGTCTGAAATCAACGGCCTCACCGCCCAGGGCTGGGTAAAAGGCTATATCGTGGGCGCAGTAGCTCCCGGCGTTGAAGAAGTGACTTCGGCCGACGACATCGAATGGGAAGCTCCCACCGTGCTCGGAAACACACTCGTAATCGGCCAGACCCCCGAGACCAAAGAACTCGAACACGCTCTGGTGGTTTACCTCACCTCCGAATCGGCATTCGAGAAATACGGCAACCTCCGCGACAATCCCGGCAACCTCGGCAAGGAAATACTCGTGCAGGGCACTCTCGCCAAATATCTCGGCACCTACGGTATCACCGACAACAACGGCAGCTCGAGCACCTTCGAAATCGAAGGCGTTGAGGTTGGCGGCGGCGAAATTGCCGACGGCACCGGCGCCAAGGAATCGCCCTACAACGTAGGCCAGGTTATAAAGATGAATCCCTCGAGCACCACAGCAGCCACCGAAACCGGCGTGTGGACCAAGGGCTATATAGTAGGCTTCATACCCGAAGTGAGCGGCTCTACGGTGCTCTCCAACGCCGTATTCACCGCCGACGCAGCCGTTCAGACCAACATCGTGCTCGGCCCGACCGCCGACTGCACCGACGTAACAAAGTGCATTGGCATTCAGCTGCCCAAGGGCAGCATCCGCGACGCCCTCAATCTGCAGACCAACGCCGGAAACCTCGGCAAAGAACTCGCAGTGCTCGGCGACATCTATAAATACTGCGGAGGCCCCGGCATCAAGAATACCTCTGAATATGTGCTCGGCGAAGGCGGCGACACCCCTACCCCGCCCGCTACCTCGACCGTATTCGAATCGCTCCTTGAAGCCGACACCGAACTCGCTGCCGGCTGGACAATCGACAACATCAACAGCGGCGGTCTCGAAAACGTATGGGCATGGAAGACTTATAACAATGCAGGCTACCTCAACGGCAGCGGCTTCGCCAACGGCTCGGCCATAGCTACCGAGGCTTATGCCATCTCGCCCGTAATCGACCTTACGGCCACTACAAGCCCCGTGGCAAGCTTCCAGCACGCTGCCAAGTTCCAGACTACCCTGCGCACTCTCTGCGGCCTCTACGCACGCCTTGAGGGCGCCACAGCGTGGACCAAGCTCACTATCCCCACCTGGCCCGAAGCAGGCGCATGGACTTTTGCCAATTCAGGCAATGTAGACCTCTCGGCCTATGCCGGCAAGAAGATTCAGCTTGCATTCAAATATGGCTCGAGCGCCGACGGCGCCGACACCTGGGAAATCAAGAACCTCAAGGTCATCGGCAACGGTACTCCCGACCAGGGCGGCGAAACCCCGACACCTCCTGTCGGCGGCGGTGACGGCGAAGGCACAGCAGCAAGCCCCTACAACTCTGAAAAGGCTCTCGAAGTAGCCAAGGGTCTCGCTGCCGACACCCCCACAGCCAACGATGTATATGTGAAAGGCAAAGTTACCTCAATCAAGGAACTGAGCACACAGTTCGGCAACGCCACATACACCATCACCAGCGAAGGAACCACCGTATCGTTCGACATCTTCCGCGGATACTACCTCAACGGCGACAAATTCACATCTGAAGACCAGCTCAAGGTAGGCGACGAAGTGGTGGTATGCGGCAAGCTCGTGAACTACAAAGGCAACACCCCGCAGATGAACCAGGGCAACAAGCTCATAAGCATCAACCCCGGCGAAGGCGGCGGTGACGAGCCCACACCTCCTACCCCTCCTGTGACCGGCGACGGAGTGAGCGTGACCGGCAATGACATCGCAGGCTGCGTAAGCGCGGCCGTGACTGTCGACGGCTACACCTTCACGGCAAGCAAGGAAAGCGGAACCACAGCTCCTGCGGCCAATGTGTTCAACGACGTGACAACAATCCGCCTCTACGCCGACAACACATTCACTATCTCCGGAGCAGCCATGGCAAAGATTGTGTTCACACTCAATACATCGACCGGCGCCAAGCGCTACACTACTTTCACGCCCAATACCGGCGCGGTAGCCGAGCAGAAAGCCGATGACACAGCCATCACCTGGAGCGGCAACGCCACAAGCGTCACCTTCACCGTTGGCCACGACGCCACTCTCGGCTCCGACGGCGCAGCAAAGCGCGGCCAGGTGCATGTATCCAGCATAGAAATATATCCCGCGAACTAATACACAACTGTCTCGACGAAGAGGATGCGCCGAACTACGGCGTGTCCTCTTTTTTTCTGTACAGGCAGACACATCATGGGCATATATGGCAAAAAGTCCCGCTGTTTTGCTATGAAAATGCTGTATTTCGTGTTGAAAGTTCTAATATTTAAATCTTATTAATATTTATTTTCAGAATTTTAGACTTAAATACAAAATTTGTTATTACCTTTGCAACGGATTTAAAAGGGATTATCCCCTTTGGATTTGATTACGTTTTGTTAGACTCACAATATATACTTGAATTTTGGTTATGAGGGAGGTGCGTTACTGTGAAGTAGCGCACTTTCATTTTATTTCGCTTAGCCTCCAAAACGATTTTCAAGCCACACTCCCCTCCCCGCCTACTATTACGAAACAAAGCATAAAAAAGCCCGGCACAAACCGGGCTTTTGCATTGGATATGAGATAGTTTATTTAATAAGCACCTTGGTCGCTCTGTTGCCCTGACGGCGGATATAGAGACCGGCCGAGGGATTTTCCACACGCACACCCTGGAGATTGTAGTATTCGACGGGAGCTTCGTCGTCGACCTCAACACTGCCGATACCGCTCTTGCCGTTGTTGTAGTGAAGCACGATTTCGTCGTTTGCAGCGTTGTAAGACGAAGACAGACGGAAGAGTGCAGCCGGAATAACCACATAGTAATCCACACCGTCTTCGAGCGAAATATTCTCGGCATAGCCGTCGTATTCGTCACCGGCGAAAATAGATATGCTTGTACCAGAAGTTGTGCCTCCGACAGCCCACCATGCGCCTACAGGTATTCTCGTGCCGTCCACACTACCCTTCATCACCTTGATGTCGGCAAGCTTCGACGACTGCAGATTCACCTTTTCCGTGAATGTGAATGTGAGAGTGCCGATATGGTCGATAATATCGCCGTCGGCAGGCGAGATAGAAGTTATTTCCACCTTCGGAGCCTCATAGGAGCCCTGATAGCGAAGAGTCATCGCTTCGTTCAAAGCACCGGAAGCGTCCTTGCAGATACCCTCGGGAATAACAACGAAATATTCCTTGCCCATTTCCATGTTGAAAGGCGATGTGAAGCCGTCGTAGTCGGAAGGCCACAGACGAAGCTCTGTACCGGAGTTTGCGGTCAGACGCCATTCGTCTACCGACACAGTATTGCCGATGGGCACACCGGCCACGAGACTGCCCTCGATAACCTTTACGGCAGGATTCGATTTGACGATAGTCATATCAGAGGCAAAAGTCATTTTAAGACCTTCGAAAGAGGAAATACGGCTGTTTTCAGCAGGGTCTATTGCCGTAGGAGCGGCATGTCCGGCAAGAGTTTCGGAGAATGTCGAGAACACGCTTTTCCAGGCACTTGCCTTGTAAGCTGCCGAAGCACCCACAGGAATGTTGCACACGGCAGTAGAAGGAATCTGATAGAAGGGGCTTTCCCAAGCCTCATACCAGTCTTCGAGTTCGGGAGGAGTCATGCCTTCGCAGTTGATTGTGACAAGCGATGCGCAGCCGTAAAATACGCGGAGAGCCACATATTCCACACTTGCCGGAATCGTAACCGACGAAAGGGCCTTGCAATCGGCAAATACCGCTTCCTGGAGCAGAGGAAGAGACTTGGGAAGCACAACCTTGGTAAGGTTTGTGCCGGCAAATGCCTGCTCGCCGATATACACCAGACTTTCGGGCATATTGATTTCAGAAAGCTTGGACTGGCAGAAAGCGAAAGCGTCTACCGCGCGGAATTTATTGCCCACAGTCACTTTCTGAATGCCTGTGCGGTCGAAAGCGGCGCCACAGATACCGAGACATTCGGCAGGGAGGGTAAGCTCTGTTTTGGTGTTCTTAGAGGGGAATGCAACAAGAAGGGTCTTGTCGGCATTGTAGAGCACATCGTCGACAACGATAAAGCTCTTGTTGGCCGGATCGATACCGAAAGTAGTAAGATTTGTACCCGAGAATGCGGCCGAACCGATTGATTCGACATTGGCACCGATTGTAAACTGGCTCAGAGGAGCGTCATAGAAAGCCTCTTCGCCGATTGAGGTGACACTGGCGGGAATATCGACAGACGTAAGGGCGGTGCCATAGAATGTACCGGCGCCAATCGCCTTGAGACCATCGGCAATGCTGACTTCGGCAAGATTTTCGCATTTCAGGAATGCCTTGTCGCCGAGGACCTCGAGAGAAGCGGGCAATTCCACCTTTGTGAGAGGCACCTTATAGAAACAGCTCGTGCCTAATTCCTTGATGGTAGACGGAAATTTGACAGAAACAAGAGTGTTACAGCCGAAAAATGCGCTGTCACCTATATATTCGAGCCCTTCGGGAAGGCTTATCGAAGTAAGCTTGGTATATCCGAAACTATAATCTCCGATTGTTTTCAGACCTGTACCCCATGTCACATCGGCCAATGAACAATTATAGAAACCCTGCCTCTTGATTTCGGTGATAGAATTGGGCAGTTCCACAGAAGTAATCTTGCTCCAGTAGAAAGCGCCCTCGCCAATGGAGGTAACGGTGAGTTTGTCGCCGTCGATTTCTACAGTTCCGGGAATTACCACCGCGCCTTCTACATTGGATTTGCTCACTTCGGCTTCAGAACCCGAAACAGCGGTATAGGTTACACCGTCTATCTCAACAGTATCGCCTACAGCCGCATAGCACGACGCACCTGCAAGAACAGCAAGAATGGAAAGTAAAGTTTTCTTCATAAACAGATAGGAATAGTGGAATGATGAATGTTAATCGCCCTCAAAATTATATAAAAACGACTTTGACAACGATATTAAATAGTTAATAAATATTAATTATAGCATTTTGATATACAATTGCGCGTTATACACAACCACAAAACAACATTTTGCTAACAATATGCCAAAATATATTCCACACAAACACTTCATAGTGAATAAACCAAAAAAATTTGGCAGACCCGCGGGTAATTTGTAATTTTGGCTGTTAAAGGTATATAGATATGGAACATCCCGAAAACGACTCTCAATATATAGGCCTCACCGTCAACGGCGGTGTCGAACAGCCCCCTATAGTCAATCCCTATCTCAAGAAACGTCCCCGGCGCAAACCCCTGCCGACGGCATCAGAGCTTGTAGAAGGTATCCTCAAGGGCGACATCACCGCACTGAGCCGGGCCGTGACGCTTGTCGAAAGCCTCGCACCCGACCACTACGCCGTGGCCCAGGAAGTGATAGAAAAATGCCTGCCCCACTCCGGACACTCGCGCCGCATAGGCATCACAGGTGTGCCGGGAGCCGGCAAGAGCACCAGTATAGACGTCTTCGGCCTGCACGTGCTCAAAGACGGCGGCAAACTTGCCGTTCTTGCCATCGACCCCTCGAGCGAGCGCACCAAAGGCTCTATCCTGGGCGACAAAACGCGCATGGAGAAGCTTTCGGTTCACCCTGGAGCATTCATACGCCCCAGCCCGTCGGCAGGCTCTCTTGGCGGCGTAGCGCGCAAGACACGCGAAACCATCGTGCTCTGCGAGGCCGCAGGATACAATAATATATTCGTAGAGACAGTAGGCGTCGGCCAGAGCGAGACTGCCGTCCATTCCATGGTCGATTTCTTCCTGCTCATACAGATTGCCGGTGCCGGCGACGAGCTCCAGGGTATCAAGCGCGGTATCATGGAAATGGCCGACGGCATAGTCATCAACAAGGCCGACGGCGACAACGTAGGCCCCGCCCAGCTCGCCCAGGCACAGTACCGCTCTGCCCTGCACCTCTTCCCGCCCACGGCAAGCGGCTGGCGCCCCGAGGTACTCACCTACTCCGGCTACTACGAACTCGGCATCCCTGAAGTATGGGATATGATAGACCGCTATTTCGCATTCGTGAAAGAAAACGGTTATTTCGAAATCAAACGTCAGGAACAGGCCCGCTGGTGGATGTACGAAACCATCGACGAGCAGCTTCGCAAGCATTTCTACGACAATCCGACCATCGAGAGCCTTCTTAAAGGTGCCGAGGCCGACGTGCTTGCCAACCGCAAATCGAGCTTCGCGGCCGCAGCGGCTGTCCTCGACCATTATTTCAAAGTCTGATAATGTAAAAATGATGATTAAAAAGATATTTATTCTGATAGTGGCAACCGTGCTCATGGCTGCGCTTCCGGCAAACGCCAAGAAACCGGGCCAGAAGGTAGGACTCGAATTTCCCGAATTATCCTACGACTTCGGCACTGTCAACGGCGGAGAAGGCAAATATGTAGTACACGAGTTTACCTTCGACAATACCGGCGACGGCGCTGTGGCTATCATATCGGCCATAGCCAGTTGCGGCTGCACACGGCCTGAATATACCCGCAAGCCTGTCGTTCCCGGCAAAACCGGAAAGGTGAAAGTAACCTTCAATACAGCCGGCCAGAAAGGCGAAATCAACAAAGACATAAAACTGCGCCTCCGCGCGGCCAACGGCAAGAGCGAGCAAGTGACGCTGCGTATATCCGGTGTGGTCGTTCCTCCCGCCAACGACTGACATAAAACTAACGAGGCAACGCCGTCACGGAGTCGCCTCGTTAGTATAAACCAATCATTATCACATTTCTTGCAATGGAAAAAGCTAAAGTGCTTTCGTGATATTATAACATGACTGAAGTTTGATTGGTTCAATAAATTGTCATCGAAATGTAATAAAATTTCATAACGCACTGAATTCAAGACATCGAGCTTAGAGATAAAATATTTATTTAACTACGTTTATCATAGCAGTGCCCGATTTTTGCACAAGGTTGCGACTAAATTTGTATCAGAAACAAAAAACGACGATATAAAATGGCAAAGAAAGAAAGCTCCAAGAAGAGCGAAACCCCAAAAGACCCTCAGGCCGCACGTCTCGAAGCTCTCGAGCAGGCCATGGGGCGCATTGAGAAAGCCTATGGCCGCGGTGCCATCATGAAGATGGGCGATGATGTCATCGAAGACATCGAGGTGATACCGACCGGCTCCATCAGCCTCAACTATGCCCTCGGCGTAGGCGGCTATCCGCGTGGCCGTATCATCGAAATCTACGGTCCGGAATCGTCAGGCAAAACCACTCTGGCTATCCATGCCATCGCCGAAGCCCAGAAGCGCGGCGGCATAGCAGCCATGATTGACGCCGAGCATGCCTTCGACCGCTTCTATGCCCAGCAGCTTGGCGTAGACATCAACAATCTGCTTATATCGCAGCCCGACAACGGCGAGCAGGCTCTTGAAATAGCCGAGCAACTTATCCGCTCGAGCGCTGTCGACATCGTGGTTGTCGACTCTGTTGCCGCTCTTACTCCCAAAAGCGAGATAGAGGGCGAGATGGGCGACCGCAACATGGGTCTGCAGGCGCGCCTCATGTCGCAGGCAATGCGCAAGCTTACAGGCACAATAGCACGCACAAACACTACCTGTATATTCATCAACCAGCTGCGCGAGAAGATTGGCCAGATGTTCGGCCCGTCGGAGACAACAACCGGTGGCAACGCGCTTAAATTCTACGCTTCCGTGCGTATCGATATCCGCTCGCGCAATCCAATCAAGGACGGCGACGACGTTCTGGGCAAACGAGCCTATATCAAGGTTGTCAAGAACAAGGTGGCGCCTCCCTTCAAGCGTGCCGAATTCGACATCATGTTCGGCGAAGGCATATCGCGCAGCGGCGAAATCCTCGACCTCGGCGTAGACTACGGCATTATCAAGAAGAGCGGTTCGTGGTTCAGCTACAACGGCGCTAAACTCGCCCAGGGACGCGACGCCGCCAAGCAGATGCTTGCCGACAATCCTGAACTGTGTGAAGAACTCGAAGCTCTCATCATGCAGGCTCTCAAGGACGCCGAAAAGGACCGCGGACGCCGTCCGGCCAAGAAGGCCGAGGCCGCCAAGGATAATGAACCCAAAGAGGACATCGACGAAGACGTGGACGACGTTGATCTCGACGACGATCTGCCCGATGATTTCTCTATCGAAGAGGACCTTTAATTGAGTTAGAAGTTACAAGTTAGGAGTTAGAAGTTTTGGCAACGAAGCCTCACTTCTAACTCCTAACTTCTAATTCCTAACTATTTACAGTTTTTTTCGGAAGGCGCGGCGGCGACGGTGCTGGCGGCGTTCGAAATATTCCCACTGTTTCTGCACGTTTTCGTTGCCTTCGAGCTCGAGGTTGCTTTCGGCGTATTTATAGCCGTTTTTGACGTACTGAGGAATGAGGTCGGCAAAAATCAGAGCGTTCACGCCCCGGCTCTGGTATTCGGGCTTCACGGCCACAAGAAGGAGGTCTACGACGTCTGTTTTGCCGCGTATGGCCTTCAGGAGATGCCACCAGCCGAAGGGGAAGAGTTTACCTTTGGATTGCTGCAGCGCATGCGAGAGCGAAGGCATGGATATGCCCAGAGCCACAAGTTTTCCTTCTTTGTCTACGACCAGACACACGTCTTCGAGACGCAGCACGTCGATATATGACTTAATGTAGAAATCGATCTGACGTTCCGTCAGGGGCACGAAGCCGTAGAGGTCGGCATAGGCTTCGTTGACAAGTTCGAATATGGCATGGCCGTATTCTTTCTTTATTTTGGAACGTGAGGTATATTTCTTGACCGACAGACCATACTTGCGGGCCACTATTTCGGCAATACGGGCATGCTTTTCGGGAATGGCATCGGGCACCGTCATGCGGAATTCTATCCAGTCAACGTCTTTCGCATAGCCCATACGCTCCATGTGAGCAGGGTAGTAGGGGTAGTTATATATCGTAGCCATGGTGCCGAGTTCATCGAATCCTTCGATGAGCATTCCTTCGTGGTCCATGTCGGAAAATCCCATCGGGCCTACTATATCTGTCATTCCGCGGCTGCGGCCCCACTCTTCGACGGCTGCAAAGAGTTCGTCGACAACCTCCCGGTCGTCTATGAAATTCACGAAACCGAAGCGCATCAGCTTCTCGCCCGTCTTTTCGTTATAGGCTTTGTTGATGATAGCGGTGATTGTGCCGACAGGCTCGCCGTTGCGGAAGGCCATAAACGACTGGGCCTCGCAAAAATCAAAAGCCGGATTCACATCCGGCGACAATGTGCCGACCTCGTCCATAATCAGCGGCGGCACATAGCAATCGTTTCCTTTATATAGGTCTATTCCGAACTGCACATACTGATGCAGCTGGTCGGAGGAGGGAGCTATAGGATGTACGTAAACCATTTCCAATTAATAATCAATAATGTATGATTATGAACATTACTGATTTTAAATTCTTAATTATTAATCAATTATGTATAGGCGCAGGGCTATATGGCGATTTCAGCCAAAGCACCAGCAGAAGCATAAGTGTCACAAATATCGAGACAAGCAGCACCAGCCCGCGCGAATTACGGCCTTCGAGCGCCAAATGCAGCTGCTGCAGGTCGGTGTAGCGGCGCGCAGGGTTCGGATTTGTACACTTGCGGGCCACACGGCGAAGAGTCGAATCGTTTTCTCCCAAAGCGTCGAGCACTTCTGTGAGCACCTTGCCGTAGTTGTATATATCGTCTGAAATCGACTGTTTCGACAATGACGGACGCTGCTCGAAACCGACGTCGATAAGTTTCAGATTCTGTATATTTTCTGTGAAAATAATATTTTCCGGGCGCAGGGGAGGGTGCACGATGTGATTGCTCTGTATATACTCGAGCGCATTGACGAGCTGATGGCGCAGCTGCTCGAGGTGATGGTGCGTCACCTTGCCTTCTGCAAGAAGTTTGCGGAGAGTGTCGCCGTAGACGTCATCGCACACAATGGAGCGTCCGATTCCGGGAATATCCTCGAAATCGTTTATCATCACGATATTCGGGTGCGCCAGATTATAGCGCACGTCGAATTCTTTGTCTATCATGGCCTCATACTGCGGATTTCCACGATACTGCGGCTTGAGGGTCTTTATCATCACCCATTTGCCGAATTTTTTAGCAGTATAAACGTCGTAGAACTCCTCGTCCCAGGCGGGTAGATGTTCAATTTCTGTCCAGCGGCTTTCTTGCTCCATTTATCAAAGTAATAAGTTTTAAGCAATAAGTCAAGGAATGTCTTAACTTTTTAAACCATTAACGCTCTCAGAGTGAGCGTTTCCGGCCTGCAATCACTCGGCGTCCTCTTCCTGCTCGCGTATAGGAATTTCGCGTGCAATCGACTGGTCGAGCGAAATGAGAGTCTCCGTGCCCGTCACACCGGGAATCATCTGTATCTTTTTGTTGAGAAGCTCCATCAGGTGCTCATTATCGCGGGCATAGAGCTTTATAAGCATAGTGTAGGGTCCTGTGGTGAAGTGACACTCCACTATTTCGGGTATTTTCTCGAGTTCAGGCACAACCTCGCGGTACATGGCGCCGCGCTCAAGGTTCACGCCGATATAGGTGCAGGTGGCATAGCCGAGAATTTTCTGATTCACATGATAGCCGGAACCCGTTATCACCTTAAGGTCTATAAGACGCTGCAGACGCTGATGAATCGCAGCACGCGACACGCCACATTCCAGGGCCACATCCTTAGAGGGAATGCGGGCATTGTGCATTACTATTTTTAATATTTTGCGGTCGAGATTGTCTATTTTCTCAAGCATAGGTATGTGATATATACAGATGAATATTTGCGCAAATATACATATTTTTCACATTTTGCACAAATTTTCTTTACAAACTTTGTCAATAATTCACTAAAAGCGCCTAAAAACAATCATTCTGCCAAATAAAGGCAAGATTCCGGTCCGAGATTAAATATAAGGTCGAGCACGCTCAGACCGGGCACAAATCCTTTTTCGGCCTGCCTCAGCTGCCAGTATCTCGGTATGGCCGCAGTGTCGAAATCGGCCCTGCGGAGGTCTACGGTTCCGGCATGGTCAGAAAGCGGAGTAAACTCTATATCGAGTATTTTTCTGACTACGGCATCGGCGCGCGCACAGAGTTCTGTCACCGGCATACCGACACTGTCCTGCGACAGCAGAGATATGATACGGTCTATGTAGAACTCAAAGAATGGCGTTCGGCTGTAGGCCGTGGCGAGGGCATTGGGCATCGACAGCCACCATTTGCCGTGGTCCGACACCGTGACGTCGCACCAGCGCACCGGGCCGCCGGGTTTCGACACGGGCACAGTGAGCATCTGCACTCCCGGAGCGTCGATGATGCTGAAGCGGTGCACGCTCTTCATGCGCTTGTCGAAGCGCATGCCGGCGTCGACAGTCACATCTTCAAAGCGGCACATCTGCCTGTAATATCCGACGGAGCCGAACAGCATTGGTGGAAAAACGGCTCGGGAGCCGGGGCTGAGGAGGGGATAGTGGCTCATTTGTCGGGATTGGCGTCGCGAAGTATGCGGTTGAAGCGAATCTTTCCGTCGAAAAGACCGCGTTCGTTGTCGAAGGAAGCAAGTATAATCATAGGAGTACCCACGATATGGTCTTCGGGCACGAAACCCCAGAAACGCGAATCCTGCGAGTTGTCGCGGTTGTCGCCCATCATGAAGTAGTAATCCATGCCGAAGGTATAGGACGTGGCTTCCTTGCCGTCTATATATGCTTTTCCGGCGGCTTTGTCGAAGTATGCCTCAGGGTGGTTTTCGTAGTTGCGGATGCAGCGCTCGTAGATGGTCCAGTTTTCGGGAGTGAGCTGCACGGTCATGCCTTTTTTAGGAATGAGCAGGCCGTCGGCACCGCCATAGTTCGAAAGGGTCCAGTCGCCGTTCTCGCCAAAGGGGAAGGCATACGAGTTGGAGCCCTCGCCGGCGAAGTATGCTGCGATGTCGTTATACTTCACCTTGTCGACCATCAGACCGCTGCTTTCCATTTCGGCAATCATCGCGGCGGTGAGAGGAGCCATATACGCATAGCTCGTATGAGGTGCTTTTTCGAGGAAGGGCTGCAGATTGACGCGCGAAGGACTCATCGGCTCTATCATGCTTACGTCGACTTGGGCGATTCCGAGATTGCGGAGGTCGGTGTCGTCGAGCGGACGCGAGGTGGCGAATACGTAGTTGAACTGCACATGCTCGGGAAACTCGCGGCGCTCGCCGTCGATATATATGGTATCGTTGACAATCTTCAGACGCTGGCCGGGGAGAGCGACCGCACGCTTGACGAAATTCTGACGACGGTCTACGGGGCGATATATAATGTCGCCGAAAGTTTCTTTGTCGGCCTTGATCTGGTCGCGGCCATACTGCTTCACAAGGAGCTCGTAGTAGAGGGGGGTCTCTTCAAACTTCGAGGCCACCGTATCGCCGGCAGGAAAATTGAACACAACGATGTCGCCTTCCTCGACATTGCGGAGACCTTTGAGACGGCGGTATTCCACCGACGGATTGTCGAGATATGATTTATGGCCGAAGAGGCTGTTGTGGACAAGCGGGAAGTGAACCGGGGTCATGGGTACACGCGGTCCGTAGACCATCTTGTTTACCCAGAGATAATCGCCGGTGAGGAGGGTTTTCTCGAGCGAGCTCGAAGGTATCTGATAGTTCTGTCCGACGAAAGCGAACACGAAATATACAAGCACGAGGGCATAGACAATAGCGTCGACCCAGCTCATGAGCGAGCGCACGGTTTTCGACTTGCTCTTCTTCCACCATGTGAAAGGTATGTAGCCCGTGATGTAAATATCGAAAAGAAGGAGCTCGAATATAGCCAGCCACCAGGTATGCATCCATGCGACCCAAGCCAGGAACACAAGGCTTACGAGTCCGAAACGAATCCAGCGTGTAGTTTTGATTTCACTGATGCGGCGCTTGAAATCGGCCACAAATCCATTATTTTGGTCTTCCATTCTTCTCTTTTCTATATTAATTTGCAAAAATAGCAATAAAACTCTGATACGGCAAGTTAAGATTCAAAACACGCTAATTCGTATATCTTTATATTATATAAAAACTAATAAAAAACATAAACCCACAACTATACAGAGTGATATATAAAATAAGAGAATTAATATCTGACATCCTGGATTACGGAAATGACTTCGAGTTTCTATTTCGTTTATTCCACCGTTGGAAGTACCTTGTAGTTCTGCAACTATATTATCTCGAATCTCAGATATGGTATTTTGAATATCTTTTTGTGTAGAGCCCAAACCAACGGAAGTGCAGGTTATAGTACATACACAACTATTTTCTTTGTTCCCGGATTGTAATTCAATTTTAAATTCAAATACATCTAACCCGCTTCTTTTTACCACCGTGAAACTAAATAAAGCGCTATTAGGATTACTATCTATATTTTCATAATTATATGAATGGTCCTTCAAAATAGATAATATAGCATTTTTGACTTGACAATCCTTATATTCAAGAATTATCGTAGAAGCAGCTGGAGTTAGTGACTCACAATAGTATATTCCAGTATTATAATCATAATATTCCATCATATAATTTACTATATTTTAAGGTGTTTTTATTGGCGCACAAATATATTGGATTCAGTCCATATGAACAAATCTACGCCCTATTCTTCTATCTATTTATATATATTTATTTCCTTATTAAATAAGGGATATATAAATAGATACACATAGTATTAATTAATAGGTGTTGATTGTATTGATAAGTATGCAAGACGCAATTTATGAGCGTTTTACAGCGCTAATACTTTTTTGACAATATTCGATAAAAAACCATAGTCCGCACTTATCGACATTTGCGGCCCCTTTTCAACACCTTATTACAGGCATTTCCACACCCGGGGGCTTCTCTTTCTGGCTCCTCGTACATCACCCCTCCACTTTTCAACACCCTTTATTTTTATTTATGTCTTTATATCATTAAAAAAATTTTTTCAAAACAAGAACTCAAGAGGAATAGTAAGGGGTGTTGATAAGTTTGATAACTTTTTTGGCCCTCTCTTGTAATTATGACCTATTGAGCATGAATAATCCGTTGTTTACAGTTTATCTACATGGTAATATCTTGAAATTAAGTCATTAGATATAGTTATCAACATAGTGTTTATAACTGGTGTTGTTGATATTTTCATAACTTTAAAGCGTTGAAAACCCTGCTTTTTCAGGTTGATAAGTGCTTGAAATCACTTTTGTAAAATCATAGGGTAAAAATTTGGATTTGAGGCAGAGACTGCTGTATAAAGCCTCTGCCGTAAAATGCAAATTAAAGTTGCTGTCAGTTACAAAAAGCTATTTCAAGGTTTTCAACAGAGTTATCAACAACTGTTGATGAATTTGGCTACATGCCACTTTTTGAGTACTTTTACGACAAGAAATAATGTTTATGAGTAAATCGGCTACCACAATAGAAGAACAACTCAGACTTCTTGAATCAAGAGGGCTGCTTATATCTGATAAATGCAAAGCTCGCGAAATATTACTTGATGTGGGGTATTATCGTCTTGGCTTTTATCTTTTCCCCTTCGAAAAGTCTTATCCAAATCTAACGGGGCGAAACCATGAATATATCTCCGGGGCTTCTTTTGAAGATGCTGTCAATTTATATTATTTTGATTTTGATCTCAGACTGTTGCTCATGCGTTATCTCAACAGAATAGAGATAGCTTTTCGCACTTCAATAATATATAATCTGTCGAACAGATATGAATCAAATCCTATATGGTTTATCAGTCCTGCTGTGGTGAGTAGAAACTATGCCCGCGATTTTGAAAACAAAGTATATACTCCCGATTTTAGACGTAATCATATTATACACCGCCATCATCGTACTAATCCGAACGACCGTTTTGCACCGGCTTGGAAGACTATTGAATTTATGACTTTCGGAGCTGTTACAAAGCTTTATGAAGAACTAAAAAATACAGATGACAAGATAAAAATTGCGAATATTTTTGGCATAAGGCAGGTCGTGACTTTTCAGAATTACATGCATACTATACGGACTGTCCGAAATGCGTGTGCCCATGGATTATTACTTTATGATTTATCGCTGCCTGTTCGAATCAGAAGAGGTCCGGCACGACAGTCGCCTCAGGAGTCTGGTAACATATTGGGAGCCCTGCGTGTTATTAAATATATAATGGCACAGATATCATATAATCGTGCAGAGGAATTAAGTTCTTGTGTAGTAAAACTTTATAAAGATTTATGTAGGAAATCTCCTTCTCTGATACCATTGATACCTGATTTTTCAATTGTCTGATATTTATATAATTTGGAAAAACTGCATAAAAGTATTACCTTTGCACACAAGTGCCGGTGTAGACTTCGTCGCTACATCCTTGCACTCTAAAAAAAGGTAAAGTCGAGACTACCACTTAGGCGGGTAGTCTCGCTTATTTTATATCCAGATGTAAATATTTGACGGCTCGCCGATTTTTAGTACTTTTGTGTGCAAAACTTATGTTGATGAAACGTATTTTAGTACTGTCTATAATTTCGGGAAGTGTGCTCGCTGTTCATGGTATTACTGTGGAGTGCGAGGCCGGTTGTCTCGGCACGAAGATAAGTAATCCGGAAACGGTATCTGAACTTGTGCTGACAGGAACAGCCGACGCTTCCGATTTTTATTTTATAGAGCGTTCGCTGCCCGGTCTGCGGAGTCTCGATATGTCGGGTCTGCGGATTGTTGCATATAAGGGAGCCCCACTGGGTGCTCACAGCCAATATAAGGCCGGCGAGATTCCCGCAGCGGTGTTTGCCGGTTCGGGCATGACCGAGGTCGTTCTTCCGACAGAATGTTCTATCGGAGATTTCGCCTTTTCAGGAAGCAGCATATCTGAAATATCATTGCCTGCCGGAACGACTGTGGGTGATGGTGCGTTCTCTCAATGTCAGCAGCTGGAGTCGGTGATTTTCGGTCATGGTGTCGCTATCGGTCATAGCGCTTTCCGCGATTGTTCAATGCTCGCTTCGGCAATAGGCTCAGAGAATATAGATGTCATTCCGGCGCATGCGTTCGAAGGGTGCTTGTCGCTCGAAAAATTTACGTTCGGCCAGGGGCTGCGGTCGGTAGGGGAGAGTGCCTTTTCAGGAAGCGCGCTGAAAGCTGCCGACATGAGCGTCTGTACGGTGCTCGACAGCATAGGTGACTGGGCTTTTGCCGGAGACAGCTCTCTGGAGTCGTTTGTGGCGCCGTCGCACCTCGGCAATCTCGGAAAGGGAATCTTTTTCGAGTGTGGAGCGCTTGTGGACGTATCGCTTCCTGATGGTATCTCCGAATTGCCGGCATATACATTCAAAGACGTATCCGCACTCGAATCGGGAGTCATCATACCTGAAAATATTGTTTCCATAGGCGAATATGCGCTTATGGGGGCCTCTTCGGTCGCAAGTATTGAACTTCCTGAAACGCTCGAAACCATAGGCGACGGTGCTATGGAAGGCATGTCGTTACTGAATTCGGTCGATGCATTGTCGCTTTCTTCGGTGCCTTCGCTCGGTGAAGGCGTATGGGCCGGAGTCGTTCAGAAAAATGTTGTGCTCCATGTAGACCCTTCCATGCAGGAAATTTTCGAAAGTACGCCTCAGTGGCAGGAATTCAGCATTCAGAGCACTTCGACAACGAATGCCACACCGGATGTCGTTGAAAAAAGAATACGTGCCGCGTTCGACGGCTACATGCTCACAGTGGAAAGCATAGGCGAAAACATCGACAGTATCATCATCTGTGATGTGGCCGGAAAATATATTTTCAATCAATCAGCAATACAGGCCGACAGGATAAGAATAGACACGTCGCATCATGATACGGCCGTTTATATTATAGACTGCACCCTTTCCGACGGAACACGCGGATCGGTTAAAATACTTCGCTAAAAATGGGTAAGAACAAACTTAAAAAATTTGCGGAGATGAAGACCATAGACCTGGTCTTCCAGTATCCTTTTTCTCGTCTGAAAGAAGAAGGCTTTCCTCTGCGCGGTCGCTGGGGAAGCGATTTCTTCGGAAACGATAATCCTATAGTGCTCGAACTCGGGTGCGGAAAAGGTGAATATACCGTGGGGCTTGCCCGCCAGTTCCCCGACCGCAATTTCATCGGAATCGATATAAAGGGAGCCCGCATGTGGACAGGCGCCTGCCAGGCACGCGACGCCGGCATGGAAAATGTTGCCTTTATCCGCACGTCGATAGAACTTCTTGAGAGCTTCTTCGCCCCCGGCGAGGTTGCCGAAATATGGATTACCTTCCCCGACCCCCAGATGAAGAAGGTGCGCAAGCGTCTCACAGGTACACGTTTCATAGAGCTCTACCGCCATGTGAGCCGTCCTGAGGGCATTGTCAATCTCAAGACCGACAGCCCCTTCCTCTATGCCTATACGAGCATGATGGCCGCACACAACGGGCTTGAGACAATCGAATCGACAGACGACCTTTATGCCACTATCGCGCCCGACAATCCTATCCTCAATATCCGCACACACTACGAGAACCAGTGGCTCGACCGCGGTCTGACAATCAAGTACATCAAATTCCCTCTCGGCGAATCGCCCCTTTCGGAACCTCCGGGCGCCGACGAACTCGAGCACGACACCTATCGCAGCTACTCGCGCGGATATATCCAGATGCCCGACTTACTTTAGTTACAAATTAGAAGTTAGTAGTTAGTAGTTTAAGTAGAGGACAACTTCTAACTACTAACTTCCCAATTACCTAACCTCCCAACTTCCTTATATATGGATTTGTATCCTAAACTGATAACAGATGCCCTTGCCACGGTGCGCTATCCCGGCTCGGGCAAAAACATAGTGGAACTCGGAATGGTCGAAGACGACATGCGCATTGCCGGAAACCATGTGAGCTTCTCAATAATTTTCGACAAAGCTACCGACCCGTTCAAGGCTTCGCTGCTCAAAACCGCCGAAGCTGCCATAAAGCACGCCGCACCCGGCGCCGAGGTAGAAATCAACACTATCGTGCGTAATGCCGCTCCTGTTGTAGAGAAAGCGCCGGTTCTTCCGGGCGTGAAAAATATAGTGGCCGTATCGTCGGGCAAAGGCGGTGTGGGCAAATCGACCGTAGCGGCCAATCTCGCTGTGGCTCTTGCCGCCGAGGGCTATAAAGTGGGCCTTCTCGACGCCGATATTTTCGGTCCGTCGGTGCCAAAGATGTTCGGTCTTGAAAATGCCGAGCTGTATATGCACGAAGTCGATGGCCGCAACCTTATCATTCCTGCCGAGCGCTATGGAGTGAAGGTGCTGTCTATTGGTTTTGTCATAGACCCGGCGAGTGCTGCCGTGTGGCGCGGCGCCATGGCCTCCAACGCTCTCAAACAGCTCATCGAGCAGGCCGACTGGGGCGAACTCGACTATTTCCTCATCGACATGCCTCCCGGCACGAGCGACATTCATCTCACCCTGGTGCAGACTCTCGGCATAAGCGGTGCAGTTGTGGTTACAACACCCCAGCAGGTGGCTCTGGCCGACGCTCGCAAGGGCATTGCCATGTTCCGTGACCCGAAAATCAACGTTCCGGTGCTCGGTCTTGTCGACAATATGGCTTGGTTCACTCCCGAAAAACACCCCGACGAACGCTATTTCCTCTTTGGCGACGACGCCAATGTCGACGCTCTCGCGGCCGAATACTCCGTGCCCGTGCTTGCCCGCATTCCGCTTGTGGCTGCCGTAGGCGAACACTCTGACGCCGGTAAGCCCGTAGCGCTCGAGAATACAATGTCGGCTCAGGCTTTCGTTCACCTCGCCCGTGAGGTTGTCGATGCCGTCGACCGCCGTAACGACACGCTTCCGCCTACAGAAAAAGTGCAGATGAAATGAAAACAAGAGTACTGGTGCTCAACGGCCCCAATCTGAATCTTCTCGGACGCCGCGACCCGGCCCATTATGGCTCCATGACCATGGAAGCCATACTCGATGGGCTGCGCGGCCGTTTTCCGCAGCTTGACATAGAGTATTTCCAGAGCAACTGCGAGGGTGCGATTATAGACCGCATACACTCCGTCGGCTTCAGCGAGGATATGCTCGGCATTGTTCTGAACGCAGGTGCATATACTCATACATCGCTTGCCATTGCCGATGCCATCGACGCAGTGACGGTGCCTGTGGTGGAGGTCCATCTGAGCAATGTCTTTGCCCGCGAGGAGATACGCCGCCATTCCATGATTGCGCCTGTGTGCGCCGGCTCCATATCGGGCTTCGGCGCAGGGTCGTATGCACTGGGTATTCAGGCTCTCATAGATAAGAATCATGAAGGTTAAGGGCGGAGAAGCCATGCTCGTAGGCATGGACGGCAAGCGCGCCGTAGAAAATAATACGGGCCTGGGCAATTACAGCCGATATGCCCTCAATATGATGTCGATGGCATTTCCCGGCACTCGTTTCAGGCTCTATGCGCCGCGACAGAAAAGCAATGACCGTCTCGAGCCTCTTCTGGCGCGAGAGAATGTTGATATCAGTTATGCCCGGACGAGCTTCGGCGCTGCCGGGCGTGCGCTTTGGCGCACCGTCGACATGCCCGTGACGCTCGGCAACGACGGTGTTTCGGTCTATCATGGTCTCTCAAACGAACTGCCGCTTACGATAGGCCGTGTATGCCCTTCTGTAGTCACCATACACGACATCATATATCGCCGCTGCTCCGAAGACTATTCGGCCATAGACCGCAGGCTCTACGACTTTAAGTACGGACGCTCGGCCCGCATAGCCACACGCGTCATCGCCATCAGCGAGTGCACCCGCCGCGACCTCATATCCGACTATCAGATAGACCCTTCCAAAATAGATGTGATATATCAGGGCATAGACCCTGTCTTCACGCTTGAAATCCCTACGGTGAAGCGCCAGGAAATCCGGGCGAAATACAGCCTGCCGGAGACATACATAGCCTGTGTCGGCACCGTGCAGCCGCGCAAGAACCAGCTTCTGGCCGTGCGTGCGCTTGCTAAGCTCCCTGCCTGCGTGAAGCTCGTCATCGTCGGCCGAATGAGCGGCGACTACGGCACTAAGGTGAAGGCCGAGATAGCGCGTCTTGGGCTCGCCGACCGCGTCATGCACCTCGAAGGCATTCCTTTTGCCGATATTCCCGCTATCTATGCCGACGCCGTGCTCAGCGTCTATCCCTCGCGTTACGAGGGCTTCGGGCTTCCTGTGGTTGAGTCTATCACAGTCGGTACGCCGGTAATTGCCGCCACCGGATCATGCCTCGAAGAGGCCGGCGGCGAAGGCGCCGTGTATATAAATCCCGACGATGCCGACGCTCTTGCCCGCGAGGCACTGCATATAATCGACGACCGCATTTTCCGCGACAAACTTGTGCGCCACGGTCAGCGGCATGTCAAAAAATTCTCGGCCGACAATTTCGCCAAAGCCACGATGGCGGCCTATAATAAAGCTATACTCGCTTTCTGATTATGGAAGAAAAGAAAAAAACGCTCCTTGTGGTCGGTGCGGGCGGTTTCATCGGCGGTTTCATTGCCTCCGAAGGTCTGCGCCGCGGATTCGACGTCTGGGCCGGTGTACGCGAATCGACCTCACGGCGCTATCTCAGCGACCCGGCGCTGCATTTCGCAGTGTTCGACTATGACGAACCGTCTGTGATTCTCGAGCAGATACAGCGCGACGCTCCCGAAGGAGGCTGGGATTATATCATATACAATCTCGGCGCTACCAAATGCGCCAATTTCGGCGATTTCAACCGCATTAACTTCAACTATCTGCGCAATTTCTGCGAGGCCCTTCTCGGTGCCGGCATGCTGCCGCAGCGTTTCCTCTTCATGAGCTCGCTCAGCGCTCTGGGCAATGCCGACTATCTCGACTACGGCCCTATTACTTCGACGACAATACCGAAGCCAAACACACGCTACGGCCTGTCGAAAATCAAGGCAGAGACCTGGCTCGAGACACACCCCGACATTCCATGGACCATATTCCGTCCTACGGGTGTCTACGGCCCCCACGAGCAGGACTATCTGATGATGATAAAAAGCATAGACTCGCGTTTCGACTTCGGCGTAGGGTACAAGAAACAGCTTCTTACATTCATCTATGTCTCCGACCTCGTCGGAGCGATGTTCGACGCCATGGTTTCGCCCAATACCCTGCATAAGAAATATATCATCAGCGAGCCCCGGGCTTATACTCAGAGCGAATTCCGCACCTTGGTGGCCCGCGCCCTCGGCAAAAAATTCGTTATACCCGTCAAGCTGCCTCTGTGGGCGGGATATATAGCTTCCGTAGTGGCTGAAAAGTGGGGAGCGATACGGCTCAAACCATCTACCCTCAACCGCGACAAGTTCAAAATCATGCGCCAGCGCAACTGGAACTGCTCTGTCGACGATGCCGTGCGCGATTTCGGCTTCCATGCCGACTATCCCCTCGAACGCGGCATAGCTGAGACCGTAAAGGCATATCTGGCTGAAAAGGACTCGAAAAAATGAGCGGGAAATACAGCGACATGCCCCTGTGGGCCAAGCTTCTCATTATAGCAACCGCACTACCACTTCTTGCCTATCCCCGGATATTCGCCAAGGTTGGAAACAGCACAGATATAAACGCACTCATTGTGCTGTATCCGGCCTGCGTCATTGTCTCGGCAGTCTGTGCCTGGATATGCTGGCCCGACCGTCGCGAAATCTCATGGATACTCATCGTCCTGACGCTCCTCACCCACGCCGCAATGCTCTATCTAATAACATCTACTTGCTGAAAAAGACAAAGTTTGTCTGAGCTAAGAGCTTTAGCTGCTAAAATACTTTGAAATGACAGAAGAGCTTTTGAATGACTATATTGAGGCGCATATTGGCGCCGAGCCCGAGATTCTGCACCGCCTCTACCGCCAGACTCACCTTACGCGTCTCTATCCGCGCATGTGCTCCGGGCATGCGCAGGGGCGTCTGCTGGCTATGTTCACACGCATGATACGCCCTCACCGTATTCTCGAACTGGGAACTTTTACGGGTTATTCGGCGCTGTGCTTTGCCGAGGCAATGCCTGAGGGCTGCTCGATAGATACCGTGGAGGTAGACCCCGAATATGCCGACGAACTGCGCGAACTTTTCGCGTCATCGCCCCGAGGCGCAGACATACGCCTGCACATAGGCGATGCCAAGGAATTGATAGACCCTATAATGAGCCAAGGCGAACCTGTCGACATGGTGTTTATCGACGCCGATAAAAGGGTTTATTCGGCTTATTATGAGGCTGTGATGCGCCATCTGCGCCCGGGGGCTTTCATTCTTGCCGACAATACTCTATGGGATGGCAAGGTGATAGATGAGAGTGCCCGCGACCCTCAGACCGAAGGAATACGCTCTTTCAACGACCTTGTCGCAGCCGATTCGCGAGTGGAAAAGGCCATAATTCCTATACGCGACGGGCTGACGCTTTTGCAAGTAATAAGTAATAAGTTTTAAGTAATAAGGGGTGCAGGCCTTAATTTTCTTCGTGGTAGAAATTTTTTGATTTCACAAGTCGGACAACGCCGTAGCATAGTGCCGAGGCGAGCACCATAGGCAGAAACAGTGTGAAATTGCCTGTCATTTCAGGCGTGAGAAACATAGCCATGAAGGGCGCCCGGATTACCCCTGCGAAGACAGCGCACATGCCTATGAGAGCGAAATCGCCTACGGGCAGCGTGCAGCCGCAAAGATGGTTGGCCGCTGTGGCGAACAATAGCCCGGCGAGAGAGCCTGCGAAGAGGGTAGGGGCGAAGTCTCCGGCTACGCCTGCATTGGTCGTAAGGCCCACCGCTATGCCCTTGACAAGAAGAATGCCTCCGACGACAATAGCCATGTGACCGAAGCCCTCGCCGAAAGGCAGGGGTGTGCCGTCGTAGAGTGCCGCGACATGGCCGTTGAGCATTTTGTCCATCACACCGTAGCCTTCGCCGTACAGAGCCGGAAAAAGGAAAAGCAGCACACCGAGCACGGCTCCGGCCACAGCAATCTGAAGCCACCGCGCTTTCATTCGCCCGAGCATTCGCCCGGCTACGCGTACGCAGTGGTTGTAGAAAAGGGAATAAAGCCCGGCTACGACTCCGAAAACGGCGAGTGCGAGGTATGCGCCGGCATCGAACGACTCGGCCGAATTGAGGAAGACATCGAAGGTAAAGCCTGTGAAAATATAGCAGGTAAGCGCCGAGGCAAGACACGACAGCAGCAGCGCCAGCACAGTATATGTGGTGAAGGGTAGCCGAAGAATCTCGAGCGCGAACAACATGCCGCCAACCGGCGCCTTGAATATGGCGGCAATGCCTGCTCCGGCTCCGCAGCCTATGAATATGCGAATCTCCTCGGGAGTCAGCCCGAGTTTACGCGCAATGTTGCCGCTGATGGAAGCGCCTGTGACAGCTATAGGGCCTTCAGCACCTGCCGAGCCTCCGAAGCCGAGAGTAAGTACATTGGCTATGATGGGTCCGAATGTCAGTTTCTTGCTGATGGCATAGCCCCCTTTTTCGAGAAAGTCTATGAGTCGGTCGGTGCCCTGACTCAGAGGGCGCTTTATCATGTATCGGCAGAAAATCCCGGCGAGACCAAGGCCTATGAGCGGAAGAATGAGCAAAGTCCAGTTTTCGGTATGCGAAAAATGGCTTGTAAGTCCGGACGACACCCATTTTATAAGAGTTTTGAGCACAACGCAGGCAAGGCCGGTTATCAGCCCGACAGTTGCCGCCAGAAGCATCATATACGGTTTTTCAGATACATACCTACGGGCCAGCCGCAGATATGCGATTGGGCTGAAACGGTGATATTTCCCACTTTTTGAAATCATTATTCACAGGATTTGCATATATTCTAAATGCAAACCGGCTGCAAAAAGTTCTCAGTCTCTGATATTATGAGAAACCCTCTTATAGAGACGGTCGTAGGCCTCGATGGTGCGGGCTATGTCGAATCGGCCTACATATTCAAGTGCGTCGGCGGCTCGCGACAGAGCGGCGGGGTAGTCGGCCATGAGTGCGGCGATGGCGTCGGCGAAGCTCTCGGCGTTTC
Source organism: uncultured Porphyromonadaceae bacterium (assembly GCA_946553045.1). Lineage (GTDB taxonomy): Bacteria > Bacteroidota > Bacteroidia > Bacteroidales > Muribaculaceae > CAG-873. The sequence goes on along the minus strand of CAMNRO010000013.1, from coordinate 29,013 downwards.
CCTTTTCGGCAGAAAGACACAGGCGTCCGTGGTCGGCCACTTCCCAGGGGCCGTCGTGCTCTGTGAGTATCAGCGGCAGCCCGGCGGCCATGCCTTCGGCAACAGTGAGCCCGAAGCCTTCGTAGCGCGAGGGGTGTATCATGGCGTCGTACCGGCAGAGATTCGAGTATATATAGCTGCGGTCGCGCATGCCTGCGAACTCTATCCGCTCAGATACGTTCTCGGCCTGCGCGAGTTGCATGAGCTGTTCGAGCCCCGCCCCGTATCCGATGAAACATATCGATACATTCTCTATGCCTCGCTTTTTAAGAATGGCGAGAGCCCGTATGGCAATATCCTGCCCTTTCTTTTCGGGCATTAGCCGGGCCACCTGTACAAGCCTGAAAGTATCCGGAGTGCCTTTTTGGCGCTGTGCTATGGCTGCTGTGTCGATACCGTTCGTCACCGTTGTCACCTTTGCACCGGGCAGTCGTTTTCTTATATCGGAGGCAACGGCCTCGGTGATGGCTGCCATATTCACACCGGCCGAGTATTGCATTGTTATGCCGAGGTCGTGCACGGTGTAGACAAGACGCTTCCGGCGCAGACGCACCAGCCGGCAGAATTTTTCGTGATGCACATGCACGATGTCGGGCCGCAGCCGGGCGACGGTCATGTTGAGGCGCGCCATCATCAGCAGCGGGGCCGCGCCCTCACGCCGCCGGAAGCGCACTATCTTCACCGCCGGGTCGATGGCAGCGACGACCTGCGCCGACTCGCGGTCGTTGACTATGAGCAGCGTCACGCGGTGACCGCGTCGCACCTGGCCGTTCATTATGTCGACCAGCATGGTCTCGGCACCGCCGACTTCCATCGAATATGTGCAGTGAAGTATATGCATGTCACAAAAATAGGCATTTTTCGGAAATTCACACAAAAATTTGTATCTTTGTAAGACCTAAAGTGCACTAACCCTATGACCGACGATAATATAAATCAGCATAATACCGACGAACCTGCCGACGGTGTCTTCGCTTCGGCCGCAGCCGAATACAGCGAGGCCGACATTCAGACTCTCGACTGGAAAGAGCACATACAGCGCCGTCCGGGCATGTATATCGGCAAGCTCGGCGACGGAACGAACTCCGACGACGGTATCTATGTGCTGCTCAAAGAAGTGCTCGACAACTCCATCGACGAATATATGATGGGTTTCGGACGTCAGATAACCGTAGATGTCGATGCCCTTTCGGCTTCGATACGCGACTACGGACGCGGCATTCCCCTGGGCTCGCTCGTAGATGTGGCCTCGAAGATGAATACCGGCGGCAAATACGATTCGCAGGCTTTCCAGAAGTCTGTCGGTCTGAACGGTGTCGGTCTGAAGGCTGTAAACGCGCTTTCAACCGAGTTCGAAATCATAGCATACCGCAACGGTCAGCGCAAGCGAGCCCTCTTTTCTATGGGCAATCTTATAGAGGAAAGCGACATCGAGCCTACCGACGAGGCCAACGGCACTTTCGTGCGCTTTACGCCGTCGGCCGGTATTTTCCGCGACTATGCCTTCCGCGACGAGTTCATAGAGCCGCTGCTGAAGAATTACACCTACCTCAACACCGGCCTTGCCATCGTCTTCAACGGACGCCGCTTCATATCTAAAAACGGCCTCAAGGATTTGCTCAACGCCGCTCTGACCCAGGAATCGCTCTACCCGATAATACACCTCAAGGGCCAGGATATAGAAATAGCTATTACGCACGTCAACCAGTATGGCGAGGAATACTATTCTTTTGTCAACGGCCAGCATACCACCCAGGGCGGCACACACCTCAGTGCCTTCAAGGAAGCCGCCAGCCGCACGCTCAAGGATTTCTTCAACCGCAACTTCGAGTATTCCGATATCCGCAACGGCATGGTGGCCGCTGTGGCTGTGCGCGTGCAGGACCCGGTGTTCGAGTCGCAGACAAAAACCAAGCTCGGCTCGCGCGACATGGGACCCGACGGTCCGACCATAGCCAAATATATTGGCGATTTCATAAAGAAAGAGCTCGACAACTATCTGCACCGCAATCTCGAGGTCGCCGATGTTATTCTGAAGAAAGTGCAGGAGAGCGAGCGCGACCGCAAGGCCATGGCCGGCGTGCAGAAAAAGGCGCGCGAGACGGCCAAAAAAGTGAGTCTCTACAACCGCAAGCTCAACGATTGCCGTGTGCATCTCAGCGACTCCCGCGGCTCCGAGGAAAAGAAGGAGGCCACGAGCATCTTCATCACCGAGGGCGACTCGGCCGGCGGCTCCATCGAGAAAGTACGCAATGTCGAGACACAGGCCGTGTTCAAGCTCCGCGGAAAGCCCCTCAACACCTATGGCGCCACCAAGAAGGAGCTGTATGCCAACGAGGAGTTCAGCCTGCTCCAGGCGGCGCTCAATATCGAGGACGGACTCGACGGCCTGCGCTACAACAAGGTTATCATAGCCACCGACGCCGACGTCGACGGCATGCACATACGCCTGCTCATGCTCACCTTCTTCCTCCAGTACTTCCCCGACCTCATCAAGAAGGGGCATGTATATGTGCTGCAGACGCCGCTCTTCCGCGTGCGCAACAAGAAGACGGCCAAGCGCTCGGGCCGCGCCAAAAAGGACGACGCACCCGACGATACCGTATATTGTTATACCGACGAGGAGCGAGTGGCCGCCATCAGGCGTTTCGGCGACAATGCCGAGATAACCCGATTCAAAGGTCTCGGCGAGATTTCGCCCGAGGAATTCCGCGACTTCATCGGCGAGAACATGCGTGTGGACCGTGTGAGTCTGCGCAAGGACGACGGTGTGGCCGAAGTCCTTGAGTTCTACATGGGTAAGAACACCATGGAACGCCAGAACTTCATCATCGACAATCTCGTGGTCGAAGACGACACCCATATCGACAGTTGAGATAATTACAAGTTAGGAGTTAGTAATTAGAAGTAACTCCTAACTTCTAACTACTAATTTCTAACTTATGAAGGTTTTGTTTCCCGGCTCGTTCCGTCCGTTCACCCGCGGACATGCCGATATAGTGGAGCGTGCGCTCGCGCTTTTCGATGAAGTGGTGATAGCAGTGGGAGTGAATGCTGCCAAACCTATTCATGACATTGAAAAAGACCTCAGTCCGATAAAAAAACTGTATGCCGGTGAGCCCCGGGTGAGTGTAGAGGCATTTACCGGTCTTACAGCCCACTACGCCCGCACGGTGGGCGCCGCATGCATAGTGCGCGGGGTGCGCTCGACCAAGGATTACGAATACGAACGCGACATGGCCGACATCAACCGACAACTTTCGGGCATCGAAACCGTTATATTATTCAGTAGACCCGAATTGGGCGCCATATCGTCGAGCGTCGTGCGCGAGCTCGAAAGCTATGGCGTCGACACCACCCAATATTTGCCCTGATAATGAAAAAGATACTGCTTGCTTTCGCCGCTTTTGCCGCTATAATAGCCCAGGCTCAGGAATTTACTCCGGATACCAAACTCCGCATGGCAAACCATGTGATTGAGAATTTCTATGTGGAAGATGTCAATTCCGACACCATAGTCACCGAGGCCATAAAGGCCATGCTCAAGACCCTCGACCCGCACTCGGCCTATACATCGCCGGCCGAGACAAAGGAATTCACCCAGCCTCTCGAGGGTAAATTCAGCGGCATAGGCATTCAGTTCAATATGCTTGAGGACACCGTCTATGTCATTCAGACAATCACCGGCGGCCCGTCGCAGAAAGTAGGCATTATGGCCGGCGACCGCATTATCAGCGCCAACGACACCGTGCTGGCCGGAAAGAAAATGGTCAATACCGACGTGATGAAGCATCTGCGCGGCCCCAAGGGCTCGGTGGTAGACCTCCGTGTGAAGCGTGCCAACGATACCATCGATTTCCGTGTTGTCCGCGACGACATACCCCTCTACAGCGTCGACGAGACATTCATGGCCGACCCCACAACAGGATATATCCGCATTACCCGCTTTGCCGAGGAAACCGGCAAGGAAGTGCGCGATGCCATAGCCAAACTCAAGAAGCAGGGTATGAAAAATCTCATCATAGACCTCACCGACAATGGCGGAGGCTATCTCGGCGCCGCTTTCGATGTAGCCGGCGAGTTTCTGCCCAAAAACACACCAGTGGTGAGCACTGCCGGCCGCCGTTCGCCCGAGCATACATTCACTACAGAAACAACGCCGTCATTCCCCGATGGCCGTGTGGTAATAATAGCCAACCAGCTCTCGGCCTCTGCTGCCGAAATTCTTTCGGGCGCTATCCAGGATAATGACCGCGGTCTTATCGTTGGCCGCCGCACTTTCGGCAAGGGTCTGGTCCAGCGTCCGTTCCCCTTCCCCGACGGCTCAATGATACGCCTCACCGTGTCGCGTTACTACACGCCTTCGGGCCGCTGCATACAGCGCCCCTATGAGAAGGGACATTCCGAAGAATACTATCTCGACATGTACAACCGCTTCAACAGCGGAGAGCTCTGGAGCGCCGACAGTATTCAGCGTCCCGATTCGCTCAAATATCTCACTCTCAGGAATAAGCGTCCTGTTTACGGAGGCGGAGGCATCATTCCCGATGTATTCGTGCCGGCCGATACGTCGCGCTACAGTGTCTACTATCGCGACCTCATTGCCCGCGGTATCGTGAACCGTACATGTATAAACTATGTCGACGCAAACCGTGCCGCCCTTTCAAAGGAATATCCCGACGACAACGATTTCCAGACACGCTTCACCGTGCCGCAGGAACTGATCGACAAGCTCATAGCCAATGCTACCGAGGCAAAAATAGAGTACAACGAAGAGCAGTGGAACCGCTCGAAACCTCTTGTAGAGGCTATTCTGAAGGGTCTTATTGCCCGCGACCTCTTCGAAGACGGTTCGTACTACCGCCCGCTGAGCAAGCTGAATCCTGACTTCCGCCAGGCTCTCGACCTCATAAACGACCCCGAGCGCTATGGGCGTGTGCTCCGCGGCGAGCCCGACTCAGATCAGTAGCCGTTTCACTTCGTTGCCGGGGCGGATATTGATAGAGAATGCGGCACTGCGCCCGCTTGCCTCGCTGCGATACTGGATATGATACCGCTCCGAGCCGAGGCAGTCTATGCTCGCAAAGCCTATGGCGGCCTCTTCGGCATTTTGCGGTCCGGCGGTAAGGCGTTCTTCTATGGTCACATCGAAGCCAGCTATCTTCACGGCGAGGCTGTAGGCGCCGGCCATTGAGATGCCTTCGAGACCATAGCGGTATATCTCGAGGCGACCGCGGTCGTCGACGCGCGCCACTATTCCGGCTTCCGACGGTGTGCTGTCGGGCGCGAGTTCGCCTGCGTAGAGGAAGGTGCGCACCTCGCCCTTGGTGCGGGGCATGGCGGCCAGGCCTATTACTGCGGCGGCTAAGAATACGGCCACGACATAAAATTCGATGCTTCCGAACATACTGTTTTTATCTTTTTTCTGCAAAGATAAGCCAACACGGCATTCTTTTCGAAAAATAGAACAATAAATGCTCCCTTGCAGCGGCTTGTCATAGATTTTTTTGAGTATTTTTGCACCTATGCTACAAAAATACATCACATTATACCACCGCACAGTTTTTGCGGCCATATTTTTCTGTTCGGCTCTGGCGGCAGGAGCTCAGATTCTTGTCACCGGAGGAGGTGAGCCAATGTATGCCGACAGCATTAAGCAGGACTTTTCCAATCAGCCCTATTTCGGCCTTTATAAGGACAATTATTTCATCTTTGGCCCCTCTGTAGGCCCGAAAGCCAACAAGCAGAACACCAATATCAAGTTTCAGATTTCGATAGCTCAGCGTCTGACCCGCTCTACGCTTCCATGGGGTACATATCTCTATCTTTTCTATTCGCAGAAGTGTTTCTGGAATGTGCTGGAGAACTCCATGCCGATGACCGACCTCAATTTCAACCCCGGTATAGGCCTTACGAAACCGCTGTTCGTCAAAAACCGGTATATAGGCAAGCTCACGTTCATGATAGAGCACGAGAGCAACGGTCGCGACAGCATTCAGTCGCGCTCATGGAATCGCGTGGCTCTTGCTGCAAACGTGTTCGTAACCAAAAATCTGATGGTGCACGGCAAGATATGGGTGCCTATCGTCGACGGCGAGAATAACCGCGACATCGTCGACTACTGCGGATTCTGGCAGACCGGATTTCAGGTAGTAAGCGACAACCGTCGGTTCAGCGGTGGTGTGACCATGGTAAAGCGCAAGGGCTGGAATCTGAATGCCAATGTTATAGTAGACCTGTCATACCGCATTTTCAAGCGCGACAACCAGTATCTCTTCCTCCAGTTCTATAACGGCTACGGCGAGGGCCTGCTCGAATACAATAAATTCCATTCGCAGGTGCGCGTCGGTCTGCTCATCAAACCCAAATTATTCAGCGATTTCTGATGAAAAAAGCATATCTCGGAATTTCGGCGGCGCTTTGCCTTGCGGCGGTGGCCTGTACTAATAACGAGCAGTTCCGTGTCAACGGTATCATCGAAGGTAAGCCTACCCTCAACCTTCGCATTGGCTACTATGCCGACGGCGTTTACCGCACGCAGATTACCGCGGCGCGTGAGGGCGAGTTTGAGTTCTTCGGCTCGGCACGGCAGCCTGCTGTGGTTGATATTTATGACTACGACTATCGCCTGCTCGGTCGTCTCTACGCCCGCAACGGCCAGACACTCGAAGTGAAGCTTGCGCGTTCCAACCCCTACGACATCAGCATAAGCGGCGACGAGGTTTCTTCGCAATGGGCCGATTTTCTGCGTCAGAACGCCGACAGTCTGCAAGCCGGAGGGCTCATTTCCAATGGTGTCATTGCCCGTTATATCGACTCGCACCGCGACAATATACTCTCCACGCTCCTGCTCACCACAACTTTCGACAGTGCCATTCAGCCCGAGCTTGCCGACTCGCTCCTTGCCATGATTGAGCCTGCGGCACGTCCGTCGACTCTTACCGACGGCTACAACTATCTGCTCCAGCGCGTGGTGTCGGAGACGGCCTCAGAGCCCGTATTGCCTGTCCGCTATCTCGACCGCGATGACTCCGTGCGTGTTTTCAAGCCGTCGGACAAGGCTTATTCCATCATACTGATGTCGGATGCCGACCCCTGGCGTGCCGACAGCGTTGTGCCGTTTATACGGCGTATCGAGAAAGAGAAACACAAGAAACTCGCATTGCTCGACCTCGGCCTTGATGCCGAATTTTCGGAATGGAAGCGCATTACAGCTCCCGACAGCGCCAAGTGGGCTCAGGCCTGGGTGCCGGGAGGTGTTGTGGCGGCTTCGATAGAGCGTCTTGCCGTGCCCCGCTTGCCATACTACGTGGTGTGCGACTCCACCGGCGAACAGCTATGTCGCACTCCCTGGGCCTCCGTAGCCGAAAAATTTCTCGAATCCATAGCCAAATAATACCTTTGCCATGCTCGTAAAGTCCTATGCCGCAGCCGTGAAAGGCATCGATGCCATCATCGTGACAGTTGAAACAGTTGTCGACCGAGGTATGCAATACTGCATTGTCGGTCTTCCCGACGCTGCGGTAAAGGAGAGTCAGGAGCGTGTGCGCTCGGCCATAACCCAGTCGGGCTATAATATAGGCCGTGCAAAGGTTGTCATCAACATGGCTCCGGCCGACGTCAAGAAGGAAGGCTCCTCATATGACCTCCCTATAGCCGTAGCTATCCTTGTGGGCGCAGGAGCAATCAAGGCCCCCGAGCTGGACCGCTATATGATAATGGGCGAACTGTCGCTCGACGGCTCGCTGCAGCCCGTGCGCGGCGTGCTTCCCATGGCTATCGCCGCCCGTGCCGCCGGTTTCAAGGGCATGATAGTGCCGCGTGCGAATGCCACCGAGGCCGCCGTTGTCAACAATCTCGAGGTGTATGGTCTCGACAGTCTCCGAGAGGTCATCGACCTTCTCTCGGGTGCATCCGTGCCCGAACCGGTTGTGGTCGATACCCGTGCCGAATTTGCCGCGGCCCTCGGTAATTTCGACTACGATTTCAGCGAGGTCAAAGGCCAGGAGAATGTCAAGCGCGCTTTCGAGGTGGCCTGTGCCGGCGGCCACAATATACTGCTTGTAGGTCCTCCCGGCTCAGGCAAGTCCATGATGGCAAAGCGTCTGCCCTCTATAATGCCGTCGCTCGGTCTGCGCGAGGCCCTGGAGACGACCAAGATACACTCCGTGGCAGGTAAATTGCGCCGAGGTTCGCGTCTGATGACGGCGCGGCCTTTCCGCTCGCCACACCACACGGTGTCGCCCGTAGCCATGGTCGGCGGAGGCTCAAACCCAATGCCCGGCGAGATATCGCTTGCCCACAATGGCATTCTCTTCCTCGATGAATTTCCGGAATTTCCGCGCTCCGTCCTCGAGGTGCTGCGACAGCCCCTCGAAGACCGCCATATCAGCGTGTCGCGCGCCCGCTACCAGGTCGATTATCCGGCATCTTTCATGCTCGTCGCCTCGATGAACCCCTGTCCCTGCGGTTACTACAATCATCCGACCAAGTCCTGCACATGTCCGGCGGGCGCCGTCCAGAAATACCTCGGCCGCATATCCGGGCCGCTGCTCGACCGCATCGACATACAGTGCGAAATCATGCCTGTGCCCTTCGATGAGCTTGCGGCGAGACCCACAGGCGAGACCAGCGCCGATATCCGCGCCCGCGTGGTGCGTGCCCGCGAGATACAGGCCGAGCGCTTCGCTGACGAGCCCTCCGTGCACTGCAACGCCCAGATGGGCCCGCGCCATATCGCCGCCCACTGCGCCCTCACACCCGACTGCGCCGCTATCCTGCGCAAGGCCATGCTCAAATACGACATGAGCGCCCGCGCCTACGACCGCATCCTCAAAGTAGCCCGCACCGCCGCCGACCTCGACGCCAGCCCAGCCATCCTCCCCCGCCACATCTCCGAAGCCATCTCCTACCGCAACCTCGACAAAGGCACCTGGGGCACCACCGTATGATTGCAGCAAGCTGCAATCGCTTTTCACAAATTCGTCAAAAAGCACAGGCAGCTTGCTGCCGCCCCCTATAATCATGCATAGAGCTTATTTCCACGATTACACTTGCCGCTGCATATATCACATCACCATATGCAAGGCACCAGGCATGTCGGCTTTCGGCGAGCTCAGGGGTGGTATAGAAGACGCCTATATAGAAAAGACCAAGCTCGGCAAAATTATTGAAAACAATATCCATACCCTCCATAAGCTAAACCCGCTCCTTGAGGTGATCCAATATGTGATTATGCCCGATCACATTCATTTTCTACTGTTTGTCACCGATACCATAGAAAAGCCCATAGGCAAGTATATAGGCATGATGAAAGTGAGGGTGGGGCAGGATTTCAGGGCTGCAGGCGGTTGTGCCGGGCCTGTTTTCGAGAAGAATTTCGATGACCGCATTCTTCATAAGCGCCGCTCGCTCTCTACTATAGTGAACTATATCAGGGAGAATCCGCGGCGGCTGGCGGTGAGGCGGGCCAGGCCGGAATATTTCAGGCGCGTGAACGGGCTGGAGATAGGCGGACGGCGATATGCCGCATACGGCAATATCTATCTGTTGCGCAATCCGTTCTGCGAGCAGGTGGTGGTGCATCGCCGCGATACCGAAGCCGACCGGGCCGCAGACCGCGAGCGATGGCTCTACACCGCCTCTAACGGCGGCGTCCTCGTGTCGCCGTTCATATCGCCGGCCGAAAAAGCAATCCGCGAAGAAGCAGAAGCCCTAAACGCCAAAATAATACTGATTACCAACGAGCCCATGCCCGCGCGCTACAAGCCGGCAGGCCGCGATTTCGAAAGCTGCGAAGCCGGTCGTATGCTGATAATTTCAGCGGGTTTTCCCGGGAAAGAACTGACCCATGAGTGCTGCCTGGCTATGAACGGCCTCGCGGCAGAGATTGTCAGAAGGTGAAGCCGGTGAGGGAGTGGAGGAACCAGGTGGAAATCTGGACGTAGATGATGAGGCCTACGATGTCGTTGGAGATTTGAATGAAGGGGCCTGTGGCGAGTGCCGGGTTGATGTGTAGTTTCTCGAGGGTGAGTGGCACGACGGTGCCCAGAATGGAGGCGAACATCACCACTACGAAGAGGGATACTGCCACTGAGATGGTTACGGCAAATTCGCCAGGCATGGTTATGAGGTTGTAGGCGAATACGACGGCCGACATGACTGTGGCGTTGAGCAGGCCGATGAGTATTTCTTTGCCGAGCTGAGAGGCGAAGTTCTTGATGTCGAGGCTGCCGTTGGCGAGGCCCTGCACGACGATGGCCGAGGCCTGCACGCCGACGTTGCCGCCCGTGCCGCCGATAATGGGAATGAAGAGAGCCAGTGCCGTCACGGCCTGCAACTGTTCTTCGAAAGAGCCGAGAATGACCGATGCGAGCAGCCCCGAGGCTATGCCGACCAGGAGCCAGGGTATGCGTGCCTTGGTCTGGGCGAAGACAGAGTCGTCGGCATCGACGTCGCTCGAGATACCCGAGGCCAGCTGGTAGTCGCGCTCGCTTGCCTCGCGCACCTGGTCCATGACGTCGTCGACGGTTATGCGGCCGAGAAGGCGCCCGATGGAGTCTACAACAGGCATGGCCACGAGGTCGTATTTCTCGAAGTCGAGGGCAACCTCGTCGATAGGAGTGTCGGCCTTCACGCTCACGGGGTCGGTCTCCATGACATGCTTGATTTTCGACACCGAGGGGTGCGTAAGCATTTTCTTGAGAGGGAAGGTGCCACGCAGGCGGTAGTCGTTGTCGACCACGTAGACGTAGTAAATCTCGTCCATATCCTCGGCCTGCAGACGCATCTGCTTTATGCACTCGGGCATAGACCAGTTCTCGTTCACCACAATCATTTCGGTGCCCATGAGGCCGCCGGCGGTGTCTTCGTCGTATTTGAGAAGGTCGATGATGTCGCCAGCCTGCTCTACGTCGTCGATATGGCTGAGGATTTCGTCGCGCTCCTCCTGGTCGAGCTGCTGTATGAGGTCTACGGCGTCGTCGGTGTCGAGGTGGTCTATCTGCTTGGCGATTTCCTCTACGGGCATGGCGTTGAGGAGCTTAAGACGGTCGTCTTCGTCGAGCTCCATGAGCACGTCGGCCGCCTGCTCCTCATCGAGAAGCTTGAAGAGATATTCGGCTTCCTCGAGGTCGAGGTTGCGGTATAGCTCGGCGATGTCGGCGGGGTGCAGCGAGGCCAGTTCGGTCCGTGCGCGCTCCTTGTCGTCGGCCTTTATGATTTCGGCCAAGTGGTCGAGATACTCTTCGGTAAATTCTTTCATACGGCTGCGTTTTTACGCGCTGCCTCGACGGCTGCGCTGAGTTCGATGAACTGTTCTACCGACAGCTGTTCGGGGCGCATGGCCGCATATGGCACTGCAGAGGCATCTGCTCCCGGCGGCAGAAGGCTGCGCACGGAGTTGCGGATTGTCTTGCGGCGCTGGCCGAAAGTTGTCTTCACGACGGTCTTGAAAAGCGCCTCGTCGATGCCGAGACTCTCGCGGCCGTTGCGCGTGAGGCGCACTACGCCCGATTTCACCTTTGGCGGCGGGTTGAACACCTTCTCGCTGACGGTGAAGAGATATTCAACGTCGTACCATGCCTGGAGCAGCACGCTCAGAATGCCGCGTGCCTTGGTGCCGGGGCCGGCGGCGAGGCGTTCGGCCACTTCGCGCTGCAGCATGCCGCTGCAGCAGACTATGCGGCGTCTGTAGTCGAGCACGCGGAAAAATATCTGCGACGATATGTTGTAGGGATAGTTGCCGATGACACAGAAATCTTCCGACCCGGGAAAGAGCTCGTCGAGGTCCATCTGCAGAAAATCGCCTTCCACGATACGTGGCTGAGGCTCGGGCAGATGTGTCTTGAGCCACTCGACGCTCTCGGTGTCTATTTCGGCAAGGGTAATCTTGTCGGACGGGTGTTTCCGGAGCAGAAACTGAGTGAGCACGCCCATGCCGGGGCCGATTTCGAGAATGTCGAGGCCGCGGTAGGCGTCGAGTGTCGAGGCAATACGGTCTGCCACACCGAGATCGGTGAGAAAATGTTGTCCCAGGGCTTTTTTAGGCTTAACTCCGCTCATAGTCTCTATTTATAATGTGAAAGACAAAATTAGCAATTTCCACGGCTATGGGCAAAAAAAAGTGCGGGCGCCCCGTCGGAGCGCCCGCACTTTGCTGTGATATCAATGTTTGCGGAAGGCGAGGAAGAGGACGTAGGCGGCGCATACCCAGAGGGGTATGAGGCTGGCGGTGAGACCGCCGGCGTCGGCTGCCAGACCCATTACCGGGGGCACGAGGGCTCCGCCGGCAACGCCCATTATCATCAGGGCCGACACTTCGTCGCTCTTGCCGGGAGCGGTCTCGAGGGCGAAGGTGAAGATTATGGAGAATACGTTGGCCCACATGGCTCCGATAACCACAATCAGTGTGCCGAGAGCCCACATGCCGTCGGTGAACATGAACACTGTCGTGGCCGCCAGTGCCACAACGATGGTGATTTTGAGGAAATCGGAGGGGTTGGTGCGCGCAAGAATGACGGCTCCGGCGAGGGCGCCGACGGTGCGCGCAAAGAAGTAGAGGCTTGTGCCGAATCCGGCCTCATGCAGGGGCAGACCGCAGCGTTCCATCATCAGCTTGGGTATTGCCGTGTTGATGCCTACGTCGAGGCCTACGGTGCAGAGAATGCCGCAGAAGAGCAGCAGTATCTTCTTGCTCTTGAGCAGCCCCCAGACCGAAGCGAGCGATGTGCTTTGGCGGTCGTCGGACGCTGCGGGGCTGTCGGGCTTAACGGCCAGGAGCAGCCACAGAAGCGAGAGAACCGATGCGGCGGCATATACGGGGAAGATGAGCTTCCAGTCGCCCCAGGCGGCGGCTACGCAGCCGGCGAGCACCGGACCGAGCATCGACGATATGGCCTTTATGAACTGGCCGAGGGTGAGCGTGCTCGCAACCTTATCGGGCTTGACGACGGCGGCGACCATCGGGTTGAGCGACACCTGAAGGATGGTGTTGCCTATGCCGAGGAGGGCGAATGCGCCCAGAACCACGGGGAAGCTGTAGTGGACCACAGGCACAAGCATGGCTGCGGCTGTGATGCCGAGCGATACAGCGACGGTGGCGCGGCGTCCGTGACGCCCCATCCACAGCCCCGTCGGGATAGAGAAGAGGGCGAACCATACGAACACCATCATCGGCAGTATGTTTGCCAGTGAGTGCGAGAGGTCGAAATCGGCCTTTACATAGCTCGTGGCTACTCCTACGAGGTCTACGAAGCCCATTACGAAGAACCCGAACAGGAGGGCGGGCATGGCCCTGCGGGTGGTGCGGCTGTCAGTCTGCATAATTGTCGCGTGGGGTTGAACTCATTTTCAGGTGGAGGTGTCCGCCTTCGGTAATCTTGTCGAGCGGCAGGCGGAGAGCCGACATTTTTTCGCCGTTGAACGATGCTTCGGCCACGTAGATGTTGGTGTCGGAGTTGCCTTCGGTGGTGATGACAAATTCCTTGCCTTTGTGGTATCTAGGCGATAGACGGAGAGTGATTCGGTCGAATTTGGGGCTGCCTACGGCCATGTCGGGGTTCTGGCCGGCAAAGCCTTTGACGTCGAACAGACCCATGGACGAAAGCACATACCATGCGCCAAGCTGGCCCTGGTCTTCGTCCTGGCCGTAGCCGTAGCCGTGAATGCCGTCGATGCCGTAGAAGCGGTCGAGGATAGCGCGTACCCACTTCTGCGAGAGCGAGGGGCGTCCCGATTCGTTGAAGAGCCACGAAATGTGGAGACAAGGCTGGTTGCCCTGGTTGTAGAGGGTCTGGAGACCGGCAAAAGCGCCTACTTCGGTGCCGCCGCTGAAAATTTTATCCTGAGAGACGGTGAAAATGCTGTCGAGGCGCTCGTTGAAGCGGTCGCGGCCCACTTTGGCAATAAGGCGGTCGGCCTGGTGAGGCACATAGAAGGTGTACTGCCATGCGTTTCCTTCCTGGAAACCGCGCCAAACCTGCATGGGGTTGAAATTATCGATGAATTTGCCGTTTGCCATACGAGGATGCATGAAACCGGCTTCGGTGTCGTAGATTCGTTCCCAGCCGCCGGCAAGCCAGTCGAGCTGCTTGCAGTGTTCGGTCTTGCCGAGGCTGCGGGCAAGCTGCGATGTTGCCCATGAGCTGTAGGAATATTCGAGAGTGTGCGAGGCCGAGAAGCGGAATTCCTCTTCGAATCCGCTTCCGTCGTCGGCATGAGGCACGTAGCCGTATTTCACGAACTTGTCGGTATCGGACTTGCCGGCACCGAAGGGACGGTTTTCGCCGCAGAGCTCGTTTTTGAGGCATGCCTTGAGGGCGAGGTCGGTGTCGAAGTCTTTGATTCCGGCATGATATGCTCCCGAAATGATGACAGGCAGAAGGTTGGTGCCTACGCCCGACACGTAGCGCGAGGCGGCGAGACCGTCGCCGAGCCAGCCGCTGTCGGCAAATACCCGCAGATGTGTGCTCACATAGTCAGAGAAATACTCGGGGTATGCAAGCGCCCATATCTGCGAAAGGTTCCACTGTGCGCCCCATGCGGCGTCGGTGTTGTAGAAGTTATACTTGGGTTTTCCGTCGGCGGTCATAGGAATATATCCTATAGAGCCGTCGTTGCGGGGATATGCGCCGTTGATGTCGTTGGCAAGACCACGGCCGAGGATTGCGTGGTAGAGACCGGTGTAGAACTTCACCTTGTCGGTCTTGCTGGGAGTCTCGACTGTGATACGGCTCAGCATTTCCTCCCATGTGTCGGCAGCCTTGGCCGCGGCGGCGTCGAAGTCGAGATTTTTCGACTCGGCGAGACGGTTGAGGCGGGCATTGTCGATAGAGGTGTACGACAGACCTATTTTCACGGTCACAGGAGTGGCCTCGCCTTCAGTATCGAAAGTAAGATAGAGACCGGCACCCGGACCCTGGGCCACTTTGGCGCCGGGGGTGCTCTTCTCGCCGATGAAAGTGCCATAAGCGCTGGGACGTCGGTCTACGATGGCCGAGAAATAGATGGGTACCTCGGCACCGGCCTGGTATTTCTTCACATATTCCGGCAGAGTCACAACATAGCCTTCTATCGAGCCGTCGAAACGCAGCTCGACCTTGGCGTCGGCCACAGCTCCGCTCTCGCCCTGACGCGAGCCTATGTCGAAGAGAATGTGGTTGTCGTCGCCGGCGGGGAAGGTGAAGCGCTCGTAGGCGGTGCGGTCGGTGGCTGTGGTTTCGGCGAGAATGCCGTAGCGTTTCAGGAGAACCGAGTAGTAGCCCGGACGTGCGGTTTCGTTCTCACGGTCGAAGAAGGAGCGGTAGCCGCGGCCTTCGGTGTTGTCAACCTCGCCGGGATAGGTTATGAGTTCGCCTTTGGTCGGCATTAGCGATATGCCGCCGAGCTGGAATTCGTGAATGCAGGGGAAACCCTCTATGCTCGACTCGCGGTAGTCGTATCCGCTTGCTTCCCAGCCCTGCTCGTTGCCGAGATGGCCGTTGGTAGAGGGGCCCGGTTTAGCCATGCCGAAGGGCAGGGCACCGGGTGCGATGTGGAACCAGCGGCAGTGGGCGGTACCTATGCGGGGTTCTACGTATTGACTCACGTTTTCGGCCGTTGCCGAGGCTGCAAATCCCAGAAGTGCAGCCGAAAGGAGTATGCGCGATGTTTTCATTGTATAATAGGTGTCTTGTTAACTAAGTTTGTTGATTGCAAATTGATATGCTCCCATTGAAATTGCCGCAGGTGCGCCCATGCGGCTCACGGCGACGCCTGTTTTCTTGGCGCGGCGATAGGGCACCGTGCGCGATGTGCCCGGCACGGAAATCATCTCGGTGTCATCGGCGGCAAATATGGCAAACTGCTCGGGATCGTCGAGATTATAGACGCGGGCCTGCATTTTGCCGAGGCGAGTGCCGTCGAGCATGGCGATGTCGGAGTTCATTTCGTCGACCAGCGCCGGAATGATATATTTTGCCGCTCCGGCAACGCCTCCGCCGATGGCTATGATGCCGTCGATGAGAGTGGCAGCGGTCGCGAGGGTTGCGCCGGCGGCTTTGCCGAGCCGCGCGAAAGAGGCGCGGGCAGATTCGGCATCGCCGTCGGACTCACCTTCTGCAATTCTGAAAATATCGTATGGAGTGAGGTCGCGACCGTCGCCCGAGAGCGTACGGTAGACACGCCTTACGGCGCGTATGCTCACCGATTCTTCGGCAATGCAGCCCTGCTCTATCGAGTCGGGCAGGCACCAGAGGTCGCCGCCGGTGCCGTTGTCGCCCAGGAGCAGACGCCCGTCGATGACAGCGCCTCCGCCAAAGCCTGTGCCGAGGGTCACGCCGATGAGATTGCGGTAGCGGCGCCCCGAACCGGCTTCTTCGAGACGGCGGTTCACCTCGGGCAACACGCCCGCCATGGCCTCGCCGTATGCGAAGAGCTTGCCGTCGTTGTTTATGAACACTGGTATGCCGAAAGCGTTTTCGAGCATTGGGCCCAGAGGTATGCCGCCGCGGAACGACGGGAAATTGGGCAGGTCGCCTATGATTCCCGCCGGATAGTCGGCCGGCCCGGGAAAGGCGAAGCTGATTGCAGCCGGAGCTGCACCGAGACTGTCGCGCACGCGGCTGAAACCGGCTATGAGATTGCCCGTGCACGCGTCGAGGCTGTCGGCGCATGCAGGGAGAACAATCGGTTCGGCCACACTGCGTCCGCCTGCCATGGCCGAAAAAACGAAATTCGTGCCGCCGGCGTCGAGTGTGAGTATAATCGGTTCTTTCATTTTCGCTGATGTTGATTTAAGGTTAAAACTCGTACCTTGCTCCTCGCGCCTCATTCTCTGAAGCGTACGTAGGCCTTGATTGTGCCGCACTGCTTGCCTTCGGAGGGGCCGTGGGGGCGGATAGTGTAGCTGCCTACCGAGGCGGGCACGATGAATGTCTCGGCATAGTGCACCACGAATGGCTCGAACGCGCCTGTGGGGCTTTCGACGATGAGTTCGTCGCCCTCGATGACGTTAAACACGTTCACGCCGTCGCCCGTATCGTGTGTCACCGGGCCGGTGAACCAGTGGCGGCGGGTCTCGATAAATTCGTTCTCATGCAGGCCGGTGCGTTCCTCGCGCCAGCCCTCGCCCTCGGCGACAGGCTCTATGCGGTTGATGAAGCGCTTGGATATGAGGTCGGTCTGGCGCTCCCACTGTATCACCTTCGAGCCGTGGCCGATGTTGATGGGGCGGGGCAGTCCGTCGAGGCCGAGACGCCCCCAGTCGTAGAGCTTGAATGTGAAAATGCTCGGGGTCGCGCTGATTTCGAGCACCATGGCGCCGGCGCCTGAGCAGTGTATGGTTCCGGCGGGTATGAGGTAGTGGTCGTGTTTTTTTGCAGGCCATTTGTTGACGAAGCGCTCGGCGTCGAATGGCTCGCCTGTCTCCTGGCTGTGGTTGAGGGCGGCAATCATTTCGTCGGGGTCAACGCCTGTCTTGAGGCCGAGATATACTGTCGCACCCTCTTCGGCGTCGAGCAGATAGTAGCTTTCGTCCTGGGTGTAGGGTATGCCGAAGGTCTCGCGGATATACTGTGTGGTGGGGTGCACCTGGAGGCTGAGGTTGCCGCCGCCGATGGTGTCGAGGAAGTCGAAGCGTATGGGGAAGTCCTGGCCGAAGCGTGCTTCTACGGGCGCGCCGAGCAGACGGCGTGTGCGGCCGAACACGAGGTTGTTCGATGGCATTTCGAACAGAGTGCCGTCTACTTCGAGGTAGAGGCTGTTTTCTTCGGGCACGCAGTCGAAGCACCAGCCGTAGTTGGCCTGTTCGGGGTCGAGACCGCATACTTCCTTCATCCACTGGCCTCCCCAAGGAGCGGGGTCGAAGAATGGTACCACGCGGAAGGGGCGTGCCACGGTCGCGTCGAGACCTCTGGCGAATGTATCGGCGTCTATCATCTTCGGGTTGCCGGCCTCGACGGTGTCGAGCCAGAAATCGACTTTGTCCATAATGCGGCGTTTGAGGGTGTCGCAGATGACCCAGTCGAGGAAGTAGCCGCGTTTGTAGTGTATCGACGGTGCGTCGGCGGCGTTGTCTACGCCTATGCCGGTCACTTCGTGACGTCGCGAGCGCATCTGGATTTCCCAGCGCGGCATGTCGGCATATATAATTAATGTGGCCTCGGGTGCTACCAGTGTCGCGCCATGGCCGTAGACTATCGTAAGACCTTCGGAATCGAGCTTTAGAGCCTCGAGTTTTCCGGCGTCGAAGAAATCGGCGTAAGTAAGGGTATTACGGCGTCCGAAAATGCGGTCGTCGGTGAGGTATGTGTGCGTCATGGCGGCTATTTCGGCCGGGTTGCGCATTAGTTCGGCGGTGTCGATGAAGCGGTCGGCTCCGAGTGCTCCGAAAAGTTCTCTGAGTTCATTGTGGCGTACTCCCTGGTAGCATTCCACAGCCCATATGCCTTTCTTTTGTTCGCGCAAAGAGGCGAGCATGGCGATAATGTCATCGCTGCCGCGCCATATATTTCCGGCGATTCTGGTAGCCGGTTTTTTGTCGTAATTACTTTTTCTCATCGGTATTGATTGATTATGGCGCAAAGTTAGGGCGAATATAAGAAAAAAATATGTACATTTGTTGCTAATGACTTGGACAATCTTACTATGATACAGATTAAGGAGAGTTTTAAGGGCCAGAGGGTGCTCGCTCTGCCCGACTCGCTGCTCGACGAGCTCCGCTCGGACCCCGCTGTCGGCAATCTATATGTTAGGAAAATAGGCTTTTTCCCGAAAGCCAAATATCATAGTGTCACAAAACCGCAGGGCTGTCCGTATGCCTTGCTGCTGCATTGTGTCGACGGCCGGGGCTGGTATGAGACCGACGGCTGCAAGCACATTATTCCTAAAAACAGCTTTGTGATTCTCCCGGCCGGAATGCCATATTCATTCGGGTCGGACAACAGCGACCCCTGGACCATCTACTGGGTGCATTTCTGCGGTGCGCTGGCTACACGCTTCGCCGACGGCAGCCCCGTGCGCGGCGCAATAGAGCCGGCCGACAATTCGCGCATAGGCGAACGCCTGAAGCTTTTCGAGGAGCTCTACGACGCCTTCTCGCAGGCCATGGTGCCGGGCTACCAGGCCTATGCGTCGATGTGTCTGTATCACTATCTGGCTTCGTTCACAATGCTCGAACAGTACCGCCATATGGCCGGGCCGGCCGACGGCAGCCGCTCGTTCATTAGCCGGGTAATGCATTATATGAATGAAAATGTGCACCGCACTCTTACTCTCGAGCAGCTTGCGTCGCACTTCCGCTACTCGCCCTCGCGTTTCTCGGCCATTTTCCGTGCCGAGACCGGCATGTCGCCGATGAGCTGCTTCATGCGCACGAAAGTGCAGCATGCCTGCGCATATCTCGAGCTTTCCGACCTTAAAATAAATGAAATATCTCTTCGCCTCGGAATCAGCGACGCCGCTTATTTCTCGCGTCTTTTCCACCGCACCATGGGCATGTCGCCCCAGGCCTACCGTCTGGAAGCCAAATGACCTATGATAGGACGGTGAGGGGCGATGACTCCAGCCGCGGAAGGACGGCGATATGGAGGCGCAGGTCGTGGGCCGGCGCTATGGCGGCGGGGGCGATGTCTACGCCGGCTTCTTCGAGAGCATGGCGCACGGCTCCGAGAGCTTTCTGCGGAGTGTTGTTGTCCTGGCTGAGGTGGCAGAGGAATATGCGGCGGAATCCGGCCGCCGGTGTCACGGCAGCGAGGTAGCGGGCCGTGTCGGCATTGTCCATATGGCCCGAGGTTGAGGTTATGCGGGCTTTGAGATATACGGGATAGTGGCCGTTGCGGAGCATTTCGGCATCGTAGTTGGCTTCTATCATCAGATGCCTGGCCTGGCGGATGTAATGGTCTGCGCGGGCGGTGATTGTGCCGGTGTCTGTGGCTATGACGAAGCTTGTGCCGGCGCCTTCGATGAAAAAGCCGGCGTTGTCGGTTCCGTCGTGGCTTGTCTCGAAGGCCGTGATTGTCATCGGGCCTATTGTGAAGGGGAACTCCTTGTATATCGGAGCGTGGTAGTCTTTTATGCGGCGCGACATGCTGTGGCGGCGCAGAAGTCCGCTCATGGCCTTGGGTGTTGCGAACAGACGCATGTGTTTGAACCGCCTCAGGATTGCGTAGGCGTACCGCACGTGGTCGCCGTGGTCGTGGGTGAGGAGTATGCCTTGTATCGTGGCGGGGTCTATGCTGTTGGCGGCGAGTTCGGCGAGAACGCGGTTGTTGTCGCAGCCGGCGTCGACCAGAATGCCGCATGAGGGGGTGCCGATATAGGAGCAGTTACCGCTGCTGCCGCTGCCGAACGACATGAATCTCAGTTTTTCGGGAAGCACCAACTGTTCGGGGTCGATGGCCTCCAACAGCGATTCTCCGGCCTCGTCGGTGAGGTCGAAAAGTCCCGGCGAAGAGTCGGGAAAGTTTTTCTGGCGGTATTTCTGTCGGCGGCGGGTCATGAGGGTGCTTTCAACTGTTTAGCTGTGGTAGAGAAGGAAGATTGCCGGGCGTTTGGCGTAGTCGGTGCTGTCTTTCCGCCATTGCGACAGCGGCATGGTCCGCACCGATTGTGTCGGCCCCGTGAGGTCGCAGGCCACGCATAGCAGGGTGGAAGGTGGAAATACCGAAGCAAGCTCGTCGATGAGTTTGCGGTTGCGGTATGGAGTCTCGATAAAAATCTGTGTCTGGCCGCGGCGTATGGCACGCTCCATGTCTTTGAATGCGGCGGTGCGTCGCGCTCCGTCGAAAGGCAGATAGCCGAGGAAGGCGAAGCTCTGGCCGTTGAAGCCCGAAGCCATGAGCGAGAGCAGTATGCTCGACGGTCCTACCAGTGGCATCACTTCGATTCCCTTGCGGGCGGCGGCGGCCACGAGGTCGGAGCCGGGGTCGGCAACGGCGGGGCAGCCGGCTTCGCTGATAAGGCCTATGTCGTGTCCGGCCAGAGCCGGTTCGAGCATTGCCGGGACGGCGCCTGGGTCGGTGTGTTCGTTGAGCACTTCGAAATGGAGCGAATCGATGTCGATGGAACGGTCGCAAGCCTTGAGAAAACGGCGGGCGGTGCGCAGTTCCTCGACCACAAAATATCTGACCTTAGAGAGCAGTGCAATGTTGGCCGCCGGAAAAACCTCATCGGGGTTTACCGGTGCCAGAAACGACGGGAATAAGTATAATTTGCCTGCTGACATATAATGGCCGGACGCTTGTTTTGTTGCAAAAATAGCAAAAAAATCGCATTGATGCAACCATAATGTGGATTATGGCTATAATCACTGTTGCAACAGCCAATAAAAAAAGCCGTTCCGAGACCGGAACGGCTTTTGCTATAGGGTTGGTGAATATCAGCGTTTGATGACGCGTGCGGTGACACCGCCGTCGGCCCATGCGGCCACCAGGATATAGTGTCCGGCGGGCAGTGAGGCAACGTTGATGTCTACAGTTGTGCCTGCGGTGACGTCGGCGGTTTCTACTGCGACAGCCTTGCCGGCAGCGTCGTAGAGTGTGAAGACTGCGTTGTCGGCATCGAAGCCGCATGTGGCGTGGAGTATGTCTTCAACCGGGTTGGGCATTACGCTTATCATGGCCGAAGATGCGTCTACCGACGAGATGCCGCTCATATCCATGACCTTTACAGGTATTTTGGCCACGGCGGTGAGGCCGTCGGGGTCGGTAGCGGTGACGGTGGCCTCGGCAGTGCCTTCGGTCTTGCCGAAGAATATCACGCCTGTGGGGGTGGTATATGCTTCGGCAACGGTGCCGGTGAAGGGTGCGAACGAGTAGGTGAGTTCGTCGCCGTCGGGGTCGGAGAAGAGTTCAGCGAAGCTGATGACAGGCGATGTGCCTCCTACAGGTACTTCCACATCGGCATGCTCGACGGCTTCGGGAGCGCGGTTGACATGCTCGACGGCATAGCGCACGGTAAATTCGGTGCTCTTGGCGGTTTTGTCTTCGGCTGTGATGACGAAGGCATTGCTGGTTGAGGCCTGGCCGAATTCGGGAGCGATTTCGACATTGACAGTAACGGGTGCGGTGGCGCCGGCTACGGTCCATGTGTTTTCTTCGCCTGCGGTGATGGTGGCGGCGTCGTCTTTGGCGGCTTCGACAGAAGCTACCTTAGCCATCGCAGCACCGTCGGAGAAGGCGATTGTGTAGTCGTCGAGGTCGGGGTCGCTTACGGTGAGGGCCACAACGGTGGTCTCGCCTTCCTTGGCATATACTATGCTTTCGGGGCCGCTGATAACGGGCGCGCCGTTGATGTCAAGAACAATGGGGAAGTTGACAACAGGACGGTTGGGGTCGTTCGACTTGATGACGAGGACGGCCTTGTTGCCCTTTTCGAGACGGGCGGCGGCGGGGTTGACCTCAAACTTCACTTCGGCGGTCTCGCCGACTGCAATCTGGTTTTCACCGGCGGTCTCCACGAGCGAAATCCAGGGCTGGCCCTTGACGGTTTCGAGCGGGGTCATGATGTAGCCGAGCGAACCGTACTGGTCGGTGAAGAGAGCGGCCATGTCGAACCAGCCATAGGAGTCATAGTAGCCCATGTAGCGCTGGGCCTGGTAGGAATCCTGTTTGCCGATGATGTATGCGGGCATTGTCACGCCGGCATCGAAGGTTGCGACAACGCAGAATTCTTCGCCGGGGTTGAGGTAGACACTGCGCTCGAGAGGTATTACATAGAATGAACCCATGGGCGACGTCTGCTCGGCGATGTGGAGAGTGCCGCGGCCTGCGACGTCGGTGCCTGTAGGATCAGAACCGAGAATCACTTCGATGGTGACGGTGTAGTCTGATGCCATCACGGTTCCGCTCTCGTTCTGGGAGGCCAGGGTCACCGGCATGTAGAGATGGCTCATGTTGAAGCCTTCGGCGGGTGCGGTGAACTGTGTGGAGGCCTTGAATTTGTCGTAGAATGAGTTCGAGCCGTAGTTATATACATTCGAAGTACCGGGCATTGCGGGATAGAATACCGCATTGGTGTACTTGAAGTTCTGCGGAGTATCGTAGGCGTTGTCAGAGGTGTCGAACGGACGGGCCTTGGCGATGGCTGCGCCGAGGACTTCGGCGTTGGCTTCGGTATTGGCCTTTATGCGTTCGCTGCCGGGAGCAATGCCGCCTCCGCCGATTTCAACTTCTTCGCCCACGCCCGAGGGATCGAGTTTGAGGGTGTACGAAAGTTTGTATTCGCCTTCGTTGCCGATGGTGAGGCTTTCGTGAAGGATTGTAGTCTCATCGGCTGACTTGAGGCTGATTTCCTCGGTAGAGAGTGTCATGGCCGGAGCCGGAGTCACCACGAACTGTACGTTTACGGTCTTCTGAGCGAAGTTGCCTTCGGCCAGGTCGTCGGGCGAAGTTGCGTAGTGGAAGGTGACGGGAATATCGTATGTGCCGGGTGTCATCCAGAACTCACACTGCATCATCGGTATGGCGAACTGGAGGGCATCTTTGCCTACGGTGAGAGGCATGCCGGGCTGATACTGCGTCCACATCTTGTTGCCGGTAGGCTGCCCGGTAATCCAGTCGATTTCAGAATCGTAGACCATGAGCATGAATACGGGCATTTCGATATCGAACCATTCGTCGTAGATGGTCGGGCCGCCTACTTCGATGTTGGCTATGGTGAATTCGGCGGTGCCTTCGTTCTTGACTGCGAAGGGTGCGCTGTAGCATGCGCCCATCTGAACGATTGGGTCGGAGTAGTCGGTGCTCATGAATGCAAGCACGTTCTCTATCGAGATGTCTTCGGGCCATACGGGCTTGGCTTCGCCTGTGACGGTGATATTGAGCGGAATTTCGATTTTCTCTTTGCCGGGAACGTTGGTGTTCACATTCAGAGTTCCGGTATAGTTGCCTGCCATCTTGCGGGTGTCGAAGTCGAGACCGATAGTCTCGCTCTTGCCAGGTGCGATTGGCGATTCGACAACGGGCGAGAAGCTTACCGCCTGGTTGAACTGAATCATGCGTTCGGGAAGCTTGATAGAGTTTTCGCCTCCGAGGTCGCAGATACCGCCGAGGCCGTAGAGGCCGTAGATGATGGCGTTTTCGTCGGCTCCCTTATACTGGAATTTGAAGCTGCCGTTCTTTTCGAGAATCACCTGGAAGCAGACACCGACATTCATCGAGTTGCCGTATTCCATGAAGGATACCACAGCGCGGTCTTCGGTCACATAGTGGAATGTGCCGGCGGTGCGGGTTTCGTCCATTGAGTGCAGACCCCAGTAGGGCGCGATGATGTTGGTGTATATCGAACCCGAGGGGAACTCTGCCGGGGGCTGGGGCCACAGTTTGTCGTCGCGGCGCTCGGTGAACGAGATGAAGCCCGAGTTGTAGATATACATCTTGTCGTATTTCTCGCCATAGAAGGGGAATGAGAAGGGCAGGTCTACGGCTACGAAGTCGTGCAGAACATAGTATGCGATAGTGTTCTGTACGCCGAGGCCGTTGGTTTCGATGTCTTCCCATTCGAAGGTCACGTTCTTACCGTCGAGCGACGATGAGTAGCTGTAGGTTGTTGTCGATTCTTCGTTTTCAGGAAGCGAGAACGAAACCATGGCGTTGGGAATGAGCGAATAGCGCAGAGTTTCGTTGCCATTGTTGGCTACGGTAAGCTCTTTTGCGAGGGGAGCATAGGCCTCTACGGTCTCGGTGACTTCGCTCAGGCTGAGGACAGCCTCAGGGCAGCCGATGACGGTAGCCTTGACGGTGGCAGATACGGTGCCTGCGTCGGTAGTAACCTTTACAATGTCGGATACGGCGCCTTCGGTAGCGGTAGGCACAGTCACGACGATGTCTTTGGCCATGCCGGCTTCGAGTGTGAAGGGAACATTGATGTCGGTGCTCATCACGCCGTTTTCGAGAGCGATGGCTGTGACTTCGAGTGCGCTGTGTCCGGCATTCTTGATGGTGACAGGTGTCTGTACGGTCGCGGTGCGGAACACTTCGCCAAGGTCAATGTTGTCGTTTTCGATTTCGGCCACGGGCACGAGGCTTTCACCTGTGATTACGGCGTCGAAGCGCACGAAAGAGTGTGCCGGGGCGGGGTCGTTTGTCACGATAGCGAGATTGTTGAATGTCTCGCCGGCGTTCATGTCGGGCGAGGCGGCTACTGTGGCCGTGATTTCGATGCTTTCGCCAGGTGTGATGATGCCGTAGGGAACGCTGAGAGCGCTTACAAACGAGGGCTTGGGAGCCTCGAATTTCACTGCAGTGCCGCTTCCGAAGTTGCGGAAACGCGAGTTTTCGGGTGTCACGGGCTGCATGCCCCAGTAGTCGGCCATTTCGGCAGATGTGATGACAACGCAGTCGGAGCATTCGATGTCGTTGATGGCGCAGAACAGAGTAGAGCCGTTCTGGAACATCATCGACGGGTTATAGTCGTCGTAGAATATCTCGATATCGCCGTTGCTGGCCAGTGTCATGTGGTAGCTTACGGGGAGGTATTCCTGGTCGTACACGACGGCGAGAACGTCGATGAACCGTACTACGAATTTGCCGTCGGCCTTGGCATATTCAATGCGGGAGTTCGGACCCATACGCATCTGCGAGCCGTAGGCCGAAATGAGGCCTGTGCCGGCGACGCCGTTGGCATCGGGGGTCAGCGGAGGCCAGAAATTGTTTTCGTTTGGCGCGAACATGAGGCCGCCGTAGCTCGTCACGTAGATTTTGTCGTAGTTCTTGCCGTAATAGGGGAACTGGAATCCCATCGATAAAGGCTGAGACACATAAACGTCGTCCGAGAACTGCGATGTGATGTCGGTCGCTCCGATTACAGCGGGGTTGCCGTCGTATTCGAACGGAGTATAGCCTTCGAGGTTAGACAATACCGTATAGCCGAATTTATGGTTTACAGCTGTCTGGCCGTCGATAGCTTCGTCGGAGAAGCGCGGGAATACAAATTCGAGAGGATATTTGCCTTCGTTCTTTATCTTGAACGATACTTTCGAGGGCTCTGCGGCCACGTCGAGAGTGCCGGCGTCGACTACGGCGGGCTCGAGAACGAGTTTGGCCGGGTCGGTTGCCACACCCTGGACAAGCACGCGGACCTCGCGGCCTTCGGCGTCAGAGAATACGATTGAGCCGGTATGGCTGCCGCTGCTCTTGGGGGTGTAGGTGAGGTCTACGGTCACACGGGTGCGGGCCGGGAAGCCGGACTGGATATAGTCGGGGCCTGCGAAGTGTTCGGAAGAGGAGATGATATTGTCCTGATAGATACCTGGGCTCCACTGGCCGCCGCGGAATGAGCCGTAGCCCTGGTTGTAGAGCTCTACCGAGATGGTCTTGCTCTCGCCTACGAGCAGCGAGCCGAAGTTCACAATCTTGGGTGTCTTCACGTCGGGTTCGTTGCCCTGCACGGTGTAGGTCACCGGCACGGCATGCTGCGAGCCTGCGCCTTCGTTGGTGTTGAGCAGAACCTTGAAGTTATATGTGCCGTTGACGAGCTTGGAGCCGTCGGCGCTTACTTTCACCGCCTGGGTCTCGCCCTTGCGCACAGAGCCCGATGCGGGCTGCATTTCGAGAACCTGGCTCCAGTCGGGATTGGCCGAACGGGCTGTGATGCCCCATGTCATCTTTTCGGCCTGCGACTCGTAGATACTTCCGCGGAGTGCTGCCGAGAGCTGGGTCCATGTGCGGCCAAGGTCGTTACTCATGAAGCTGTATGTGGCGGTTCCTTCTTTGTCGGCAACGTGCATTGACAGAGGATAGCCATCCTGATTGCCTTCGAAGTGAACGGCAATCCAGAACGATTCGCCAGGAGCGAAGAAGAGCTGCTCGTCGAGCTGCACGGCATAGTTGAATGCGAAGAAGCTGTATTTTACGTCTTTGAGGAGGGTTGCCGACGAGATGGAAGCGTCGCCCTTGTAGATCTGTATTACAGGGTTGGTGCCGTATGCGCCGTCAATTACAATGTGGGTGAGGTTGAAACCTTCGGGATACTCCGATGCTTCGACTCTAAACCACTGTGCCATCGAGTTGGGCAGAGTGCGGTCGGTGTCGCCGATATAAGCCCAGGGGTCGGTGCCGTAGGTGAAGTTGACAGGATAGTCGGAGGTTTCGTAGTCGCCGGAAACGACGCTGTGGGCGTTGATTCTGTTGATTCCGAGCTTGCCTTCGTAGGGCTTTACGGAGCCGGGCATCGGGCGTCCGGCCGACATTGTGCTCACCGATACGGTGCGCGAGCCGGCTGTCCAGCGCAGAATGCCGTCGGCGTTATTGCCAATGTTGAAGTCGGCCGATGCGATGGGACTGGCTTTTGTCGAGGTCATGCTCAGAGAGTTGCGGTCGACAGTCATTTCGGGTCCGGCATTGGTTGTGACGCTCTTGACGGGCGAAAGCTCTGATGCAGCGCCCCAGCGGTTGACGGCAGCGACGGCGACATAGTATGTTGTCATCGGCTTCAGGCCGCTTATTTCGTGCGAGAAGCGAGAGCCGGAGTTGAGGAATTTTGTGTCTGCTACCGAAGTCTGGAGCTTGCTGAGGTCGCTCTGGGCTGTGAAGGGTTCGGTAGAGTAGTACACGATGTGATGGTGCACGGTGCCGTCGGCCGATGCCGGAATGGTCCAGTCGAGTACCATATAGTCCTGGGCGGCCGAAATCTCGAAATCAGTTACAGCGGCGGGAGCAGTGCCGTCGCCCATCACAAGAGCCTTGCCGGCGTCGATATATCCCGAGCCGTATTTGCCTTCGAAGCGGGAGTTGTTGCCGTAGCCGTAGAAGTCGTTTACGGAAGTGAGCAGCTGTGTGCGCAGGCTTTCGTTGACGAATGTGGGGCTTCCGTATTTCGAGAGCACCAGAGCGGCGATACCCGACACGTGAGGGGTTGCCATCGATGTGCCTTCGTTGTAGCCGTAGCTGTTGTTGGGAAGTGTGGAGAGTACGCCGTGTGTCTCGCCGAAGTCAAGGAGACCGCCAGGGGCGATGATGTCTACCCATTCGCCGTAGTTCGAGTAGGAGGCGGGCAGAAGGTCGTCGGTCATGGCGGCTACCGACAGCACTTTCTCGTAGCAGCCGGGCCAGAAGTCGCCGGTCTCGCCGTTGTTGCCGGTGGCGAAGATACAGAGACCGCCGGTCATCACTTCGGAGCGTGCTGATTCGGTGAAGTAGTCGATTGCCTCGATTACGGCCTGTTCGCAGTAGCCGGGCGCGCCCCAGCCCCATGAGCACTGAGCGATGGTGGCGCCCATTTCGGCCGCATACACAATCGCTTTGGCGAAATCGCCTTCGGGTGTGCCCGAGCGGGAATCGAATACCTGGCACGATATCATGCGCACGCCGGAGTCTTTGGAGCCGTCGCCGCCGGCCACGCCGGCCACGCCTATGCCGTTGTTGTTGACGGCGGCTACAGTTCCGGCCACATGGGTGCCGTGCGAGTGGGGATATATCTCGGCCGACATTGTGCAGAAGTTATATCCGTAGATGTCGTCGACATAGCCGTTGCCGTCGTCGTCGACACCGGGAGTGCCGTTAAGCTCGGCTTCGTTGACATACATGTTCTGCGCAAGGTCTTCGTGGAGATAGTCCACACCGCCGTCGATAATGGCAACAAGCACTTCGGGGCGTCCGGTGGATATTTTCCAGGCCTCGAACAGGTTGACGTCCGAACCTGCAATAGAGCCGGGATTTGTTCCGAAGTTCTGGTAGTGCCACTGGGCGGGGAGCTGCGGGTCGTTGAACATATAGTCGGCCGCAGTTGCCTTCATCGGCGGGCGTGTGGTGCTCACAAAGTTGCCGTTGCCTTCTTTGAGCTGCATCGGCACTATCACTTCCGAGCGTTCTACACCTGCTACATTTGAAAATATCTTGCTGGCTGTCTGTGGGTCGACATTTTCGTCGAATTCCACCTCATACCAGCGGTCGAGGCCAAATTTTGCACGTTGTTCGGCGAATTTGGCATTGTACGGCAGCATTGAGACTGTCTAACAACCAAAGTTAGGCAGTCTCTATTTTATACACAACAACTGAA
>CAMNRO010000012.1 GCA_946553045.1 uncultured Porphyromonadaceae bacterium | reverse complement strand
CCGAGTTCTTCAAATTTATTGCCTAATTTTGCACTTGCAGGTAGAATCTTTCGCGCGCTTTGTGATGTAGTATGTGGGAGGGATTAGAAGCGGATGCCGGTGGAGAGGACGATGTTGTTGTAGCTGTCGGAGCGGTCGGCCTGTGGGGTCTTCAGTCCTGCGAACGGAGTGTAGGCGTGGAATGTGCTCTTGATGTTGGTGTGCTGGTATGCGAGGTCGATATACCAGCCTTTGTAGCGGTAACCGAGGCCTAAACAGATGTTCTGTGTATCCTTGTCGAAAGAGTAGCTGGGATCTGTGCCGGCTGTGTATATTTCGGTGCGGTTGTCGGCAGCGGCGTCGCGCATGTTCGATGTCTGGAAGTTGTAGCCGGCGCGGACGCTGAATGAGGGTGTGATGCGGTATTCGGCTCCGACGCGGACGATGTTGGAGGCCTTGTAGTACGACTTGATATCCTCGTTGCCCTGCTTGTCTTCAACGAAATTGTTGCCCCATGTGCCGTATTGCTGATATTTCATCTTCATGTCGGAGTAGGCCACGCGTTCGTAGTCGACGCTGAGTATAGCCTTGCTGCCGATGACGGTCGATGCGCCAATCATGAAGCGCCACGGCGAGTTTAGACGCCAGTCATAATTGAAATCGTCGGTGTATTCTGATGTCTCGTTTGTGTCCTGTGTCCCGTTGGGGGTGAAGCGGCCGGTCATTTCGCCGAAGCCCTGATTTGTGAGGTGCAGCCAGGTCGGTGTATGGATTGCGAAACCGAGACGCAGTGCTTCGATGGGACGCACGATGAGGCCGAATTTGATGTTGGCTCCGGTGCCGGTTGTCCGCTTGATGTTGTAGAGGTCGAAGCCTGCGTTGCCGGTAGCAAGACCGTCGGTTGTGGGATTATAAATAAGGCCTCCGCTCATGCTTTCGCTGTAATTCACTTCGCGGGTGTACTCCATGTCGATGATTCCGACACCGAGACCCCAGAAGACAACGTCGTTGAAATTTCCGGCGAAGTCGATGTTGTATTCATCGGTATGGCCGGTTTCGCGGACGTCGTACAAGGCGTCGGCGGTGGTGCCGTCCTGGAAGAGACCTGCATATTCGGTGTTTGACCCGGTGTTGTTGATAATCATCGAGTTGTAGGCCAGAATCGACAGCCAGTCGTTGCTCGAATCGAGGTAGGGATTGTAGTTCTTGTCATCGTCGAAAAGCATCTCCGACGAGTTTACCCCCTGGGTGTATGAGGCGATATAGTTGGAGAGCGACGTTTCGGTAGGCATGTTGTAGCCTCTGAAGCGGCGGTCGAACGCGTTGAGTCGGTTGTAGCTCACGCCCCACGACAGACTGTTCATGGCACCGTTGAGGTCGATTACGCCGACGTAGCCGAAATTGTCGAAGAAAGCCTTTGTCTGGCTCTCTTTATATGAGCCCTGGTCGGTGTCGGTCTTATAGTTTCGTATGCTTACATCGAAGGTGAGGCCGACGTCGCTTTTTCGGTATATGCCGAGGCCGGCGGGGTTCTGGGTCATCGACGAGATATCACCGCCGAGCGATGTGAAGGCACCGCCCATAGATATGAATCGGGCTGTGCCCCGTAGCTGAGTGGGGGTGATGGTATTGGCATCGATGGCGCTCTGGGCTGCGGCTCCTGCCGGAAGCAGGAGCGCAAGGCCAAGTGCTGATAGAAGAGTCTTTTTCATAGTCGGAACGTGTTTTTTAGGAGCGAGTGGAGAGGAACGAGGAGTGAGGGGGGAGGGCGGTTATTTTAGCCTAAGCTATCTTTTTACGCTTTAGCGTCCGCGACCGCGGGAGCCGCCGCCACCGCCGCCACGGTTGCCGCCGCCGAATCCGCCACCGCCGAAACCGGAGTTGCCGGGGCGTGAGAATGAGCTGCCGCTGTTGTAGCTGTTGCGGTTAGAGTTATTATAGTTGTTATTGTTATTATAAGAATTGTTGTTCTGGCGTCTTGTGCCGCTGTTATTGTTGTTGCGGCCGCGACGGCTGTTGTTGGACGGGGCGTAGTTGCTGTTGTCTCCGTTGTTGCCTTGAGAGGGGCGCACGCCATGCGATGGATAGTTCTGATTGTTGCCATACGACGGACGGCCCATATTTCCGGGGCGGTTGGAGCTGCCGGGACGCACGTTGCCGTAAGCGGGCGAGTGCGGACGGTTGCCGGCCATGCCGTTGCCATAGGAGGGCGAGTGCGGACGGTTTGCTCCGGGACGGTTGTAGCCCCAGTTTCCGCTATAGGCAGGCCCCCAGTGACCGGGACACCATCCAGGACCCCAGTAGCCGGGTCCGCAGCCCCATGAGGGATAGCCCCATGACCAGCCCCAGTTCCAGCCCCACGACGGGCCCCAGAACGGGTCGTAGCCCCATGCCCAGTCATACCAGGGGTCATATCCCCAGCCGAAGCTCCAGTAAGGGCTTCCGAAACGCCAGCGCCACGAGGGGCGGTATGCCCAGTTGCTCCAGGGGTCGATGCTGTTTACCACATATATATTGACGGGCTGAGCCTCGGGCTGCGAGTAGTAATACTGCATAAGGGCTGTATCGCCTGTGGCGGTGATGATGTCGCTGTTGTGGAAGCGCTCTATGCGGCGGGTGTTCTCGAAGTCGGTGCCTCCGAGTTCGCCGCCCTGGGCGCTTGAGTTGTCGGGCGAGTATGAGCCGCGGCGGTTGTATGCGTCGACATCTACTGTCATCGGGCGAGAGCTCGATACGTCATAGGCGTCGGAGCCGACGTAATCGGCCTGTCCGGTATATTGGAAGCTGTTCTGTTGCTTTTGTCTTGCGGCTGCTTCTTTTTTGC
The DNA here is from genome assembly GCA_946553045.1 of uncultured Porphyromonadaceae bacterium. GTDB lineage: Bacteria > Bacteroidota > Bacteroidia > Bacteroidales > Muribaculaceae > CAG-873. The sequence goes on along the minus strand of CAMNRO010000012.1, from coordinate 58,893 downwards.
GCTTTGCCTCTTCCTTCTTGGCTTTGGAGGGAGAGTAGTACAGATCATCGTCGTAATCCTGAGCGGACACGGCGGGAGCCGATGCGGCAAACCACGTCAGAGCTAACAGGACGGAGAAAATTCGGGTGACCTTTTTCATTTTCGTAACTTTATGGAATTATAACGTTTGTCAGATTGGTTTTGTGCGCGGCTGCAACGATTTTAACCTTAGTCGCGCGCGTTCTCTGTTTAGAATTTAGACGTCTCTATTGCGCCAAAGTTTAACAAAGATATGGCATTATGAGCGATTTGAGTGCCGCAGGGTGTGTTAAAATCCTCTTTTTAAGCATTTTTAGTATTTGAGAAGCAGTTTTTGGTCTGAAAAATGACATTTTCGACGCCATGAACGCAAAAACGGCCACCGGAAGAACCGGCAGCCGTTTTTGCGAAGATGAGGCGGCCTATTTGCGGGGTTTCATCTCATACGAGGCAAGTGCGATGGTGCAGCCCCAGTAGATAAAGGCAATGGAAGTGAGGAACGAAACCATCATCATGTCGCTTACCCAGCCGGCTTCGAGAAAGAAGAAACCGATGAGACAGAGTAGAATGCCGTTGATGATTCCGAGCCACCAGTAACGGGCGCGCTGCCCCCTGCCGGCGCTCACAAATGCTTCGAGCCCCCAGAAAATGAAGATTATGGCAAGAAAATAGGGCAATACCATTTCAGAAAGAATGATACTGCGCACAAGCATAAAGCCGATAAACATGTCGATTACACCTCCGGTAATCCACCAGCCCCAGCCTTTGGGGTGGTTCGGCCCGGCGGCCACGCAAAGCTGAACGATACCTGCCAGAATCAGAAGCCAGCCGAAAATCTGAGAAGCAACAGCAAAGCCCATTTCGGGCCAGAACCAGTAGGCGAAGCCTGCTATGACAAGCATAATGCCTACGGCGAGCACGGCCCACCACCAGCGGGTCTGCCCGATTTTTTCAAAATTTACTGATTTCATATACTTGAGAAGTTTAGTAGTTAGCCGTTTATGATTTGATAACAATTCATGTGGCTTCTGTGTTTTAGAGGGTGTTTGGTTTAAATCCAAAAAACTCTTGTTTTCTACTCATTTTTACGGTAATGTGTCGGTGCTTTGACTTTTAATTATTATTTTTGTGGGTGTGAAAAGTGCGCTTTCGCGCGAATTGTGATTATTTTACTTACTTACAGTGTTTTACCTTCAATGAAAAACTTCTACTTTGCGTTCGTCGCCATGTTGCTGCTGGCCGTCATGCCTGCAGGAGCACAGATTGTCACGACTTCGCCTTCGCCTCTTCAGGAATCGAGCAAGGACGTGGTTCTGACCTATCATGCCGATTCGCCTCTCGGCAATATGGGGCTCGCCAATCTCGCTGCAGGCTTTGATGTCTATGCTCATATAGGCGTGATAACGTCTGAGAGCACCGGCCCCGGCGACTGGCGCTATGTTGTCACTCCGTGGCCCGAAGCCGGCAACAGCCAGGCTGCAAATACATCTAAAAATCTCCTCAAGAAGATTGCTGCAAACACCTACACACTCGCCATAGGCGATATCCGCTCTTATTTCGGAATAACCGACGCCTCCGAGACCGTCAAGGAAATCGTGGCTGTCTTCCGCACCGCCGACGGCAGAAAGGAAGGCAAGACTTCCGACGGCTCCGATATCCGCATACCTGTGGCCGAAGCCGGGTTTCAGATTGAATTCACATGCGATGCCGAGAGCACTATCCTGACCGGTGCCACTACTATTAAATTTACTGTCACATCGACTCAGTCCGCCGACCTCAGCATAGCCGTGGCCGGCAGCGATATCGCTTCGGCAAAGGGTGTGCAGACTCTCTCGGGAGAATATACTTTCACAAAGTCGGGCGACTACGACGTGACCGCCACTGCTAAAATCGCCACCGAGACACGCACCAAAACCATCAACATAGCATATCCCGGCCAGTCGGAACAGGAGCCATACCCCGGCGGAGTGCCTAAGATGGGTGCGGTGAAAAATGCCGACGGTACCGTCACATTCTGTCTCGCCGCTCCCGGCAAGAGTTCGGTAATGCTCGTGCCGTCGTGGGACGATTACGCCTACTATGAGCGCAACCAGATGAAGCGCTACGACTATCAGGGCAATACATACTTCTGGCTGACCGTGTCGGGGCTAGCCGACGACCGGTGGTATCCATATTATTACGTTGTCGACGGCCGCTACCGTGTGGCCGACCCATATGCGCATCTTGTGCTCGACTGCTACAACGACAGCTATATCGACCCGTCGGTATGGCCCGACATGCCGAAGTATCCTCTCGACAAGGTGACGGGCGTGATGCTCGCTGTATATCGCGGCGATATGGACAATTATGACTTCGTCTCTTTCGAAATTCCCGACCACAAGAATCTGATTATCTACGAAATGCTCTTCCGCGACTTCACCGGCAGCAACGGTGTGGCCGAGGGTAACGGCACCGTGCGCAAGGCCATAGAGAAGATTCCATATATCAAGGCTATGGGTTTCAATGCAGTAGAGCTTATGCCTATCATGGAATTCAACGGCAATAATTCGTGGGGCTACAATACCAATTTCTACATGGCGCCCGACAAGGCATACGGCTCACCGACCGACTACAAGGATTTTATCGACGAATGCCACCGTCAGGGCATGGCTGTGATTCTCGACATCGTATTCAATCAGAGCGACGGCCTGCACCCCTGGTATATGATGTATCCCGCCGCCTCAAATCCATTCTATAACAAGACGGCGCCTCACGAGTACAGCGTGCTCAACGACTGGAACCAGGACAACGCCCTCGTGCAGCAGCAGTGGACTGATGCAATCAAATACTGGATGACTGCGTATAATGTCGACGGTTATCGCTTCGACCTTGTGAAAGGTCTCGGCGACAACGACAGCTACGCCGCCGCCGGAGGTACAAACCAGTATAACAAGAGTCGTGTCGAACGTATGAAGAGGCTCCATGGTGTCATTAAATCGGTTAAGCCCGACGGTATTCATATCAACGAAAACCTTGCCGGTGACGAAGAGGAAATCGCCATGGGCGAGGATGGCGAAATTCAGTGGGTGAATGTCAACGAATCGTCGTGCCAGTACACGATGGGCTACTCATCCAAGTGCGACCTCAAGAGATTCCTTGCAACGGCCTACGGAAACCGCCCCGCATTCTCGACCGTATCCTATGCCGAAAGCCACGACGAACAGCGCATGGGCTATAAAAACGCCGCATACGGAGTTGCCGCCGTGCAGGGCGAAAGTCTCGACAGCTACCGCCGCCTCGGCTCGCTGGCTGTTCAGATGCTTCTCACTCCCGGCCCAAAGATGGTATGGCAGTTCGGCGAGCTCGGAAACAGCCAGAACACAAAGAATTCTGACGGCGGCAACAATACCGACCCCAAGATTGTAGACTGGAACTGGCTTGACGACCCCGACAAGCACTATCTCATGGAAACATATGCGTCCATGATACAGCTGCGTCGCGATTATCCCGAACTGTTCGGCCCGGATGCCAGATTCACTCCGAATTTCTCGACTGATTTCGCTACAAAAACCACTACAATCCGCATTGACGACGGCGAAAGATATATACTCGCGTTCATCAATCCTGCTGTAGATGGCGAGCCTGTTGATGTGAAACTATATGTACCGTCTCTGAAAGTTGAGAATCTCCGTCTGCACAAGGCCTCGCCGGGTTTCGAGCCCCAGATTTCGCTCAAGAGCCGCAATCTCACCGTTGCAGTGCCTCCTCATTGCTTCGCCGTATATACTTCAGACAACATGAGCGGCATTGATGATGTTCCTGTAGGCGGAAGCGGTGTCAGCATTATCGCCGATGGAGGCCGCATAGTAGTGCTTGGCGGCTACAACAGTGTGGAAGTACACGACCTTTCCGGCCGGCCTATGCCGACCGAAGGCCTTTCGTCGGGTATATATATCGTTACGGTCGACGGGCATTCAACCAAAATCGCACTCTGATTTCATTCATACATTTCGATATCTCCGAAAAGAGGCCTCATGGCCTCTTTTTTTATGGTTTGTTTAAGAAATATTAACACTCCGAAAGTAAGCTATTGCAGTTTTTTACGTCATATTTACTGTAAAATCCAAAAGAGGAAACAAACCAAGATAATTATTAAACACAATCTAAATTATATGAAAAAATTTCTGTTAGGAGCCATAGCTGCTGTTGCTGTACTTTTCGGCTCCTCCAATCATGTCGCCGCACAGGCTCCCGGCCAGCTGCCGCCTCTTCCGATGGATTCGGCACTCCGCACCGGCACCCTCGAGAACGGTCTTACTTATTTTATCCGTCATAACGATAACCCCAAGGGTCAGGCTGACTTCTATATCGCCCAGAAGGTAGGTTCTATCCTTGAAGAGGATAACCAGCGCGGCCTCGCCCACTTCCTCGAGCACATGTGCTTCAACGGCACCGAGAATTTCCCCGACAAGAACCTCATCAACTGGCTTGAATCCATCGGTGTGAAGTTCGGCTATAACCTCAACGCATATACCGGCGTAGACGAGACCGTCTACAACATCTCCAACGTGCCTGTAGCCCGTACGTCGGTGCAGGATAGCTGTCTTCTCATTCTCCATGACTGGTCATGCGCCCTCACTCTCGACCCCGCCGAAATCGACGCGGAGCGTGGTGTGATTCACGAAGAATGGCGTCAGGCCATGAAGGGCTCCATGCGTATCATCGAGCAGGCCCTTCCGAAAGTATATCCCGACAGCAAGTACGGTCACCGTCTGCCTATCGGTATTATGGACGTGGTGGACAACTTCGAGCCCAAGGCTCTTGTTGACTACTATCACACATGGTATCGTCCCGACCAGCAGGCTCTTATCGTGGTCGGCGACATCGACCCCGATTATATCGAGGGCAAAATCAAGGAAATGTTCACTTCCATCAAAATGCCCGAGAACGCGAAGGAACGCGAATATCTCGAAGTGGAAGACACTCCCGGCACTATCTATGCAATCGGTCAGGACACCGAGATGTCGGCTGCGGCAATGCTGCTGATGTTTAAGAACGATAATGCCCGTCTGCCCCGCGCATACCGTAACACTCCGCTTTACTATCAGATGAACTACATCACTTCGGTAGTGTGCCAGATGCTCAATATCCGTCTTTCTGACCTGGCTAAAGACCCCGCCTGCGAGTATTCGTCGGCAACGGTCGAGGTAGGCGATTTCTTCATAGCCAAGACCAAAGGCGCACTCACCATGGAGATTGTCGCCAAGGACAACGATGTCGTTCCGGCCTTCACCCAGGCTTACCGCGAGCTTCTCCGTGCCGCCCGCACCGGATTTACCATCGGCGAGTATGAGCGCGCCCGCGCTGAGTTCATGTCGCGTATCGAAAAGGCATATGAAGAGCGCAACGACCGCAAGAACGAAAGTTATTCCAAAGAATATGTGAAATTCTTTGTCGACAATGTTCCCGCTCCCGGCATTGCCTTCGCCAAGGAACAGTACGACAGCTTCGTAAACCTCATCGGTGTCGAAATGATCAACCAGTATCTGCCCCAGATTGTCATTGACGACAACCGCGTGCTTCTTGCTCTCCTTCCCGAGAAAGAAGGCTTCACTCTTCCCACCGAAGAGCAGTTTGCCAATGCTTTCGAAAGTGTTGAAGACGAAGAGCTCGAAGGCTACAAGGACGAAATGCGCACCGATCCCCTCATTCCCGCTCTTCCCAAGCCCGGCAAGGTAAAGAGCACTCGCGAACTCGCCGAATGGGGCGCTACCGAGTACACCCTCTCCAACGGTGTGAAGGTAATCGTGAAGCCCACCGACTTCAAGGCCAACGAAATTGTGATGAGCGCCATCGCCAAAGGCAAGGCCGGTGCCTCGCTCGACCAGAGTCTCGCCCAGAGCATCCGCTACATGACGAATCTGCCGATGGAATACGGTATCAACGCCTACACTAACTCCGATATTCAGAAGTACACCCAGGGCAAGCAGGCCGGAGTGGCTTTCAGTTTCGACAACTACACCCGCAATGTCGAAGGCCGCACCACCGTGAAAGACCTCCCCACTCTCATGGAGCTTCTCTACGGCTACTTCACCGGTCTTAACCTCGACGAAAAGGAATTCGAAGCCACACGTGGCGCAGTTGCCGGCATTCTGGCAAATCAGGAGGCTACTCCCGAATTCCAGTTCAACAAAAACCTCCTCAACACCCTCTTCAAGGCTCCGGCCAAACACATGCTCACTGTTGACGACATCAAGGCCGCCGACCGCGAGGCCATCGTGAAGATTGTGCGCGAAATGCTTTCGAACGCCGCTGATTATACATTCGTGTTCGTAGGCGCTATCGACCCCGCTACATTCGTTCCTCTGATGGAACAGTATATAGCGACTCTCCCCGCCAACGCCAAGAAGCTTTCCAAGGAAATAGCAGCCAACGCCGACTTCGAAATCGTCAATGGCAGCGGTACCGACGTGTTTACCACCAAGATGCAGACTCCGCAGACATACGTATTCATCGGTTTCAGCGCCAACCTGCCTTATAGCGCCAAGAACAAGGCTCTTGCCTCGGTTTCGGCTCAGATTCTTTCGAAGCGTCTTCTCAACAAGATTCGCGAGGAAATGGGCGCAACATACTCTATCGGCGCAAGCGGCAGCATGGGTCGCGCCGGAATCACCAATGTGAACTTCCAGATTGCATTCCCGATGAAGCCCGAAATGCGCGAAGAAGCCCTCCAGGCAATCAGCGACATTATCGAGTCCATGGAAGAAAATGTGACCGAAGATGAGCTCAAACCCGTAATTGAATACTGTGTGAAGCAGGCTGGCGAAGACCTCAAGGAAAACAGCGACTGGGCCGGAAGCATTGCCGCTACTCAGATCAACGGTGTGCAGACCTTCGTCAATGTCGTAGAAACCTACAACTCAATCACTCTCGCCGATGTGAAAGCCTTCATGGCCGAGGTCCTCAAGCAGAACAACTACCGCGTTGTTCTTCTCAACCCCGAGGGCATGGAAGAAGTAGCCGAATAATACAGACTCCTTCATATATGAAAAGCAGCGACCAGTCCCGGCCGCTGCTTTTCGTGTATTTACAAACAATCTTTTGTATATTTGCAAAGGAATCAATCTAATCGCAGAATGAAAAAGAATGTCATAGCGGCAGCAGTGGTGCTGTCTGCAATATTCGGAGCCCGTGCGGCAAATCCGGTCTTTCCGGGCTGGTATGCCGATCCCGAGGGAATAGTAATCGGCAATCAGGTGTGGATTTATCCTACTCTTTCGCGCCTCTATGGCGAGGATAAGGAAAAATATAAGGCCGACCTCGAACGGGAGACAGATGCTTTCAATCCGGAATATAACTTGCAGACTCATTTCGACGCATTTTCTTCGCCCGATCTCGTCAATTGGACCCGACACAGCGAGATTCTCCACATAAGAGACGTCAAATGGGCCGACTATGCCCTGTGGGCGCCGGCTATCGTAGCTAAGGACGGCAGATATTACCTCTATTTCGGCGCTAACGACATACAGAACAACGACCGCCTCGGCGGCATAGGTGTGGCTGTGGCCGATTCGCCCGAGGGTCCGTTTGAAGATGCGCTCGGAAAGCCGCTTATTGGCCGGATTATCAACGGCGCGCAGCCGATAGACCAGTATGTGTTCCGCGATGACGACGGACAGTACTACATGTATTATGGCGGCTGGCGCCATTGTAATGTCGTGAAACTTAACGAAGACCTTGTCTCCATCGGTCGTTTCGACGACGGCGATGTCTATAAAGAGGTGACACCCACCGACTATGTCGAAGGGCCTTTCATGCTGAAGCGCGGCGGAAAATACTATTTCATGTGGTCGGAAGGTGGTTGGACCGGCCCGGACTACCGTGTGGCATACGCTATCGCTGATTCGCCTCTCGGCCCCTTCGAGCGAATCGGTACAATCCTGCAGCAGGACCCCGAAATCGCTACGGGAGCAGGCCACCATTCCGTGATACAGATTCCCGGAACCGAAGACTACTATATTGTCTATCACCGCCGCGGCCTCGACGTAGAGCACTACAATGAGCGCTCAACATGCATCGACCGCCTCGAATTCGACGCCGACGGCTATATCCTGCCTGTCAGAATGACGAATACCGGTCCTTCCGCAATAAAAATCGCAAGATGATATTTGGCAATATAAGGCTGTGCCGTTAAAAAGCAGCAGGGACGCGCCGAACACGCGCCCCTGCTGGAGCTGATGAAATTTTGTTGTTAAGTATTTTATTTTACAATCATCTTGGTGGCTTTTCCGCCCTGCACGCGGATTACAATGCCCGAAGTCGGATTCTCTATGCGTACGCCCTGAAGATTGTAGTAGACGGCCGGAGCGTCTGTGTCTTCGGTTTCAATCGAGCCGATACCGGAGCTTGACTCCTTGAATGTAAGGGTGCTGACGTAGGCTGAACCATAGTACATTTTCGAGGAGGTCATCGCCATTACCGTTGTGGCGTGATAAGGAATGGTGATTGTCACGTTGTCGCCTTCGACAGTTTTTGTAATCTGAAGCGCAGGATCAAGTGTTTCGTCTTCTTCTCCGAAGTTTTCAATATACCAGCTTTCGCTGAAGTATGCATAAATGCCATCAGTCTGAGAGGAAAGGCCTGTGTTTGAAATGGCGATGTGCACATTGCTCGGGTCTGTGGCATCAAGAATAAGGTCGGGGCTGCTTGTTGCGCCTACCTTGAGGGCCGAATAAAGTGTCTGGAATGGGTTGACTACTTTGTAGAAGCCTTCGCCGTCGGTCAATACTTCAACAGTTGCGGATGTAGTGTTTTCTGCTCCTGTGAATAGGGGGTAGATTATATTCTCGGTGAACTGGCCGTTGCCGAGAGAGACAAACGAATCTTTGGAAAATTCGTTTTCTGCTGAGAGGACATAATATCCAAGGTCTTCTTTGTCGGGAGTAGCACAGGCCCATACATCTAATTCGGGGAATACGATAGTGTTGCCGGAGAGTGTTCCGACAGTGGCGGCGGCAGAAGACGCTCCTGACGCCACATCGCCTGACGCATCCATTGTTTTAATATAGAAATATATCTCGCCATCGGAATCTGAGAAGAGATATTGCTTGTTTGGAATGCTGAGGGTGCCGTTTGCGGCATCGAAGGTGGCTTTTACGGTGAAGTCTTCATCGTTCATTAAGCTTACTTCAGCTTCGCCTGTGGCGCTGTTGATGATTTTGATTCCTACAGAAGTCTGCTGCTCTCCACTCTGGTTGTTCAGGAGTCCGTAGTAGTCCCACAGATTGATGCTCTCAATATCGCTGGCAGAAGCGGCTTTGGCGGGAGCTTTCATTTTTGCTGTAGGCAAGGTTCTCTTGATGGTTCCAGCCTCGATGGAGACGTTACGGGTCTGTTTTACAATACCGGAGGCCAACTGGCGTTCGGCAACTGCACTGAATGCTACGATTGCTGCAAGAGCTGCTGAGTAGAGTTTCTTCATACTTTAGAAATTGATTAGAGGATTAGACTTTTTGTTATCGATGTGTCTCTTATTTTGGTTTAGTGGGTGGAAATGACTTTACTCTGCTTGCAAAAGTATATAGAAAAATTGTATTTGCAAAACTTTTGCCAAATTTTTTAAAAATATATGGAATTTTGGTGTTGTGCCTCTTCAGGCACATAAAAAGAAAAGCGGCGAAATCCGATGGACTTCGCCGCTTTGTGACTCCTACAGGATTCAAACCTGTAACCTTCTGATCCGTAGTCAGATGCTCTATTCAGTTGAGCTAAGGAGCCGAAAACTACTACTAATTATGAAATGAAATCTTTGTGACTCCTACAGGATTCAAACCTGTAACCTTCTGATCCGTAGTCAGATGCTCTATTCAGTTGAGCTAAGGAGCCGTGCAGGCCTCTGCCTTATTTGCGAGTGCAAAGTTACTACATTTTTCTCAATCCTCCAAATTTTTTGCAAAATTTTTAGTCATTTTTTTGAGAATCAGGCTTGAGATGGCTTTCAGCGATTGAAGCCTATAGAGCAGAAGCGTAGGACGTCGGGGAGTGCGGTGCGCCAGTATGTCCAGTTGTGAGCGCCGTCGCGCATGCGATATTCCATCGGTATACCTTTGCGGCGCATGGCTGTATAGAAAGCTATGTTGCTGTCGGCAAGGAAATCGTCGTCTCCGCAGTCGGCGTACCAGCGCACGGTTTTGAGAGCTTCCACCGTCGTCGGATCGGCGTTTTCTACATACGAGGCGGGATCGTTCTTTGCAAGCGAGTTGTAGAAATCATTTCCATTATCGTCCGGGCGCTTGTCGCTAAGGCCTATAAGCCCGCTGAGCGGACATGCCGAGCTGAACATTTCCGGGTGGTGCTGTGCGTAGGCCGCAGTTCCTCCTCCGCCCATCGAGAGGCCGGCAATGGCGCGGTGTTCTTTGTCGGGAATGGTGCGGTAGGTAGTGTCGATATAGGGTATTAGTTCCTGGAAGAAATAGTCTTCGTAGTTCCATCCGGGCACATTGAAGTAGCCCATGTGGGGGCCGGCAAGATTTTCGTCGGTGCCGCGGGCGTCGGGCATTACTACTATCATAGGCACAGCCGAGCCGTCGCGCATGGTGATGTCGGCAATTTCCTGCATGGAGCCCCGCTCGGTCCAGTCGCGGTCGCAGCCCCATGCGCCATGAAGCAGATAGAGCACCGGGTAGCGCTCAGAGCCGTTTTCGTAGCCTGCCGGCAGGTAGATTGTGTAGGGTTTGGTCTCGCCGAGGATTTTAGACGGCATTTCGGCATTTATGACCTTGCTGCCTTGTGCAAGGGCGCACACACCCGCCAGTATGGCGAGTGTGGCGCTGAGTATGTATCGTTTCATTCGGCTTTCATCAGGCGGATTTCGTAGATGTTTGGGGTGTCTTTGTCGTTTGAGGCAGCTATTTTGACTGTGTGGACGGCCTGGGGGTCGCTTATTTTCACGGGAAGCTCGATGGTTGTGGGTTTGCCGTATGCGTCGCTTTCGATTTCGCCGATTTTAGAGCCGTCAAAGAAAATTTCGGCTTTTCGCGAGGGTTCGGGGCGATATGCTATCCGTATTACATCGGCTTCTTTACCCTTGCCGGAGAGCGAATAGCCGAACCAGCCGCCTCGCCATGCACGGCGCCAGTGAATATCGCCGTCGTAGCCGGCTTCGGTGCGGTCCATCTTCACGAAATGGTCGCTTTCGGGCTGTTGTTCGCCGCAGATTACCATGTCGGCGGTTCGGGCGTCGAGAGCGTCGCGTCGCTGTTGTTCGGCCGCGGTTTCTTCAAGCTTGCTTTCGAGTTCTGCGGGTTTCAGAACCGGCCAGTAGACCATATAGCGGCATTCGTTGAGCGACGAGAAGGGCACAAGACGCATACCTTCGTATTTTTCGGGATAAACGCCGGTGAGTGTGAATGCAAGCGTTTCGCCTTCGACAGGTTTTATGCAGGCGGTGATGTCGTCGGATTCGGTGACAATCACGGGCATTTCCTGGAGTGGCAGGCGCGGGCCGGCGGCTATATGTCCGCCACGGCTGTCGTCGGCCATGAGGCCGGTCTGGTTGTCGTGGCCGAGGTCGGCGGCAAGTACCATCGGGCCGTAGAGGAAGGAGTAGTTGGCCGAGCTGTCGGGCAGTTGTTCGGCGCGGAGTTCCATCGGGAACGATACCGTGATGCTGTCGCCTGGCTGCCATGTGCGGTCTACGGTGAGATAGCCGCCTATGATGTCGATGTCTTCGCTGCGACCGTTTACGGCGAGAGAGGCCTTGTATGGGTCGGTCCATTCGGGCACCCTCACTTTGACGGCGAATTCCGACGGCGCGGCGGGGCTGACCGTGATTGTGGTCTTGTCTGAGGCCGGGAAATCGGTGCGCTGCTCGATGGTATTGCCGTTCCATGTCAGCAGGGAGGGGATAAACAGATTTACATATATGTTGCTGTCGGCGTCGGCTGCGTAGATATATTCGCCATAGCGGGCGTGGTTTTCCATGCCGGAGCCTACGCAGCACCAGAAGCTTGTCTGCGGTTGCGAGTAGACGCGGTAGTGGCCCGAACGCATGGGGGTGAAGTAGACGAATCCGCCGTTGTCGTGGTTCTGCGACGACAGTATATGGTTGAAGATGGCGCGTTCGCCGTAGTCCATATACGAAGGCTTACCGCTCGATTCGTAGAGCATGCGGGTGAGGCGGAGCATGTTGTAGGTATTGCATGTTTCGGGTCCCTGCTCGCTTTCGAGCATGCTCGAGAAGTCGTCGGGCGAGTGGAAGTGCTCGCGCACGCTGTTGCCGCCGATAGAGACAGAGCGCCGCGACGTTACCTCGTTCCAGAAGAAATCGACAGCCTTATCCCACTCGGCATTGTCCTCGATGTCGGCGATGCGCTTGAATCCGATGACTTTGGGTATCTGCGTGTTGGCGTGCATGCCGGTGAGGCGGTCTTCGCCTTGCAGGAGCGGGTCGAGGACTGTGCGGTGGCTGAACTGATGAGCCAGGCGCATGTATTTGTCATCGCCTGTGATAGCGGCGACGTCGGCAAAGATTTCGTTGAGACCGCCGTGCTCGCTGCGGAGCATGTCCTGTATCTGCTCGTCGGATAGCTGGGATACTTCTGCTACCATCCAGTCGGCGAGGGCAACGAGCATGTCGCGGGCGTCCTCGCGGTGGGTCTGCAGCCATGCATCCTTGAGTCCGGCATATGTTTTGTGGATATTGTATAGGGGTACCCAGCGGCTGTTGAGGTCGAAGCCTCCGGCGCGGATATCGCCGCGGGCTACTTCTGCCCACATGGCTCGTCCGCCCGGCACACCGCAGAGATAGCCGTCGCCGGCTGCTTCCTGGGCGCGTTTTAGCTCGGAGAGCATATAGTCGAGACGCCGTCCGATTTCCTCATTGCCGGTGGCGGCGTACATGTATGCGAGAGCCGAAAGATAGTGGCCTCCGATGTGACCGTCGAGGCCGGTATTCTCCCAGTTGGTATAATTCTCGGCCTTGGGCTTGAGGCCGGCTTCCTTCATATAAGGGGCCAAAAGACGGTCAGGCTCTATTTCGAGCAGATATTTAAGGTCGAGGTCTTGTGCATGTTTGAATGGGCCGTCGGTGAGGCGCACGTTTTCTACGGCGAAGGCTGTGACGGGACAGTTTTTCGCATCTTGGATTCTGGTGGTGGGAGTGCACGCAACCGCCGCAAGGGCGAGTGCGGGCAGAAGCACTTTTTTCATGGCATCTTATGTTTATTTTGATTTCGGAATGGCTTTGTAGCCTATTTTGGCGAAGCCTTTGGATATGGCATCGACGTTGGTTTTCTTGGGGTTGAAGACCACGGTTACGGTCTGTTCTGGCACTGATGTGGCAATGCTTTTAATGCCTTTTTCAAATCGCAGGTTGGTCTTGATTTTCTTTTCGCAGTTGGCGCAGCTCATTTTGGGCTGCACGGTGAATACTACGGTGGAGTCGGCATCGCCTTTAGCGAGGGCGTTGCCCGAAATGGCCATGATGGCCGCGATGGCAAGTATTATCTTTTTCATTAGGCTTTTCTGTTGGGCTGACGGGCTGACAGGCTGTTGGGCTATATAAAGTCTTAATTGTTAATTCTAAATTATCAATTCTAAATTATTAATTCATAATTCATCATTCATAATCCATAATCCATAATTATATTATAGGTATTTGGTGAAGTTGTAGCGCACGCCGGCATAAATCATGGCGCCCTGAAGAGGGGCGTGGACCATTGTGGCGTCGAAGTCTGGTCCCCAGGGATTGGTCGCGCCAATTACTGGATTCTTCTGGCGATAGCCTGTGAGGTTTTCGCCGCCGATGTAGACGCTCCAGTGGCGGAAATTGCGTGTGAGCTGGGCGTTTAATGTGGCATATGCCTTATATCGCTTCTCCCACAGCGGGTCGACGGCCGCAGGCAGCGGGTTGCGCCCTGAGCCGTTCACTGCGCATGTGATGTCGAGCTGCCAGATACCCATATCCGGTGTCCAGCCGAGGGTGAACAGGCCCTTGTCGAGCGATGTGAGTGGCTTGGTGACCAGGCCGTGGCCGTAGTCGGTCTTGACGTCGGTCAGACGGTAGGCGGCCGTGAAAGCGAGGTCTTCGAGAATGTCGAAAGTCAGCTCGGCCTGAAATGTATGCGAGTAGGAATGCCCTCCGCCGGTACTAATATAGGCGGCGTGCGGGTCGGCGTCGAGGTCTACCTTCAGCTGGTCTGTGAAGCGGGTGTAGTAGTACTCGGCGCTGAGCCCGAGGCGTCGAGAGCCGAGCATAATATATCCGTTGGCCGATGCGCCGGCATTCCATGCGCTTTCCTGCCGCAGATTATCTGCGATATAAATTGCGCGCGATGAGGCAAGCAGATTGTGATATTCGGCCATAGGGTGAGGCGAGCGGTAGCCCCGGCCGCCGGAAATCTGAAGTGTGAGCGGTTTCGCCACGTTGTAGCGCACATGTACGCGAGGAGTGTACATCATTCCGTAGAGTGAGCTGCGGTCTACGCGCATGCCGGCCATGGCTATGAGGCGGTCGCCGAGGTTGAAGGTGTACTGTGCGTATGCGCCGGGAGTGGCCTCGTGGGTGTCGGCCGGGCGGTATGTGTTGTCCTCAGGGTTTAGCGGCGGCAGTAGCTGGTGGTAATTGTCGTAGACCAGGCTCATGCCGGCGGACAGCGAGTGGCCTCCAGCCCATTTGCGCTCGAACATGGCCGAGAGATAGGCATCGCGCTGTATCACGGAGTAGCGGCGGTCGCCGTAGCCTGCCTTCATGTCGTGGAAGTTGGCGGCGGCGATGAAGGCGACGTTGCCATCGTTCTCGCGGTCGAATATATAAGCGTTTTTTGTGAAGGCTTCGACGCGCTTGGTGTCAATGTCTATGATATACGGGTTTTCATAGTGTGCGCCATGGGCAATCTGGCCGCTGCGTCGGTTCTCTCCAATCCACTTTACTGCAGCCTGAAACACATAATTTGAGCCCAGATATGCCCAGCGGTTCATGGCGGCAAACTGGCGAGTGCGCGGCATGTCGGCGAATCCGTCGTCATTGCTGTCGTGAGCCTTGAACGAGTTTTCGCCGTGCAGGAGCAGGGCAGTGCTCCATTTGTCGCCAAGGTTTATGTTGCCGTCGAAATTGCCCTCGACCTTGCCCATGTGGTCTACGTAGGCGTTGAGCGAGAGCGAAGGGTCGGCCTGCGGCTTCTTCATTTCGATGTTTATTTGCCCTGTGATGGACTCGAAGCCGTTTTTCACCGAACTTGCGCCCTTCGACACCTGGATTGACTGAATCCACGGTCCGGCGATATATCCGAGGCCGAAGGGTGCGGCCGCGCCGCGAAGTGCTGGCACATTTTCAGACAGCATCTGCACGTATGCGCCCGAAAGGCCGAGCAGTTTTATTTGCCTGGCTCCTGTGGCGGCATCGCTGTAGCTGACGTCGACCGACGGATTTGTGGTAAAGCTCTCGCCGAGGCTGCAGCAGGCTGCCCGCTTGAGGTCGGAGGCCGTGATAAGCTCGGAATTAGCTGCCGTTCCGCGCATTTTGAGCATGGAATGTTTGCCGGTCACAACGACCTCCTGCATCTCTACAACGGCTGTGTCGGGCTCTTCGGCAAACGCCGCTGCCCCACAAAGCAAGAATGTGATGAATGATTTTAGTCTAACTTGATTGGTCATACGCATTTGGAATTGCAAAATTACTTCAACCAGACCAAATCATCCTTACCCGAAATGTTATTAAATGCTAATACCTCGGGTGGCGTCAGTTGTCTAACAATCATCATGAAGCAGATTTTGGTGATATCGGGCAGTTGATAGGTCAATGTTGAAGTTTACTGTTGGAAGTATCAGATATTGTTTGTAATTTTGCGAACATCAAACTGGAGATAGTATGGCAAAATTAGATATAACACCTGACCAGGAGAGGCTTGCAAGGTTTGCAAAGGCGATGGGGCATCCCACCCGCATTGCTATCCTGCATTTTTTAGCTCAGAGAAACGAATGTTTCTTTGGCGACATACACGAGGTGCTTCCGATTGCGAAGGCCACTGTGTCGCAACATCTGAGTGAGTTGAAAGAGGCTGGGCTGATACAAGGTACTATCGAACCTCCGAAGGTAAAATATTGCATAAACTCTGATAACTGGAATTTGGCAAAGCGACTGTTTTCACAGATGCTCGACGACTGCTGCCCATCGAAAAAGAATAGCTGCTGCTCGTGAGCACTATTTTTTTATTCTTATTATTCGTAATTCGGCGAATTGCAATTTAATTGGATATATGAAACATATGAGAAAGTTACTGACAATCTTCGTCCTTATGATTGGGCTGATTTCATGCGTAAGCAGAGAGAATACAGCCGCTGAAAAATCTCCTGAAAAGGATAGAGTGGAAGTGATATATTTCCACGGGAAACAACGCTGTGTCACTTGTATGGCTATCGAGAAGAACACAAGAGAGGTAGTGAATACTCTCTTTGCAAATGAGCTTAAAAGTGGCGATGTCGTATTTAAGACAGTGGACATTTCTACCCGGGAAGGAGAAAAAATAGCCGACAAGTACGAAGTGACATGGTCTTCTCTCTTTGTCAACAAATGGAAAGACGGGCAGGAGAATCGCAACAATCTAACTGAGTTTGGCTTCAGAAATGCCAGTAATAATCCGGACGGCTTCAAGGACGGTCTTGCTGACAAAATCCGGCAATCATTGAAATAATGGACTGGTTACAGGATTTACTTGACAATAGCACCGCCCCGGCTCTGACTGCCTTCCTGTTGGGATTGCTTACTGCCATATCGCCATGTCCGCTTGCTGCCAATATCGCCGCAATAGGCTATATCAGCAGGGATATCGAGAACCGCAGACGCATTTTCCGAAACGGAGTTCTTTACACCATTGGTCGTGTAATTGCCTATACCGTTCTTGGCATTATACTTATCTCAATTCTGAAAGAGGGTGTAAGCGTGTTCGGCATACAGAAGGCTATCGGGAAATGGGGCGAGCTTCTGCTTGGACCGTTATTGTCGCTTATAGGACTTTTCATGCTGTTCGGACACCGACTTAATATACCTCAGTTTGGTTTCGGCGGCAACGGTGAAGGGCTTGCCCGCAAAGGCGGCTGGGGAGCCTTGTCGCTTGGTGTGCTCTTCGCGATGGCTTTCTGCCCGACGAGTGGCGTTTTCTACTTCGGAATGTTGATACCGATGTCTGTTACGGCAAGTGCCGGATGGCTTCTTCCGGTATTGTTTGCCGTCGCAACCGCTCTCCCTGTTCTTGCTGTGGCATGGATTCTCGCTTTTAGTGTTGAAAAGGTCGGTGTGTTCTACGGAAAATTACGCACAGTCCAAAAATTGCTGAATAATCTTGTCGGTGTCATTTTCATGACAGTAGGTATATACTACTGCATGATAATGTACTTTTAATTGTAAAAACGGAAAAGCATGGATAAAAAAGAATCAAAAAAAGGTTTCTGGACAACACTCTTCTCTTCTAAAAAGAAAAGATGTTGCTGCAACAGCAACATGATTGTGGAAGACGATGTGAAACCGGCACAATCGTGCGGAGACTCAGATGAATCAAGCGAATCCGCTGAAACTTCGTGCTGGGCTGCAGCTCTCGGCGCGAAGGTCGGCGAGGTTCTTGTCCTTGGGCCCGGATGCGCCAGGTGCAAGGAGGCATATAGGGTCGTGGAGCGGGTGATAAGCGAGAATAATCTCGATGTCAACCTGTCAAAAATCGAGGACATAGCCGAAATGATGAAATACAATATTATGGCTACACCTGTGGTGGTCGTTGACGGTGTGGTAAAGATAAAAGGTCGCGTTCCATCTGCCGATGAGGTGAAAAAAGCTCTCGGCATATGACCCGGCTGCAATAGAGATAGTTATGGATACACAAAAGGAAGTCAAGTTTCTTATATGGACAGTTGTCATATTTCTGACAGTGTTTTTCATGCCCGTCAACAGTGAAACGCTGTTGACAGCCATACACTCAACCCTTGACCTCGCAAAATGGTATGCCCGCGAGCATATAGTTCTCTGCCTTCTCCCGGCTTTTTTCATAGCCGGTGTTATTGCGGTGTTCGTAAGTCAGGGAGCGGTTTTAAAATATTTCGGTGCTAATGCAAAGAAATGGGTGTCATATTCCGTGGCTTCAGTATCGGGAGGTATCCTTGCCGTGTGTTCATGCACTATTCTCCCGTTGTTCACCAGCATATACAAGCGTGGAGCCGGACTTGGCCCGGCAATAGCGTTTCTATATTCCGGCCCCGCCATCAGCATTCTCTCGATAATCCTCACAGCCCGTATCCTCGGACTGGAAATGGGACTTGCCCGTATCGTTGGTGCCGTTATGTTTGCAGTCGTAATCGGGCTTGTGATGTCGCTTATCTTCCGTAAAGAAGAACGGGATAAAGAGACGGAACAGATGAATATCGTGTCCCTCCCGGAAAAACGCCCGCTTTGGAAAACTGCGGTATTCTTTTTTACACTCGTGGCAATACTTGTGTTTGCCAACTGGGGCGCACCTGCGGCAATCGACCGTGGAGTCTGGGCTGCTATCTATGAGGCAAAATGGTGGATAACATCGGCCCTTGCAATAGGTCTGTGTGTGATACTTGTGAAAATCCTCCATCTGAAAGCCCGGTGGATTATACTCGGAGCTGTCGCCGTCGCAGTTTCAGCTTTTGTAGCTAATGGCTTCATTGCCGATGCAAAACTGGCACCCCTTGTGCCTATGATTGTGTCTGTCGCTGTGCTTGCCATTGTGCTGTTGTGCGACAAAAACGACGATGAGAACCGTGAATGGGCTCTCTCTTCGTGGGGATTTGCCAGGTTGATACTGCCGTTGCTTGGAGTCGGAGTATTGACAGCCGGATTCCTGCTCGGCTCAACGCACGACGGTGTGGAGCTGCCCGGTATTATTCCCAATAGTTGGGTTGAATGGGCGGTTGGCGGCAATTCGTTAATGTCAAACTTCTTCGCAAGTTTTACCGGAGCTTTTATGTATTTCGCCACTCTTACCGAAGTGCCGATTATACAGGGTTTGCTTGCCTCCGGCATGGGTAAAGGCCCGGCTCTTGCACTGTTGCTTGCCGGCCCCTCGCTGTCGCTTCCGAATATGCTTGTCATACGCAGCGTGATGGGCACGAAAAAGACAGTGATTTATGTCGCTTTGGTAATCGTCATGGCCACAATCTCAGGCTGGGTATATGGCTGTTTCTTCTAAAAGAATAAGAAAGTTCTGATATTATGTGCCGGCACCAGTTGCCGTCTTCTCGTTTCGAAATAAAGGAGGCGAACAATGGGAGAGCCGCAAATGTTATGGAATCATAACGAATGCTCTAAAAGTGAAAAATATGCGCCGGAATAATGTAAAAATCAGAGTGGCCGACGTGAGGCCTGTATTGCAGCTGCTGCTGTCGTTGATAATGTCGGTAGCGCTCATGTCTGTGGCTGTGTCGTGTCATGGAGATGACGAATGGAATGAGATGCCTCAGGAGATTGCTGATTTTGTGTCAAAGTATTTTCCGGGCGAGGGTGTCGGGTCATATACTCATAATGGTAATACCTATCATGTGCGCATTGACGACGGCCCCGGCATTACTTTCGACAGTGATTATGCCTGGGAGATTGTCGACGGCTATGGCATGCCGCTGCCGCAGGTGATGCTGTTCGATCAGCTGCCTCCGAAATTATATGGTTATCTGCAGGACTCCCAGCAGCTCGACTCAGTTTTCAGCATGGAGCGCGACAGCCGGCGATATACGCTGTCGCTGCTCAATACAACCCTCACCTACGATATAAAGACCGGTGAGATAAGTGGCACGACTCCGACTGCATGATTTTCATTGTCGTGGGGGTGGTGAATAACTCGTTCTGCGGAAGCGAATGCGTGAGCGCAGGGTCGGAAATGTGAGTTCGAGCACTTCGCCCCCTACACCGATTGTGGCGCTGGCCTCATGGTCGGCCGCGTGACGCGGTGCGGCGAGCCACAGAAGGTCGTAGTGGCCTTCGAAGGCTGTATTCGTGAGTTTTCCTTTTATATCGAGACATGTCCAGTCTCCTGGAACGTTTTCAGCTCCATCGAGATATACAATATCGTAGCCATTGGGTGAAAGCACGGTGGCTACGGTGTATTTTCCGCCGAGTCTGGCTTTGGAGGGGTTGATGTCGCGGTCGAGATATTCCCATATGCCCTCCATCGGGTCTGTCGAGGTCTCGAGGTAGGCCATCAGTTCTTCGCGGCTTCCGAAAGGCGTTTTCGTGCGTTTGCCGATGCTTCGGATAATCAGTGAGTGGCGTTGCATTTCGGCTCCTTCGACGGCTTTGGCGATAATGCTGTCGCCGCCGAAAGGTACTTCAATGGTCTCTGCGGCTTTGTCGGAGCCGAGGCTGAGAGCTGCGCCCGACGGCGTTCGTCTGAGAACCATGGAAAATGCCGGCTTGCGGCCGACGCGGCATTCAAAATCGCCTTGGGCAAAGACCGAGGTGTTATTGCCGCATACTTTCGAGATTTTGTATCTTGCTTTCGCCGGAAACAGAGGGTCGTCGAACGATGATGCCATGATTTCGACAGAGGCGTTGTATTGAGACGAGTCTATGTCGTGAGGCCATGCAAGCCACATGATGTGGCGCCCCGAGCCGCTGAGTTCATATCGGGCATGATACGAGAAATCGGTGGCGTTGCCTACGTCTATGGCAGCAGGGTCGGAGGCCGCGGCAGTCAGACATAGTGCGAGAAGCCCGGCTGATGATAGCTTTTTCATGCCATGAGGGCTTTGACTGCGTCGGTGAATTCGGTGTCGGGCATGTCGAACGGCAGCCAGTGTATCGGGAATCCGCGGCGTTCCATTCCGCGGAACCATGTCATCTGCCGTTTGGCGAACTGGTGTATGGCAATCTCGAGTTCCCTCTCCATATCGGCGCGCGAGAGGCGGCCGAGCACATGAAGAGTCAGGAATTTGTATTCAAGTCCGTAGTATATGAGCGCTTCGGGGTCTACGCCTGAAGCAATGAGGCCTTCGACTTCGGCAAGCATGTCCTCGCGGTCAAGACGACGGCGCAGACGCTCGCTGATGAGCGTGCGGCGGGTTTCGCGGTCTATGTCGACGCCGACAATTACAGCAGGCACTGGTTCGGCGCCGCGTGTGTCTGCGGCGAGGTCGGGGTGCTCGAGGTAATATCGTTCAATCTCGATGGCCCGTATGGCGCGGGCGCAGGTGTCGACATCGGTGCTGTTGTGGAGCCTTTTCATGGCCGCGAGCATAGTCGTGAGTTCCTCGAGACTTTTGCAGGAAAGCTCTGCGCGTAGCTCTTCGTTGACAGGAACTTCGGGTAGCTTTATTCCTTTAAGAAAAGACTCTACATACATGCCGGTGCCTCCCACGATGATGGGCTGGCGGCCGCGGGCTTCGATGTCGCCGACGGCCTGGCGGCAGTCGCGCAGGAATTCGAAAAGGTTATATTTGGAGCCCGGTTCGGCGATGTCGATGAGGTGATATGGCACGTCGTTGCCATAGTCGGCGAGGTCTTTGCCGGTGCCGACGTCCATGCGTCTGTAGACCTGGCGCGAATCGGCGCTCACAATCTCGCCTCCGAGGGCGCGTGCGAGGGCTACGCCGCGGCGGGTCTTTCCGCATGCCGTAGGGCCGACAACTGCGAGCACTTTTTTCATCCGAGTCTGCGGCTTTTGGGTTTCAGAAGGCCGGTGATGCGTTCCCATAGCTGGCGGAGGCGATAGAACCGGCGGTCTTCATTGCGATTGGCCACATCGAGCCACGAGTCGTCGTCATAGTCGACGGTCCAGTTTCTTAGGTCGCGCAGGCGGAATGTGGGACGGTAGTGCTTTATCGGATACAGGCGGCGGCCTTCGCGGTCATATGTCTTCCAGGCCATGGTGATTGTATGTATCCGGTAAAGCTCATTGGCCAGAATAGGACTGAGTATATTTGATGCAAGACAACTGTCGAGCATATACGGGTTGAACCACCGCTTTTTGTCGTCGATAGTGACATTGTCGGGGCTGTCGACAAAGACGGCATAGTGTATCATGTTTGTATCGGAGGCAAAAGCGCGGTTGGTATAGCAGTAGCGCAGCGCAAAATCATTGATTCCGCTCAGTTCATTGAAGAGGAGGCGTGCTTCGTGGTCGCCCATTGAAGCTTTTCGCTCTACTCGACCTTCGACTGGTGTATCCCATAAGCCGTCGGCACTTTGGTGGAGCAGCAGATTGTCGTCGTTGAACACAAGATAGCGCACCAGTGTGCCCGAATGTCCTGCGCCCGTAGCGTTTGCCAGAGCTTCGCAGAGCAGGGTCATAGACTCGTATCGGCCGCGAAGCATCAGCAGCGACAAGCCGTAGATGACCAGCGGCATATAGATGAAGAAGAAGCGGTCCGGGTCGTTGAAATTGGCGTTGATGTATCGGGCGAAATAATACCAGTATTCCACTGCTCCCATCACGGCCGAAAGACTCATCAGGACGGTGGTCTGATAGCGGGCCTCGCGGTAGTACAGGGTCGCAGCCATGCTGTCGCCGGCATAGAACCCGTGACGGCGCTGGCACTTGCGGCATTCGGACGCTCCGAGCCCGAACCACAGCGACAGAGAGCAGAAAAGCACTGTCACCGGCGACACTATGAGGCAGACGATGAAAGGAATCTCGTTGTTGTAGACCCTCAGACGCCATACGGTCGGGATTAGCCAGTCGGTGCACATGATGTTGATGACTATCATGATGAGCGCCGATACAAGCAGCGTGCGTATGGCAATGCGGGGCAGAACCGAGCAGCGGTTCAGAGAATTCAGCATATCGGACTTTCGCAGTGTCGTCAGAGCATACACTTCGAAAAGAACGGCAAATGGCAACCATGTAAGCGACATGAAGAGCGATAGCACCAGCGGGAGCGTGATGGCTCCGTATGCTACGGCCCAGTTGCGCCACATGCTTCGTGTGAGATTCCGAGGATGGTTGGGCCTGTCCATTACTTTAGTTTGGAGTCAAAGAACTGGAGCATTTTGGCATAGACCACAGCACGGGCGTTGCAGCCGTTGATGGAATGGTTCATGTTGGGGAATACGAACATATCGCAGAGCATGCCGAGACTCTGGAGTGTAGATACGTATTGCAGGGCGTTGGCCGGGTGCACATTGTCGTCGGCTGTGCCATACATGATGAGAAGCGGGCAGTCGAGGTGCAGCGCGCGCAGGATTGCCGACGAGTCGTTATAGCCCCGTTCGTTCTGCTGTGGGGTCAGCATGTAGCGTTCGGTGTAGACGGTGTCGTAGTACCGCCAGTCGGTCACCGGGGCTACGGCTACAGCGGCGGCATAGGGGCAGTCGTCGGCCGAGGCGCACATGATGGCCTCATAGCCACCGAAGCTCCAGCCGTAGATGCCTATGCGGGCAGGGTCTACGTAGGGCAGAGAGGCCGCATAGCGGGCGGCGGCAACCTGGTCGGCGGTCTCGAGTGCGCCGAGATTCTTGTAGACGGCTGTGCGGAAAGCCGTTCCGCGTCCGCCGGTTCCGCGTCCGTCGACACATATCACGACGTATCCCTGTGAGGCGAAATATGCTTCCCAGTCGAGGCTCCAGGCGTTGAGCACGCTCTGTGAACCGGGGCCGCTGTACTGGCTCATGATGACAGGATAGCGTCTGGAGGCCGAGAAGTCGCGTGGCTTGATTATGTAGCCGTTGAGCTCATTGCCCTCTGAGGTAAACTTGAAGAATTCCTTTTTGCCGAGCAGAGGAGTTTTGCGGGCGGCATAGTCCTTGTTGTCCATAAGCACGGAGAGCTGCTTGCCGTCGGCCTTGTTGAAGGTGTAGACGGGAGGAGTCTCCGTGTCGCTGAACGACATGAGCATGAAGTTGCAGCCGGGAGCGAATGTTGCGCCCGAGGTTCCGGCTGTCTTGCTCACGACCGAGGTAATGCCTTTGCGGTCGAGGCGCTGCACAGTGCGGTCCATCGGTGTTGGCGACGCCGTCTGGAAGTAGTGGTTGCCGATGGCATCGGAGCCGTAATATGCGGTTGCGTCGCAATCGGCAGGAGTGATGGCCTTGATTTTGGCTCCGCTGTAGCTGTATTCGTAGAAACGGGTGAAGCCTTCGCCGGTTCCGGCCACAACAAATGAGTTTTCGCCGAAGTGAAGGGCTTCATAGGCCTCGGGTTCAATCCATGCCTTCGAGTCTTCGGTATATACCGAACGGCTGACTGTGGATTTGGGATTGACCGAGAAGAGCTCGAATCGGTTCTGGTCGCGGTTGAGGGTCGCCACCATGAGCTGAGAAGGTTTCGGGCCGTAGGCTATGCGGGGTATATAGCAGGGAGACCCCGGAATCTCGACGGCCTTGGTCTTGCGGGTTTCTATATCATAGCTGTGGAGGCTTACGGTGGAGTTCGGCTGGCCGGCTACGGGGTATTTATAGCTCATTTCGCCCGGGTACAGGGCATACTGGCTCTTGCGGTCGCAGGTGCCTTCATAGACGGGCAGCGAATATGTCGGCACGGCGCTTTCGTCGAAGCGCACATAGCAGAATGTGAGATTGTCGGGAGCCCAGGCCATGAGCGAAGTGGTAGAAAATTCTTCCTCATAGGTCCAGTCGGCGGCACCGTTTATTATGGAGTTGACAGCGCCGTCGGTGGTGGCGGCTACCTCGGTCTCATAGTCGAGCTTGGCGATGTAGATATTATTGTCGGGCGCCACATAGGCCACCATGCGCGAGTCGGGAGAGAAGAGAGGGTCGCGTTGGCGGTCGAAAGATTTCGACAGGGGTTTCAGCAGTCGCGAACGCACCTCATATACATAGTACTGAGCCGTGAAAGAGCGGCGGTATATCGCTTCGCTGCCGGTCCACACGAGAACTTTTGAGGCATCGGGGCTGACTGTAAAACCTTCGAAAGAGGCCAGAGTGGTCTCGCGGGTGCGGTCGAGGTCGAAGAGGACATCGGTCTCCTTGCCAGTGGCAATATCTTTGACTACAATCTTCTTGTTGTCGGCCGAACGTTCTGCATACGAGGTGCCGTCGGGCATGAATGCTACGTCGGGTTTAGGAGCGCGGCTTTCAGGATAACTATACGGAGCAAGCGCGCCTACATGCTGCGAACGCTGCGAAGCGCCGGAAGCTGCCGGTGCAATTATTGCAACCAAGGCCAATACTATATATCTGATTCGTTTCATATATTTCAAAGACTTATAAATGCAAAATTAGCACAAAAAACTCATACCACCTATTTAATAGCATAGGTTTTTGTGGGGGCGAGGGCTTATCTCATAGCTTCAAGGTTTGCAATGCAAAGTTAGCTCATTGCAAGAAGTCATAAAAGCCAGATTCAATCCAATATTTATAAGCGGCTGCCATTTTTGTTCTCTATACGGCCAATGGCAGTAACGGGTTTTGAAACAGTTGCTTTTGAGAATCGTTTTGAGTAGCTTTGCGAGGCAAAAATAATTATGATGAAAAATACGGAACTGTTTATTTTCTTGCTATGTGTGTTGTCGGCTGGAGCTGTCGTTTCTGCAAAAGAGAACTGGGAATATGTACGCCCCGAAATAGGGTCGGAGGGCGAAGGTAATGTCTTCCCCGGAGTCTGTGTGCCTTTCGGCATGGTGAAGCTTGGAGCGGACTGCGGCGACCTCGGTTCGAACCAGGGTTGGAAGCCCGATGGCCGGATTGCAGGCTTCAGCCATACGCATGTGAGTGGCACTGGTGGTGGTCCGAAGTATGGCAACATACTCGTCATGCCACTTGTAGGCGATGTCGATTTAGCCGATTATGGTTCGGAACGCGCTGACGAATCGTTCGGGCTCAACTGTTATGGCGTCACCCTGCAGCGCTATGGCGTAGACGTGCGCCTTACGGCCTCGGAAAGGGTCGGAGCTCATGAATATACATTTCCGGCATCGTCGGAATCGAAAATACTGTTTGACGCCGGTAGTCATCTTAGAATAAACCACCAGGAAAGCCAGCGACTTGTCGAGTCGGGCGTCAAGGTTCTGTCTGATACTGAAATCGAGGGCTTTTCTACAGTTGAAGGTGGCTGGAACATGGGTGCGCCCTATACAGTGTATTTCTATGCCCGCACCGATACGCCGGCAAAAGGTGTAAAGGTCTGGAAAAACGATGAAATGACAACCGCAAGAGAGGTAAATGCGAAAGGCCCCGAAAAGACCGGCGCGGTTTTTGAATATGACACTGCCGATGGTCAGAAAATCAATCTGAAGGTAGGAATATCTTATATAAGCACAGCTCAGGCCCGTCGCAATCTGGAAGAAGTATCTGGTCTCAGTTTTGACGACATATGCCGGGCCGGCATTGAAAAATGGAGTGCCGTGCTCAATACTGTCGATGTCGAAGGCTCGGAAGAGGATAAAACCATCTTTTATACAGCTCTTCATCATGCGTGCCTGAACCCGACCGACCGCACAGGCGAAAACCCACTATGGACGTCGTCCGAGCCGTACTATGACGATTACTACGCAATATGGGATACTTTCAGGGCTACGCATCCGCTGCTGACTCTAATCGCTCCACAGCGTCAGGCCGATATGGTGCGCTCTGCAATAGATATATGGGTTCATGAGGGCTATCTGCCCGACGGCCGCAGCGGCAATTGCAACGGACGTGTGCAGGGCGGTTCCAATGCCGATATAATGATTGCCGACGCTTTCGTAAAAGGCCTCAAAGGGATTGATTACGAAAAAGGCTTATGGGCTATGATTAAGAACGCTGAGACAGAGCCTGCCGATGCTCGCAAGGAGGGTAGGGGAGGTACTTTGCGGAGCAACCGCCTCGGCTATGTGCCATATGAGGTCGAGCGCTCCGGCACGCGCACTTTCGAAAATTCCTATTGCGACTACGCCATAGCTACGGTGGCCGACGGCCTTGGACGCAAGTCGATTGCCGATATCTATAAGCGTCGCTCGGGTAATTGGCTCAATCTTTGGAACGATAGTATAGAAAGTCTTGGATTCTTCGGTTTTCTATGGCCCCGGCATGCCGATGGCTCTTGGGTGAGTCAGGAAAACTACAACGTCATGTGGCGTCAGGACTGGGAAGGAGTCTGCTATGAATCGACGCCGTGGGAAATGTCGTTCTATGTGCCGCACGATGTCGCTTCGCTGATAGACCGTTGTGGTGGCGCCGGCTGCTTCATCGACCGACTCGACAAATATTTCTCCTATGAAGAGGCGACAGACCAGCGCTATTCCATTGGCCTTTTTCAGGTATCGAACGAGCCCGGTTTTCTTGTGCCGGTGCTGTATAACTATGTAAATCGGCCCGACAAGACTGCCGAGATTACACGCAAGGTCCTTGCCACACGCTACAGCACCCGTCCCGACGGTCTGCCGGGCAACGATGACTCCGGCTCGATGTCGGCATGGTATGCATTTCAGGCAATGGGCTTATATCCTAATGCCGGACAGGATGTATATCTCATCACAAGCCCGATTTTCAGCCGTTCGGTCGTAAATCTCGGCGAGGGCAAGACTTTCGAAATTTTGGCTCCGGGAGCCTCTCCTGATAATATTTATGTGCAGTCGGTGCGGCTCAATGGCAAACCCCTCGGCCGCTGCTGGCTGCGACACTCCGAAATCGTTGCCGGTGGCACTCTTGAACTCACCATGGGAGCCACTCCCGCGCATTGGGCCGACGGCCAGCTTCCGCCCTCTGCTTCCAGGCAATTATGACGCTTCGGCTAAGCTGAGGTGTCATCTTTTGGCAGCTTGCTTTGAAAACAGGGTATTTATGTATTAAAAAATGCGAAAGAGGCTCAGTCCGTTAGCAAATATTTAAGCATTTTTTACTAACTTTGCGGCTGTGTTTTGCCCCGGCTTTCAGATTTTGACCGGAAGGGCGGCACTTTATTAAAGCATCGTTATTACGCAGCTATGAAACCACTACAAGCCAAACTCTCCAAATATACCGCTCCTCAGGAGGCCAAGGCCGCAGGAATTTATCCTTATTTCCGTGCTATATCTTCTGAGCAGGATCCTGAAGTAACTATCAACGGACGCCGCGTGCTCATGTTCGGTTCCAATTGCTATACCGGTCTTGTCAACGACCCCCGCATCAAGGAAGCCGCAATGGAGGCTACCCGCAAATATGGTACCGGCTGTGCCGGTTCGCCGTTCCTCAACGGTACTCTCGATTTGCACAAGAAACTCGAGGCACGTATTGCCGAATATATCGGCAAGGAAGACGTGATGATTTACTCTACCGGTTTTGGCGTTAATCTCGGTGTGGTTTCCACGCTCACAGGACGCGAAGATTATATTCTCTGGGACGAACAGGACCATGCTTCGATTATCGAAGGTCGTCGTCTGTCTTTCTCGAAGTCGTTGAAATATAAACACAACGACATGGAGAGCCTTGAAGCCCAGCTTCAGAAATGCGAACCCGACAAAATCAAACTTATCGTCACCGACGGTGTGTTCTCTATGGAAGGCGACGTGGCCAACGTTCCCAAGATTGTAGAGCTCGCAAAGAAATATAATGCCACCGTGATGGTCGACGAGGCTCATGGTATCGGCGTATTCGGTGAGGGCGGCCGCGGTGTCTGCAATCACTTCGGCGTGACCGACGATGTAGACCTCATCATGGGCACCTTCTCCAAATCGTTCGCTTCGCTCGGCGGCTTTATCGCAACCGACAAGGAGATTACCAACTACCTCCGCCACCATTCGCGTTCCTATATTTTCACAGCAAGCATCACTCCGGCCTCGACAGCTGCAGCCCTCAAGGCCATCGACCTGATGATTGAAGAACCCGAGCGCCAGGAGAACCTCTGGAAGCTTACCAACATGGCTCTCGATGGTTTCCGCGAACGCGGTTTTGAAATAGGAAATACATCTACACCTATCATACCTCTCTATATCCGCGACAACTTCAAGACTTTCGCCGTTACGAGCGACCTTCTTGAAGAGGGTATCTTCGTGAACCCTGTCGTGTCGCCTGCTGTTGCTCCTCAGGATACTCTTATCCGCTTCAGCCTCATGGCTACCCATACACCCGAGCAGGTAGGTGAAGCGCTTGAAAAGATTACCAAAGTGTTCAAGAAACACGGTATTCTCTGATTTTTGACATAACCAATTTAAACAATCCCGTAAAATCATGGAAAAGAAATTCATCTGCACAGTGTGCGGCTATATCCACGAAGGCAACGAGGCTCCCGAAGAATGCCCTCTGTGCCACGCTCCCAAATCGGCTTTCCGCGAACTCACTCCCGATGAAGCCCTTAAGTTTGTCACCGAACACCAGATCGGTGTGGCTAAAGGCTGCGATGAGCAGATGATAGCCGATCTCAACGCTCACTTCAATGGCGAATGCACCGAAGTTGGCATGTATCTTGCCATGAGCCGTCAGGCTGACCGTGAAGGCTATCCCGAAATCGCCGAGGCTTTCAAGCGCTATGCTTTCGAAGAAGCCGAACATGCTGCCAAATTCGCCGAACTTCTCGGTGATGTGGTATGGGATACCCGCACAAACCTCGAAAAGCGTATGATGGCAGAAGCCGGCGCCAACGAAGACAAGATGCGTATCGCTGCCCGTGCAAAACAGCTCAACCTCGACGCTATCCACGATACCGTTCATGAAATGGCTAAAGACGAAGCCCGTCACGGCCAGGGCTTCCAGGGTCTCTTCAACCGTTTCTTCAAGAAATAACAGACCGGCTCTATAAAAAGACCGCGGGGTGCGACTGTCGTCAGTCGCACCCCGCAATTTTTTTCAGAGTTCTATAAGTTCGTCCGGCGCAAATGGCCTGGGAGCCTTCTTGCCGAGAACTTCGAACCACCGCATGGGCGAGATGCCGTCGCCGGGCCGCTTGACGGTGATGTTTTCTTCTGAGAATACTTCTCCGGCGGCAATAGGCCGTGCTGCCACTATGCTCTTGCGGGCAATGGCTATGTTGGGCCGCTCGGCTGTCGCCGCTGTCTTCTCAGGACTTCCGAGGGCGATTTCGACACGACGCACAGCCGACACGAGTTCGGCCAGTTCCTGCGGCTCGAGCGAGGCCTTGTGGTCGGGTCCGGGCAGATTGCGGTCGAGGGTGAAGTGTTTTTCTATCACTCTGGCACCGCGTGCCGCCGCCGCCACAGATACATCGATGCCTTCGGTGTGGTCGCTGTAGCCGACTCCGGCACAGCCGAGTGTGGCGAGCGAGTCCATGGCGCGCAGATTGACAGAATCGAGCGGGGCAGGATATTGGGTGGTGCAGTGCAGAACATATACATTGCTTCGTGGTGTCCCGGCCTTTTCAAGCACCTGTAAGGTGGTTTCGACTTCGGCAAGAGATGCCATGCCGGTCGACAGTATGATTTTTTCGCCACGCGCACCTATTTTCAGAAGGTAGGGCAGATTGGTGATTTCGCCCGACGGTATTTTCCAGTAGTCCATGCCCAGTGGTGCGAGACAGTCGATGGAAACGAGGTCGAAAGGCGTGCTCATGAAGCCTATGCCTACTTCGTCGCAGAGCGCTTTCAGCCCTGAGTAGTCAGACAGTGGCAGATGGATAGCCTTGCACATTTCAAGCTGGCTTTCGGCCTCGCCTGTGGTATTTTTCTGATATTCAGCTTTGGGTGCGAATGTCGATATTACCAGTTCGGGCACTGCCGTCTGGAATTTCACATAGTCGGCGCCGGCTTCTTTGGCGGCATAGACCATGCGGCGTGCCATTTCGAGGTCGCCGTTGTGGTTTACGCCGGCCTCGGCTATTATTATTACATGATTGTCAGTCATTTGGTCTGAAAACTACATCGTCAAGAAAACGGGTGGTAAGTACTCCGGCCTGCGCTTGGCCGGCAGTGACCGGTGATTGTCCGAGGGCGTCGCGAATGATTGCCAGTGGCAGATTGAAGCCGGCATAGACCGAGGCTACCGCTCCGCCGCCAAGACGTGGATTGATTTCCATTATCATATACCGGTCGTCGTCGAGGTCGTGGATTATCTGCACGGTCACGGCGCCGCGTAGACCTGTTTCCGCTATGGCCCGCCGTGCAAGAGCCGATGCCTGTGGCGAATCTACCGTGACGGTTCGCACGGCCTCGCCGCCGGCTGTCTCGAGCCTTATGCGGGGGCTCACACCTGCGATATGCCCGGTGGCGACCTCGGCATAGCAGTCTACGGTAATTTCCTCGCGGTTGTCTATACGCTCCTGAATGAGATATTTGTCTTCACGGCCCTGGAACTCGTAGAGCTTATGGAGGCTGTTGATTTCGACTATTCCTTTCGAGGCCGAGCCGAAGCGCGGTTTTGCGATGAGCCTCAGGCATGGGTCGCCGGCATGGTATGTTGGGGGTATGGGCAGTCCTTTCTGTTCTAAAAGTTCGGCTGCCGCTACTTTGTCGAACATCGTGTCGGCAAGTTTCCGGTCGGGAGTCGGCACGAATACCCGGCGGTGCGGGTATCGGGCTGCATACTCGGCAGCCACGCCGACGGCGCTGTCTACGAAAGGTATTATCACGTCTATGCCGAGACGTGTCACGGTGTCGTCGATATGATTGAATATGTCGGGGTCTGACCATCGCAGGCCTTCGACTATTTCGGTGGCTACTGCGGCAAGCGGGCACGCGCTATCAAGCTCATATCCTACGATTTCGGCTTCGTAGCCGAGCTCTGCGGCCGCTTTCCGGAAGAGGCGTCCTATTCCTACGCGCTTGGCGCCTCCGAGAAAAAGGAAAGTGAGCTTATTCATCGGTTGTATATATCGGCCTTGTATTTCGCAAGATTCTCGGGTTTTACGAACCATTCCACGGTCTTCCGCAGGCCGTCTTCGAGGCTGTGGGCCGGTCGCCATTCGGTGAGGCTTGTTATGATGGAATTGTCGCCGCAGAGGCGGTTGACCTCACTTTTTGCCGGGCGCAGGCGCTCGGGGTCAACGACGGCTTCAACTTCGACGTTCATTATACGGGCTATGGTGGCGAGCGTCTCGGCCATCGTCACTTCTGTGCCTGTGGCTATATTTATGTTGCGGCCTTCGATTCCGGGCGCTTCGGCGAGGGCAATGAAGCCGGCTGCCGTGTCGGTGACATAGTTGAAGTCGCGTGTGGGCGAGAGGTCGCCGAGGCTGAGGCGTCCTTTGCCTGTGGCAATCTGTGTGATGATTGTCGGAATGATTGCGCGGGCACTCTGGCGCGGGCCGTAGGTGTTGAAGGGCCGGGCTATTACCACCGGCAGGCCGAATGCGCGGTAAAAGCTTTCGGCAATGGCGTCGGCGCCGATTTTAGTGGCCGAGTAGGGCGACTGTGGCTGCCTCGGGTGTTTCTCGTCGATAGGCACATATTGCGCCGTGCCGTAAACCTCGCTCGTAGATGTGACTACGATGCGTTCCACGCCGCAGTCGCGTGCGGCCTGGCACATGTTGAGAGTTCCTTTGATATTGGTGTCGACATAACTGTCGGGCGCCACATAGCTGTAGGGAATGGCTATGAGAGCCGCAAGGTGAAACACCACATTGACTCCGCGGCATATATGGCGGCAGAAATCAGGGTCGCGGACATCGCCGCATACAATCTCGAGTCTGTCGGATTGAGGAATGTCTTCGAGCCAGCCCCAGTTGTTGAATGAATTGTATTGTGAAAGCGCGCGCACGCGATAGCCGCGGGCAAGGAGAGCCTCGGTGAGGTGAGAACCTATGAAGCCGTCGGCTCCTGTGACAAGCGCCGTTTTATCTACCATGTTTTCTTGAAATTATAAACATATTTCTGTCCTTCTTCCGAAGTCCAGTCCAATATAAGTTCTGAGCCGTTGAGTTTCCGTATATCGACTCTCAGTATTTCGTTTTCCGGGAAGCCCATCCAGTATGGCGCTCTGTAGAAGCCTGTTCCCGGTTCTGACGAATCGCTGCTGTGTGTGAAATCGAGCTCAAGACAGTCGTTTTCGCGCTCCCATGTGGCAATGAAGAACAGAGATTCATACATAGTTTCGACAAGAAGCACGTTGAGGACCTGCCCCTGAAAGCTCCAGAATGTGTCGGTTCCTTCGGGCTGCGGTTTTATCTCTCCGTCGCAGGTCATGCTCTCGAGATGCCATGAGCCGAAAAGGGGGCCTATGTGGCCGTTGTTCTGGGTGCAGGCCGGCATCATGGCGGCTACAAGCAGGAGTAATATAATCCGCAGAGCTTTCATTTCTTTCTGAATTTAAATGAGCCTGAATATGAAACCGACAAGAGGGCGCCGAAGTTGTTTCCGCGTAGATTTCCGGCATCGATGGCTGCCGCGGCCTTAAGCTGTAGGCCCGGCAGGCGAGGCGCGGGATTCCATACGGCTTCGAGCATGGCCGATGTGTCGTGCAGTATCTTCGGCGCGGGAATGCGGCCCATTCCGCCGGCTTTCTGATAGCTCACCATGGCGCGATAGCCAATGCGTCCGAATGAGCCGGCGACAGCTGCGTGGAAACCGCGGGCGCGGTTGTGCATATATTCGAGAAAGCCGTTGAGGTTATAGAGCGGCGACATCAGGAAGGGTGTGCCTATCGACATGCCGTAGTTGGCGTAAGCGCCGTAGTAATTGTTGTTGTAGTAGTTGTCGCCGCCGGTTATTTCGTGGTCTACGTCTGTTCCGGGGTTATCGCCTGTAGCCCAGTGTATCGGACCGCTCTGGTTGGTGAAGTCGAGATATTCGAAAACAAGCGAGCTTACCGGCGAGCCGGGAGCGAAATCATATTGCAGACCCCAGAGGCCATCCCAGCCGTTCTGTCGGCCTATGCCAGAGCCGTCTTCGAAGGGCCATTGGAAATAAGCGCTTATTTTCGAGCCGCCGGAGAGTGCATAGCGGGCCTTGAAATCCCAGGAACCAAGGGAATTGCCTTTGTAGTAATCCTCTCCGTTCCCCTCTAAAGGCAGGAACATGTCGAATAAATCGCGAAAATGGAAGCCGCGGTTCATGGTCTCTACAATCGAGCCGCCGTGGTAGAGATAGGTATATCCTCCGAATTCGGCCGCAGTCTGCATGCCCACAGTCACGCACAGCGGCTGAGAGGGTTTTGAGCGGAAGTAGCAGCGTTTATAGGTGTACATGAGGTCGCCGTCGAGAAATCCGCTGTAGTAATTGAAGCGATTTTCCTCGAATCGGGTGTCGCAGAATCGGCCATACATGATTTCGCCGTCAATCTGTACCCAGCCGTTGGTATAAGGAATGTCCTGAAAGTCAATGAAGCCTGCGGCTACACCCGGGATAGGGCGGGCATTGTTGCTCCTCACGAAATCGCCGGAGGAAATACGGTCGTCGACAATCAGCGAGTGGCGTTCTTTCATGCCCGCGAGCAGATATACGCCGCGGTATTTCACTTCGCCGAAAAGTTGCTGGATACGCGCGGGGGCCTGACGGACCGGGCGAGTCGACGGCTTGCCGTCGTGCATCTTCCGATAGTCTTCGTAGTCTGCCGCCGAGCCATAGCCGAGCATATATTCAAATCCGGCACTCCAGCTGAAACGGCTGCTGCGGTCGAGGCGCTTGCCGATATATCCGTTGTTCCATATGCCGGATTTTTCGGTTACTTTGCCGTAGTTCCAGGAGCCGATCATATAGGGTGCGAAAGCGCCTGTAGAGGCGTTTGCAATGATTGAGGCCCGGTAATCGAGCGACGCGATACTGTCTGCCGACGCTGTTAAAGAGGCCGCCATCAATGCAAAACAAATAAATAACCGTCCAGTCTTCATATCCGCAAAATTACGACAAAAACCTCAGATAAGCAACGCACAAATCTGTTAAACGGCGTCGGGTTTTGAGAAAAATTGAGTATTTTTGTATTATGAAATTGTCGATAGTCATTATAGGCGACGAGATTTTGCTCGGTCGCGTCACGGATACAAACTCGGGCCTTATAGCCCGTACATTGGCCGAACAGGGCTGGCATGTCGAGTCGGTCAGAACGGTCGGAGATACGGCAGCCGCTATCAGCGGAGCCGTAGAGGCGGCTATGGCCGAAAGTGAGCTAACTATCACCACCGGCGGTCTCGGACCGACACGCGACGATGTGACAAAGAGCGTCCTCATGGGCTGTTTCGGAGGAGAGCTCAGGCACAGTCCCGAAGTGGCTGCCAATGTCGAAATGATTTTCGAACGGCGTGGAATAAAGCTCAATGAACTGACCCGCCTTCAGGCCATGGTGCCGACAAGCTGCCGCGTGATTCAGAACCGTGTAGGCACAGCCCCTATCATGTGGTTCGAAAAGGAGGGAAAGGTGCTTGTGGCAATGCCCGGTGTTCCGGCAGAGACGCGCACTATGCTCCCGGTAGTCGCAGACGAAATTCAGAATCACTTCCATACTCAGCCCGATACAGTGCGGCGCGAGTTCACCGTGACGGGTATATCCGAGTCCGCTCTTGCCCAGCGGCTTGCGGCTTTCGAAGATGAGATGCCCGAAGGGTATAAACTGGCATATCTGCCATCGCCGGGCGAAATTGTGCTGCGCCTTGAAGGTGCGCCCGGTAGCTTTGAGGAGCAGGCCGGGAAACTGGTGGCATTTATCGGGGCTAATTTTGCCGGTGAAGGCAAGCTTACTCCGGCGGAGCTTGCGATAGAGTGTCTGCGGCGCCGCGGTCTGACAATGGCCTCTGCCGAAAGCTGTACGGGCGGTAATATTGCCGCACTTGTCACCTCGATAGCGGGTGCTTCAGATGTTTTCATCGGAAGTGTCGTGTCGTATTCGAACGACGTGAAGATGAATTTGCTTGGAGTGCATCCCGAGACCCTCGACGCTCATGGCGCCGTGAGCGAGGAGACCGTACGACAGATGGCCGAGGGTGCCCGTGCCAATATCGGTGCGGACTATGCTGTTGCGACAAGCGGTATTGCCGGCCCCGGTGGCGGTTCGCCTGAAAAGCCTGTGGGCACAGTGTGGACGGCTATCGCCGGTCCGCATGGCACACGCACCCGTCTGCTCAGTCTCGTCGGCGACCGCCGCGCTGTCATTGACCGGGCTTCGGCCACAGTGCTGACCGATCTCGTGGCTCTTATCGAGGCTGAGACTATGTCGCGTGAGGCCATAACGGCGATGTTCGACCAGAACCGGCTCGATGAGGCCGACAGAGCTCTCGACGGGCTTGACGGTGCTTCAGACCGCGCATGGGCACTCTATATGAAAGGACGCATAGCCTGGAAGCGAGGCCTGAAGAGCCAGGCTATGAGTTTCTATGCCGAGGCCGCAGGTCTTGAGCCCGATTCAGAAGCTGCAACCGCACTCGAACAGGCCCGCCAGGTCATGGACTTCTACAATAAGGACCTATATAATCCGTAAATAGTTAGTAATTAGTAGTTAGAAGTTAGGAGTTGTTGCTTTAACTTCTAACTTCTCACTCCTAATTTCTAATTCCTAATTAACTCCTCACTTCTCACTACTAACTAAAAAGATGGTTTCCAATATAACAGTAAAAGGGGCGCGTGTC
Source organism: uncultured Porphyromonadaceae bacterium (assembly GCA_946553045.1). Classification (GTDB taxonomy): domain Bacteria; phylum Bacteroidota; class Bacteroidia; order Bacteroidales; family Muribaculaceae; genus CAG-873. The sequence continues at coordinate 22,537 of CAMNRO010000012.1, read as the reverse complement.
AACAACCTCAAGAATGTGGACGTCGAAATTCCACGCAATGAGCTTGTGGTCATCACCGGCCTGTCGGGTTCGGGAAAGTCTTCGCTCGCATTTGATACTCTGTACGCCGAAGGGCGCCGCCGCTATGTCGAGAGCCTGTCGGCATATGCGCGTCAGTTCCTCGGGCGTCTCAATAAGCCCGAGTGCGATTTTATAAAGGGGCTACCCCCTGCAATCGCAATCGAGCAGAAGGTGAATACCCGCAACCCGCGTTCCACTGTCGGCACTTCGACCGAAATCTACGATTATCTGCGTATGCTTTTCGGTCGTGTCGGCCACACGTATTCGCCTGTTTCGGGCACGGAGGTAAAAAAACACACAGTTGAAGATGTCATTGCTGCAGCTGCACTGTATCCTGAAGGCAGCCGTGCGGCGATTGTCGCCCCGATAACGCTGCCCGAAGGCCGCTCTCTCGGTCAACAGCTTGAAATATACGTAAAAGAGGGATTTACCCGTGTCGTTACTGCCGATGCCTCTTTTATCGACATAGCCGATTATACCGACGAGCGCGTGCCCGACCTTCTCATAGACCGTCTCGCGCTGCGCCGCGAGGGCGATGAGCTGTCGCGTCTCGCCGAATCGGTCGAAACGGCATTCTTCGAAGGCCACGGACGCTGCAAGCTCCTCGTGTGGACTCCCGACGGTGTCGATACCCGCGAGTTCTCGATAATGTTCGAGGCGGACGGCATGACATTCCCCGAGCCGTCCGACCAGATGTTCAACTTCAACAATCCGATGGGTGCGTGCCCGGTATGCGAAGGCTTCGGCAAGACACTCGACATCAGCGAGGAACTTGTCATACCGGACGAATCGCTGTCGGTGTTCGAAGATGTCGTGGCGCCATGGCGCGGCCCGAAGTCGAAACTCTGGAAAAATGAATTTATCCACGCCGTCAGTGGCGCCGGATACCCCGTCCACAAACCATACTGGCAACTCAGCGCCGAGGAGAAAAATCTGCTCTGGCGAGGCAACGGCAGCACCGTGAGAGGCATTATGGACTATTTCGACTGGGTAGGAACCCAGCGTCAGGCCATTGAATACCGCATGATTCTGGCCCGCTATCGCGGCAAGACCACCTGTCATGCCTGCGGCGGTTCGCGTCTGCGCCCCGAGGCTTCGTATGTGCGCGTTGGCGGCGCGACAGTCGCCGACCTTGTCCGCATGCCCGTCGAACGGCTCAGGCAGTGGTTTGCCGACCTTGAGCTCAATGAGCGCGACGCCAAAATAGCCGGGCGCCTGCTCGTCGAAATCAACAAGCGACTCGGCTTCCTCTGTGAAGTCGGTCTCGGCTATCTGACCCTCGACCGCCTCAGCAACAGTCTTTCGGGCGGCGAAAGCCAGCGCATAAACCTGGCCACATCGCTTGGCAGCAGTCTTGTCGGCTCGCTCTATATACTCGACGAGCCGTCGATAGGCCTGCATTCGCGCGATACCGAGCGGCTGATAGGCGTGCTCCGTCGCCTCCAGAGGCTCGGCAACACGGTTGTGGTCGTGGAGCACGACGAGGATATAATGCGGGCCGCCGACCGCATAATCGATGTCGGGCCGGCAGCCGGTCGTCTCGGCGGCGAGATTGTTTTCCAGGGCACTCCGGCCGACCTCGAGAAGGTGGAGAAGAGCTACACCATGCAGTATCTGAGCGGCCGCATGAGCATACCCGTGCCTAAGGCCCGGCGCAAATGGCGCGACAGCATAAAGGTGGTCGGCGCGACCGAGCATAATCTCAAAAACGTAGATGTGCAGTTTCCTCTCGGCGTAATGACGGCAGTGACAGGTGTCAGCGGTTCGGGTAAATCGACCCTTGTGCGCGACATTTTCTTCCGCGCTGTCTCGCGTGCGGTCCTCGAGGAGGGCGATGCTCCGGGGCGTTTCAGACGTCTCGAAGGCGACATCAGGCGTATCGCCGACATTACATTCGTTGACCAGAATCCCATAGGCCGCTCGACACGCTCCAATCCGGCCACATACCTCAAGGCCTACGACGAGATACGCCAGCTTATGGCCTCGCAGCAGGCCGCAAAGCAGCTCGACCTCACTCCGGCCTCGTTCTCGTTCAACACCGAGGGCGGCCGATGCGAGGCATGCAAGGGCGAGGGCTTCATAACCATAGAGATGCAGTTCCTGGCCGATGTGACCATCGAGTGCGAGCAGTGCCACGGCAAACGCTTCAAGCCCGAAGTGCTCGAGGTGAAATACAAGGACCGGAACATAGCCGATATCCTCGACATGACCGTCGACGAGGCCATCGAGTTCTTTGCGGCAGAGCCGCGCGTGGTGCGTCGTCTCATGCCTCTGCAGGAGGTGGGACTCGGCTACATCAAGCTCGGACAGTCGAGCAGCACGCTGTCGGGCGGCGAGAATCAGCGAGTGAAGCTGGCCTATTTCCTCAGCCAGGACCATGCCGGACCGACCGTATTCATATTCGACGAACCCACTACCGGCCTTCACTTCCACGATATACGCCTGCTCCTTAAGGCATTCGACCGCCTCATATCCATGGGCCACACCATCATCGTGGTGGAGCATAACCTCGACGTGATAAAATGTGCAGACCACATCATCGACATGGGCCCAGAAGGCGGCGAAAACGGCGGCAACGTTGTCGCTGCCGGCACCCCCGAGCAAATCGTCGCCGACCCCGCCAGCATCACAGGCCAGTACCTCCGCGAAAAATTATAAATTGAGTGGAGGGGGGCGGTGTTGCGTATTATAGGGTATGAAAAAGATTGTTTTTGCTCTTGTGTCTGCGCTTGTGCCTTCGTTTGCACCGGCGCAGTCTGTATATCCCGGCAGTGTCGCCGCCGGAGTTGTCATAGAAGATGTGTGCGAGGTAAGCGCCAAGGCTTTCCCGCTGTCCGATGTGAAGTTGTTGCCCGGTCGTCTGCGCGATAATCTCGAGCGCGATTCGGCCTGGATGGCAAATATCGACACACGTCGGCTGATACATAGTTTCCGCAATAATGCTGGAGTGTTCGCCGGTCTTGAGGGTGGCTATGAAAGCATTCGCAAGTTCGGCGGCTGGGAATCGCTCGACTGTGACCTTCGCGGACATACAACCGGACACCTCATGTCGGCCTACGGACTGATGTATGCCGCCACTGGCGCCGAAATCTTCAAACTTAAGGGCGACAGCATAGTCTCGGGCCTCGCCGAGGTGCAGGATGCTCTCGGCAACGGCTATCTGAGCGCTTTCCCTGAGGAACTTATCAACCGAAACATGCGCGGGAAATCGGTATGGGCGCCCTGGTACACTCTCCACAAGATTCTGTCGGGCCTGATTGACCAATATCTGCTGTCGGGCAACGCTCAGGCTCTCGAGGTGGCACGCAAGATGGGCGACTGGGCGCATGCAAAACTCGCCGGGGTGTCTGAAGAAACCCGCAGGCTTATGCTCCGCAATGAATTCGGCGGTGTCAACGAGGCTTTCTACAATCTCTATGCCGTCACCGGCGACGAGCGTTATCGCGACCTTGCCCGCTTCTTCTATCATAACGACGTGATAGACCTGCTCAAAGAGGGAAATACCGATTTCGGCACCAAGCATACCAATACGTTCATACCCAAGGTAATTGCCGAAGCCCGCAACTATGAGCTGAGCGGAGATGAGGAGTCGCGCCGCCTTGCCGAGCTTTTCTGGCACTCGATGACCTGCGAACACTGCTTTGCAACCGGTTCGCTGAGCCAGAAAGAGCATTTTTTCGACCCTGCAAAAATGTCGAAAAACATCAACGGATATACCGGTGAGACATGCTGCACCTACAATGTGCTCAAACTTTCGCGCCACCTCTTCTGCTGGAATGCCGACCCCGCTGTGGCCGACTACTACGAACGCGCGCTCTATAATCATATTCTTGCCCAGCAGGACCCCGAAAGCGGCATGGTGTGCTATTTCCTGCCCTTGCTCAGCGGGTCGTATAAGGTCTACAGCACACCCGAGCATTCGTTCTGGTGCTGTGTCGGCAGCGGTTTCGAGAGTCATGCGAAGTATGCCGAGGGTATTTATTACCAAGCACCCGGACGTCTGTTCGTGAATCTATTCGCTCCTTCGCAACTCGACTGGCGCGAAGGCGGCATGAAGCTGACGCAGAATACGGAATTTCCGACATCTTCTGGCACGGTGCTGACTGTCGACGAGGCCGACGGCCGCAAGGCTGTTATTTCGCTGCGCTATCCTTCGTGGAGCGGACGTCCTGCTGTAAAGGTCAACGGCAAGCCGGTTAAAGTGAAGACAGGCCCTTCGTCGTATATCGATATTGAGCGTCGCTGGCGTGCCGGCGACCGCATCGAGGCCGACTTCCCGATGTCGCTGCATATGGAATACGCCGGCAATGATTCGACCCGCGCGGCCGTGCTGTACGGTCCTGTCGTACTCGCCGGCGACATGGGCTCCGAAGGCATGACAGCTCCGGCGCCATTCTCCGACCCCACTGTGCGCAACGATTACTATACCTACGACTATCATATCCCCGCCGGACTGAAAACCGAACTGGCCCTTAAGAACGGACTGCCCGAGCTAAACCGCACGCCCGGCACGCTCCGCTTCACAGCACCCGACGGCACCCTCCTCGAGCCCCTCTACGACCTCCACCGCCGCCGCTACACCGTCTACTGGCACATTGCTAAGTAAATGAGTGTTTTATTGCTGAAATTTTCGTATCTTTGGCGTTAATAAGAAAAAACAATATTATGTCAGAAGCGGAAATGAATAGTTATCGGCTTACTTCGATGGAAGAGCCGGGAGACGAGCGCATGGCACAACTCATGCGTGAGGTGGCAGAAGAAGCCCGTGAAAGTACCCGTCGGGCTGCTGAAAAAGTTTCTGCGGGAATTGAAACGGCAACTCAAGCCGCACAGGCAAGATGGGGTGAAACTATAAAGCGGCTAAAAGGTGGTAACAAGTAAACATCGCCCGGTTATTCAGAATGAGTGAGTTTATTCTATAAATTAAAATTATTATAAACTAAAAAGACCCGCCAAAGCGGGTCTTTTTGGTTATTGAGGGAAGAAGGGCTTATTCGGCTTTTTTGGCGCGCTTTGCGGGTGCCTTTTTGGGCTTTTCTTCTTTAGCGGCTTTTTCTGCCTTGGGCTTCGGGCCTCTTTTAGCTTTGGGCTTGGCTTCGGCTTTGGGCGCTTCTTTTGGTTCTTCGGTGCGGAGACGATGCTCGATGTTGTATTGCTCTACGTTCTTGCGCATGGAGGCAAGCTCCTTGTTGAGGGCTTCGATTTCGGCGCCCTGGTTGGAGATGGTGAGCAGGAGCGAGTTGAGCTCTTCGTTGTCAACCTGCGAGGGGAATTCTTCTTCTACGCGCATGAGGAAGTCGGCAAGGACATTCATGTAGTTTGTGAATGCCTGGAATGGAGTCTCGTAGGGGCTGAAACCTCCGCGCTGCTTGGTGCTCATGTAGTAGAAATGGTCGCAAGTCTGGAGGTATTCCCAGTCTTTTTTGAGCTGACGGTTGTTGCACTGGCGCACGCGCTCCGATACGGAGTAGAGTTTTTCGAACGCTTCGTTCTGGAGGCGGTTGCCGAGCCAGGCAGAGGTGTCGCGGGCTTCGTCGGCGCTCGAAATGGGGTGCATGACGCTGAGTTCGCCGACGGGCTTGATTTTGGCGATGGCCTCAGAGGGTGTGAGGAATTCGACGCCGCGTTCGGCTGCGAAGCGTGGGAGTGCTTCGAGGAACTGGAAGATGCCGGTGGTGGCAGGGTGAAGGTCGCCGAAAGTCTCCATGTTGAGGAAGATATTGACAATCTGCTCGTCGGAGGGTGTGGAGGCAATCCAGTCGATGTATTTGTCGGCAGTGAGGGGGAACTCAGGCCAGGACGAGTCGGAGAAGCGGAATGCTATATCGTCGCTGAGTTTGGAGTTGCGGAGCAGCAGTTTGAGCTTGGGCGCAGAGGCGGCGGTGTAGATATAGTCGGGCGACTTCCAGCCGAGGATGTGCTTGGCGCCTTCGGTGAGGACGCCGTTGAAGCCCAGGTGTACGAGCTGGGGTGCGAGGTCGTCGTCGTATATAAGCTCGGTGTTGCGCACCACTTTGGGAGTGACGCCGAAGCGGCTCTTGAGAATCGAGCATGTGTCGGCAATCTGTGCGGCGAATTCTTCGGGGTCGGCCAGGTTTGCCAGAGAGTATGCGAAAGGCTGGGCCACGAATTCTACGGCACCGGTGTCGGCAAGGCGTTTGAGCACGTCGGTAAATTCGGGAACGTAGTGTTCGAACTGTTCGAAGGCTACGCCCGAGATTGCTATCGAGCAACGGAATTTGCCCTCGCTCTGTTCAATCATGCGCAGGAGTGTCTCTGCGGCGGGTATGTAGGAGTTGTGGGCTATGCGGGTGACGATGTCGTCGTTGAGGAAATCGTCGAAGTAGTAATGGTCGCGGCCGATGTCGAAGAAACGGTAGCGTTTCAGACGGAACGGCTGGTGTATTTCGAAATTGAAACAGATGGCTTTCATCTTGATTGGTATGTTTTGACGGTCGGCTTCTGCTTAGCTGCGACCCAATACTTTATTATAAATGTTGATAACTTTCTGGCCTGCTTTGTCCCATGTAATCTGGGCTACTTCGGCGAGACCGTCCTCGCGTAGCTGCTTGTAGAGCGCGGGGTAGGAGATGATGGCGTGTATGGCATCGGCCATGGCGTCGATATCCCAGTAGTCGGTCTTGATGACGTTGTCGAGGATTTCGGCGCAGCCGCTCTGCTTTGATATAATCGACGGAACGCCCATCTGCATTGCCTCGAGGGGCGATATGCCGAACGGCTCTGATACAGACGGCATCATGTAGACGTCGCTGGCCTTGAGCATTTCGTAGACCTGACGCCCTTTCTGGAAGCCGGGGAAGTGGAAGCGGTCAGCAATACCGCGCTCGGCGGCGAGCTGAATCATCTTGTCCATCATATCGCCCGAGCCTGCCATGACGAAGCGTACGTTCGAGCAGTTGCGAAGCACCTTTGCAGCGGCTTCCACGAAGTATTCGGGGCCTTTCTGCATGGTGATGCGGCCAAGGAAGGTCACCACCTTTTCTTTTGTCGCGCGGGGCATCTCGATGTCGAGCAAGTCCTGGCTCAGGGGCACAACGGCGTTGTGTACGGTGGTTACTTTGGCGGGGTCCACGCCGTAGTGGTCAATCACGGTCTGGCGGGTGAGATTGCTGACAGTGATGATGTGGTCGGCGTGTGTCATGCCGTCGCGTTCGATGCCGTAGACGGTGGGATTGGGCTTCCCTCGCGAGCGGTCGTACTCCGTGGCGTGCACGTGGATAACCAGAGGCTTGCCTGTCACCTGCTTGGCATGTATGCCAGCGGGATATGTCAGCCAGTCGTGGCTATGGATAATGTCGAAGTCGAGTGTGCGGGCGAGCACGCCTGCCATGATGGAGTAGTTGTTGATTTCCTCCAGAAGATTCGACGGATATTTGCCTGAGAACTCGATGCAACCGAGGTCGTTTGTGCGCATGTAGTTGAAATCGGCATATATGTGGTCGCGGAGCTGGAAGTAAAGGTCGGGGTCCATGACTTTGCCGATGCGCGACTCTACATAGTCGCGGCTGACATCGCGCCATGCCACCGGCACCTGCGAGGCTCCGATGATACGGGCGAAACTGCGGTCTTCGTCGCCGAATGGTTTGGGAATGACGAATGTGATGTCCATATCGCCGCATTCCCACATTCCGCGGGTGAGGCCGTAGCTGGCGGTGCCGAGACCGCCGAGGATATGGGGCGGAAATTCCCAACCGAACATTAAAGCTTTCATAGTTATATATTTAGTTGGGATTTTATTGTTCGAAACGTTTCACAGAGCGGTAGGCGCGGAGCACTTCGGCCACGTTTGTGGCATGGCTGACGGCGCCTCGGCCGGTGTAGGGGGGATTTCCGTCGTATAGCTGGCTGAGCGAGCCTATGCAGCCCTGGCCCATTTCGTCTTCAAAGCCGATGAGCATACGGTCGATATAGCCAACGCCGCTCATGCCGAATACACGGAGGTAGGCGTCGGCATAGAAGCCCATGAGCCACGGACGCGAGGGGCCGTTGTGCATTGCAAACTCCCGTTCTTCCGGCGAGCCGACATAGCTTGGGCGGTAGCCGTAGCTTTTGGGAGATAGGGTGCGGAGGCCTTTGGGCGTCAGGAGCTCGCGGGTCACGACGTCGAGCACGCTCTTGCGCTGGCGGCGGTCGAGAGGCGAGTAGTCGAGCCCGATGGCGATTGCCATGTTGGGGCGCACGCTGGGTTCGGCATATGTGCCGTCTACGTAGTCGTAGAGATAGCCGCTTTCGTTGAGGAATGTGTCGATGAATGGTTTCTTCATCTTCTCGGCCTCGGCGAGCCATGTATTGCGTCGTTCTTCGAGTTCGGGCATGGTCTCGGCGAGCGAGGATGCGAACATGAGGGCGTTATACCACATGGCATTGAATTCTACGAGTCGGCCGGTGCGGCGCACTACGGGTGCGCCTCCGAGAGTAGAGTTCATCCAGGATACCGGGGTGAGGTGACCGTCGGTCGAGAGCAGGCCGCTTTCGGCGTCTACGAAGAGGTTGGGGTGGCCGCCGCGAAGGATATAGTCTATAAGCGAGGCTACCGCCTGCATGTAGAGCTCGCGGGCCCGGTCGGCGCCTATGGTCTTGGCATACTGCTGGATTGCCCATAGAGCCCAAAGGGGTATGTCGGGTAGGTCGATGCCGTGTATGCGCTCCGAAGTTTCGCCCGTTTCGGCGAAGTGCAGCAGGGCCTTCAGGGCAGTGTTCATGATGGCCTCGTAGTCGGCACGGTGGTCGATGGCGAGGGTCAGGCCGGGGAGAGCCATGAATGTGTTGCGAGCCAGAACGATGCCCCAGGGGAAGCCTGAGATAAGATACATGGCGTCGCCCTTGCGGACGTAGAACTGTTTGGCGCTGTTTTTAAGGCAGTTGAAAAACGACGAACGGGGAGTGCGGCTTGCAATCTCCGTTTCGTACATCTTTTTGAGGCTGCGGGGGCTTACAGGGCTTACACCGGCAGAGAATATGATGCTTTCGCCTTTTTTGATTGGCACTTCGAAGTAACCGGGCACCCAGAGGTCTTCGCAATATGGCACGCCGCGTTCGAGGTCTTTGACATATTCGATGTCTTTGTACCAGTTGGGTTGCTCTATCCATTCGGCCTTGTGGCTGAATTGCATGTAGAGTGTCGGGAAGCCATCGTAGAGGCATGTTGCGATACCGTTGTCGACGGGCTCGACAGTCTTGTTGATGGCGTCGTTTTCGACGCAGAGGCTGTTTACCTCGCGGAAGGCGAGGAATGGCTTGAATCGCAGTGTCGTTGCCGAATGTGCTTCGACGAGAGTGTAGCGAATCAGGATTCTGTTTTCCTGGCTGATGAAGATTTTCTCTTTGGTGAGGATAACGCCTCCCACGCGATAAGTCATGCGGGGCACACCCTCGCAGTCGAACTCACGTATATACTTGTGGCCGTTGGGGCTGTAGACGCCGCCTCGGTATCGGTGCAAGCCCAGGTTGAAGGGCGCGCCGTGCTGAATGACGGTTTCGTCGAGGGTCGAAAGCAGCACATGAGGCTTATCGCCCATGCTTTCGATAGGAATCACCAGAAGTCCATGCTGTTTGCGGGTATTGCAGCCCGTGAGCGTGGTGCAGTGGTAAGCTCCGGCCTGATTTGTGCGGAGCATTTCCTTTGGTAGCGACTGGTCCAAGTTTATGAGTAGATTCTTATCAAATTTAAGATAACTCATATTGGTTTTAGATGGTTAGGTATATTAGTTGTGTTTTAATGTCCGTTTTTCTTGAAATCATCCATGTGAAGGACGGTATCCACGGCGAATTTACGTTTTTTTTTCTGCGTTGGCAAAGTTTATGCGCTGTTTTTACCAAAACATGTCGCATAACATTTATTTTCGGCCCGGATAAGCCTTCAATGCCTCTTCGAGCACGGTCAAAGCGCGGTCGAGTTCGGATTTTTCGAGCACGTACGCCATTCGGACTTCGTCTATGCCGCGCCCGGGAGTGGTGTAGAAGCCAGATGCGGGCGCCATGAATATTGTTGCGCCTTCAAATTCGAATTCTTCGAGACACCAGCTGCAGAACCTGTCGGCATTGTCGACCGGGAGTCGTACGACGGTATAGAACGCCCCCATGGGTATGGGCGTGTAGCATCCCGGAATTTTATTGATTCTGTCAACGAGAAATTTACGCCGTTCCACATATTCGTTATATGTGGCAAGCATGTATTCGGGCGAGGCGTCTATTGAAGCTTCGGCCACAATCTGGCCTATGAGCGGCGGGCTGAGACGGGCCTGGCAGAATTTCATTACATTCGCCTTTAGTTCTTTGTGCTTTGTGATGAGGGCGCCTATTCGTATGCCACATTCATTATAGCGCTTCGAGACGGAGTCGATAAGCACCACCTTGTCTTCGATACCAGGCAGGTGAAAGGCAGAGATATATGGTGCGCCTGTGTAGCAGAATTCACGGTAGACCTCGTCGGAGAAGAGGAAGAGGTCGTGTTTCAGCACAAGGTCGCGTATCTGCAGCATCTCCTTCATTGTATAGAGGTAGCCGGTAGGATTGTTGGGGTTGCAGATAAGTATGCCTTTGGTGCGCGGGGTGATGAGCTTTTCGAATTCCTCGACAGGGGGCAGCTCGAAGCCGTTGTCGATACTCGACGGCACCGTGACGATTTTTGCGCCTGCTGAGATTGCAAAAGCCATGTAATTGGCATAGGCCGGTTCCGGCACTATGATTTCATCGCCGGGGTCGAGACAGGCCATGAAAGCGAAAAGCACGGCTTCGGAACCTCCCGACGTCACAATGATGTCATCGGTGTCGACCTTGATGTTGAACCGTCTGTAATATTGCCTTAGCTTCTCGCGGAGGGAAAGGAGCCCGGCAGAGGGGCTGTATTCAAGAATTTTGCGGTCTATGTTTCTGAGGGCTTCGAATGCTTCCGGGGGAGTGGGAACATCGGGCTGACCGATATTGAGGTGATATACTTTGACTCCGCGGGCCTTGGCTTTGTCTGCCAGAGGAACCAGCCGGCGAATCGGTGAGGCCGGCATCTGGCACCCGCGCATAGATACTTTTGGCATTTTATTTCAGTTACGAGTTAGAAGTTACAAGATAAAACCACAATGGTAAAAGAAAAGTTAGGAGCCATAAGCAGAGAACTTCTGACTCCTAACTCTAATCTGTAACTTTTGTTAGAATTCGGCGTTGCCGGGGGTACGGGGGAAGGGTATGACGTCGCGAATGTTTGTCATGCCGGTTACGAAGAGCACGAGGCGCTCAAAGCCGAGACCAAATCCGCTGTGGGGCACTGTGCCGTAGCGGCGTGTGTCGAGATACCACCACATGTCTTTCATCGGAATGCCGAGTTCCTCGATTCGGCCGAGGAGCTTGTTGTAGTCAGCCTCGCGTTCGCTGCCGCCGATGATTTCGCCGATTTTGGGGAAGAGGACGTCCATGGCACGCACGGTCTTGCCGTCATCGTTCTGCTTCATATAGAAGGCCTTGATTTCCTTGGGATAGTCTGTCAGGATAACAGGCTTCTTGAAGTGCTCTTCGACGAGGTAGCGTTCGTGTTCGCTCTGGAGGTCTGTGCCCCAGTCGACGGGGAATTCGAATTTTTTGCCCGACGCTTTGAGGATTTCTACGCCTTCGGTATATGTGAGGCGCACGAAGTCGTTGTGGAGAACGAATTCGAGGCGTTCGATGAGTTCTTTGTCGAAATGCTCGGCGAGGAATTCGATGTCGGCGCGGCAGTGCTCGAGAGCGTAGCCAATGCAGTATTTCACGAATTCTTCGGCGAGGTCCATGTTGTCGGTAATGTCGTAGAAGGCCATTTCGGGCTCTATCATCCAGAATTCCGACAGGTGACGGGGTGTGTTGCTGTTTTCGGCGCGGAACGTCGGGCCGAAGGTGTATATGGCACCGAGTGCTGTCGCGCCAAGTTCGCCTTCGAGCTGGCCGCTGACGGTGAGCGCGGTCGGTTTGCCGAAGAAGTCTTTCGAGTAGTCGGTCTTGCCGTCTTCGGTTTTGGGAAGCTTGTCGAGGGGCAGTGTCGTTACCTGGAACATCGCTCCGGCACCTTCGCAGTCGCTCGCTGTAATCAGAGGCGTGTTGAGATAGAAGAAGCCTTTTTCGTTGAAGAATTTATGGATTGCGAAGGCGAGGGCGCTGCGCACGCGGAGTATGGCGCCGAATGTGGCTGTGCGGGGGCGCAGATGTGCCTTTTCGCGGAGGAATTCGAGTGTGTGGCCTTTCTTCTGAAGGGGATATGTCTCGGGGTCGGCTGTGCCGTAGATTTCGAGGGTGTCGGCCTGGACTTCGACGCTCTGGCCTTTGCCCATGCTTTCTACGAGAATGCCTTCGACGTGAATCGACGAGCCAGTGGTGACCGGCTTGAGTTCTTCATCGGAGAATTTTTCGAGGTCGAATACGATCTGAAGGTTGGCTACGGTAGAGCCGTCGTTGAGCGCCACGAACTGCACGTGCTTGTTGCCGCGTCGTGTGCGCACCCAGCCTTTCACGCTTACGCGCGTGCCGATAAGCGCCGGGTCGAAGATGTCGGATATTTTAGTGCGTTTCATTGTCTGTATAATTATTCGAATGAACCCATTTTCAGGTAGTTCACTTCTTCCTGTGTGAGGTAGCGCCAGCGTCCGCGGGGCAGGTTCTTCTTTGTCAGGCCTGCAAAGTACACGCGGTCGAGTTTTGTCACGTGGTAACCGAGGCTTTCGAATATGCGGCGTACAATGCGGTTGCGGCCCGAATGGATTTCGATACCGGCCTGGTTGCGGTCGGTTTCGGTAGCATAGCTGATGGCGTCGGCGTGGATAGGGCCGTCTTCAAGCTCTATGCCGTCGGCAATGCGCTGCATGTCGTCTTCGGCGATGTCGCGGTCGCACCATACGTGGTATATTTTTTTCTTCACGAACTTGGGGTGCGTGAGTTTGGAGGCGAGGTCGCCGTCGTTTGTGAGCAGGAGCACGCCGGTGGTGTTGCGGTCGAGGCGTCCTACGGGGTAGATACGCTCGTTGCATGCGCCTTTGACGAGGTCCATCACCGTGAGGCGTCCGTTGGGGTCGTCGCTGGTGGTGACGCAGTCTTTGGGCTTGTTGAGCAGTATGTAGCACTTGCGCTCCATTGTCACAACCTTTTCATCGTATTCCACGACGTCGCTGTGCGAAATCTTGGTGCCGAGTTCTGTCACGATCTGGCCGTTGACTTTCACCAGGCCCTGCTGGATGAATTCGTCGGCTTCGCGGCGCGAGCAGATGCCGGCATTGCTCATATATTTGTTGAGACGAATCTGTTCGTTGGGGTCGGGGATAGGCATTTCATATTCCACAGGCTTGGGGCGCGGAGTGAAGCTCTTGCCACGTGCCGGGAATGCTCCCTGCTGCTGGAATCCGCCTTGCTGGCGGTTGTTGTAGCCACCCTGACGGTTGTTGTATCCGCCTTGGCGATTGTTGTTGTATCCGCCCTGGTGGTTGTTGTAGCCACCCTGACGGTTGTTGTTATATCCGCCTTGGCGGTTATTGTTGTATCCACCCTGCTGGCGAGGTTGGCCCGGACGCTGCTGGTAGCCGTTCTGGCGGGGCTGATATCCACCCTGGCGGTTGTTGTAGCCACCCTGACGGTTATTGTTGTATCCGCCCTGCTGGCGGGGCTGGTAGGGACGGGGCTGATATGCCGGACGCTGCTGCTCTTCGCCGTTCTCGCCGGTATGTCCTTCGGGATTTTCAAAGTCCGGACGCATGGGACGCGGCTGATACGGGCGCGGCTGGTAGCTGCCCTGACGAGGCTGATAGCCGCCGTTGTTGTAGTTGTTTCGCTGCTGGTAGCCATTGTTGTATCCGCCTTGCTGGCGCGGCTGGTATGGCCGTTTGGGGCGGTACTCGCCATCTTCGGCTCCCTCGGGCCTTTGATAGCGGGGACGCTCTTCGGAGTTTTGGCCTTCCGATACGCGATAGGTCTGCCCGATACGCGGGCGCTTAGGTTTTTTTTCGTTCGAATTTGATTCCATGATTGTCTGTGCTGGTTGATTACCTCTCGGCAACGATTAGAAGAGTAGATTGTTTAGAGAAAGTACTTCCGTTGTTTGATAAATTTCAATAATTTGAACTGACGTTGAAAAACGTGGAAAGACTGTTTTCAGTTGATTAGACGCACAAAAGTACATAAAAGTTTCATCTTTCACAAAAAAAAATTGGACGTCAGCAGTGTCAATACTTTCAGTAAAGATTAATTTTAGTTAAAAAGCGACGGCGACAAGTCTTAAATCGCTATCTTTGTCTTTCGCAAAAATCGATTTTTAGTCTATGTCTGCACTTGCCATAACCGCTATTGTTCTCAGTGCCCTGGGGGTGCTCGCATGTTTTGTACCCCGTCTGCCGGGCGTTGTTTCGTCGTATGCAGGCATGTCGTGCGCATGGTTCGCAGGGGCGCCGTATATAGATGGCAGTGTGCTTGTTTTCTGGTTTGTTGCAGCAGCCCTTGTGATAGGTATAGGCATATTCGCACCAAAAGAAAAAGCACTCGCACGCGCAGGCAATCCGTATGTGGTTGTCGGTGCTGTCGCAGGCGCCCTTCTCGGTTACGTGGCCGCGCCGACATCGGCTTCGATTATCACCGGCAGTGCCATCGGCGCCTTGCTTGGCGCCCTTGCCTTCCGAAGCACGCCCCGGGGACCGAAGACTATTCCTCTTTTTTCGCCGGTATTCGTCAATTTTATGTGCTCCACCGGCCTGCGGGCTGTGGTGGCATGCTCAATCTGCGGCATTACAGTCGCTGCTGTATTATGAATCTACGATCTTTTATATCTGCAATTGCCATAGCGGCCTCTGTGGCCGTGTTTGCCAAAAGCGGCGCCCGGGCCGAGCTGGGGCGTCCCGATCTCGACGCGATAGCGCGTGAGACCACCGATGAAAATTCGAAATATTATTATCCCCGTCTGCTGAAGCAGTTTAATGCCAATGATACGACAATGACGGCAGAGGAGTTTCAGTATTTCTATTACGGCACTTTTTTTCAGGAAGATTACGATCCTTATCGGGAAGCTCCGAACCCGGCCCTTCTGCAGGAGCTTCAGCCGATATATGCCAAGTCGAAACGCACCCGTTCGGAGCGAATCAAAATGCTCGACTACGCTTTGCAGGTGCTCGATGATAATCCGGTTGACCTCCGTCAGCTCACCAACCGCATATTTGTGTATGAGCAGAACGGGAAGCTTGACCTTGCCCGTATATGGCAGTACAAACTGAACCATCTTCTGCTTGTGATAGCCGCCTCCGGCAAGGGTACGGACCCGGAAAACGCTTTTATTGTAGTCTATCCGCAGCATGAATACGATTTTCTGAATCTTTCGGGCAAAACGGCTCAGAGCCAGCGGTTCGAGCCTCCGCATTATGATTTTATAGCGGTCGAGAAGAATTCGAAAAACGCCCAGGAAGGCTACTACTTCGATATTGCCGAAATGCTACGGCAATATTTCATAAAGCATCCCTCGGAACTGGAAAACGCAAAAACGAATTAAAATGAAATCAAGGCTCGATCCCCATATGCCCAGAGCGGCTCTGCTGCTCTTTCTGGCCATGGCTTTGTTGTTTCTGCCGTGGATAGGCGAGATTCTGTTCAATTCCAAAGGCGAGCCGCGCGAAGCCATTGTGGCGGTCTCTATCCTTGAAAGCGGCGACTGGATTCTGCCGACGAATTATGGCGGTGATATTCCGTTCAAGCCCCCGTTCCTGGCGTGGCTCATGAGTATTTTCGCAATCGTTTTCAATGGCGGTACGGTGAGCGAGTATATATCGCGACTTCCGTCGGTGGTTGCTCTGATGGCTATGGTGATGGGAGGATATGCATGGGCCCGACGCGAGCGTGGCACACGGTTTGCCATGATATTCTCGTTTGTGACATTCATGAGCATAGAAGTGTTCCGTGCGGGTTTCGCCTGCCGTCTCGATATGGTGCTTACGGCCTGTATGGTAGGCGGTCTGTATGTGCTTTATGGTCTGAGACGGCCCGATGTCCGTTTCAAGGCCTTGCGCTGGTTGGCCGCATGGGTGCTTTTCAGTTGTGCCGCTCTTACCAAAGGCCCTGTCGGTTCGATGCTCCCTTGCTTTGCCATGGGTATCTATGCCTTGCTGCGTGGCGACCGTTTCTTTCCGACACTCGCCAGGATGCTCGGTCTGGCCCTGGCCGCGCTTTTGCCTTTGGCGTGGTGGTTCTATGCGGCTGCGCAACAAGGCGGACAGCATTTTGTCGACCTGATGATGGAGGAAAACATAGGCCGCCTCATGGGTACGATGTCGTACGACAGCCATGTGCAGCCGATTTATTATAATTTCCTGACAATTCTCGCCGGAATGCTGCCGTGGACACTTGCTGTGCTTATGGCTGCGTTTGCATGGCGCCGCTGGCGTCGTTCGGCGCTGACACCGGCCGGGCTGTTCTGCCTTACGGTTGCGGTGACGGTAATAGTGTTCTATTGTATTCCCGATAGCAAGCGCAGTGTTTATCTGCTTCCGGCGTATCCTTTTATGGCCTATGCGGTGGCGTCGATTCTCTATAGCGGCACAGCCGCGCGGCAGGTGAGGGCTTTCGCATGGTTTATGGCCGTGCTTGCTGTGTTGGCGCCTTTGGCTGTGGTTGCCCTGCAGATATGGCCGCAGCCAAAGGTTGTGATGGCTCCGTTGCGGTGGTGGAATTATATAGTGTTGGCTGTTCCTGTCGGAGCCGGCATTGCATGGATGATCAATCGTCACAGCTCAATCGGACATGTCATTGTCATGGTGTGGTCTATGCTGCTGTGCTATATGGCGGTGGTTGCTCCGGCGGTGCTGAATCCACGCAGCGACTACCGTGTGCTCGACCGTCTCAATGAAGACCCGTCGGCACAAGTGCTCTCGCTGGAGTATTTCTACAATCACCGGCTATTCACTTTAAACTATTATCTCAACGATAAGATTCGCGCCGTCAAGACAATCGAAGAGGCTGGTGCATATCCGGCCGGAACGCTTCTGCTTGTATCGGAGCGTGCCGACACCACGGGGCTTGCCCGTTGTTTCGACTATGAACCGTTGTTGCAGCGTTCCTGTGACCATCGTGAACCAATCGGTCTTGCCATACGTAAACAAGATAATATACAATAACCAAACTAAAGCGATAAACTATGATTAGCCCTAAAATCCAGGACGCTATCAACGCCCAGATTAATGCCGAATTCTGGTCGGCATATCTCTATCTTGCCATGGCCATGCACTTCGAGGCAGAAGGCCGCGGCGGCATTGCAAACTGGTTCAAAATCCAGTTCAAGGAAGAGCAGGCTCATGCCGAAATCTTCATGAACTATCTCAACAGCCGCGGAGGCCGTGTGGTTCTCGGTACTATCGACGAAGTTCCGCAGACTTGGGAAAGCCCTCTGGCTGCATTTGAAGCAACCCTTGCCCACGAAGAAAAGGTGACTGCCCTCATCAACAATATCTATGCTCTCGCCGAAGCCGAACACGACTATGCCACACGCGGCAAACTCGACTGGTTCGTGTCGGAGCAGGTAGAAGAAGAGGAAACCGCCAAAAATCTCATCGACCGCCTCAAACTCATCGGCGACAACGGTCTCGCCCTCTACATGCTCGACCAGGAACTCGCCGCCCGCGTCTACAACGTGCCCTCGCCCCTCGCCAACGCATAAACAACTGTCACAGGCTATTAACAGCCCTCCAATATATAAAGGTCCGCCCCGCGGGCCTTTTTTCATGATTGCTTGGCAGATAGTGGGGTGGGTGGTTGTGGTTTCGGGGGGATTTTGCTAATTTTGCAGTTATGAATCAACATGTGTCATCTGTCTGGCAATGGCTGCGTCGGTTTCTCTCGCCCTGGACGCTGCTATGTCTTGCCGTGGTCGCTTTTATTCTTTTTTCGGGCGATAATTCGGTCGTGCAAAGTATAGAACATCAGCGCACTATCGATAGTCTGCGCTGTGAGCTCGAGGCCAACCGCGACACCATGCTGTATTACCGCGAACTTAACCGGCGTCTTGCCTCCGACCCTGCGCTGATGGAGCAGGTGGTGCGTGAGCAGTATGGCATGAAGAAGGCCAGCGAGGACGTGTATGTTTTTAAATAAGTCGGATCACGGTGTGATTCGAGGGTTGAAGGTTGTCGGTTGGTGGTTAATGCCATAGACTGTGAAAATCTTTAGCCTTTAACCATTAATCTCTAACCTTTTGATTTAGCAGGCTAAATCAAACTGAATGACAAGATGAAAAATAGTGTAGCACGGCCGCGGCTGGCCGCTGTCGGTGCGCCCTTGGCGCTCCTTGTGATATTTCTGGCAACGCTTGTGCCTTTTTTGCTGATGGACAATATGATTGCCCGCGAGGTTTTCCCCTATGTGTATAGTGCGGGGGCTCTCGCCTTGCTGCTTGTGCGCCTGTTTACGCCGTTCAGAGGCAAGGATTTAAAACTTAAGGGCTGGCATCGGATCGAGAGCTGGACGGCCATCATTTTCTGTGTGGCTGCATTTTTCCTCTTTTAT
Source organism: uncultured Porphyromonadaceae bacterium (assembly GCA_946553045.1). GTDB lineage: Bacteria > Bacteroidota > Bacteroidia > Bacteroidales > Muribaculaceae > CAG-873. The sequence continues at coordinate 3,973 of CAMNRO010000012.1, read as the reverse complement.
GATCCGAATCAGCTTCGCGACTGGCTCGCGTTTACTCTCGCCGGAGCCGTGCTTCAGGCGATTACATCGATAGCTATTCCCGCACGAGAGAAAAAACTGGGCTGATGGCAAAGAAGATAGTTGAAACGCCGCTGATGAGGCAGTATGTCGAGATGAAGTCCAAGCATCCCGACGCCATTCTTCTTTTCCGTGTGGGTGACTTCTATGAGACTTTTTCGGACGATGCCATTGAGGCGTCTGAAATACTCGGTATCACGCTGACGCGCCGTGCCAATGGCGCCGCGCAGTATGTCGAGCTTGCCGGTTTCCCCCATCATGCTCTCGACAGTTATTTGCCGAAGCTGGTTCGCGCCGGCAAGCGTGTGGCAATCTGCGAGCAGCTCGAAGACCCGAAGCTTACCAAGAAGCTTGTGAAGCGCGGCATTACCGAGCTTGTCACGCCCGGTGTGGCGATGAACGACAATGTGCTGTCTCGTCGCGAGAACAACTTCCTGGCTGCCGTTCATTTCGGCAAGGTGCGCTGCGGTGTGGCTTTTCTCGACATCAGCACAGGTGAGTTTCTTGCAGCCGAAGGCACTCCCGATTATATCGACAAGACTCTGGCCGGCATGGCGCCGAAAGAGCTGCTTGTGCAACGCGGGTTCAAGAGCCGCGCCGCCGAGTTCTCGCAGCAGTATATCACTTTCGAGCTGGAGGAATGGCTCTATACGCTCGATGCGGCCAACGAAAGGCTGCGCAAGCAATTCGGCACAGCTTCACTCAAGGGTTTCGGCATCGACGGCATGCCCGAGGCCATAGTGGCCGCAGGCGCTATCCTGCACTATCTCGACCTGACGCAGCATACCCGCACCGGGCATATAACCTCGATAGCGAGGATAGAGGAGGGCAAGTATGTGCGCCTCGACCGCTTCACGGTGCGCAATCTCGAACTTTTCGAGCCGCTCGACCCCGAAGGAAAGAGTCTGCTCGGAGTGATAGACCGCACGGTCACTCCGATGGGTGCGCGTCTGCTGCGCCGCTGGCTGCAGTTGCCACTCAAAGACCCGAAGGCCATCAACGAGCGCCTCGATGTGGTGGAATACTTCTTCAAGCACCCCGACGAGCGCGAGGAGACTGCCGAGCGGCTCAAGGCTATCGGCGACCTCGAGCGTCTGGTGTCGAAAGTGGCTACGGAGCGCATTGTGCCACGCGAGATGCTCCAGATTCGCAACGCGCTCGAAGCCATAATACCGCTTAAAAAACTCTGCACGGCCTCAGACCTCGCTCCGCTTTCGGCCATAGGCGAGCAGCTGGCGCCATGCGATACTATACGCGAGCGCATCAAGCGCGAACTTCATGAGGAGCCTGCCGGAGCCCCCGGTCGTGGCGACATCATAAATACGGGAGTAGATGAGGAGCTCGACCGCCTGCGCGAGGTTGCTTATCAAGGCAAGGATTATCTTGCGCGTCTTCAGGCACGCGAAATAGAGGCAACCTCTATCCCTTCACTCAAAATAGGCTACAACAACGTTTTCGGCTATTATATCGAGGTTACCAACACTCATAAAAACAAGGTGCCGGGCTCATGGATTCGCAAGCAGACTCTTGTGAATGCCGAACGTTACATCACTCCCGAACTTAAGGAATATGAAGAGCAGATTCTCGGAGCTCAGGAAAAGATAGAGGCAATCCAGGCGCGTCTCTATTCGCAGCTTGTGGCGGCGACAGCCCGCTATATAGCCTCGCTGAAGCTCGACGCCGCTCTTTTGGCACGACTCGACGTGTTGTGTGCTTTCACGCGTGTGTCGATGGAGAACCGCTATAACCGTCCTGTGGTCGACGATTCGCTCGATCTTGTGCTTACCGAAGCCCGTCATCCCGTCATCGAGCGTCAGCTGCCTCCGGGAGAGCCTTATATTAGTAATAATGTGGAGCTGTCGAACGAGGGTACGCAGATTATGATGATTACCGGGCCGAATATGTCGGGTAAGTCGGCTTTGCTCCGTCAGACCGCGCTCAATGTCATCATGGCGCAGATAGGCTGCTTTGTGGCTGCCCAGAGCGCCCGCATAGGTACTGTCGACAAGATTTTCACACGTGTAGGCGCCAGCGACAACATATCGCTCGGCGAATCGACTTTCATGGTCGAGATGAATGAGGCTGCTTCTATCATGAACAATATGAGCCGACGCTCGCTGATTCTTTTCGACGAACTCGGGCGCGGCACCTCGACCTACGACGGCATTTCAATAGCCTGGGCTATCGTGGAGCATATACATGACTACGGTACCCTGCACCCCAAGACCCTGTTCGCAACCCACTATCACGAACTGAACGACATGGAGCGCTCCTATCCGCGCATCGTCAATTACAATGTGTCGGTCAAGGAAATCGACGGCAAGGTCGTGTTTCTGCGCAAGCTTGCCCGCGGAGGCAGTGAGCACAGTTTCGGTATTCATGTGGCCAAGCTCGCCGGTATGCCCGCGTCGATAGTAGGCCGAGCCGACGCCGTTCTGGCCCAATTGGAGCGCGCGGCAGGCGAGGCGGTGGAAGATGGCCCCAAGAGTCGAGGAAAGGCCCGGATAGAGCCTCCGGTGAGCGATACGGTCGGCGGCATGCAGCTCTCCTTCTTCCAGCTTGACGACCCTGTACTCAGTCAGGTGCGCGATGAGCTGCTTGGAGTGGACATCAATAATCTTACTCCGCTTGAAGCCCTTACTAAACTTCACGATATTCGAAATATCCTCACAGGAAAACATTCATGACATCAATATCACTTATACCGGCGGCCGCATGTCATCTTGCGGCCGCCCGTGCCTTATATGAAGGCGCATTTCCGCCCGAAGAACGCCGTCCGTGGCAGAGTATTGTTGAACCGCTGTCTGAGGTGGGGCCACGTCTGCATATTATATCTCTCGCCGACGGCTCGGCTGCCGGCTTTGTCACTGTGTGGCTTTTCGACGGATTTATATATGTGGAGCATCTTGCCGTAGACCCGGCTGTGCGCGGAGGCGGTATCGGGGCCTCGACGCTCGACGAACTCGAAAAAATATACGGTCTGCCGATAGCTCTCGAAGTTGAACCGCCGGCCGACGACAATCCGATGGCCATCCGGCGTATCGGTTTTTATAGGAGATGTGGGCTCGAGGTGCTCGATTTCGACTACATTCAGCCGCCATATTCCGAAAATTTGCCTTCTGTGCCGCTTCTTTTGATGGCTACCCCCGGTGCTCCCGAGCCATCCGAGATAGCAGAAAGACTCCATAAAGAGGTCTATGGCGTGTCTATTTAGGCTAAAATAATGGTAAAAACGGACAAAATGCATTTTTTATTACATTTTTTTGCTGAAAAATTTGGAGAAATCAAAAAACAGGCGTACCTTTGCAACGCAAAAGCGATAAAGCCGGTGCCTCTCCAAAAAGAGAGAAACACAGCAAAAGCCAAGGTGCGGTAGTTCAGTCGGTTAGAATACTAGCCTGTCACGCTAGGGGTCGCGGGTTCGAGTCCCGTCCGCACCGCAAGAGGAGAGAGGAGAATGAGAAATGTTAATCTTCGGATTTCGTTTCTCATTCTTTTTTTAAACTTCGATAGTTTTTGCTCTCACAAGGTTAAAAGCCCGAAAAATGGCCCTGTAGTTCAACGGATAGAATAGAGGTTTCCTAAACCTTAGATAGGGGTTCGATTCCCCTCGGGGCTACTTCTTCAAACTAAGAATTATGGATTATGAATTATGCTGTCTTGGCGGCTTTCATAATCCATTTTATTTTTGGGGAAGTTCTGTTTGTCTTTCTGGTGTCCTGAAGTAGATGTGTTGTAAACATTTGAGCTCGGAGGGTGTTTACAAAGAATTAAGTTGTAGTTCTATGGAAAAGCAGATTAAGGATTCGATACTGGATTGTATTGGTGGAACGCCGATGGTGCGGATAAATAATATTTTCAGGGCTCAGTAGAAAATCAGTGGGGATAAGCATAAAGGTTTGCAATACGGAAAAGG